>NZ_LMML01000011.1:0-2371 GCF_001422215.1 Methylobacterium sp. Leaf89 | reverse complement strand
CGCCGCCGGTGGCGTAGTTGCCGAAGAGCGCTGATTGCGGACCGCGGAACACGTCGATGCGGCCGTAGGCGCGCGGATCGACGAGGTCGAAGCGCGAGGCGCCGTCCGGCTGGGTCAGGAGAAAGCCGTCCTCCAGCACAACCATGTTCCGGATGACACCGGTGGAGCGGGCATTGTTGCCGCGGATGGAGATCACCACGTCGCGCCCCCCATTGCCCGGGCGCACGGTGACGCCGGGACTGTTCACCAGCACCGATCCGAGGCTTGTGGCGGGCCGGTTCTCGATCGTGTCGGTGCGGCCGACGCGCGTGGCGGTGGCGCCCAGGGGCTGTTCGATCACGCTCGGGCTGGAACCGGGGGGCGCCGAGACACCGAACGGCACCCCGGCCGGTGCCGGGCGACCCTCGGCCGTGATCGAGAGCTCCTCCAGCACGATCCCGCCCGCCTCCTCGGCGCGCACCTTCGACGCGGAGAGAAGGACGGCGACGAGGGCAAGCCGGACGGCTCCGGTTCGCGGGGCCGCAGTTCGGGGCGCGACGGCCTGGGAACGCGGAGAACGGGGAACAGCGGCCATGCCGGTTTCGACCACGGGAGCGGGGGCGGGTCACGCCGTAGGGAGGGAGGCCGGTCGGGCCGGACGCGAACCGCGACGTCCATTCATGCGCATCGCGCGTCCGGGAATGCCGAAGTCGCTTCTACCCCGTGGAAAGAGGGGGCGCGACGGGTCGGACACCCTGTGATCGTGACCTGTGGCTCCCATGCCACGTCGAACCCGACACGTCGAACCTGCTCTCTCAAACCGTCAGGCGCGCGGCGAGACCTTCAGCGCGCATCCGCCTCGCGGTCGAGGAGCTGGCGCTTGCGCGCGACGCCCCAGCGATAACCGGAGAGCGACCCGTCCGCGCGGACCACCCGGTGGCACGGGATGGCGACCGCCAGCGGGTTGGCGCCGCAGGCCTGGGCCACGGCCCGCATGGATGTCGGGGCGCCGATGGCCTGGGCGATCGCGCCGTAGGTCGTCGTGGTGCCGATCGGGACGGCGCGAAGGGCGGCCCAGACCCGCTGCTGGAAGATGGTGCCGCCGATGTCGAGGGGCAGGTCGAGGCCGCGGCCCGGCGCCTCGACGAAACCAACGACCGTCGCCACCCACCCGTCGAAGGCTGGATCGCCGGGCGCCAGGTCGGCCCTGGGGAAGCGGTCCTGGAGATCGCGGACCAGGGCGTCGGGATCGTCGCCCAGGAGGATCGCGCAGAGGCCCCGGGGGGTCGCCGCCACCAGGAGCGCGCCGAGGGAGCACGCGGCCACCGCGAAGCGGATCGCCGTCCCGGCGCCTCCCGTGCGATAGGCCGATGGGCGCATCCCGAGTCGATCCGGGCCTTCAGCGTAGAAGCGGCTCGACGCGTTGAAGCCGGCCGCGAAGACCGCTTCGGTCACCGTCCCGGCCTCGGGCAGGCGCTGCGCCACGCGCTCGGCCCGCTTGGCCGTCGCGTAGGCCTTCGGCGTGATGCCGGTGACCCTTCGGAAGACGCGGTGGAAGTGGAAGGCGCTCAGGCCCGCTTCCGCGGCGAGGCCTTCGAGTGTCGGCATGGTCTCGGCCGCGTCGATCAGGCGGCAGGCCCGGACGATCGCGGCGACGTGCCGTTCGGCCAGGGTCGCGTCGTTGGGCCGACAGCGCCGGCACGGGCGGAAGCCCGCGGCCTCGGCTGCATCGCAGGTGGCGTGGAAGCTCACGTTCTCCGGGTTGGCCGCGCGGGAGGGGCAACTGGGGCGACAATACACGCCGGTGGTGCGAACGGCGTAGACGAAGGTGCCGTCGGCCCGCGCGTCGCGGGCGGTGAGCGCGGCCCATCGCTGCGCGTCCGGGTCATCGGGGGCGCTCGGGTCGTCCCACTCCGGATGGGTGTCAGCGCGCCGCATGGGGCAACGTCCTCCGTCGTCCAGGGGCGGCCCCCGCTTGTCGCGGCCGCGTCGCAGCCTGTCCTGCCCCGAAATCCCCGGAGCCGCATCCCGATCCTTGCTCTCGAATCCGGCTGGCGAGGCATCCGTACCGTACCACTTGCGTTGGCGGAGCCTCGCCCGGCGAACAGACCGGCGGCCGATGTCCACCGTGCCGCCCGGCGCCTCCGATCCAGGATCTCGATGTGCAGCGAACAGGCTATTGCGGGCCACCGGCTTTGGCGGCAACGGTGGCCTGTCGCGGAGGCAAGGACGCGTCGGCGGCAGGAGACCCCGAGGCACGGTGCGTGCCTGACGGGGGGCGCCCGATCGGAGGGGGCGGGGCTGGCCGGCGTCGGTCAGCCCCGTCCGTTCAGACGCGGCGGGCGTCGACGCTGTCGGCGAGGGTGAGGCGCTTGGGGGCGCCGAGGCGTCC
>NZ_LMML01000010.1:1101-145982 GCF_001422215.1 Methylobacterium sp. Leaf89 | reverse complement strand
GGGTCCGACGCTGGACAGGCCGACGCCCACCCCGACCATGTTGAGGATGACCTGGGTCACCAGCGCGGTGACGGCGCCGGCGAAGATGGCGCCCCAGGAGACCTGGTTCAGGAGGACGGTACGGGTGTCGGCCGAGACGGCCGGGGTCGCGAGAAGGGGGGACGTGGACACGGGATACTCCGAACGTTCGGTGGGTCTGGAAAAGCGGCGTGGAAGGGTCAGAGCTTGCTGACGAGGAGGCCGAGGCCGAAGCCGACGAGGCCGGCCACGAGAAGCGAGGCGTGCGGCCAGGCGACGGACCGTTCATGGACCTCGTGCAACTGGCGCTTGCCCTGGTCGTAGGCGTCCTCGGCATAATCCGAGACCTCGTCGGCGACGTTTCGGACGACGTCCTTGGCCTGGCCGTAGAGGTCCTCGGCCGAGCCCTGGGCTTCACGCAGGCGCCCCTTCACCGAATCATCCCGGGATCCCGCAAGATCGCCGATGGCGCCCTGCGCCTTGCCGGCGAGTTCCTTGGCGGTACCGGTCACACGGTGGGTGTCGATCATGATGGTCTCCCGTCGTCGTCTGCCGAAGTGGCTTCGCAAGCGTGGCTGCATCCCGGAAGACGATCGCCGGGTGCGTCAGCAACTGTGCGCAAACGGATCGTGCGCAATCCTGTTCCGGTCACGCTCGCGATTTCTGGTACGGACGCATTAGGGGGGCGGTCAGAGGGACCGCCGTGCGGGCCGACGTGCGGATCGGCCGAATGTCCTGTGCCGATCGGGTTCTCGGCATCCATCTGTTCCTGGAATGAGTCTCGGTCGAATCGGCCTGCGACGCCACGCACCCGGTGTCGTGACACGGACGGAGCCCTGCGACGCGAGCCTCCGTGCAGGGGCGCGCGCGGCTGCGCGCCCGATCCTGCTGCAGGCTCCCCCTCCCCTCGCAATGTTGTGATCACATCCGCGTGGGCCCTTTTATTGATCGCCCGCCGCGTGCAGCAGCGCAGCAACGGGTCAGTCGCCGGAATGTCCGTCCGTGACCCTGGTCGGTTGATGGCCGTCGGCAGAAGATTGTCACCCGCCAAGTCTGATCGGGCACTGCGGCAAACGTCACAGTCTGAGTGTTCATTCAGCGTCTCTTCCAGATCCTGTTCCGTTCATGTCTGGCTGATTGTGCGGAGAATTCACTTCGGAACTATCCAGCCAGATCAGGGCGCCCTTCGTCAAAACTATCCGCTGGGCGCAGTTGGGAGCCAACGTCCTATGCCAGTTCTCTGCCGTCTAAGTAGTTTGACCATGAAAAGACAACTACCAACACCAAAAGCCTACGCAGCTTAAGTTCGCATGGCCGGCGTCAGGCCCCTTGGCTTTGGCTTAAAATTCTATTAAAGCTCCCGCCACAGCGCGGGGTGCACTTGCTGCGAGGGTTAGTTCTCTCTCGGACGAAGTATTACGTAGTCCGTGCCGTACAAGTTTTTTAAGGGGGAATTTGAGTATGGCTTTCGGATACTTCGATCGCGGCACCGACGGTGACGATGTTCTGTACGCCTCGCTGACCCAGGCCAGTCGTCTGGAAGGCGGTGCTGGTGATGACACCTACTATGTGTACCACCGGGACGATAAAATCGTCGAATTCAATGGTGAGGGTGGCGGAATCGACAACGTTCACTCGACCGTCACTTGGGCGCTCGGAGTTAATCTCGAGAACCTCTATCTGGAAGGGTCGGCCAATATCGGCGGTTCCGGCAACGACGGCGACAACATCATCGTCGGCAACAGCGGCATGAACAGCCTGCGTGGGGGAGCCGGCAGCGACACGATCGACGGCGGCGCTGGGGACGACGTGATCTCCGGTGGATCCGGTCGCGATGTCCTCGCCGGCGGTACAGGGGCGGACAAGTTCATCTTCGACGCGTCTCTGACGTCGGGTAACCTGGACCACATCGCCGACTTTCAGGTTGGACTCGACAAGATCGTCCTCGACAGCTCGATCTTCGGTGTCTTCAACAACAGCACGCCGATCTACAATGGCTATGCTCAGCTGGTGGACGGCACCGGAGTGGACAATCACTTCATTCTGCGCCCCGGCAACGAGATCTCCCAGAAGGGAGCGCCGACGATTATCTATGACAGCACGAGCGGAAACGTTTCCTTCGATGCCGATGGGACCGCTGGGGCTGGCAAGGCGGTGGTCTTCGCGACGCTCGACACGAAGCCCGTCGAACTCCATGCGGACGATTTTCTGGTCTACACCGCTCCGCTCTACGCCTGATTGACGGCAGCCTGACCAAACGGCCGCACACCGGTCCGCGGCCGCTCATCGACAGCCGTCGTCTCCCCTCGGGGGCGGCGGCTGTTCTCTGTCGTGAGGCCTCCCGCGATCGGATTCGCGCACGCGTGTTCCGGGGGGCGCCTGGTCGCGCGATGCTCGGGCGGGAAATGTCTGGGGGATGACGCGGTTTTCGCGGCTGCGTGATCGGACGCGCGGGACGCCTTGGTTCGTGACGGCTCCGGCCTCGTGGGATTAGGCGCGCCCGGAAAACACGACGCGCTCACGGCCCGTCACCGACAAGCCACAAGGACCTGGAATCCCGGCCGATCCGCCATCGACCACGCGTCGCCGTTGCGGGATGCCCAATTGGAAACGACAAAGGCGGCCCGAAGGCCGCCTTTCGTGAACCACTAATCCGATCAAGGAGTAATGGTGGGCGCGACAGGGATCGAACCTGTGACCCCTACCATGTCAAGGTAGTGCTCTCCCGCTGAGCTACGCGCCCTCACCGGTGCCGCTCGGCGCCGGTGGAGGGGGCTATAGCCTGGGGTTTCGGGGTACGCAAGGGCCCTCGCCGCGCGAATGTTCGGCCTGCCGGTCGGGCGATCCCCGGCCCCGGCATCGGCCCTGTGTGACCCGCGAAAATGCGGTAAGCCGGGCCCGGTCGCCTTCCGGTGGCGCGGGCCGGTCCGGCGCGCCGACCGGGGCTGGCGGCCGGAACAGGCGGGTTGGGGCTTGCGGTGGAACGATGCGGGGCGGGAACGAGGGTGGGCGCGGGAAGGCCGTTCGCGCTTGGGGCGGCGACGCCGACCGGGGGAGCGGGGGCGATGATCGGGCCTGCCCTCCGGTGTCCCGCCGTTCGATGACGCTCGCGGGAAGGTCCGGCCCTGCCGCCTCGGGTACGGTCCGCGATGGAGTGAGCCAGGGATGAAGACCCCGAACCGGTCCGGCTCGCTGCCGGCCGTCTCGCTCCCCTGGATTCGCAGGGGGGCTTCGACGCGGCGCTTCGTCCCGGATGGCCCCGGCTTCGACCTCGACCTCGCGGATGCCGGTCTCGGCGGGACCTGGGCGACGATCCGGTTCCGGGACGTCGGGAGCGCGGGCGTCTGCCGGCTAGTCCTCAGCGCGCGGGTCCTCGGCCCGGACGGTCGGCCCGGCATCGTGGCCCTCTCCGAGGAGGCGGAGGGCGGGGATCGCTTCGCCTGGACGGGGCGCTTGCCCGAGGGGCTGCGAGCCCTGCACCTGGCGCCCCTCGCCCGCGAAACGGGGTTCCACCTCGACGGTTTCGCGATCCGCCGGGTCCGGCGGATCGGCCTCGTCGCGCGCGCCCTGCGCCGGAGCCCGGCCCTCGCCGCGCGCGCCCTGTACTGGCGCGCCCTCGGCCTCAAGGTTCGCGGGCGGGCGCTGCTCCTGCGGGCCCTCCACGATCGGACGGAGACCGGCTACGCCACGTGGATCGCCCGATTCGATACCCTCTCCGAGGCCGATCGGCGGCGCATCCGCGACGCGATCGATGCCTGGCCGGACGCGCCGCGGATCTCGGTGGTGATGCCGGTGCACGATCCCGCCCCGCGCGTCCTGGACGCCGCCATCCGGTCGGTCCGCGCGCAGCTCTATCCGAACTGGGAGCTCTCGATCGTCGACGACGCCTCGACGGATCCGGCGATCCCACGCCTCCTGGCCCGTCGCGCCCAGCAGGATCCCCGCATTCACGTCGTCCGGCGTGCGGAGAATGGTCACATCGCCCGCGCCACCAACGACGCCCTCGCGCAGGCGACCGGTCCTTTCGTCGCCTTCCTCGACCACGATGACGTGCTGGCCGAGGGGGCGCTCTACCACGTCGCGGCCGCGATCCGTGCCGCGCCCGATCTCGTTCTGATCTACAGCGACGAGGACAAGATCGACGGGCGTGGGCGTCGCTTCGAGCCGCACTTCAAGTCGGGGTTCGATCGCGAGCTGCTCTACGGCCAGAACTACATCAATCACCTCACGGTGATCCGCACGGAGGCGATCCGGGCCGTGGGCGGCCTGCGCCCGGGCTTCGAGGGCAGCCAGGACCACGATCTCCTCTTGCGGATCACGGCGCGTCTGACGCCGGATCGCATCCGGCACATTCCGCGGATCCTCTACCACTGGCGTGCCGCCGGCGGCTCGGGGACGTTCTCGGACCGGGCCCTGGAGCGGAGCGAGGTGGCGCGGCTGCGCGCGCTGGCCGAGGTGGCCGCCCCCCTGCGGGCGACGGCGGTGCGCGGCCCCCTCGGGTTCAACCGGCTCGTCCGTCCGGTCCCGGAGCCGGCTCCCCTCGTTTCGGTGGTCATTCCGACGCGCGACCGCGCGGACTTGCTCGCCGTGGCCCTCGCGGGTGTTCTCGACGCGACGGACTATCCGGCCATCGAGGTGCTCATCGTCGACAACGACAGCCGGGAGCCCCGCACGCGCGACCTCTTCGCGCGCTATTCGAACGACGCGCGCGTTCGTATCGTGTCGGTGCCCGGACCCTTCAACTTTTCCGACCTCTCCAACCGAGGCGCGGCAGCGGCCCGGGGGCCGCTGCTCCTGTTCCTGAACAACGACGTCGAGGTCATCGAGCCCGGCTGGCTGCGCGAGATGGTGTCCATCGCGCTGACGCCGGACATCGGCGCGGTGGGCGCGAAACTGCTCTACCCGGACCGCACGCTGCAGCACGGCGGCATCGTCCTCGGGATCGGCGGCGTGGCCGGGCACAGCCATCCCGGGCTGTCCGAGGACGACCCCGGGTACTTCGCCCGGATGGTCCTGACGCAGGAGGTCTCGGCCGTCACCGGCGCCTGCCTGCTCCTCCGGGCGTCGGTCTTCTCGGAGAGCGGGGGCTTCGACGCGAATGACCTCGCCGTCGCGTTCAACGACGTCGACCTCAGCCTCAGGCTGCGTGCGCAGGGGTATCGGATCGTGTGGACACCGCATGCGCGGCTGATCCACCACGAATCGAAGAGCCGCGGCGCGGAGGACACACCCGAGAAGCTGGCCCGGTTCGAGCGCGAGGTCCGGGTGATGCAAGACCGATGGGGGGCGGTTCTGCGGGCGGACCCGTACTACAATCCCAATCTCTCGAAGATCGCCGCGCGCTATCGGCTCTGATGTTGCGGCGCAGCGTCGTCCCCTCGCACCGCAAAGTCGCCGTAATCAGCCGGTCTACCCGCCTTCCCTGGATGGCTTCGGCACAGCGATGAACCGTTGCGAAACAGGGTGGCAGCGGGGTCTGAATCACAGGGGGCGACGCTGGTCCGCATCCTTCCTGCCTCCAGGTCCCTCCCTTGCCAGGATGCCGGCGTAACGGGCCGGTTACTTCGGTCGGCGATGGTCCATAAGTCAGGTCGGGGAAGCCGTCCCGGTTTGTGGCATTTGTTTGGAATTCCTGCATGTGATCGAGCAGTCGTCGTCGTGAGGCGCGGCACTTTGCTCCCTCATCTTGCCGGAATGATCGATGAATACGTGCAACAGGGTCCCTGTGTCCGGTCGGTGATTGCCCTGATTCCCGGCGCTCCGGTTGGACAGTAGCCTGGAGCCATACTAAGGATCGGGCTGGTTGCCACCGGTGGTACAAGTCGGTCCTGTCCCCCGTTCAAGAGCGTGTGCGAATCGAACGTGACACAACGTACAGACATCGCGATCATCGGCCGTGCCTGCCGGCTTCCCGGCGCTTCGAGCGTCGACGGGCTCTGGCAGCTCCTGACCGAGGCGCGATGCGCCGTCGGTCGCATCCCGGATGACCGCTGGTCCCTGGAGCGGTTCGGACACCCGCGCGCGCAGGAGCGTGGCAAGAGCTATACGTGGTCCGCCGGCGTCCTCGACGACATCTGGTCGTTCGACCCGGGCGTGTTCGGCATCTCGCCCCGTGAGGCCGAGCAGATGGATCCGCAGCAGCGCCTGCTGCTGGAACTCACCTGGGAAGCCCTGGAAGATGCCGGGCTGCGCCCCTCGGACGTGGCGGGGACCCAGATCGGCGTCTTCGTCGGCGCCTCCTCCCTGGATTACGGCAACCTGCGCGTCCTCGACACCTCGTCGGGCGACGCCTACGCGGCCACCGGGAACACGCTCTCGATCCTATCGAACCGCATCTCCTACATCTACGACCTGAAGGGACCGAGCTTCACCGTCGACACGGCCTGCTCGTCCTCGCTCGTCGCCCTCGATGCCGCGGTGGCGGCCATCTCCAGCGGTCGGATCGACACGGCGGTCGTCGCCGGCGTGAACCTTCTCGCGAGCCCCTTCAACTTCATCTGCTTCTCGAACGCGCAGATGCTCTCGCGCACCGGCCTGTGCCAGGCCTTCTCGTCGAGCGCCGACGGGTACGTGCGCTCCGAGGGCGGTGTGGTGCTCGTGCTGAAATCCGCGAAAGCGGCCCTGCGCGACGGCAGTACCGTGCGCGGCGTCATCGCGGCCAGCGGCGTCAATTCGGACGGGCGCACCACCGGCATCTCCCTGCCCTCCGGCTATGCCCAAGGCGCGCTTCTGGAGCAGGTCTACCGCGAGGCCGAAATCGACCTCGACGCGGTGGTCTTCGTCGAGGCCCACGGCACCGGTACGCCGGTGGGCGATCCGATCGAGGCGAGTGCCATCGGCGGCAAGCTCGGTCGTCCCCGCAAGGCGCCGCTGCCGATCGGTTCGATCAAGAGCAACATCGGCCACACCGAGCCGGTCTCGGGTCTTGCCGGTCTCCTGAAGGCCAGCCTCGCTCTCGAGCACGACCTCTTCCCGACCTCGCTTCACGCGGCCGAACTGAATCCCCAGATCCCCTTTCGGGACCTGAACCTGTCGGTGACGAACAAGCCGCTGCCGCTGGCGCGCGATGGCAAGGCGCGCTTCGCGGGCGTCAATTCCTTCGGGTTCGGCGGCACCAACGCGCACGTCGTCCTCACGGACGGCCCGCCGGTTCGTGCCGCCTCGGGCGCCCCCGATGCGGCCCGGATGCCGGAAGTGCTCCTGCTCTCGGCCCAGAGCCGTGCCGCCCTCAACGAACTCGCCCTCGATTACGCCGAGCGCTTCGACGGCGCCGACAAGGCCGAGATCGCCCGGATCGCCGCGGCCGCCGCCCATCGCCGCGAGCGTCTGTCCTCGCGCCTGGCCGTCTCCCTGGATGCCGATCTTCCGGGGGTCCTGCGCGCCGTCGGTGAGGCCGAGGATGCCCCCGAAGCCCTTCTGGGGACCGCCGTGGACCGCGCGGCGGAGGTCGCCTTTGTCTATTCCGGCAATGGGAGTCAGTGGGCCGGCATGGGTCGTGAGGCCTATGACGAGAACGCCGTCTTCCGCGAGGCCTTCGACCGCATCGACGGCCTGTTCCACACCCTTTCGGGCTGGTCCCTGAAGGAGGCCCTGTTCGCCGAGGATCTGGAGGAGCGCCTCGCCCTCACGCGGGTGTCGCAACCCCTGATCTTCGCGATCTCGAGCGCCTCGACGACGGCGCTGCGGGCCCACGGCCTCAAGCCGAGCTACGTCCTCGGCCACAGCGTCGGCGAGATCGCCGCGGCGGAAGCCGCCGGGATCTTGAGCCTCGAACAGGCCGTGAAGGTCATCTTCTACCGGAGCAAGCACCAGGAGACGACGCGCGGCTTCGGAACGATGGCCGTGCTGCTCGCCCCTGCGGACGAGATCGAACTGTTCCTGAAGGATTACCCGAGCCTCGACATCGCCGCCTATAACAGCCCCAAGGCCATCACGGTGGCGGGCCCGGTGGAGGATATCGATGCGGCCATGAAGGCGCTGACGCGCAAGCGTCGTCGCGGGCGCAAGCTCGACCTCGAGTACCCCTTCCACGGCCGGTTGATGAACCCGACCGAGAAGCCGCTGCTGCGGGACCTCGCCGGGCTCAAGCCGCACGCTGCAACGACCGCGATGGTATCGACCGTCACCGGCAAGGTGCTGGCCGGAGATCAGTTCGGGGCCGGTTACTGGTGGCGCAACATCCGTGAACCGGTGCGCTTCTGCGAGGCCGTTCAGGAGGCGACCCGACAGGGCGCCCGAGTCTTCATCGAAGTTGGGCCCCGCGCGACCCTGCTGTCGCATATCGGCGACGCCATCGAGCCCCTCGGCATCGAGAACGCCACCATCGGCGTCCTCCACCGCAAGCCGGCGGGCGGCGATCCGATCGCCCGCACCGTCGCGGCCGCCCTCGTGCAGGGCGCCGCCGTCGATGAGGCGACGGTCTTCGGGGCGAATCCGACGGGCGACGTGTCGCTGCCGCTCTATCCCTGGCAGCGTCGACCCTTCCGGCTCGCCGAGACCACCGAGGGTGTCGGTGCGGCGACGCCGCGTCCCTATCATCCGCTCTACGGCTCCCGCGTCGCACCGGACGGCCTCGAATGGCACGGCCACGTCGACATCGCGACGGTGCCGGACCTCGATGATCACCGCATCGACGGGCAGGCGATCCTGCCCGGCGCGGCCTTCATCGAGATGGCCCTCGGTGTTGCCCGCGAGGCGATGAAGACGGACAGCGTCACGCTCGCGGACTTCGAGATCCAGTCGCCGATGGTGTTCGGCGAGGAATCCCTGCGCGAGGTCGCGGTGCGGGTCGCCGGCTCGGGCAACGCCATCCAGATTCTCAGCCGGCCACGCCTGACCCAGGCCGCCTGGCAGCTCCACGCCGCGGCCAAGATCATCGATGGGACCTTCCCGGCGCCCGCCCCGGTGGACCTGCACGTTCCCGCCGAACACGCGGTGGCGGGCGAAGCCCTCTACCGCCTGGCCGCCGCCTCGGGTCTCGGCTTCGGCCCGAGCTTCCGTCAGGTCGCGGCGAGTGCGCGCCTCGACGAGACCACCATCGTCTCGGAGCTCCTGCCCGCCGAGGCCGACGGGCGCTTCGGGCTCGTCCCCGCGCGCCTCGATTCCTGCTTCCACGGCCTCATCCTGCTCTTCGCCGGTCTGATGGGCGAGGGGTCGACCAAGGCCTATGTCCCGGTTCGCTTCGGCGAAATCCGCCTCGTCAAGCCGGGGGCCGTCATCGCCCGGGCGATGATCCGGACCCGGCGTGCCAACGAGCGCAGCATCCTGGCCGATTTTACCCTGGTGGATGCCGAGGGCGCCGTCATCGCCACCTTGCGCGAGGGGCGGTTTCAGGCGCTCCGCTCGAAGAACGGCAGCGATCTCGCCGCGTACGCCATCGCGCAGCGGCCCGAGCTTGCCACCGAACCCACCGCCATCGCGATGGAGCGCGGAAAGCGCGTCGCCGACGCGATCCGTCCGGCCTGCAAGGCCGCCGTCGCACCTGCCGAGGCGCCGCTGGCACCGGGGCACCTCCTTCTCGAAGGTTGGGCGACGTCGATGGCCTACCGCCTGGCGGAGGGCCTCCAGCGCTCCGGCACCGTGGCGATCGACGACCGCGTGCCGGAGGCGATGCGCCCCTGGCTCCTGAACGCCCTCTACGCCCTGGAGAGCAGCGACCTCGCCACCCTCGACGGCGAGCGCTGGACCCTGCGCAAGGATGTGTCCCTGCCGGCACCCGACGAGATCATGCGTTGGATCGCGGCGGATCACCCCGAACTCTCGGCCGAACTCGTGCTCACCGCCGATATCGGCGCCGTCGTCGGCCGGTTGCTCTCGGGTGATCTGACGGAGGCTCCGACCCTCTCGCAGAACGCCCTCGACGCCTTCGTCCTGCGCAGTGCGACGGCCCGGGCCGCGGCCGACGTGATCGCGGATCTCGTCGAGTCCGGCCGTGCCGCCCTGCCCCGCGACCGTGCGTTGCGGGTACTTCAGGTCGGATTCGGACCGCTCTCGGCGCAGGCCGCCGCCTTCACGGACGGCATCGAGGCGCAGCTGACCGTGTTCGAAGCCGATCGTCGCCTGGCGGAGCGGGCGCGCCTCGCCCTGCCGCGCGGCCTCACCGTCATCGAGGATACGGCCGAGCTGTCGGCAGGCAGCTTCGATGTGATCCTGGCCAGCAACGTCCTGCATCGCTCCGAGCGAGCCCTGCTCGGCAAGGTCGCCGACGCGCTCGCGACCGGTGGCTTCCTCGTCGCCGTCGAGCCGGGAGCGTCGCTGTTCCGCGATCTGGTGTTCGGCTTGACCCCGGATTGGTTCGAGGCAACGGCCGACCTGCCGGTGGGCCGTCTCGACGACATCACCGGGTGGCAGCGTGCGCTGAGCGACACCGGCCTCGTGCGGGTGGCCGTCGATCGCGCCGTCTCCGCCAACGGGGACGATCTTCTGTTCATCGCCGAGGCGCCGGTGCGCGCCAAGCCGGCGCCCGGCCAGACCTTCGCGTTCGTGATCGGCTCGCACGACGCTGTCGCGGCGGAGACGGCCTCGTCCCTGGCGACCCTGCTGGTGGCGAGCGGCGTCCACGTCTCGATCATCCTCGACTCGGAGCAGTCGCTGCTCGAACTGGAACGCGAGACCCCCGACACGGTCGTCTTCCTCGCGGGCGCCTTCAACCATACCGGTGCCGCGGCGGACCGCCTGCGGGAGCGCTGCCTGAGCCTGAAGCGCTGCGTCGAGCATCTCGGCAGCCGCCAGACCCGGCTCTGGGTGGTCTGCCCCGGCGCCACCCGCGATGCGGGGGATCCGACCGGCTCCGTGGAGGCCGGCGTCTGGGCCTTCAGCCGGACGCTTGCCAACGAGGTGGCGAATCTCGACGTGCGTCGGATCGACCTCGCCGAGGCGCTCTCGACCAAGGCCGCCGCCGAGCGGCTGCGCGACCTCATCCTCTCGGGCACGCTCGAGACCGAGATCATCCTCGACGCCGACCGGACCCGTGTGATCCGGTTCTCGCCGGGCCAGCTCTCCCGTCGTCCCGGCGCCGATGCGGTTCCGGCCGAGGCGGCCCGCCTGGAACGCAGCAATACCGGCGGCCTCAACGAGATGGCCTGGGGGCCGGCGACCCGCCGGGCTCCCGAGCGCGGCGAGGTCGAGATCGCGGTCGAGGCCACGGGTCTCAATTTCCGCGACGTCCTCTGGGCCCTGTCAATGCTGCCGGAGGAGATCCTGGAGGATGGCTTCGCGGGTCCGCGCCTCGGGCTGGAAGTGGCCGGCCGGGTCCTCTCCGTCGGCAAGGGCGTCGACGCCTTCAAGCCCGGCGATCGCGTCGTCGCCTTCGCGCAGTCGGGCTTCGCGACCCACATCGTGGTCCCCGAGCTCGTCGTGGCCCCGAGCCCGCCCGGCCTCGATCCGCAGGCCGCCGCCACCGTGCCGGTCGCCTTCCTCACGGCCTATTACGGCCTCGTCAGCTGCGCCCGCCTGCGCCGCGGCGAGTGGGTCCTGATCCATGGCGGAGCCGGCGGCGTCGGTCTGGCCGCCCTGCAGATCGCCAAGATGAAGGGCGCGCGGGTCATCGCCACGGCCGGCTCGCGGGAGAAGCGCGCCCTGGTCAAGGCGTTGGGGGCCGAGCACGTGCTCGACTCGCGTTCCCTCGCCTTCGTGGACGATGTCCGCCGCATCACCGGCGACGGCGTCGGCGTGGTGCTGAACAGCCTGTTCGGCGAGGCGATGGAGCGCAGCCTCAACGTCCTCAAGCCCTTCGGCCGCTTCATCGAGCTGGGCAAGCGCGACTACGTCGCCAACACCCATATCGGCCTGCGTCCGTTCCGCCGGAACCTGTCCTATTTCGGCGTCGATCTCGACCAGGTGCTCCAGCACCAGGGCGAGGACGGGGCCCGGCTGTTCCGGGAGGTGATGTCCCTGTTCAAGGAAGGCGGGCTGAAGCCTCTGCCCTTCCAGCCCTTTACGGCGGACGAGGTCTCGGACGCCTTCCGGCTGATGCAGCAATCGGGGCATGTGGGTAAGATCGTCATCGCGCCGCCGAAGCCCGGCAGCGTGATGCAGACGGAGAAGTCCGCCTTCACGATCTCTCCCGAGGGTGTCCACCTCGTCACCGGCGGTCTCGGCGGCTTCGGCATCGAGGCGGCGCGCTGGCTCGCGGACCAGGGTGCGAAGCACATCGTCCTCGTCGGCCGCAACGGGGCCGCGAGCCCCGAGGCCAAGCAGGTCGTGGCCGATCTCGGCGCCCGCGGCGTCGCCGTGGCCGCGATGGCCTGCGACATCACCAGCCGCAAGGCGGTGGATGCGCTGCTGGCCGAGGTGGAGCGCGGGGGCCGGTCGCTCGCCGGCGTGATCCACGGCGCGATGGTGCTCCAGGATGGCCTCATCGCCAACATCGACGCCGCCGCCCTCGACACGGTCATCCGTCCGAAGGTCATCGGTGCCGAGCATCTCGACGCCGCGACGCGCGCGCGCACGCTCGACTATTTCGTGATGTTCTCCTCGGCCACGACGTTCATCGGCAACCCCGGACAGGGCGCCTACGTGGCCGCGAACGGCTTCATGGAAGGCCTCGCCCGCCGCCGGCGCAAGCTCGGCCTGCCGGCGCTGGCCGTCGCCTGGGGGGCCATCGGCGATGTCGGCGTGCTGGCCCGTAACCGTGCGGTGATGGAGACCCTGGCGGGGCGCGTCGGCGTGACGCCGATGGATGCCCGCCACTGCCTCGACCTCATGGCCGACGCGCTCGAAGGCCAGGCGTCGAGCCCGGACGACGCCGTGATCGCCATCGCGTCGATGCATTGGGGCAAGGCGCGCGAGCGCCTCGCCACCATGAAGAGCCCGAGCTACGCCGAGCTCGGTTCGGACCAGCAGATGGAAGCCGGAACGGTGGCGGCCATCAATATCGGCCTCCTGCTGAAGACGCAGGACATCGACTCGGTGCGCAAGACGGTGGCCGACGCCATCGTGGAGGACATCGCCCGGATCCTGCGCCTGCCCAAGGACGACATCAGCCGCGTGCGCCACCTCTCCGAGATCGGTCTCGACTCGTTGATGGGCGTCGAACTCGGCGCGAGCCTGCAGGAGCGCTTCGCCCTCGAGGCGCCGCCGTCCGGCATCTCCTCCGGCCTCACCGTCAACGAACTCACCGAGACCCTGATCCAGTCGATCGCGGCTCCGGTGGACGAGGCGGCGGCGGCCGTGATGAGCCTGGCCCAGCGTCACGCCAGCGAGGGGGTGGATGTCCGCACCCTCGAGCCGTTCCACGCGATGGTCGAAGAAAACAGCCTCGCGATCAAAGAAATCCTCCCGTGAGCGATTCCCCCTTGAGGCATGCCGCATGAGCAATTCCGCGAGACCGGACGGCGGACGCGCGGCCCTGGCGGGTTTCGTCACGAACCGCCTCGGGCGAAACGCCAACCGGACGGCTCCCGCCCGTCCGGCGCAGCGCCCGGCGGGCGATGCGTCCGTACAGAACTTCGAGTCCCTGCCGGGATACCGGGAGTTGCGCCTCCAGCGCTCGGCGGCCGATCTGATCGGCCTCGGCAATCCGTTCTTCCGGGTGCACGAGACCAAGGCCGGCGCCACGACGCGCATTGCCGGCAAGTCGTTCGTCAACTTCTCGTCCTACGACTACCTCGGTCTGAACGGGCATCCCGACGTCAACGCCGCGGCGGCCCGTGCAATCGAAACCTACGGCACGTCGGCGTCGGCCAGCCGGATCGTGGCCGGTGAGCGACCGGGACACCTCTCCCTGGAGAAGGCCCTGGCCGACCACTACGACACCGAGGCCTGCGTGGTGATGGTGAGCGGCCACGCCACCAACGTCACCACGATCGGCGCCCTGCTGGAGCCGGGCGACGTGATCTTCCACGACGCCCTCAGCCACAACAGCATCGTCACCGGTGCTCAGCTCTCCGGCGCTCAGCGCCGCTCGTTCTCCCACAACGACCTCGACGCCCTGGAGACGTTGCTCGGCGCCACGCGCCACGAGCATCGCCGGGCGCTGATCGTGGTGGAAGGCCTCTACAGCATGGACGGCGATGCGCCGGACCTCGCGGCACTCATCGCCCTGAAGCAGCGCTACGACGCCTGGCTGATGGTCGATGACGCGCACGGGCTCGGCGTCCTCGGGCGGACCGGCATCGGTCTGGCCGAACATTGTGACGTCGATCCCCACGGGGTCGATATCTGGATGGGCACCCTCTCGAAGACCCTGTCCACCTGCGGCGGTTACGTGGCCGGACCGGCGGCGTTGATCGAGTACCTCAAGTGTACGGCTGGCGGCTTCATCTATAGCGTCGGCATCTCGCCGCCTCTCGCGGCCGCGGCCGAAACGGCGCTCGAGATCATGCATGCCGAACCGCACCGGGTGGAGCGTCTGCGGCAGAACGGCCACCTGTTCCTGTCCTGCGCGAAGAAGCATGGGCTCGACACCGGGACCAGCCTCGGCCTCGCGGTGATCCCCGTCATCGTCGGCGACTCCCTGAAGTCGGTGACGCTGTCGGACCGCCTCTTCAAGCGCGGCATCAACGTTCAGCCGATCATCCACCCGGCCGTGCCGGAGCGAGCGTCGCGCCTGCGCTTCTTCATCACCTCGGAGCATACGCCGGAACAGATCCGCGAGACCGTGGACGCGGTCGCGGAGGAACTCGCTGCCATCGAAAAGGGCGGTTCGCTGATCGAGCAGCTCATGGCGAAGCGCGGCAAGCCGTAGGGTCCCCGGGACCCTACGACTCCACCATCCTCCGCCTGCATCGGGTCTGGGCACCGGCGTCATCGCGCCGGTGTTTTTTTGCGCGTTTCGCACCGATGCGGCCGATTGCCCTCGACCCCTGAGCAAGCGACACTGATGTTGCTATCTGTGTCTCATCGCAACCGGAACCCGGCCCGGGATGCGACGTTCGTCCTCAGCCCGTCGGTCAGGAGCCCGTCATGAGACAATCGACTGTCGCCTCCATCGCGCGACGTCTGATCAAAACCGTCGCCGAGGCCAGTCGCTCGCTGATCGGTGCGATCCTCGAAGGGCCGATGCCGGCGCCTCAGCCGATCCCGGTGCGTGTCCGCGCCGACCGTCGCCGCTGAGGCCTGCCTGAAGGGCGTCTTTTCAGGCGCCCATCACGGTATCGAACAGCAGCTTGCCGTTCAGGACGACGATCAGGGCCGCGATGGCCCAGGACACGACCTTGAGCCAGGGTTTGATCGTGTGAACCCCCATCTTCCCTCTGTCGGAGACAAATCCGACCAGGGGGATGATCGCGAAGGGGAGCTGCATCGACAGCACCACCTGACTCAGCACAAGCAGCTTCGCCGTACCCTGTTCCCCATAGAGTGCCGTGACGCCGACGACCGGCACGATGGCGATCCCGCGGGTGACCAAGCGTCGGGCCCAGTCCGGGATGTGCAGGCGCAGGAATCCTTCCATCACGATTTGTCCCGCCAGCGTCGCCGTGACGGTGGAATTGAGGCCTGAGGCCAGCAACGCCACCGCGAACAGCGTCGAGGCGATGCCGGCTCCGAGGAGCGGTGAGAGCAGTTCGTAGGCCTGCTCGATCTCCTGGATGTCGGTGCGTCCCTGGGCGTGGAACACCGAGGCGGCCATGATCAGGATGGCGGCATTCACGAACAGGGCCAGCATCAACGCGATCGTCGAGTCGGCCACCGCGAAGCGGATGGCCTCACGTCGGCCGTCGTCCGTCCGAGGATAAGCCCGCGTCTGCACGATGGAGGAATGCAGGTAGAGATTGTGCGGCATCACGGTGGCGCCGATGATGCCGATGGCGATGTAGAGCGCCGCCGGATTCCAGACGATCTCGGATGTGGGCAGGAAGCCGCCGAGCACCGCTTGGAGTGGTGGTGCCGCGAGTGCGATCTGGATCCCGAAGCTCACGAAGATCACGGCCAACAGAGCGATGACGAAGGCCTCGAGCGCGCGAAAGCCCCGCCGCATCAGGAGCAGGATCAGGAAAACGTCGAGCGCCGTGAGGGTTGCGCCAACGACGAGGGGCAAGCCGAACAGGAGCTTGAGGGCGATGGCCGTCCCGATGACCTCGGCGAGGTCGCAGGCGATGATCGCCGCTTCGCAGGCGAGCCACAACATCAGGCTGATGGGGCGCGGGTAATGATCCCGGCAGGCCTGGGCGAGGTCGCGACCCGTCGCGATCCCGAGCCGAGCGGCGAGCGCCTGGAGGACGATGGCCATGAGGTTGGACAGCAGGATGACCGAGAGCAGCGTGTAGCCGAACTGGGCACCGCCGGCGATGTCCGTCGCCCAGTTGCCGGGATCCATGTAGCCGACCGAGACCATGTAGCCGGGGCCGATGAAGGCCAGCAGTCGACGCAACCAGGTGCCTGTCGCCTGAACGGGAACACTGCCGTTCATGCGTCCGAGGCTCGGGTGGTCAAGAGTCTCCCGGCTGAAGCGCCAGGATCCTTCCGTGCGCGTTCCGTTCGCCAGGGTACCCTCCGGTGCCGAGACAGGCATCGGAGCCGTCAGAGGTTCGTGTCGAGCCATGCCCACGCGTGTTTCCGGGAAGAGGACCGCCGGGCGCCTGGAAGCAGCCCACCGCTTTATAGCAGGAGCTATAAAAAGAGCAAACGGCTAAGTCGGGCCCGACGCGATGGTTGCTCCTCCCCGATCCGCAGGCCGTCAGGATGCCAGAGCTTGCAGGTTGCGATCGATATCGGCCACGCCGTGAGCCGCCGTCTGCATGCTCATCGAGATTTCCTGCGTGACCGCGCTCTGCTCCTCCACCGCAGAGGCCACGCCCGTGACGAAGCCGCGAACCACGTCGATCGCCTGTCCGATGGCCGTCAAGGAGACGACGACGTCGCCGGAGACCGTCTGCATCGTCTTGATATCCTCGGCGATCCGTGCCGTGGCGTTCGTGACCTGGTTGGAGAGGTTCTTCACCTCGCCCGCCACCACGGCAAAGCCGCGCCCCGCCTCGCCAGCGCGGGCGGCCTCGATCGTGGCGTTGAGGGCCAACAGATTGATCTGCCCGCCGACGCCCTGGATCAACTGAACGATACCGTTCATCGACGCGGCGGCGTCAGCGAGCTGGCCGGTCGACCGGTCGGCTCTCTGCGCGCGCTCGTCCATCTCGTCCACCTCCTGGCGGGACCGGGCAAGGCTGCTGGCGATCTCGCCGATGGAGGCGTTCAATTCCTCGGCGGCCGAGGCCACCGCTTGGACATTCACGAGGGTCTGCGACGAGGCGCCGGCGGCCTCGATCTGCGAGCGCATCCGCGCCGTGATATCGGTGGCGTACTTGACCACCTTGAACGGCCGGCCGCTCATGTCGAGGATCGGGTTGTAGGAGGCCTGGATCCAGATCGTGCGGCCGCCTGCGCCGACGCGTTGGAAGATGCCGCTGCGGAACTCGCCCCGGCGCAGGGCGGCCCAGAACGCATTGTACTCGGCCGAGGCTCCATAGGTCGGGTCGACGAACATGCGGTGGTTCTGGCCCCGGATCTGAGCGAGATCGTATCCCAGAACGGCGAGGAAATTCGCATTCGCATCCAGGACGTGTCCGGCGAGATCGAAATGGATCACGCCCTGCGAGCGGCCGATCGCTTCCACCTGGCCCTGCAGCTCTGCAGTCCGCAGCTTCTCGGCCGTGACGTCGGTGGCGAACTTGACCACTTTGACCGGGCGCCCGGCCAAGTCGAGGATCGGATTGTAGGTGGCTTGCAGCCAGATCGCGCGGCCATCCTTGCCGATGCGCCGAAACTCGCCGCTCTGGAAGACGCCCCTGGCCAATCCCTCCCAGAGGACACGATAGGCGGCACTGTCCCGTTCGGGGCCGTCGACGAACAGGCGGTGATGCTGGCCCCTCACCTCCTCGAGGCTGTATCCCACCACATCGAGGAAATTTCGATTGGCATTCACGATCGTGCCGTCGAGGTCGAACTCGATCACGCCCTGCGACCGGCCGATCGCTTCGATCTGGCTCCGCGTATCGGCACTCCGCTGCTTCTCCTCCGTGATGTCGGTGGCGAATTTGACCACGCTGGTCACGCGGCCGTCCCGTCCCCGGATGGGATTGTAGGTTCCCTGCAGCCAGATCTCGCGGCCACCCTTGCCGATCCGCCTGTACTCGGCACGCTGGAACTCTCCTCGGGCCAAAGCGGCCCAGAAGGCCTCGTAGGCCGGACGGTCCTGATCCGCCGCGTCGACGAACATGCGATGGTGCCGGCCTTTGATCTCCGCGAGTTCATAGCCCACGGTCTTCAGGAAATTCTCGTTGGCGGTCACGATCGTGCCGTCGGGAAGGAACTCGATCACGGCTTGGGACCGGTCGAGCGCCTCGAGCTTTGCCGCGGTGCGGGTGTTGAAGAACGTCATGGGCAATCCTCGGCTGCGATGCGTTCCACTGCCGTGCGGACACCTCTGCGCCCTCCGTGGTGCCCGTGGGACGGGCCCGACCACCGGTGAGGAAGCGCGGCGCGATTCCTCGAGGGAACTGTGCTGTCGACTCGACGATCCGGAGCGCTCGACATCCCCTGTGGGGTGTTTCGACGACAGCGTGGGAACCGCTGCCGGCACCCTCCCCGGTGCACACCGAGTGAAGCCGGAAAGCCTTAAATCCGAATGAAACCGTAGATAAAATCCCCGTGATGATCCGGAGAAATCTGTAGTCCGGGTTTCCATCAAAGGTTAGCTTCGAGGGAAGAGCAGTCTTAGCTGTTTGGGCGAATTGCTCGTTCTGTTCGTCCGCGCGACCCGGATGTCGCCGGTTCCGTCCGATTGCCGTGAGCCGATGTCGAAGTTTCGATGAAAGACCGCATGGCCGTAGCCTTCCCACGACACCGGGATTGCGATCGGCGGTCGGTCCTTCACCGTGGTTTCATTGCCAACAGGGCGATCGGGCACGACGCCATCGATCACGCGACTGAGGAACATCGAGCAATATGTTTCGACGGCATGGCTGTGCGTCGTTGAAACTGCACCGCCCTGCCGGCCGTCGAAACCAGCCAGGATGCCGCCGCTCCGTCGTCACGCGCGCCCGTCTCGGTTGTTTGCCGCCGTTGCGCCGGGTCCGCGATGATGTGTACCTGAGGAAGCCGTGCCCCGTGAGAGGCGGCCAAAACGATCTCAGCGACGGAAGCGGAGCCGGCGGGTATGAAGTGGCAGCGTCTCGCACCGGCCGGTACGCGACAGCAGATGATAGGGACGGCACTGGCCGGCCTTCTTCTGGGTCTCGGTGGGGTCACGGCGGGGACGACGATGGTCAGGGCCTCGGAGCGGGGGGGCCTCTTCAATTTCCTCGAGACGCTGTTCCGTGAGCCGGCTCCTCCGCCGGCGGCATCGATTCCCGCGCGCCGGCCCGGGCATTACGTCTCGCTTCCCGACGCCCGGCGGGTGAGCGCCGTGCGGCCGATGCGCCAAACGCCGCGCCCCCTCGTCGAGGCGACCGCGGCCCGACCGATCCGGATCCGGCATCCCCGAAGTCCGGCCGCGAGAAACCAGGTGGCGGCTGTGCCGGCCGCCGCGCGCACCGTATTGGGGGCCCGCACCGTCTGCGTGCGATCCTGCGACGGCTACGTCTTCCCCCTCGGACGCCTCGGGGCCCGGTCCGACCTGCCGGTTCACGAGGCCGCCTGCGCGGCGGCCTGCCCGAACACGCCGACGCGTCTCTTCACCCTGGGGGCGGGGGAGACCGAATTCGACCGCGCCGTCGGTCTCGACGGACAGCCCTACCGCAGCCTCGCCGTGGCCAACCTCTATCGGACGAAACGGGTGGAGCAGTGCAGCTGTCAGCCCGAGCAGGGCGTGGCCGCGCCGCTCTCGATTCTCCAGGACATGACCGTGCGCGCCGGCGACGTCGTCGCCACCGAGGCGAGCGCGGCCGTCGTCGTACCGGCCCGCGCCGGCGGTTTCACCGTCGTCGATTTCCGCGCCGCGCGCGGCCTGTCGCGCCGCGCGCGGCGCGACATCGATGCCAAGGTCGATGTGGTCCGCCGCGAGGCCGATGCCCGAGCCCTCCGCCAGGGTGTCCGCAGAGCCGATCGGGCGCTCCGCGTCCGGGTCGCCGCGTCCGACGGCTTCGAGCCGGGGCCGCCGCCGATCGACGTCGAGCCGCGCTTCGGTGCGGTCCGGGCGCCGACCCGGGTCGTGATGGCATCGCCCTTCGTCTATTGAATCGGCGGCCGGTCGCGTGCCGCGCGTTGTCCCTCGGCCGATGGCGGCGGAGGGGCCGGTTCGATTCCACCCGCTCAGGAGCTGCTATGAGCGAGACGCAGTCCGATCCCGACCTCGACGGATCGCCGCCTCCCAGCGGCGAGACGGTCCGGCTCTCCGCCCTGGTCCGGCGGCGGATCGCACCGAACGGCGGACCGTTCACGGCGACCGGCACCTGCAGCTACCTCGTCGGCGACGAGGCCGTCGCGATCGTCGATCCAGGCCCGGCGGACGAGGGGCACATCGCGGCGCTCGTCGCGGCCTGCGCCGGGGCCCCCGTGACGGCCATCCTGGTCACCCATACCCACCGGGATCACTCGCCGGGAGCCCGGCTGCTCCAGGCGCATACGGGCGCGCCGATCCTCGGCTGCGGTCCACACCGGGCGGCGCGCACGCTCGGCGCGGGCGAGATCCCCCATCTCGATGCCAGCGCCGACCGGGACCACGTCCCCGACCGGCAATTGCGGATGGGCGACACCGTCGCGGGGCCAGGCTGGACCCTCGAGGCCGTGGAGACCCCGGGCCACACCATGAACCACCTCGCCTTCGCCCTGCGGGAAGAGACGGCCCTGTTCTCGGGCGACCACGTGATGGCGTGGTCGACCACCATCGTGGCGCCCCCCGATGGCGCGATGCGCGCCTACATGGAGTCCCTCGAGGCTCTGCGGGACCGTGACGAGACGATCTACTGGCCCGGCCATGGCGGACCGGTCCGCGACCCGCGCCGCTTCGTGCGCGGCCTCGCCACCCATCGCCGTCAGCGTGAGAGCGCGATCCGCGGGCGCCTGGAGGCGGGCGACCGGGACATCCGCGCCATCGTCGCGGCGATCTACCAGGGCCTGAACCCCGCCCTGCGCGGCGCGGCCGCCCTGTCGGTCTTCGCCCACCTCGAGGATCTGGTCGAGCGCGGGGTCGTGCGGAGCGACGGCCCTGCCCGGCTCGACAGCCGCTACGCACCGGCCTGACGCCCGTTTACTTCACCGCGATGGCGAGATTGGCGACTTCGTCGAGATAGGCGCGGATGCGGTCGGCGTTGCTGCCGAAGTCCCGCGTGCCGAGACGCGAGGCGGAGCGGACGTCGATGCGGGCCCCGTCCGCCCGCGGGTGGACCCGCACGGTGACGTCATCGGCGAGGTTCAGGATGGGACCGCGCGACACCGCCTCGATGCGGCCGTTCCCGACACGTCCGCCGGGGCGGATCGCCTCGACGATCTGCCAACGGCGGTTCACGGCCGCCTTGCGTGCGAGCTCGAAGGCCTCGTCGGCATCGAGGTCGAGGGTCAGCGGCGCGATCTGCGGATAGGCCGCGCGTTGCGCGGCGCGGGCGGCGGGGCCTGGATCGGGCGGATAGCGACCCTCGCGGGCAGCGAAGGCGGTGCGGGAGCGCGAGAAGGCCGGGGGATTGTCGGTGTCGGTGGTCACGTCCGCGAGCGCCGGCAGCCTCAGGGCCCGCAGGGCCGCGTAGGCCGGATAGGCGAGGACGAGGCCGGCCAGGAACAGGCCCGCCAGGGCCGCCCCGAGGCCCCGCGCGCCTTCGCGCCAGACCCGGACGAAGGCGACGAGGGCCAAGAAAACCGCGACCCCCGCCAGAACGAGACCGGCGCCGAGGGTCGCCAGGGCGGGGCCCGCCTCGGCGCGCGGATCGCGCACCAGGACCAGGGCGAAGAGGCTGACGAGGAGGGCCAGCACCGCAACGGTCCGCGAGACCGGGCCGGCGCGGGTGATGGGATCTTCGTAGGGCAGACGACGCATGCTGTGACGAGATTCGCTGTCCGGACGATCCGCGGGGCCGTATGCCTGGAGCTTTACCGGTCCGCGCTCCCCGGCGCCACCCGGGCTGTGTGTCGCGAAGCTTCCGGGAGTGGCGCCGTGTCTGCTATAGCCGCCCGACGATGCCCGCGCCCCCACCCGCTCCGACCCCCGCCGAGGCTGCCGATCCTCTGCGGGTCTGGTTTCGCTTCATCCGCCTCAACCGTCGGGTGACCGCCGCGATGGCCGGGGAATTGCGCGGATTGGGATTGTCCATCCCACAATTCGATGCCCTCTCCACCCTCACCGAGCGCGAGGGCATGACGCAGCAGGACCTCGCGGCGCGGCTCTACGTGACCAAGGGCAACGTCTCCGGGCTGATCGATCGTCTCGTCGAAGCCGGCCTCGTCGAGCGTCGTCCGATCCCGGGCGACCGGCGCTCGCACGCGCTCTATCTCACCCCCGCCGGAGCGGACCTCGCCACGCGCGGCATCGTCGCGCAGAAGGCGTACGTCGCCCGCACCCTGGGGCAGTTGCCGGCCCAGGACATCGCGGATTTCGAGCGCCTCGTGCTGAAGTGGCGCGATCTGGCCCGTGAGCAGCCGGTCACCGGCGAAGCGGGCTAGAGCCCGAGCAGCGCCGGCAAATCCGCAGCCGAGTCGAGGATGTAGTCGGCCAGGGGCTCCAGCTCGTCCCGGGCGGCGGCACCCAGCGGGCCGCTGAGCACCGCGATCGCGATCGCCCCGGCCGCGCGGGCCGCGACGAGGTCGTAGGGGGAATCCCCCACCATGGCGATCCGCTTCGCCGGCACCCCGAGATGGTCGGCGAAGGCCGTGACCATTCCGGGCATCGGCTTGGCGCCGTGACCGGAATCATAGCCCACCACGAAGGCGCAGTGCGATGCGAGGCCGAGGGCGGCGCATTGGGCCCGCGCCGAAGCCTCGGCGTCGTTGGTGGCGATCCCGAGGGTGAAGCCACCGGCTACGAGGCGTGCGGCGAGGTCCGACGGTGCCCCGATCGGCGTCAGCGCCGCGAGGCCGGCCGCGCGGAACAACGCGTCCATCTCGCCATAGAGCGCCGGGCCGGCGGGCCGGCCCAGGACCTCGGCCCAGAGGGGGCCGTAGCCGGCCGAGGAGCCGGCGATGAGCGGCGAGGTCGGCGCGAAGCGCTGGCCGACCTCGTCGTAGTGGCTCACCCGCATGAGCGCATCCAGCCGTGACCGGTCCCCGCCCGACAGGTCGGACATCACCGAATAGGCGGCCGGCCCCCAGGTCCGGTCGAAATCGACGAGGGTCCCGTCCTTGTCGAACAGGATCCCGCGGATCGTGGTCCCGAGAATCTCAGGCCGCATCGCGGACCTTCTCGACCTCGATCACGACCCCCTGCGGGGTCATACGCTCGCGCGCCACCATGCGGTCGCCGGGCTCGAAGACGCCGAGGGCCACGTCGCGGTCGGGCAGCACCACGGTGGTGGTCCGGTTGAGATGGACGAGGACGTGGCGCTTCTGGGCCAGGGACGACACCGCCCAGCGTTTGAGCTGGCCGTAATAGGGCTCGCGCCGCCAGGCATTCGGCTGGCCCGGATCGACCTGCACGTTCATGTGGCGCGAGATCGGATCGAGGCTCAGCACCATCTTGGCGCGCTCGGGCTTCCATTCCGGGCCCATCCAGCCTTCGGTCATCCAGAGGCAGTGAAAGGCGCGGCAATGATCGGGCCGGGTCGCATGAATGGCGCAGCCCCGCCCCTGCCGGGTGTGCCGGCACCATTGCCCGGCAACGGACTCCACCGCCGGGACGTCGTAGACCTTGCAGCAGAGGGTGCAGGTTCCGCAGGCGCGGCCGGGGGCGGGTTGAGCCACGATGGTGGCGGGGTCGAGCATGGGTTCGGGTCCGGTTGCGACGTCGCGCGGGTTTCTACGGCGGGCGCCCCTCGTTACAGTCTCGCACCCATGTCGGCCATCGGCCAACCGTCAGGCAAAACTATGCTCTCGAACCTCGCGACCCGCGACGTCGAAACCCTGATCCATCCCTACACCAACCTGGAGACCTTTCGCGAGACGGGGCCGCTCGTCATCGAGCGCGGCCACGGCGTGTGGGTCTACGACAGCGACGGCCGACCCTATCTCGAGGGCATGGCCGGCCTGTGGTGCACGGCGCTGGGCTATTCCAACGAGGAATTGGTGGAGGCGGCCAGCGAGCAGATGGCGCGCTTGCCCTTCACGCACCTCTTTTCGGGGCGGAGCCACGACCCGGCGATCGAATTGGCCGAGACCTTGAAGGAGCTCATGCCGGTTCCGACCTCGAAGATCTTCTTCACCTCGTCGGGTTCGGAAGCCAACGACACGCAGGTCAAGCTGACCTGGTACATGAACAATGCGCTGGGCCGACCCCGCAAGAAGAAGATCCTCTCGCACATCAAGGGCTACCACGGGGTCACGGTGGCCACGGCCTCGATGACGGGCCTGCCCGCCAACCACGCCGACTGGGACCTGCCGCTGCCGGGTTTCCTGCATGTGGGCTGCCCGCACCATTATCGCTTCGGGCAGGAGGGGGAGAGCGAAGAGGCCTTCACCACCCGCCTCGCCGCCGAGCTGGAGGCGGTGATCCTCCGCGAGGGCCCCGAGACCGTCGCGGCCTTCGTGGCCGAGCCGGTGCTCGGCGCCGGCGGGGCCATTCTCCCGCCCGCGGGCTATTACGCCAAGATCCAGGCCGTGCTCGACCGGCACGACGTGCGCTTCATCGCCGACGAGGTGATCTGCGGTTTCGGGCGGCTCGGGACCTGGTTCGGATCCGAGGCGATGGGGATGCGGCCCGACAGCCTGTCCTTCGCCAAGGCGCTCACCTCCGGCTACCTGCCGCTCGGCGGCATCTCCGTCGATGAGCCGCTCTACCGTCTGATGGTGCAGCAGAGCGCCAAGCTCGGGACCTTCGGACACGGCACCACCTATTCGGGGCACCCCGTCGCCTGCGCCGTCGCCCTCAAGACCATCGCGATCTACAAGCGCGACCGCATCGTCGAGGGGGTCGCCGAGAAGGCGCCGCAGTTCCAGGCGCGCCTGGCGGCGCTGGGCGATCACCCCCTCGTCGGGGAGGCACGCGGCATCGGGCTCATCGGCGGCATCGAGCTCGTGGCGGACAAGGCGTCCCGCCGGCAATACGAGCCGAAGGCCGGCGTGGCGGCGCGGGTGGTCGCCTTCGCCCAGGCCGAAGGGCTGATCGTACGGTTCCTCGCCGGGGACCGCGTCGCGGTTTGCCCGCCCCTGGTGATCGCGCCCTCCGAGATCGACACCCTGTTCGACCGCCTGACGCGAGCCCTCGACCGGACTTCGGCCTGGATCGCGGAGCAGAAGCTCGAAGCCGCTCCGCGTCCCGTGGCTTGACCATCAAGATTGCGCTGCGAAGGTATTCTTCGCAGTGCATGATGTCTTTTGCGCTGCAAGCGCGGCCCTGCTTAAGTGTTCTCGAGATGGGACGCGCGGTCGATTTGGGCTTTGGTCAAGGGATCGTGAGAGCCTTAAGCTTTCATTCAGGTTGGCGGCGGCTCTATGGTTGTCACGTCGCTCGATCGGCGTCCGGGTGAAACCAAACGGTGCCCGCGAGACGTTCATGGCTCAAGATTAGGCATGAGAACCTGACAGAGCCTGTCGAGCACAACAGGACACCCGTTACATGCACCCGCGCCCACAGACTTCAGGCACCGCTCGACGTTCCGACCGCTCCACCATCATCGTCGATCATCAGGCTGAGACGTTCCGGCCCGTCGCACTTCCGGCCCTGGCAGCGGCCGTACAGGCCGTGTCCAAGGCGCAGAAGTCGGCTCGGACGGGGCTCCTGAGCGGTACTCGCTCCTCCCGCTTCGAGCACGAGGACACGCCACTGTCCTGACGTCTCGACGGTGGGTTGCGTCGAGGGGCGCGAGTCCACCCCTGCGGTAGTCCTTCCTCAACGCCTCGGGCCTAACGGTCACGCTGAGCGCGGCACGCTCCTCGCTTTCGTCATCTTTTGTGGCGAGAGGGACGCGCCGCGTCCTTCGCGCGACCGAGGAGCCTGACCATGCTGATCCTGCCGAGCCGCCGGCAGTTCCTGACCGGGCTCGGGGCGAGTGCGGGTGTCGTCGGGTCGACGGGTGTCTACGCCTTCGGCATCGAGCCGCTCTACCGTCTCGTGGTCACGCCTTACGCCCCCGTCCTTCCGAACTGGACACCCGGCCTGTCGCTGCGCGTGGCAGTGCTGGCCGACTTCCATGTCGGCGAGCCGTTCATGCCCCTCGACCGGATCGCCGAGATCGTCGACACCACGAACGCGCTGAAGCCCGATCTCATCCTGATGCTGGGGGACTACCCGGCCGGACCCAGCGTCACCTACCGAAAGATCCCGCTGCCGGAATTCGCCCGGGTGGTGTCGGCGCTCCGCGCCCCGCTCGGGGTCTACTCGATCCTCGGCAACCACGATTGGTGGGACGACAAGCAGGCGCAGGCGCGCCGCGACGGCCCCGTGGAAGCGCAGAGGGCGCTGGAGAATGTCGGGATTCCCGTCCTGGAGAACGACGCCCTGCGTCTCGTGAAGGACGGCAAGCCGTTCTGGATCGCGGGCGTCGGCGACCAGATTCCGTTCCTCTTGGAAGATGACGAGGGCGGGCGCGACGACCTGCCGGGCACGCTCGCGAAGATCACCGACTCCGCGCCCGTTCTTCTGATGATCCACGAGCCGGACCTGTTCCTCGACGTGCCGGACCGCGTGTCCCTGACCCTCGCGGGCCACACCCATGGCGGTCAGGTTCGCCTCTTCGGCTATTCGCCGGCCATTGCGGCGATCCACGGCAACAACGATTTCGCCTACGGCCATGTGGTCCGGAAAGGCCGCCAGATGATCATCTCGGGGGGGTTCGGCGTGAGCCGCATTCCGGTGCGCCTGGGGGTCCCCCCGGAGATCGTCCTGTTGAATCTCGGAAGCGCGTCCGATCCGGCGGGCAAGACCGTTCAGGGACCCGGGCTCATCCAGGGCTGACGCGCCTCGGGGGCAGCCCGGCGCGGGCTCGGGCCCGCACCGGTGCCCTGCGGGCCTACTTCTTGCCGGCCTTCGGTGCCGCGACCACCGTGCCCTTGGTCGAGGGCGCCGCCGCGATCGTCTTCGTCACGGGCTTCTTGGGCTTCTTCGCCTCGCGGCTTCCGCGCTTCTGTTCCGCCGCCATGACCTGTCTCCTTCCGATTGTGGTTGGGGGATCATGGCAGCCTTCCGGAAATAGGCCACCGGAATGTTGCGCGACGCCGGCCCGGCGAGGCGCCGGGCCGGTGGTCCCCGCCCTCAGAGCGGGATGTTGTCGTGCTTCTTCCAGGGCTGCTCCATCTCCTTGGTGCGCAGCATGCTGAGGGCCCGGGCGACGCGCTTGCGCGTCGAGTGGGGCATGATCACCTCGTCGATGTAGCCGCGCTCGGCGGCCACGAACGGCGAGAGGAAGCGGTCCTCGTACTCGCGGGTGCGCTCGGCGATCTTCTCGGCATCGCCGATCTCGCTGCGGAAGATGATCTCCACGGCGCCCTTGGCGCCCATCACGGCGATCTGCGCGGTGGGCCAGGCGTAGTTGAGGTCGGCGCCGACGTGCTTGGACGCCATCACGTCGTAGGCCCCGCCGAAGGCCTTGCGGGTGATGATGGTCACCAGGGGCACCGTCGCCTGCGAATAGGCGAAGAGCAGCTTGGCGCCATGCTTGATCAGGCCGCCGTATTCCTGCGCGGTGCCCGGCAGGAAGCCCGGCACGTCGACGAAGGTGACGATCGGGATCGAGAAGGCATCGCAGAAGCGCACGAAGCGGGCCGCCTTGCGGGAGGCGTCCGAATCGAGCACGCCGGCCAGCACCATCGGCTGGTTCGCCACGAAGCCGACGGTGCGGCCCTCGATGCGCCCGAAGCCCGTCATGATGTTGCGGGCGTAGGTCGCCTGGATCTCGAAGAAGTCGCCCTCGTCGGCCACGCGCCGGATCAGCTCGCCCATGTCGTAGGGCTTGTTCGGGTTGTCCGGGATCAGCGTGTCGAGGCTCATGTCGAGGCGCAGCGGATCGTCGAAGCTCTCGATCTCCGGCACGCCGTCGATGTTGTTGGCGGGCAGGAAGTCGACGAGACGGCGAACCTGCAGGAGCGCCTCGACGTCGTTCTCGAAGGAGCCGTCGGCGATGGAGGACTTGGTGGTGTGGACCTTGGCGCCGCCGAGCTCCTCGGCCGTCACGACTTCGTTGGTGACCGTCTTCACCACGTCGGGCCCGGTCACGAACATGTAGCTCGTGTCGCGCACCATGAAGATGAAGTCGGTCATGGCCGGCGAGTAGACGTCGCCGCCCGCGCAGGGGCCCATGATCACCGAGATCTGCGGGATGACGCCCGAGGCGGCGACGTTGCGGCGGAAGACCTCGCCGTAGCCGCCCAGCGCCGCGACGCCTTCCTGGATGCGGGCCCCACCGGCATCGAAGATGCCGATGATCGGCGCGCGCATCTTCAGCGCCATGTCCTGGACCTTGACGATCTTGGCCGCGTGCGCCTCGGACAGGGAGCCGCCGAACACCGTGAAGTCCTTCGAGAACAGGAAGACCGTGCGTCCGTTGATGGTGCCCCAGCCCGTGACCACGCCGTCGCCGGGGATCTTCTGCTTCTCCATGCCGAAATCGGTGGAGCGATGCTGGACGAACATGTCGAACTCCTCGAACGACCCGTGGTCGAGGAGGAGCTCGATGCGCTCGCGCGCGGTCAGCTTGCCGCGCTTGTGCTGGGCCACGACGCGGTTCTCGCCGCCGCCGAGGCGGGCCTGGGCGCGCCGCTCTTCCAGCTTCTCGAGAATGTCCTTCATGCGCGCTCGGCCCTGGTTGGAGAGATGAGGTCGCGTCCCGCACGAACTTGAGCGGTAACCTTGGCGGTCGCGATTTGAACCGGCCTTAGCACGCGTCGCTTTCCGCGAAAATCGATTTAACGGCTCAATTGTGCCAACCGGGCCGCGGCCTCGAACTCGGCTTGCCGAAGGGCGTGACGCGCCTCAGCCTCCGCGTCACGGCCCCAGACGCTCGCCTGATAGGTCTCGTCCACATGGGCCGCCGCCCAGGCTTCGGCCGGACTGGCCTGCCCGCGCAACACCGCGAGCGCGAGGACGAGCGATCCGGTCAGCGTCGTCAACGTGTGAAGGGCGGCCAACCGGAACGGGCCTTCGGTTTCGCCGATCGCCCGGCGCAGCGCCACCACGGTGGTATCCGGCTGGGTGACGTGCATGACGCCTTCGCCGAGGATGAAGCGGGCGCCGAGATCGCTGTGCGCCCAGTCGAGGATCGGGTCCCAGGCCTCGGCCTGGGCGCGCACGAGACGCTCCGGATCGCCGGCGCGGTAGGCCAGCAGGTCGGTGCCCGCATAAGCCGAGAGGTCGTCCACCACGGCCTCGCGGCGCGGCGCGACCCCGTCGATGGCGGTGTTGGCGAGGCGCGTCAGCGGCATGGTGGCGGGGTCGATGACCGCGACCTGCGCCGCCCATTCGGCCGCCACGGCCTCCGCGAGGGCGCGCGTCGGCAGGGCGAGAGGATTGCGGGCCGGCGTGTTCGCCGGGCGCCCGTCGAGGGTCAGCCGGAAGCCGTCGCCGTGCGCGGCGAGGCCGGCCTCTCCGTAGAACCGTTTCGGCAGGGCGGGCTTGCCGGGGCCGCGTGCCGCACGGGTGGGATCGGGCTGGGTGGGGTGTTCAGGCTCGCCGAGCCAATCGGGTTTGGGATCGTCGCTCATGGTCCTGCAGATAGGGCATCGCGGCGCGGGCTGCGAGACACGGCGTCTTGCGTCTGGCGCCGGGGTCAGGCCTGGGCCGCCGCCCGTGCGCGCGGATCCCCGGAGAAGAGGGCCCCGAGATCATCCGCGGTGTCGACGACGATGGAGGCGCCGGCACCGAACAGCGCCCCGACGGGATGGTAGCCCCAGGCCACGCCTACGGCCGCGGCACCGGCACTGACCGCCATCGTCATGTCGTAGGTGGTGTCGCCGATCATCACGGTGGCGTCTGGCGCAGCCCCGGTCTCCGCCATGGCCTGGAGCAGCATGGCGGGGTCGGGCTTGGAGGGCGCGTCGTCGGCGCTCTGGGTCGTGGCGAACCATCCCCGCCAGCCATGGGTCTCGAGCAGGCGATCGACCCCGCGCCGCGCTTTTCCGGTGGCGATCCCGAGTTGCACGTCGTCGCGGGCGTGGAGGCGTGTGAGCAGCGCTTCCATGCCGGGGAACAAGGGCTCCTCGTAGTTCGGGTCGAGGCGCAGGATGTTGAAGGCGCGCTTGTAGCTCTCGGATAACCCCTCGATCGGGCCGTCGTCACCGACGAGGCGCCGGAAGGCCTGCGGCAGGGACAACCCCACCACCGAGAGCGAGTCCGTACGGCTCGGCGCCGTCAGGCCATGCTCGGCAAAGGCCATGCCCTGCGCGGCCACGATGAGGTGCTGGCTGTCGACGAGGGTTCCGTCGACGTCGAAGACGATGAGCTTCACGGATTCGGGCTCGTGCTGCGAACGGCGTTCCTCACGGCTGCCGCGGGCCCTGGGTCTGACCGTTCCGGGGACGATCGTAGCCGAGCTTGCACCGGACGAGGAACCGGCGCCGGGCTCCGCCGCGCAGGCCGCGCGTGTGCGAGATCCGGTTGCAGGCGGCGTAGGACCGCCGCCGGGGCCGGCCGACCTGTGCCGCGCCGCGCCCTCCGGCCGTACCGACCGCCTGACTGGCTCCCGCCGGCCGTGATCCCTGCGCCTGTGCGCCCGGTCCCTGAGGCGGGACGGCCGGTGCCGCTTGTGGCTGCGGTCCTGAATTCTGCGGCGTCGCCGGCGTCTGCGGCTGCGCCCTTGTCTGGGTCTGGGCCGGTGGAGTCGCCTGCGCTGTCGCGGCGGTGCTGAGCGTGCTGCCCGCGCCGATCGCCGCGAGTGCCAGGAGTGCGAAGCCGATCGCCGGCGTCAGGATCGTGTCTCGATGCATCGTGGCGCGACGGTCCTTGGCCGGTGGCAACGCGCCCGCCGGGATGGATGGGGAGGATAAGGCATGGCGGGCGCTTGCCAAGGTGCAACCGTGGCGCCCTCCCGCCTCGTCCTCCGGCGAGGTGCCGCACCTCCCGAGAGCGGGAGGGGGCGTCAGGCTTCCGGCGCCTCCACGATGGGATCGTAGCGGGATGCGTCGAACCCGAGCAGGTTCCAGCTCTGCGCCATATGCGGCGGAAGCGGGGCCGTGACGTCCACGGGCTGTCCCGTCCGGGGATGCGGGATCACGATCCGTCGCGCGAGGAGATGCAGCCGATTCTGGATGCCGCCGGGCAGCTCCCAGTTCTCGATGCTGAAGTATTTCGGGTCGCCCACGATGGGATGCCCGATATGGGCGGCGTGCGCGCGCAACTGATGGGTGCGCCCGGTCACCGGCTTCAGCGACAGCCACGACAGCTTCTGGGCCGCGTTGTCGACCATGGCGTAATACGTCAGGGCGTGCGCGGCGCCCTCGTCGCCGTGCTTGGCCACCCGCATGCGCGCATCCGCGTCCGTGGGCTCCTCCTTGGCGAGGTAGGTCGAGATCCGGCCCTGCGCCACCCGAGGCACGCCGGCGGTGAGGGCCCAGTAGACCTTCCGGGCCGAGCGCGAACGGAAGCTCTTAGCCAGGGTCGCGGCGGCCAGCCGCGTCTTGGCCACGATGAGGCAACCCGCGGTGTCCTTGTCGAGGCGGTGGACGAGGCGCGGCTTCTGCCCGTCCTTGCCCGTCAGCGCCTCTAGGAGGCCATCCACGTGCCGCACGGTGCCGGAGCCGCCCTGGACCGCAAGGCCGAAAGGCTTGTTCAGGATCATCATCTCGGCATCCTCGTAGAGGATGAGCGAGCGGATGAAGTCGGCGTCCGTGGCGTCCTTCGCGGCCGAGCGGGGGCGCTCGCCCTGGGCCTCGAGCTTGAGCGGCGGCACGCGCACACTCATGCCCGGCTCGAGCCGATCGTTGGGCTTGGCGCGTTTGCCGTCGACCCGGAGCTCGCCCTTGCGCACGATGCTCTGGACGCGCGTGAAGGGAAGCTGGGGAAAACGCGTGGTCAGGAAGCGGTCGATCCGCATCCCGGCCTCGTCCTCCTCCACCGTGAGGGTCTGGACGCCGGAGGCCAGGGTGGCGGAGGCGGCCGCGCGCTGCTCGCGCCGGGTCGGTCCCTCCGGCGCCGGTGCGGTCTCGCGCGAGGCCGCGCCCGGGCGACGCGCCGGCGCGGGACCGGCCGGCGCCGGTCGCTCGGCGCGGGTGCGCGGCGCCCGCCGGGGGGCTTCGGTCATGGTCTCGAAGCCGTCCTGGGGGCCGGCCTCGCGGTCGCTCGCCTCCTGGCCGGGGCGCCAGGGGGCGTGCTTGGCCGCGGCATCGCCGCGCCCTTGCGCCGCGCGCTGGGCGGCATCGAGGGCACTGGTGCGCGGCCCCGTGCGCTCGCGGTCCGGCCGCCGGAAGGCACCCGGTTTGCCCGGCCGGGGGGAGCGGCCGGGCGGTGCGCCGCGGCCCGTGCCGGCGCCCTTGCGCCCGGAGCCGCCGCGTGAAGGTGGTCGTGTGGTCATGGCCTGCTCGTAACACCCACGGGCGCCCCGACAAAGGGCACACGGAGCGTGTCGCCCGACCGGGTCGATCTTTCTGGGCTCCGATCCGGCCTCAGGCCGCGCGCCGGGCCGCCTCGAGGGTCAACCCGGTGCCCACGGAGCCGAAGGTGTCGCCATCGACCACGCGGGCGTTCGGGACGCCGGCGGTCAGGGCGGCGCGGACATGGGGCAAGCCGGTGGAGCCCCCGGTAAGGAACAGGGCGTCGATCCGGTCGGCCGTGAGGCCGGCTTGCGCGAGGCATCGGTCGATCCGCTCGGCGATCCGCCGCGCGAGTTCGTCCGTATGGACGACGAGGCCCCGCCGGTCGATCTCGGCCTCGAGCCCCGCCTCGACCCAGTCCAGGGCGATCCTGCCCTGACCGGCCTCCGAGGTCGCGATCTTGGCGCCCTCCACCTCCATCGCCAGGGAATGCCCGCGCTCGGCTTCGACGACGGTGTGGAGCCGCGCCAGCAGGTCGGGACGCCGCGCGTCGCGGCGGACCTCCTCGATCTCGCGCAGGGTCTTGGCATTGTAGAGCCGGTTGATGCTCGACCAGGTGGCGAGGTCGTGGAAATAGCCCGTGGGGACATCGATATCGCCCCGCGTCATCGCGCTGCCGAGGCCGAGCAGCGGCATCACCGTGCCGAGGCTCAGCCGGCGGTCGAAGTCGGTCCCGCCGATGCGCACCCCGTCATTGGCCAGGATATCGCCGCTGCGATCGGGCTGCGCATGCCGCTCCGGCGAGAGGCGCACGATGGAGAAGTCCGAGGTGCCGCCGCCGATATCCGCGATGAGGGCGATCTCCTCCGCGCGGACCTGCTGCTCGTAATCGAGGGCGGCCGCGATCGGCTCGAACTGGAACGAGACGTGGCGGAAGCCGATGCTGGTGGCGATCGCGCGCAGGGCCTCCTCGGCACGGGCATCGCCCTCCGGATCGCCGTCGACGAAGTGAACCGGGCGGCCGTGGACCACGGTATCGAGGACGCGGCCGGTCTCGGTCTCCGCCCGCGTCTTCACGGCCGCGAGGTAGCGGGCGATGACGTCGCGGAACTTGATGCGCTCGCGCCCGACGGGGGTCGTCTCCTCCAGGAGGGACGAGCCCAGCACCGACTTGAGGCTTCGCATCAACCGGCCCGGCGTTCCCTCGAGGTACTCGGCCATGGCGGCCCGCCCGACGAAGGGCGCCTGCCCCGGCGGAAAGAAGATCGCGCTGGGGATCGTGACGTGGCGCCCCTCCAGGGGCACGAGCTGCGGGCGCTGTCCGGTGACGAGGCCAAGGGTGGTGTTCGAGGTGCCGAAATCGAGGCCGCAGGCCGCCATGAGGATCTCCGGACGTCAGGTCCGCTGGTGGAGGGGCCGCCGGCCTACAGGCTGACCCGCGTCCGGTCCACCGTCCGTGAACCCGAAACGACGGACCGCGCCCGCGCGAGGCGGTCGGCGAACCGAGCCGGGCGGCGGTTTCGGCGACGGCCTCGCCGCGCGCCGGTGCACTTCGGCCGCCGCCGCGAGCCCCGCGCGGACAGGGCGGCGATCGCCCGGCGCAGGCGTCTCAGCCCTCTCCGAGATACCGGAGCCGCAGGTGAGCCATGAAGTCCTCCGCGCCGAGGGGTTTGCCGGTGGCGGCGACGAGCAGGCCGTCGGTCTCGAGCAGGGAGCCGCGGGCGTGGACGGCCTCGCGCAGCCATCCGCGCAGGGCCGTGAAATCGCCCCTGGTCAGATCGGACGGCAGGCCCGGCCTCTGGTCCCGAGCCGCGCGGAACAGCTGCGCCGCCGCCATCGCGCCGAGGGTGTAGGTCGGGAAGTAGCCGAAGCTTCCGCTCGGCCAGTGGATGTCCTGCAGGCAGCCCAGCCGATCATCGGGGGCGGTGAGGCCGAGGAGATCGCGCAGGCCGTCGTTGAAGGCGCCCGGCAGGTCGGCGAGCGCCAGATCGCCCGCGATCATCGCGGTCTCGAGTTCGTAGCGCAGGAGGATGTGGGCCGGATAGGTCACCTCGTCCGCATCGACCCGGATGAAGCCCGGCGCCACGCGCGTGTAGCACCGGTAGAGGTTCTGCGCGCTCCAGGCGGGTCCCTCCCCGCCGAAGGCCTCCGCCAGGATCGGCGCGAGATAGGCGCAGAACTCACCCGAGCGACAGGCCTGCATCTCCACCAGCAGCGACTGGCTCTCGTGCAGGGTCATGCCGCGGGCCGTCCCCACCGGCTGGTGATGCCACGCGGCCGGCAGGCCCTGTTCGTAGAGGGCGTGGCCGGTCTCGTGCAGCACGCCCATCAGGGCGCCGGTGGCATCGGCGGCATCGTAGCGGGTGGTGATCCGCACATCGTCGGTGGCGCCGCCGCAGAAGGGGTGGAGGCTGACGTCGAGCCGGCCCCGCTCGAAATCGAAGCCGACGGCGCGCATCAGCCGTTCCCCGATCGCCTTCTGCGCCTCCACCGGGAACGGGCCGGTCAGGGGCAGCGGGGCCGGCTCCCGCGCCTGACGCGCCTGAACCGCCGCGATCAGATCCGGCAACGCAGCGCGCAGGTGGGCGAACACCGGATCGATCGTCGCGCGGCGCATCCCGGGATCGTAGCCGTCGAGGAGGGCGTCGTACGGATCGAGGCCGAGGGCGGACCCCTTCGCCGCGCCGACCTCCCGCTGCAGGCGCAGGGTCTCGCCCAGGGCCGGCGCCAGCATGGCGAAATCGGCGCGCGCCCGCGCCTCCCGCCAGATCATCCCCGACTGGGACGACGCCTTCGAGCTCGCCGCCACGAGATCGGCCGGAACCGCGGCGGCATGCAGATAGGCCCGGCGCATCTCCCGCAGGTTCGCCCGTTCCCACGGCCCGAGGCTCGCGACGTCGTCGAGGGACCGGGCGATCAGGTCGCCGGTCTCCGGGGCCGTCAGGATCTCGTGGCCGATGACCGCAAGCTGGGCGAGCTGCTCGGCCCGCATGTCGGCCGCACCCGCGGGCATCAGCGTCTGGCGGTCCCAATGGAGAAGCCCCGCGGCGTCCCCGAGGGCGCCGAGGCGCGCGAAGCGGGCGGAGAGGATCGGATAGGTCTGCATGCTGGCTCGAAGGGACCTGCTGGATCGTGGCCTGGGCACGGAGCGTGACCGAGAACCGCTGGGACGTCGGTCCGGGGTGTCACGCACCCGGCCGCGCGGCGAGACCGGAGACGCGAATCCCACCATGGCGGCCACCCGGTTGCAAGGCCGGGCCGCGCGATCGCGCAGCTCCGGCGCCTCGCGCCGAGCCGAGACATCGGACGCCCCGCAAGACTGGCCGCCGGCCCGGCCAGACCAGATCTGGCCCGGCCTGGGCAGTTAAGACGGTGTTAGCGGACTCGGTCCACTTTGAGCGACATGGAACCCGTGCTTGTCCCGCTCAGCGACGACTCCGCCGCCTTCGATTTCAGCGCATTCCCGCTGGCGCCGAGCGGCGCGGCGCCCGCGACCTCCCGGGCGGCGGCTGTCCCGGACGTGCCCGCCCGGATGCTGGCCGGAACGTCGGCCGGCTCACGGCCCCATTCCCTCCACCGGACGCTGCTTCCCTGGATCGGCGGTCAGGTCGCTGCGGCCATCGGTCTCGGCACCTGCCTCGCGCAGGCGATGCCGCCCGTCTCCGCCAAGCCGTTGCCCACCGACGAGATGGCCTTCGCCCTGCGCGTCGGCGATCCGGCGGAGTTCACGGGGCCGGTCCCGAGTGCGATCCGGGACGGCTTTCATCTGCGCCTCGTCTCGAGCGACTAGATTTCCCTCGTCTGCCTGAGGCAGCGGGAGCGCGACGGGTCGCGGACTTTCGACGGAGGAGACGCGGGCTTCAGTCCTCGTCGGCGCGTCGCTGCCGGCGCAGGGCTTCCCAATGGGCCAATCGCTCGGTGTAGCGCTGCTCCATGCCCCGATCCGTGGGATCGTAGAAGTGCTGGCGCCCGAGCTTTTCCGGCCAGTAATCCTGGCCCGAGAAGGCGTCGGGCTCGTCGTGGTCGTAGCGATACCCCTCGCCGTAGCCGATCTTGCGCATCAGCTTCGTGGAGCCGTTGAGAATGGTGCGGGGCGGTGGCAGCGAGCCGTGCTCCTTCGCCACCCGCGTGGCGGCCTTGTAGGCCTCGTAGACCGCGTTCGATTTCGGCGCGCAGGCGAGGTAGACCGTGACCTGGGCCAGCGCCAGTTCGCCCTCCGGCGAGCCGAGGAAGTCGAAGGCGTCCTTGGCGGCGGTGGCCACCACGAGGGCCTGCGGGTCGGCCAGCCCGATATCCTCCACCGCCATGCGCACGAGGCGGCGGGCGATGAAGAGGCGGTCCTCGCCGCCGTCGAGCATCCGGCAGAGATAGTAGAGCGCCGCGTCCGGGTCGGAGCCGCGCACGGTCTTATGCAGGGCGCTGATGAGGTTGTAGTGCCCCTCCTGCGACTTGTCGTAGATCGGCGCGCGGCGCTGGATGATCGCCTGCAAGTGCTCCGCGTCGAAGGTCTCGCCCGGCTTGGCCGAGCGCCAGACCTCCTCGGCGAGGGTCAGCGCGGCCCGCCCGTCCCCGTCGGCCATGCGGACCAGGACCCCGCGGGCCTCCGCGTCCAGGGGAAGCGGCTGGCCGGTCAGCGCCTCCGCCCGCACCAGCAGCTTGGCGACGGCCGCGTCGTCGAGCGCCCGGAAGAGGAGGACGCGGGCGCGGGACAGGAGGGCGGCGTTCAGCTCGAAGGACGGGTTCTCCGTGGTGGCGCCGACCAGCGTCACCGTGCCGTCCTCCATCACGGGCAGGAAGGCGTCGAGCTGCGCCCGGTTGAAACGGTGGATCTCGTCGACGAAGAGCAGAGTGCCCCGCCCCATGGCCCGGCGCCCGCGCGCCGCGTCGAAGACCTTCCGGAGTTCCGCGATGCCGGAGAAGATCGCCGAGATCTGCTCGAAATGCAGGTCGGTCTCGTGCGCCAGGAGCCGCGCCACGGTGGTCTTGCCGGTGCCCGGCGGTCCCCAGAACACCAGCGAGCCGAAGGAGCGGGCGTTGAGGAGCCGGGTCAGGGCCCCGTCGGGGCCGGTCAGGTGCTCCTGGCCCACCACCTCGGCGAGGGTTTTCGGGCGCAGGACATCGGCGAGAGGGCGGGGGGCGGCGTTGGCCAAGCCGGCGGAGGCGAACAGGTCGGACATCGGCGCATCAAAGACGCGGGCGGCGCCGCTTAGCAATCGAACCGTCGCACCTGTCACCAGCGATCCGGCGCATGGCCCAGGCGCGGTGCTCCGCCTCCGCCAGAAGCGCCCGGCGGAAACCGACGTCGGAGATGGGTCACCTACATGCGAAGGGGTGTTCGCTTTTGGTCTTGCCGCAGCACCTCCTCAGATACCTTGGGATCGAGGTCGCCGAAGGTGTTGTAGAGGTCTTCCACGGCGGCGAGCTGCGCGACGATCGTCTTGTCGAGTCGGAGGTTTTTCGCGGCAATCGCCGAAAAGAGCGTATCGGCCGCCAAACCGTACTCGCCCGCTGCGATGAACGAGCGAATGTCCGTCGCATCGTGGTTGTCCAGATCGCCCTCGATGGCCCCGAGGATCCCTGCAAGAATCTCGGATTTTGGGTGAAGGACTTCGATCATGACGGAGCACCAAGTTGTCTAGAGAGGGAATCCCGTGATGACCCGGCCGTTCCCGTCGACGACCACCCTGACATGAACGCCCGATCGCACCCCTTCGACGATCAGGCGGCCCTGGTAACTCGGCCGCTTCATAAGCGTCGGATCCAGAGCGATCTCGGAAATCATATCCATGATCGTCTGATCCGACCATGATCGTGGAAAGTATGACTTTCCGGGTTTTCCGGTTCGTGGTGAGTGACCACCTCCGCTTGCGTCCCCGTGAAGGATATGGGCGGCGCGTTCCGCCGTGATGTTCGAGGGCAGCCTGAGCGACACGCCCATCTCCGGCATCCAGCGGACCAAGGGCAGCCCGCCGAAATCAACTACCGGTTGTTTCTATCCGCGGAGGTTCGCTGGGGCAAGCGGTGCGCGGGAGGCGCGGAGCTTCGAATTCGCTATCCCCCGAACATCGAGGTCATGACCTCGCCGCCGCGGTTGATCGAGACCTCCCACATGTTGAGGCTGTTGCGGGTGATCCGTTCCAGGTCCTTGGTGGTGGCGATCGGCATGCCGTTGATGGCGACGATCATGTCGCCCTTCTGCAGGCCTGCGCGCGCGGCGACCGAGCCTTCGTCGATGCTGGCCACCGCGACCCCGTCCGACGGGAAGTCGGCCTGAAGCTCCTCCGCCACGGCGGGGGACGTGTTCACGAGGGTCGCGCCCAGGAAGGGCGAGCGGGTGCGCACCTTGAGGGTGTCGCGCGGACGCGTCTCCGGTGCGGGGCCGAGCTTCACCGCCACGGTCGAGCGCCCGGTGCCGCGCAGGATGCCGAACTGGGTCTGGCCGGTGAGTCCCTTCAGGGCGAAGCGGTAGCCGAAGGCTTCCGGGTCGTCGACGCTCTTGCCGTCCACCGTGAGGATGAGGTCGCCGCGCTTGAGGCCGGCCTCCTCCGCCGGACTCTTGGCCTGGAGGCTCGCCACCAGCACGCCGGTGGGGTGATCCAGGCCCATGCTCTCGGCGATGTCGGGCGTCACGCTCTGCACGCGGGCGCCGAGCCAGGGACGCCGCACGGCGCTCGCCCCGCCCTTGGCGGTCTCCACCACGGCGCGGACCATGCTGGCGGGGATGGCGAAGCCGATGCCGTGGCTGCCGCCCGATTGCGAGTAGATCGCGGTGTTGATCCCGACCAATTGGCCCTGGAGGTTGACCAGGGCACCGCCCGAATTGCCGGGATTGATGGCCGCATCGGTCTGGATGAAGAACTGGTAGTCGGAGGAGCCGACCTGCGTGCGCGCCAGCGCCGAGACGATGCCCTGCGTCACCGTCTGCCCGACCCCGAACGGGTTGCCGATCGCCATCACGAAGTCGCCGACTTCGAGGGACTCGGAGTCGCCGAAGGCCATCGGGCTCAGCCCGCCGGACGGGCTCTTGATCTTGACCACGGCGAGATCGGTGCGGGGATCGCGCAGGACGATGGTGGCTTCGAACTCGCGCCGATCGGCGAGCGCGATGCGCACTTCGTTCATATTCTCGATGACGTGGTTGTTGGTGATGACGAGGCCGGATTCGTCGACGATCACGCCGGAGCCGAGGGACTTCTGGGCGCGTTCGCCCGGCGCGCCGCCGCGCCCGCGTCCCGCGCCGTTGTCACCGAAGAAGCGCCTCATGAACTCGTCCATGGCGCTGCGGCTCTGACCGCGCGTGTCCACGTGCGAGGCATAGACGTTCACCACGGAGGGGGCGGCCCGCTTCACCACCGGGGCGAAGGACAGTTGCACCTGGCCCTTGGCGAGGGGCACCACCTTCTCCGGCGCCCCCGGCTCGGGGACCGCCGGCGACTTCATCATCTGCGCCGTGGCGGGCGCGGCGGCGAGCGTCGCGGTCAGCAGCGGGACGAGCAGAAGGGACGTGCGCGGCATGGGAACTCCCGGGACGAGGGCGCGGCGGCCCTGCCCCGGTCTGGGACGGCGCCGCGACGGATTCCCGGATATCTAGACGCGTCGAGCCGCCGGCGCGAGGGGCGCCGGAGCCGGATCTTTCAGCGCCGGCCGATCGTGCCGGTGAAGCGGCTCGCCCGCTTGGCGAGGGCCGCGAAGCAGCTCAGCGACGCGTCGGCGGCGCGCTGCATCTCGGTGACCTGGAGGCGGATGGCATCGGCCGGGGTCTTGGCGCCCGAGAGAGCCTGCCAGTGGGCCACCGCCGCGGCGCCCTCGCCGCGAAGATAGGTGAGCACGGTGGTGTTCACCTCGCCGAGTTCACCCATCACCTCGGAGATCCGCGGCGACTTTGCGAGGTCCGCGAGCTTGCCGAAGGAAGCCTGGGAGCCTTCGAGGACGGACCGCGCCGCCGGCAGGGGCTCGGCCATGGTCGCGGGCAGGGTCTGAGCGATGGTCTCCACGGCGTCGGTCGCGACTTCGACAGCGTCGGCCGCGGCCTGGACCGTCTCCCGCCCGCCTTCGCCCGGTGCCGCCGTCTCTTCCGGGACCACGGTGAGATCCTCGACGCGTTCGGAGGTCTCGGTCGTCGCGGTGGCGGACTCGGTCACGACCGGGACCGGCGTGCCGTCGCTTCCGGCTGCCGCCGCCAGAGCGTCCGGGGACACGCCTTCGAGGAGCGCGTCATGGAGGTTCGGCGCATGGTCCGACCCCGATGGATCGTTCGGGTCACCCATCTCGACGGCCTGCACGGTGTCGATGTTCATCGGTCCATCCTCCTGGCTGCCGGCGGTCTGCGGGAGCGCTCCGGCTCGGTCCTGCGCTTTGGAGGGGGGTCTGCGCCGTCTTGCCATGGCTTCTGTCTCCTTGCCGCTTCGAGGGGAAGAATAACCCGAAACGGCGGGATGTCTGCGGGGCGCCGCGCGGGCGGGCGGCACCCCGAGGCGCTGAAGGGGGCCGGCCGCGCGTTTCGGGCCTTCGGCCGGGTTCAGGCGGAGGGGCGCAGGGTGTTCTGAGCCAGGGCGCCCAGATCCTTGGCCTGGGCCTGCAGGGTGGCGATCTGGCTGCGGATGAATTCGCCCTGCAACGCCATCGCCTCGCGGACGTCGCGGGTCCGGACCAGCTTCTGGGCGAAGTCGAAGGTCGCGGCGGCATTTTCCTGAGCCTGGTCGAGACCCTTCGCGACGACGGTCTGCATCGACTCCTGCACCGACTTCGACGTCGTCTGCATCTGCTCGGCCGTCTTGACCGCGGTTCCGATGAAGGTGCTCACGGCGGTGCGGGCCTGATCGACGCTCTTCTCGGCGAAGGCGCGCATTTCGGCGGGGATTTCGAAGGTCTGACCGGTCATCTCGCTTCTCTCCAGGCTGCACCGACTCGTTCGATGCATCGCGGGAAATCTATGTTGCGATGCAACATGAACGTCAAGATCATCGGTCCGGAAAGATGCAGAATTTTGCCAACTTTCTGCGCCGCCTTCAAGCGGCCGAGGCAGCCGCGTCCGCGGGCAGCCGTTCGACGGCCCGGGTTGCGAGAATGCGTTCGTAGACTGCGATCAACGCATCGGTATGAACCCCCAGCGTCATCGGGCTCGCCCAGTAGCGGGCATGCGCGGCGGCGCCGAGGCTGGCCGTGCGTGCGTCGTCGTGGAGCGTCGCGGCCGCCCGGGCCCAGGCCTCGGGCTCCGGCGAAACGGAATAACCGTTCACCCCGTCGAGGACCTTCTCGGACGCTCCGGATCGGTTCGAGGCCATCGCCGGGATGCCGTTGGCCAAGGCCTCGTAGACCGTCAGGGGCCCGGTCTCGTACCAGCGGGACGGCGCGGCGATCGCCCGGGCCCGGCGGCGCAGGAGCGACCAGACCGCGTCCGGCGCCTGCCAGCCCACGAGTTCGACCCCTGGGCGCGCACGAAGCTCGTTCTCCAGGGGACCGGTGCCGACGAACAGGGCCGGAAGCCCGGCGGCCCGCGCGGCGTCCGCCACGAGGTCGACGCCCTTCTCACGGGTCAGGCGGCCGACATAGGCCAGCGCATCGCCCCGTGCCGGATCGGCCGGCACCTGCTTCGTGACGCGCACCGGATTGTCCACCCGGTGATGGGTGACCGCCAGACCCTCCAGGAGCGTACCCATCCGCGCCACGCTCGCGTCGCAGACATGGATGATGTCGAGGCGCTGCCGCTTCAGGGCCGCGCGCAGGGAGACCGAGCGGCCGATGCGCACCAGCTTGTGGAGCCGGCTCCGGCCGTCGCAGGGCGCTGCGAGGCAGGCGGCCGAGAGAGGCTTCAGAGCACAGGGCTCGGCCTGATCGAAGCGGTAATAGACCCCGTTCGGGCAGGCCAGGAAGTAGTCGTGCAGGGTCGTCACGACCGGGAGACCCCGCGCGAACAGCGCCGGGAAGACGCTGGGCGACAGGCTGCGCGTCCATTGGTGCAGATGGATCAGGTCCGGCCGCACCGGCAGCGCGTCCAAGGCGGCGCCGAGACGGGCGGCGGCCTCCGCGTCCCAGAGCCCGTTGAGCGCGGCGCGATGCGCCGGACGCTGCCAGATGTCCGTGTTGCCGAGGCCGATCCGGCGGATGCGGGGATGGTCGAGGAGGTCATCCACCGGCCCGTCGATCGCCTGGATGTAGGTCACGTCGAGTCCGGCCTCGGCGAGGCCCCGTGCCGATTCGACGGCCACCTTCTCGGCACCGCCGCTCGCCACCGCGAATTCCGCCAACACGACGATCTGCATGGGAGGTCCGAGACTGTGCCGATGCCTGAGGAATTCGCAGCGGACGACCCGACGACCACCGCAAGAACCGGGATTTACCGGAGATCAACGTACGTTCGGTAAAGATCGGGGAAGACCTCGTCGTTGGCCGGGACAGTTCACCATGCACCTCGTCCTTGTCGTGGACCACGCCTTCATCAACGGCGGACAGGCCAAGGTGGCCCTGGATGCCGGCCTCGGGCTGCGTGCCCGCGGCCACAGCGTCACGGTGTTCGCCGCCGTCGGCCCCGCCGACCCTCGCCTGGAGGCGGCCGGCATCCGCGTGGTCTGCCTCGGCCAGGACGACATCGGCACGACCCGGAACAAGCTCGCCTTCGCCGCGCAGGCGATCTGGAACCGTCCGGCCGCCCGGCGCCTGGCGGAGGAACTGCGCGGTCTCGACCCGCGCGACACCGTGGTCCACGTCCACGCCTTCGCCAAGGCGCTCTCGCCCTCGATCGGGCGCAGCCTCGCGGCGTCCGGACTTGCGCTGCTCTATACGATGCACGAGTTCTTCCTCGTGTGCCCGAACGGCGGCTTCTACGAGTATCCGGCCGCCCGGATCTGCCACCGCACGCCGATGTCCCCGGGCTGCCTGACCACGAACTGCGACGCCCGCAGCTACCCGCGCAAGCTCCTGCGGGTGGTGCGCCACCTCGCTCTCGAGCACGTGGCCGGCCTTAAGGCCCTGTTCCCGCACATCGTCACCCTCAGCGCCCTGCAGGAACGGGTCGTCGCCCCGCATCTGCCGAGCGCGACCCACTTCCACCGGGTCGACAACCCGATCGCGGTGGCCAACGCGCCCCTCCGCTCCGGGGCGCCGGGCGATTTCCTCTTCGTCGGGCGCATCTCCACCGAGAAGGGCGCGCCGATCTTCGCCGAGGCGGCCCGCCGCGCCGGCGTTCGCCCGGTCTTCGTCGGGGACGGGCCGGCCCGCGCCGACCTCGCGGCGCGCTATCCCGAGGCCGTGATGCTGGGCTGGCGCGACGAGGCCGGCGTCCAGGCCCTGATGCGGCAGGCCCGCGCCCTCGTCTTTCCGAGCGTCTGGTACGAGGGACAGCCCCTCACGGTCTACGAGGCCCTCGCCTGCGGCGCGCCGGTGATCGTCAGCGACGCCTGTGCCGGCCGGGAGGCGGTGGAGGACGGCGAGACCGGCTTCTGGTTCCGCTCCGGCGACCCGGACTCGCTCGCCGCGCATCTCGTGCGACTCTCCGACGACGGCCTCGCCGAGCGCATGAGCCGGGCGGCCTACGAGCGCTACTGGGCGGCACCGCTGACGTCGGATGCGCATCTCGACCGGCTCACGCAGGTCTACGACTTCGTCCTGCGCGAGGCCCGAACCGCGGGCGCGCCGGCCGGCCGCGTCGCCACGCGCTCTCAGCTTCCGGCCGTATCCTGAGACAGCGGCCGAGATCCATCGACCGCGATGGAATGGCCCGATACGGGATGTCTCAGACCCGGGTGGGCGTTCTGGCCGGCCTGTCGACCCTTGGGTGGACCGATCCGGTCATCGGGCCCGGTTCCCCCATGGAAACCCCACGCGCCCCCGGCGTTGTTTCGGACGATGTGCCGAAGAAGGCGCTGAATCCCCGAACCGAAGGAGTGCCCGCATGGCCGATCACCAGAAGACACCGGAGAGCGACACGATCTCCACCACGGGCCAGGCCGCCCCGAAGGGGTCGGACAAGAACCGCCCCGAGAACCAGAAGGGCGAACTCGACGCGCGCCTCGACGAGGCGCTGGAGGAGACCTTCCCGTCGAGCGATCCCGTCTCGGTGAAGGTGACCAAGTAGCGCGACCTCGACGACACCCTCTTTGAATACCGGAACGCCGGGGCGTCGGATCGCCCCGGCGTTCCGGCGTCGGAGTGCGAGGCTCAGGCGGCTTCGAGCAGGCGGCGGGCGATGACCTGCGCCTGGATCTCGGCGGCACCCTCGAAGATCGAGAGGATGCGCGCGTCGCAGAGCACGCGGCTCACGGCGTATTCGAGCGCAAAGCCGTTGCCGCCATGGATCTGCAGAGCGTTGTCGGCCGCCGCCCAGGCCACGCGGGCGCCCAGAAGCTTGGCCATGCCGGCCTCGAGATCGCAGCGCTTGCCCTCGTCCTTCTCGCGAGCCGAGAAGTATGTGAGCTGGCGGGCGATGTTGATCTCCACGGCCATCATGGCGATCTTGTCGGCCACGCGGGGGAAGTTGATCAGCGCCTTGCCGAACTGCACCCGGTCCTCGGCGTAGCGCAGACCAAGGTCGAGGGCGTTCTGCGCCACACCGATGGCCCGCGCCGCCGTCTGGATGCGCGCGGATTCGAAGGTCTGCATCAGTTGGGCGAAGCCCTTGCCCTCGACCTCGCCGAGGAGGTTGCCGGCAGGGACCTCGAAGTTGTCGAAGGCGAGTTCGTACTCCTTCATGCCGCGGTAGCCGAGCACATGGATCTCGCCACCGGACAAGCCCTGGACCGGGAACGGCTCTGCGTCGGTGCCGCGCGGCTTCTCGGCGATGAGGAGCGACAGACCCTTGTGGCCCTTCTCCTCCGGCTTGGTGCGCACGAGACAGGTCATGATGTCGGCGCGCACGGGGTGCGTGATCCAGGTCTTGTTGCCCGAGATCTTCCAGACGTCGCCGTCCTTGACCGCCTTGGTGCGCAGGCTCGCGAGATCGGAGCCCGTGTTCGGCTCGGTGAACACGGCGGTCGGCAGGGTGTCGCCCGAGGCGATGCTGGGCAGGAAGCGATGCTTCTGCTCTTCGGTGCCGCCGCACAGGATCAGCTCGGCGGCGATCTCCGAGCGGGTGCCGAGGGAGCCGACGCCGATATAGGCGCGCGACAACTCCTCGGAGACCACGCACATGGAGATCTTCGGCAGGCCCATGCCGCCGTACTCCTCCGGGATCGTCAGGCCGAAGACGCCGAGCTCGGCCATCTTGGTGACGATCTCCATCGGGATGTAGGCGTTCTGGCTGTGCCACTCGTGCGCGTGCGGCACGACCTCGGCGAGGCCGAAGCGACGCATCTCGGAGCGGATCGCCTCCATGTCCTCGTCGAGACCGGACTTGCCGATGGTGGCCGAGCCGCCGTTGTCACGGATCCGGGCCACGAGGGCAGCCCGGTTCTCGGGGGTGTTACCCTCGGCGATCAGGGTCTCCACCGCTTCGATGCGGAACTTGGCGACCTCGCGCGCGCCAAGGCCGAGGGAGCCTGTCGGCCGCACCATCTCGCCCTGGCTCATCGGAATGCCCGAGAACATCTGGTCGAGGTACTCGCCGAGACCGATCCGGACGAGGAGGCTCTCGGTCTCGCCGAACTCTCCACTCTCCGTCAGACGCTGCGCGTACGCGCCGAGCTCACGCACGCCCTCGGCATAGGTCGCGATCCAGGCGAGACCATGCGTGGCGTGCTGCTGGGTCTCCATCTTCTCGGCCGAGATCTTGCCCTCGTCCGACAGGATCGTGGCGCGCACGCGCCGCGTGGCCTCGGCGACGAGACCCTTCGCGGCCTCGGCGGCCTCACGGGCCAAAGTCACGAGATCCTGCGGTTCAGTCGAGACGACGGGAGAGGCTGACATGGCAAACTCGCTGGCAAAGGAACGATACTTTGCAGTCCATTATAGGCAGGTTTGTCACGGCTGTAGAGGCGTCTCGCCGCACTGCGGCACTATCCCGCCTGAATTCATTATCCGTGGGCGTGAAAAACCCTGATTTCTCTTTCCTAACCAAGGGGTGATGAATTTTATTGAGATGCTTCTCAAAGAAAAAGTCACCGCCGCACCGGCGGGGGCTCATCCGCGACTGGCCAGAGCGACACCGAGGGTAGCGATGGCCATGCCACCCATCTGGACCGGCGCGAGCGACTCTCCGAACAGGAGGTACGCCATGACGGCCGAGACCGGCGGTACCAGGAACAACAGCGACGCGACACCCGCCACGGCGCCGCGCTTAATCAGCATCAGAAGCAGGAGGATGCCACCGACGGAGTTGACGAGGACCGACCAGGCAAGGCCGAGCCAGAGGGGCGTGGAAGCATCGAATCCACCCGTTCCGAACAGGAGGGCGATTGGAACGGCAAGGAGTACGGCGCCCGCGAACTGAATGGCGGCATTGCTGAGGAGATCCGCACCAGCCCCATGTCGCTTCTGCCAGAGGGTTCCGCCGGTCATCGCCACCATCGCGAAGAGGCAAGCAGTCAGGGCCGGAACCGGGATGCCGGCAGGATCCGAGGCGCCGATCTTCGGTGCCAGGACGAGAAGCGCACCGGAAAAGCCGATGCCGATACCGAGCCAGCGCCGCCGGCTCACGGACTCCCCAAGGACGCGACCTGCCAGGCTCGCGGTCAACAGGGGCTGCAGGCTGCCAACGAGGGCAGCGATGCCGGACGGCAAGCCATGCTGCACCGACCAGAACACGCCGATGACGTAAACCCCCTGCATCAGCACGCCGGCGAACGCGGCATGGAGCCAGCCGGTGCGGTCGCGTGGCCAGCGAGCTCGGAGCAGGAGTGCCAGGGTCGCCAGCACCAGCGCGACGGCAACGACCCGGATTGCCACGAAGGTGAAGGCCTCGGCATGGGGAGCCACGAAGCGGGCCGCGACGAAGCCCGTCGCCCAGATCAGAACGAACAGGGCGGGGACGAGGAACGGAGCGGGCGCGGGCATGATGGCGGCCACGCATCACAGGGTCGCGATAAATTCAAGCGGGTAGAGCGCCGCCTCGCGCACAGCACGTTGCGCGAACCGGTCGCGTGACGTTTAGAAGACACGCCCGCCTGCCCCGTTCGAGGACGAACCCCCGCCCCGTGAGACGTCTCCGCAAACCTTTCGAGATCGCAGGCGTCGCCGCCCAGCGTTTCGTCGCCCATGACGGCTGGGCCATCGCCAGCCACATCGCCCTCTCGAGCCTGACCGCGCTGTTTCCGTTTCTCATCCTTCTCGCCGCCCTGGCTGGTCTGTTCGGCACGAAGTCGCTCGCCGACGAGGCCAGCGTCCTCATCTTCGATGCCTGGCCGCGCGAAGTGGCCAAGCCCATCGTCAATGAGGTGCACCGGGTGCTGACCGAGCAGCGCGGAGGCGTGCTGACCCTGGGTGCCTTGCTGGCGCTTTACTTCTCCTCCTCTGGGGTCGAGAGCCTGCGGGTCGGGTTGAACCGTGCCTACGGCCTGCGCGAGGTACGGCCCTGGTGGCTGACGCGTCTCGAATCCATCGGCTATGTTGTCTGCGGTGCCTTCGCCATGCTGGCCTTCGCCCTCTTGGTGGTGCTTGGCCCCCTGATCTGGCGCAAAGTCATCAACGTGGCGCCGGGGCTCGAGCCCCTCAGCCTGACCGTCGCGATCGGACGGATCGGAATCACGGCCTTCCTGCTCCTCACCGTACTCGTGATCGCTCATAAGTTTGTTGCGACAGGGCGCCGCTCCGTCCTGGCGGTGGTCCCCGGAATCGCGGTGACCTTGCTGCTGTGGTTCCTGGCCGGCCTCGGTTTCGGCTACTACCTCGACCGCTTCTCCAACGCCTACGCCTCCACTTATGGCGGCCTCGCCACCGCGATGGTGTTCCTGGTCTTCCTGTATTGGCTGGCCGCGATGTTCCTGTTCGGTGGCGAGATCAATGGCACCGTCATTGCAGCGCGACGCGTGCGGCTTCAGGCGCGGATGCAGGAGAAGCAGGCCCGGGCTCGGGAGCTCTGAGTCTGTACTGCTTCATCTGCGCGCAGGGCGCGCGATGACATCCGCCTGTGACCCTGGCGGCCTAGTGTCCCGGTTCGGGCACGGGCAGTGATGGCGCAAGCGGCGGCGCGGCGGCCGGCCCGGGAGAGCTTCGATGCTGATCAGGTTCGGTTGCAAGATGGGCTATGATTTTCCGCAGCCGACGCCCGTCATCGCCCGCCTGAACTCCTATCCGGTGAACGGCTTGGCTGCCGTACCGCCGGACGTGCTCACCCTCGATCCACCGCTGCCCCTGCGCACCTTCCGCGATGTCTTCGGCAATCGGACCGTGCGCTTCATGGCTCCCGCCGGTGCCCTGACCCTGAGCGTGCATGCGGAGACGGAGGACGACGGCGCCCTCGATCCGGTGGTGCCGGAAGCCGAGGAGCACGCGGTCGAGGATCTGCCGGAAGAGGCGCTGCCGTTCCTCGTAGCGAGCCGCTACTGCGAATCCGATCTCCTCTCGAGCGAGGCCTGGCGGCTGTTCGGGGACCTCGAGCCCGGCTGGTCGCGGGTGCAGGCGATCTGCGACTACGTCCACGGACACATCACCTTCGGCTATGGGTATGCCCACGTCGACCGCACCGCTGCCGATGCCTTCGCAAGTCGGCGCGGCGTGTGTCGCGACTATGCTCACCTGTTCGTCGCCTTCTGCCGGGCCCTGAATATCCCAACCCGCTACTGCACCGGCTATCTCAGCTTCATCGGCGAGCCCGAGCCGCATGCCCCGGGGGACTTCGCCGCCTGGACGGAGGTCTATCTCGGTGGCGCCTGGCACGTCTTCGACCCGCGCAACAATGCTCCGCGCCGAGGCCGGATCCTGGTGGCCCGTGGGCGCGATGCGGCGGACGTGCCCCTGACCCATACCTTCGGACCGAACCGCCTGACGAAGTTCCGGGTTTGGGCGGAGGACGGCGCGACGTCCGCCGCGGCGGATTGATCGCCTGCACCTGAAGACGCCGCATCGAGCGGGACGCGGATACCGTTCAGACGCAAGCGCAGCGTGAAGCCATAACTTTCAGGGTGCCGTCTAAGTCCTTGGCAAGACAACCAAAAGCCCTCGTCCAAGAACCGGCGAGGGCTTTTGGCTGTTGATTTGCGCTGCGCGGATCACGCCGCGAGCGGCATGCCTTGCGGCTCGGACCCCGCCATGAACTGGGCTCGCGCGAGATCGGCGAAGCGTCCGTTCTGAGCGACGAGCTCGTCGAAGCTGCCCGATTCGACGATCCGGCCCTCATGAAAGACGAGGATGCGGTCGGCGTTACGGATCGTCGCCAGGCGGTGGGCGATGACGAAGGTGGTGCGACCTTCCATCACGGCCTCCAGGGCACCCTGCAGCTTGCGCTCAGTGGTGGCATCGAGGGCCGAGGTGGCTTCGTCGAGGATCAGCACCGGCGGGTTCTTGAGGAGCGCGCGGGCGATGGAGAGGCGCTGGCGCTCGCCGCCGGAGAGCGAGCGTCCGCGCTCGCCGATCACCGTATCGAGGCCGTCGGCTTGGCGGGCCATGAACTCGGTGGCCTGAGCCCGCTCCAGGGCGTCGAGCATCTCGGCATCGGTGGCGTCCGGGCGGCCGACCTGCAGGTTCTCGCGGATCGAGCGGGCGAACAGCATCGGCTCTTGGAACACAACACCGATGTTGTGGCGCAGGCTGGACAGTCCGATGTCGCGGATATCGCTGCCGTCGATGCGGATGGCGCCGTGGTCCGGGTCGAAGGCGCGGTGCAGAAGGCCGAGCGTGGTCGACTTGCCCGAACCGGTGGTGCCGACCAGGGCGATCGTCTCGCCAGCCCGGGCTATGAAGGAAACATCTTCCAATGCCTTGCGGCGAGCGTTGTACGAGAAGCCGACGCCTTCAAAAGCGACCTCACCGTCGAAGCGCGTGACGTGCTGGGCACCCGGACGGTCGTGGACCGCTGGTGTGGTGTCCAGGATTTCGAAGAACTCGTCGATCTTGGGCATCTGCTGGAACAGGCCGTTGATGCAGGTCGCAACCTGGTCGAGGCGCGAGACCAGCATGGTCGCGAGGCTCATGAAGGCCACGACCTCGCCGACGCTGGCCTGACCGTGCTGGTGCAGGGCGATGCCGGTGATGAAGATCGCCGTCATGGTCAGGGTCGCGGAGGCGCGGGTGGCAACGTTGGCAAGCGCCCACCAGGACAGAACCGGGATCTGCGCGGCGAGCAGGTTGCGGATGATGTCGTGCATCGCGTCCTTCTCGGCCTTGGCACGGGTAAAGGATTGGATGACGGCGACGTTACCCAGCGCGTCCGAAGCGTGCTCGGCCAGGCCCGACTGGTAGGCCTCGACCCGGCCCTGCAGGGTCTCGGTACGACGCATGACCATCGTGGTCAGGGTCGTGAAGGCCAGCACGAGCACAACCAGGATCGAGCCGAGCTGCCAGTTCACGAACAGGGTCATCGGCAGAAGGACGATCAGGGAGACGAAGGCCACGAAGTGATCGCGGAAAAAGCCGAGCCAGAGCCAGAACATGCCGTTTGAGCCCTCCAGCATCGCCTTCAGGACGCGACCGGAATGGTTCGAGGAGTGGAAGGCGAGCGGCAGCTCGAGCACGTGCTCGAAGTAGTTGGCCATGGCGGTCAAACGGTTGCGGTGGGCCAGCCGGTCCGCGTGCAGGGCGATCGTCACGCCGGCCGCGATGGTGAACAGGCCGAAGGCCACCCAGGCGCCGATCAGGGGCGCCAGCGTCGTGAAGGCGTTGGTGCTGCTCTTGAGGTGGGTGAGCTGGTCGATGATGCGGCCCATCAGAAGCGGCTCGGCGAACGCCGCCACCGCCAGGGCCACATTGGCGCAGGCCAGGACCGCCGCCAGACGGCGGTCGGAGCCCAGAAGACCCATGACCCGTACGTAAAGACGAACCAACGACATGATACCGTGTGCTCCGATCCCTGACCGGGTTGCGCGAACGCGTCCCGGCGGAGGCCGCCAAATCCTTGGCGTTGCGTGCCTTATGCGGAGCGCTCCCTGAACGGTGCATGACGCGAACCCCTCGGGTTTGGCCAGAGTCCGGCGGTGTTTTTTACGGTTCGTTCAACCTGAATCCGTAACGGTGGGGACGGCGCCTCGTCGTGCGGCGCCAACGCGGCATGCGGGCAGCCGCACAGGCTCGAGTGATCATGGATCTCGCAACCGGTATCGGCCTCGTCGGCGGCTTCGCCGTCGTCTTCGTCCTGATCATGATCGACGGCGGCAACTTTGCCGCCTATTTCGACAAGCACGCCGTCATCGTCATCTTTGGCGGCGCCACCGCCGCGACGATGATGCGCTTCCCCTTCTCGACGATGATGCACGGGCTCCCGATGGGCCTGCGCTACGCCTTCTCGATGCGCGCCATCAAGCCACGCGACCTCATCGAGGAGATCACCAAGATAGCCGACGTGGTGCGGAAGTCCGGCCCGATGGCCTTGGAAAACATGGAGATCTCCGATCCCTTCCTGGCCCAAGGGGCACGCTACATCGCTGATGGTTATGACCGCGAGTTCATCCGGGACACCATGGAGCGCGACCGCGACAACTTCCTCATGCACCTCGACGAAGGCTCGAAGATCTACCGCGCCTTCGGCGACTGCGCCCCGGCCTGGGGCATGATCGGAACCATCCTCGGCATGGTGACGATGTTCGCCAACATGTCGGACCCCTCGAAGCTGGGCCCGGCTATGGCGACTGCCCTCCTCGCCACCCTCTACGGCGCCCTGATCGCCAACATGATCACCCTGCCGCTCGCCGACAAACTCCACGTGAAGCTGGAGGAGGAGGATGTGTCGCGCTCGCTTATCATCGACGGCATCCTGCTCATCCGCGACGCCAAGAGCTCCTCCCTGGTGCGCGAGATGCTCATCGCCTACCTCCCGCACAACCACCGCGACGAACTCGTGGCCGAGCCGGCGTGATGGCGCGCACCCGCATCACGCGCGACGGCGCCGATGGCTAAAAAGAAGCGCGGCGGCGCGCATGGCGGCCACGGCTGGTTCGTGACCTTCGCCGACCTGATGGCGCTTCTCATGAGCTTCTTCGTGATGATCGCCGCCTATTCGACCCAGGACCAGAAGAAGATGCAGGCGGTGGCCGGCTCCATGCGCGACGCGTTCGGCGTCAACAAGGAGTCGCGCTTTGCTGGCATCATCGAGAAGGACGGCCTCGCCCACGCCGACAAGGTCAAGTACAAGCGCGACATTCCCCCTGACCTTGCCTCCGATCACACCACCCCGCCCGCGGTCGACGGGAACGTTGACGAGGGTATGCCGGACAAGGGCTACCCGGACGGCGCCGGTCTCGCGGCAGCGAGTCTGCGTCAGGCGTTGCAGGACATGCCCGAGGTCGCCGAGCTGTCGAAGAACATCATCGTCGCCCCCTCGCAACGCGGGATCGACGTGTCGATCGTCGACCAGGATGGCGCCTCGATGTTCCCCGATGGATCGAGTCGGCCCAATGCCCGTACCCGACGCCTCTTGGAGCGGATCGCCGGGACCTTGCGCAAGATGCCTAATCGCATCGCCATCACGGGCTACACTGCGACGGAGAGACCCGGAACGCGACTTCTCGCTCCGCCTTGGGAGCTTTCGGCCAATCGCGCGATCAGCGTGCGCGAGATCCTGGCCGGCAGCGGCGTACCCGATGACCGTTTCGCATCCGTGACCGGGAAAGCCGATACGGAGCCGCTGTTTCCGGACAATCCCTACCTCCCGGCCAATCGCCGGGTGACGGTGACGCTCCTCAGCGAAACGTCACCGACGCCTCGCATGAAGAACTTTCCCTGAGCCGCCGAGCCTGCGCCTCGTGCACCGTCCGGCCTGACGGCTGGCTCGATCGAGAGGCGTCATCGGCAACGGAAAAGTTTTTCTCGCCCAGCCATCCGGGGAGGCCTCCCTCCCCCCACCCCCCGGAAAACGCGCTCGCAGTCTGACGTCCGGTGGCTGTGCCAGCTTCCGGCCGGGACAGGCTATCCCTGGATAAAGCCTACTGTGCCAATAGGAGGGCCCAATAGACCTTGTACTTCGATCTTGGTGCGTAGGCGGTGGCGATGCCCATACGCTGCACACCGGGCGCAAGCATCGCTGCGTTGTGTGCCGGACTATCGCGCCACCCGGAGAACGCCTCGGCCAAGGTGTGATACCCGGCCGACAGGTTGGCCTCTGCTGACTCGAAGCCGAGCCGCTCGACGGCATTCTTGACGGTCTGAGCCCGGCTCGGTCGATCGGCGGCGGCCATGGAGGCCGCCTCCGCCTCCGCCAGCTTCTGCAATTCAGGATCAAGGCGCAGGGGCCCTGCGCCGTTTCGCGCGCGGTAGGCCGAGATCATGTCACGTGCAGTCGCCGTATCGACCTGCGCCGACTGCGTCGTCATCGGCCAGTAGAGGCTGGGAAGCGTAGAATTTACAGGCTCCGGGGTAGCGCAGCCGGTGAGCAGAGCCAGACCGCCGGCCATCATGCCGGCTCCGAAAATTAGTACCGTCCTCCGCCCCACGCCTCGGTCTCCCTACGCACCGTGTCAGCTCCCCGCGCGCCGCCTCCCCGCCTCCGCGGAGCGCATCGGCTCGGCCTCGTCGAGCCGGTCCTCAACGCGCTGCGGCGCGGTTTGGTCTCCGGAGCGTTGCGGTTGGGCGAACGCGCTGGCGATCTGCCCTACGGCGCTCTGGAAAGAATCCAAGCCTTGCACCGTGACCACGCTGGACCCCGGCCCGAGGGCGGGGATCATTCCAGCCTGCGACAAGGTCTGAAAGACCGTAAGGTTCAAATCGTTCTGCACTTTCAAGCCAAGACTGACGTCGACGATCATGACGATCAGCTCGAATTCCAGGAAGGGATCGCCGATCTTGCGGAAGACGACGCGGGGCGGCGGTTCCTTCAGCACGTCCGGTTGGGCTTGAGCGCAGCCCATCAGGAGTTCGGCCGCGTGAACGGGGTCCTGGTTGCGCAGAACGCTGACCGTGATGCTGACGCGGCCGGTCCGATCGCCACGGACCCGGTTCTTCACAATACCGGAGATCAGGTTCGAGTTCGGCACGATCACAGCCGAGCGGTCGAAGGTCTGAATCTCGGTGGAACGCACCGAGATGCGTTTCACGATGCCTTCGCTGTCTCCGATCAGGACCTGATCGCCGACGCGGATCGGGCGCTCCCAGAGAAGAAGCAGGCCTGAGACGAAATTGTTGACGATGGATTGGAGACCGAAGCCGATACCGACCGAGAGGGCACCGGCCACGATGGTGAGTTTCTCCAGGCTCAGGCCCAGGTAGGAGAAGGCCAGCGCCAGGGTTAGTAGGAAGCCGATATAGCCCGCGATCGTCGAGATCGAATTGCGCAGGCCTGCGTCGAGGTCGGTGGCCGGCAGGTAGGTCTGTTCGAGCCAGCGCTGGATCGCCCGCGTCACTGCCATGCCGAGGAGCAGGAGACCGATGGCGAGCGCGATCGTGGAGAGCGAGATCGTGACGTCGCCGACCTTGAAGCCGAAGAAAGCGCTGCGAACCGAGCTGAACACGTCGGTCGAGTCGAGGCCCCAGGGCGCCAGGGCAAGCAGCGCGGCCACGAGGACCAGTACCACTCGCGCGAGGCCGGTCGCCAGCACGGCGATCTGATTGATCGAGCGCTTGCGCAAGCCGGTATTGGCCTGGAGCGCGGTGGCGATCTTGGTGTCGTCGCAGAGCGTCCCCCCGATGAAGGTGTCGGCGCTGGAGATCAGCAGGAACAGCAGGACGAAGAGCCCCGCCGTCCAGACGAGCTGGTCGATGACGAAGGCCGCGAAGGCCACGTAGCCGACGAGGGGGGCGATGGCGATGACCACCACCGCCGCCCAGCCGAGAAGCCGCGCCGGGCCGCCGATCCCGGTGGTCGCCTCCGGCGCCACGTAGGGGCCGAAACACGCCTCCTCCTGCTCGGCCGAATCGGCGAAGCGATGCAGTCCGATGGCGAGGATCAGCGCTGTGGCGAGCGCGCCGATGCCGCGCGTGGCGATGGAGATGGGCAGCGCCGCCGAGATCCCCGAGTTCAGGGCCTCGATCGACTTGACCACTGTGATGACGATGGCGATGCCGACGGCCAGACGGGTCACCCGCGCAGCGGCGGCGTCGCTCATGGTCGCGACGCGCCAGGACGGCTTGTCGGGTGAGAGCAGCGCGTCGGCCAGGGCCTCCACGAAGGCGATGAAGGCGAGGCCACCGAGGATGGCGCCCGCCACCGGCAACAGGCGCAGGGGTAGGAGATCGGTGGCATCGAGGGCGTAATAGACCGCGTAGCTGCCGATGAACGCCGGGATGGTGCCGAGGAGGAACACGCGCCAGGCCGCGAGGAGCTTCCGGCGTTGCGAGGGGTCGACGGCCTTGGCATCGCGCCGGCCGAGGCGTGGGGCGATGTTGCGACGCCCGAAATACAGGGCGATCGAGATACCGAAGGCGATCCCGAGCAGCAGCAGGTTTCCGATGGTGCCGTTGCGGGCGAACAGGGCCGCCGTATCCTCCACAGCGCCTTGCAAGGCGCGTCCGTCGCGTGGGATGTCGGCCGCGATCCTCATCCACAGGTCGGGATTCACGAGGGCGGTCGATCGCTCGAACAGGCCGCGAGTGAAGGCCGCGCGACGGCGGTTTGAGACCTGATCGACGATCTGGTCACTCTGGACCAGGAGGGAGCGGGCAAGTCGCTGGGTCTCGTCGATCTCCGCGACGGCGTGCTCGCGCTCCGTCCGCTCGCGCGCCACGTCCTCGCCCTCCTCACCGTCCTTCGGCTTCGGACCGAGCTGTGTCAGCCGCTCGCGGGCCGCATCGAGGCGCGGGGTGGTGATGTCGATGACGTGACGGATCTTGTCCGCGATCACCTCGATGCCTTCGCGGGCGCGGGTCAGGTCGCCGCTCCCGATATTCGGTCCGGTGAGGATTTTTTCGCGCTGCTCCAGATCCGCCTTGGCGCTGTCGAGCTGGTCGCGGACGTTTTGGATCTGCTCCGAAACGGCCGGCTTCGGGGCCGCCGCTTTGGGGGCCGGCTTGCTATCTGCGGGGGCTGCTGGCGCAGGGGCCGGGGCAGCCTTCGTCGGGGCCGCGGCGGGCGGCGCCGTGGGCGTGCCCTGCCCCACTGCGCCCGCAGGAGCCAGGACGAGGACACCCAGCCAAGCGGCGATCAGTGCCGCACCTCGGGTGCCTCGGGTCGTCTGGCCTCTCGGGATACCACCCATGATGATCCTTTCGCGCTGCGCCGTCGCGCGGTTCTGGCGCGCTGTCGCGCCTCGCCTCGTCGGGCCACTGGCAACCCGCATGCCCGAACTGGACGGGTAGAACCTGCACCACTCGGAAGCACGGGGAGCGACCGGAAACCGCCCCATCGCCGAGCAATGGGGCGAAAGGCTGACGGTGCGGCAGATACAGGCAGCCGATCGGTACGGATCGCCGATCCGTGGGCGCGACCTCGTGGAGAGCGGGGGTGACCTTCACAAGCGTGTCACGCTGATATTAGACTAAATCCCGATGGACTTGGCCTTTTCGTTCCCGTGCGAGGAGGTGGCGACGACCATCCGCGCCGATGTGCGTCGCCACGAACCGGGCGTTCCCGCCCGATGCGACGGCTTTTGGCCAATGCCTGGCTCCCCCGCCCCTCCTCGGCGCTTGTCGAGCGGCTGGGCCCTACCCCCATTTCCGCCTGCGCCAAGACGCTCCGAGACGCGGAGATGTTTGATCTTTCACCAACCTGGGACGATGCGCCCACCGACCTCCGCGCATTGTCCCGCTGTTGACCCGTCGAGAGGGTAGCGCCGATGCTGGATCTTCAAACGCTCGTACTGAATGCGGATTATCGGCCGCTCTCTTATAATCCGCTCTCCTTGTGGTGCTGGAAGGATGCCTTCACCGCATTGTTCCTCGATCGAGTCACGCTGGTGGCCAGCTACGACGTCGAGGCTAGGTCCCCGTCTCGCTCGCTGCGCGTGCCCAGCGTCGTTGCCCTGAAGAGCTATGTGACGCTGGCACGTAGCCCGGCCTTCACCCGCTACAACATCTACCTGCGAGACACTTTTTCCTGTCAGTATTGCGGCCTGCGCCTTCCGGCGGGAGGCCTAACCTTCGACCATGTCGTGCCCCGGTCCCGCGGCGGCCTGTCGAGCTGGGAGAACGTCGTCGCGGCCTGTTCCCCCTGCAATCTGCGCAAGGCCAATCGCACCCCGGCAGAGGCGGACATGCCTCTGCTCCACGAGCCGCACCGGCCGACACGGCACGAACTGCACCGTCGCCAGCCGGAGTTCGATCACCGGGAGTATCACCACACTTGGCTCGATTATCTCTACTGGGACACCGAGTTGGAGACCTAAGTGCGGTCAGAGCGCCTGGAAGCGCGGCGGAGGCTCATTGTAGAGCGGTAGTGCGAGAGAGCGCGGCACGCGACGGACGGGAATCAGGACGACCGGGCGTCGCGGGGCAACGTAGACCGGATCCCGGTAGGCGATGTGCGGCGGGAGGAGCGGGCGCCGGTCGCCCCGGCCGGGTTCACCGCCTGCGTGAGCGGGCGCTGCTCCCACGAACGAGGCCGCAGCGCTCGCGAATAAGGCCGCGGCGCTGCCGAGTAAAATGTGGCGACGCATGAACGAACTCCCGGCGGCGGCGTGGTCGCCGCGCGGACGACCGTAAAAGAAAAGAGCGAGCGATCGCTTAAGGGCCTTCAGAATTTCACGGCGGCGCCGGCCCGCACGGTGCTGATGGCGATCCGGTTCGCGGCACTCTGCTGGAAGTCGTTGAGCATGACGTACTGATATTCGCCACGCAGGAGGATGTTGCTCGTCAGGGCGAACTCCAGGCCGCCACCAAGGACGAAGCCGCCCATGGTCTTGGTCTTGGCAGTGCGGACCACCTGGGTGGCCGGAGTTCCGGATTCCGGGTTGTTCGGGTCGAAGCCGTTCGCTGTGTAGCCGAAGTTCTTGACCGCCACGGGATTGCCCGTCGTCAGAGCTTGGTTGGCCTTGTAGGCGATGGTGTCGTAGCCGTAATCCTGAATCGCGACGGATTGCTCGGTATGGACCCGGCCGATGGCAAGGCCGCCCGTAACGTAGGGCAGGAAGTTCCCGATCGCGTAGCCGCCGCGGGCGCGGATCGTGCCGTAATCCTCGATCCGCGCGGTCGCGGCACCGGTCAGCGAGACCGTCTCCAGGTAACCGTCGGATCCGACCTTGAACCGGCTGAGACTGTCCCGCGTCGAGGCTGTCCGGTCGAACCGCGTATAGTCGGCCTCAAAGCCGATCACGGTCTCGTCGAACTGGTAGTTGAAGCCCGCGAAGGCGCCGTAGCTGGCCCCCTCCATATTGCCACCGCGGGACGCAAGCAGGCTGGAGGCGTTGAAGGTCGTTTCTGCGGTGGAGTAGCGCAAGGCGTTCGACACCAGCGGCGTGTAGGCGTTCTTGAAGCCGGCGGTCGCTGACGAGTACCCGCCGTGTCCACCGAAATAGACGCCGTTCCAGTCGATGATCTGGACTTCGGGTTCGTAGTCGGAGCCGCGCAGGATGCCGTAATCAAGGTCCGCGCCCCACGCCGGCACGACGATTCCGACAGTGAAACCGGTCAGGAGCGCGAGGGAAACGGTACGCATCGATGTCGTCCTCAGGGCGTAAGCCCGATGGGTCAGATGGCTGAGCCTATGGTTCGGTTTTACTTGAGTAACCTTAACGCTCCGTTGCCCTGTCCTTCGCGGGAACGGTAAGGAGCCCGGCGGCGAGGCGCTCGCCGGGCCGGGTCCCTTATTCGTAGGGATTTCGGTTCCAGCTCGCACCGGGGAGGCCGGGGAGGCTCGCCGGACCGCCGGCGAAGCGGTAGCGCAGGCCGACGCGGACCTCATGCGAGGCGAGGTCCTTCAGGCGCGAATCGAAGCCGTAGGTGTCGAGCCCTGTCTTGGCGCGGCCGAGATCGACGTAGCGATAGCTGGTGTCGAGGCTCAGGCCGGCGCCGATCTCGTAGGACACGCCGCCTGTGAGGGCCCAGGCCAATGAAGCGACCGAGCGGCTCGGGCGCCGCACAACGTCGCGCAAGCCGGTGCCCGCATTGCCGTCGCAGGCTTCCAGGATGCAGGTCGTCTGGGTGTAGGCCTTGCCGAGATGCTTATCGGCGAAGCCGATGCCCCCGCCAATATAAGGCGTCAGGCCCCACCAGGTCCCGAGGTCGGCATAGATGTTCACCAATCCGGTGAGGACGTCGAGCTGAGCGGATTCGATGTTGTAGCCCGTCACGAAGCCCGAGCCCGACGAATAGGCGCTGTAGCGGGCGGGCATCCGCTGATCGATCGTGGCGTCCACGCGCAGCCAGTTGTTGATGCGGTAGCCGACGCCGCCGCCATAGCCGGGAACCGTCTCCAGATTCAGGCGCGTGAGGGGATTGAGGGGGCTTCCGTCGGCCGGCGCTGGGGTCGCATCATGGGGACGGGCATAATCGCTGACCGTCGCGTCGACCCGGAGGTACCACCCCTCCCCAATGGCGACCGGGGCCGGTGGCGGTGGTGGCAGGGGGCGAAGATCCGCCGCCGAGGCGGTGGGCGCTAGCCCTTGAGCAGCGAGCATCAGCCCGAAGGCCGTGACGAACCGGAACGTGGATGCGGCCATGACACTCTCGAACGCTGAACGATTTGAAGCGATCGAAGGGGCGCGCGGCACGCCTCGGATCACGCAACGCCGCACTTTAGAGCGGAACCGTTAGAGAGGACTTAACCCTAACGCTTTGTCGCAACGGGGTTTTTGATGATCGCCGACGCCCGGAAACGGACGAAGGCCGAGGACGCGGCACCCCGCGTCTTCGGCCTTCGGATCCATCCGGTCTCTGTCCCTGCTGGGGGGAGCCACCCAGCAGGGCACGCCTCCGTCAGTATTTGCGAACCAACGGGGCCGGCTCGGGCTGATACTCGGCGACTGCAGGGGCGACGATGCCACCAAGCAGCCAGCGCATACCGATCCGGACGTCGTGGGAGGTGACCTCCTTCACCTTGTAGACCGCGCCACCGCAATCCTGGTTGATGCAGTTCACGACACCCGAGCGCACGTCACCCAGATTGAGGTAGCGATAGCCGAGTTCCAGCTTCAAATTGGGCGTCACGCTGTAGGCGAGACCGGCCATAGCCGCCCAGGCCAGCGTGTTCGAATGTTTGTCCTTCGCGAATCCATACCCGCCGGTCGCGTTGCCGAAGCCGCGATCGTTGAATCCGGAAAAGTCGTGGAACGCAGTGCCGACGCCGCCGCCGACGAAGGGCGTCACGCCATACCAGGTGCCGAGATCAATGTAGCCGTTCGCCATTACGACGACGGACGCCAAGTTGGCCTGATACGCGTTGACCCCGCGGCACCCATCCGAGCGGCAATCCGCTCCATAGCTGTCCTGGAAGGTCAGCTTGCCGCCGCCGCGGTACTCGGCCGTGATATCGCCGTGGAAGTAAGCGCCGAACTGATAGCCGACACCGCCGCCGGCGAAGAATTGGCTTTCGATGGCCTTCTGGTCGTATCGGTACCCGTCCGGCAGCGATCCCTTCAGGACCGTGGTCGAGATGGCGCCCACGCTGGCTGCGCCAACGCCGACGTCGCCGCGCAGGTACCAGCCGCCGCCGATCTCAACGGGCGGGGGCAGCGGCTCGGGCGGCAGGGGCGGAAGCAGATCCGCCGCTTGGGCGAGGCAGGGCGCTGCCACGCTCGCAAAGAGCGTGATCGAGCGCGCCAAGGCAGACAGCTTGGTGCGGCGCATCGGATGTCCTTCAATCGACCGTGTGCCGGAAGCCTGAAATGCCGGCGGGATGACGGGGACATCATGGGATCCAAGAGTTAAATCGGATTTAACGTTAAATCTTATCCTTGCGGATGCGTTGACGGCTGTCACACAACGCTTGGTCCGTGATTACGGCGGAATGCACGCTCGTTTTGAGTAGAAATTTAAGCGACAGGGAAACACTGCCCGTGCCCAGCAGACCAGAGGATGTTCGCCGCTTGGCCGGGGCACTTCCTGAAGTAACCGAGGGGGCGCACAACGGACACCCGGACTTTCGGGTTCTTGGGCGGATCTTCGCGACGCTGTGGGTGGAAGAGGAACGGTTGGTTCTGCGCCTCTCGCGAACGCTGCAGGCCGAGTGGATCGAGGCCGAGCCCGATCTCTTCGAAGCGGTGGACGGCGCTTGGGGTCGGCGCGGCTGGACTTGTCTCACCCTTTGGGAGGCGGATGAGGACATGCTGGCCGCAGCTCTCCTGGCCGCCTGGCGAGAGGTCGCACCTGCGGCTTACGATCAGATCTAAGGTCTCGCATCTCGAACGGGCCAAAGCATCTGTGCCGAGCCGTTTTAGTCAAACCCGAGCGAATTCACGCCGCAGCTCTGGCAACAGCCTCGACTACATCATCCACCACCTCCGTGACGAGACCCCGGTCGTCCCCTTCGGCCATCACACGGATCACCGTCTCGGTGCCCGACGGGCGGATCACCAGGCGGCCGGAATTGCCGAGGCGCTCACGCGCCTGAGCAATTGCCGTGACGACCGAATCCGCACTCAGCGGCTGGCCGGACCGGTAGCGTACGTTCTTGAGGATTTGGGGCAGCGGCTCGAAGCAGTGGCAGACTTCGCTGACCGGACGCTCCTGACGCTTCACGACGCTGAGCAACTGCAAAGCCGCCACGAGGCCATCGCCGGTGGTGGCGTAATCCGACATGATGATGTGTCCGGACTGCTCGCCGCCGAGATTGTAGCCGTGCTCCCGCATGTGTTCGAGCACGTAGCGGTCCCCCACTGCGGTGCGCGCCAGATTCAGACCGATGCCACCCAGGAAGCGCTCCAGGCCCAAGTTCGACATGATCGTGGCGACCAGCCCCGGCTGCGTTAGGCGGTCATCCTCCTTCCATGACCGGGCGACCACGGCCATCAGCTGATCGCCGTCGACGGACTGGCCCTTCTCATCGATGATAAGGACCCGGTCTGCGTCGCCATCCAAGGCGATGCCGATATCAGCGCGCAGCTCCCGAACCTTGGCCGCAAGCGCAGCCGGCGCGGTTGAACCGACGTCACGGTTGATATTGAAGCCATCTGGCTCCACACCGATGGCGATCACTTCGGCACCCAACTCCCAGAGGGTTTCGGGTGCCACTCGGTAGGCGGCGCCGTTCGCGCAATCCACAACGATGCGCAGGCCGTCAAGGGTGACGTTGCGCGGCAGGGAGCGCTTGGCGAATTCGATGTAGCGGGCGTGCACACTCTCGATGCGCTTGGCACGTCCAAGGTCCCGCGAACCAGCCAGACGCTTATGCAGTTCGCCGTCGATCAGTGCCTCGATCTCCCGCTCGACATCGTCACTGAGCTTGAAGCCGTCGGGCCCGAACAGCTTGATGCCGTTGTCCTCGAAAGGATTGTGCGAGGCTGAGATCATCACGCCGATATCGGCGCGCATGGATCGGGTGAGCATCGCCACGGCCGGGGTTGGCATCGGCCCGAGTTGGAGTACGTCCATGCCCATCGATGTGAAGCCGGCAATCAGGGCGGTTTCAATCATGTAGCCCGAGAGACGCGTATCCTTGCCGATCACGACTCGATGGCGGTAATCGCCGCGCTGGAAGATTAAGCCTGCCGCTTGACCGACCTTCAGGGCAAGTTCCGGCGTGATGACGCCGTTGGCCCGTCCCCGGATACCATCCGTGCCGAAATACTTGCGCGACATGCTTTTCGCGTCCCGTCTGCTGTTCTCGTGTGTAGGGGAACTGAGTCCGCCTTAAGACGCAATCCTCCGACTGACCGCCGGTGATGATGCTTCGGCATTAGGTTCACCCATGGGATGAAAATCCGGTTGCCGGATCCCGCCCTTGAAGACCAAATCCATCATATCGTTAGGACGGCCTTGATACGAACGAGCCCGTCGGTGGCGGGCTCGTTATGTCAGATGTGGCTTATCTCAGGTTTTAAGCCTGTGGCTGAGGCTCCAGTCCATCACTGCCGCGTGGACGGCCACGGCCGGCAGACGGAACGGATGAGCCGCGCAGCGTGGTCGGTCCATCGCCCGAGTCCCGGATTGGAGGTTTGCCCGCGATGAGGTTCTTGATCTCGTCACCGGACAGGGTTTCGTATTCGAGGAGACCCTGAGCCAATGCCTCCAGATCGTCCTTGTGCTCACCGAGGATGCGGCGCGCCTCTTCAAGGCCGGTTTCCACGAGGCGGCGAACTTCTGCGTCGATCTTCTGAGCGGTCGCCTCCGAGACCGTCTGCTGACGACCCATCGACATGCCCAGGAAGACCTCGTCGTTGTTCTCTCCGTAGGCCACGGTACCAAGCTCGGGCGAGAAGCCCCAGCGGGTCACCATCATGCGGGCAAGACGGGTCGCCTGCTCGATGTCGGACTGTGCACCCGAGGTCACCTTGTCGGCGCCGAAGGTCATCTCCTCGGCGATGCGTCCGCCCATCATGATGGCGAGGCGCGAGGTCATCTGTTCGAAGGACATCGAGAGCTTGTCGCGCTCGGGCAACTGCATGACCATGCCCAGTGCCCGGCCGCGCGGGATGATCGTAGCCTTGTGGACAGGGTCCGTCGCCGGGACGTTGAAGGCCACGATGGCGTGGCCGCCCTCGTGATAGGCGGTCAGCCGCTTCTCGTCCTCGGTCATGACCAGGGTGCGCCTCTCGGCACCCATCATCACCTTGTCCTTGGCATCCTCGAACTCGTGCATCGTGACGATGCGCTTGCCGCGCCGCGCGGCGAGCAGGGCCGACTCGTTGACGAGGTTCATCAGGTCGGCGCCCGAGAAGCCGGGGGTGCCGCGCGCGATGACCTTCAGGTCGACGTCCGGCGCCAGGGGCACCTTGCGGACGTGGACGCGCAGGATGCGCTCACGGCCGACGACGTCGGGATTCGGCACCATGATCTGGCGGTCGAAGCGGCCCGGACGCAGCAGGGCGGGGTCGAGCACGTCGGGACGGTTGGTCGCCGCGATGATAATCACGCCCTCGTTGGCCTCGAAGCCGTCCATCTCCACGAGGAGCTGGTTCAGGGTCTGCTCGCGCTCGTCGTTGCCGCCGCCGAGGCCGGCGCCACGATGGCGGCCGACCGCGTCGATCTCGTCGATGAAGATGATGCAGGGGGCGTTCTTCTTGGCCTGCTCGAACATGTCACGCACGCGCGAGGCACCGACACCGACGAACATCTCGACGAAGTCGGAGCCGGAGATCGTGAAGAATGGCACGTTGGCCTCGCCCGCGACCGCCCGGGCGATCAGGGTCTTACCCGTGCCGGGGGGGCCGACGAGAAGCACGCCACGCGGAATACGGCCGCCGAGACGCTGAAACTTCTGCGGGTCGCGCAGGAACTCCACGATCTCCTGCAGGTCCTCCTTGGCTTCCTCGACGCCGGCGACGTCGTCGAAGCTTACGCGGCCGGAGGCCTCGGTGAGAAGCTTGGCCTTCGACTTGCCGAAGCCCATTGCGCGCCCCGCCCCGGACTGCATCTGCCGGGAGAGAAAGATCCAGGCGCCGATGAACACGAGGATCGGCAGCCAGCTCACGAGCAGCTGAATGAACCATGGCGTGTTGTCGGATGGGGGACGAGCGGTGATCTGCACGCCCTTGCTTTGCAGCTTGGACACGAGGCTCGGGTCGTTGGGGGCATAAGACGTAAAGTTGCCGCCGCCGACATAGGTGCCGCTGACATCCTGCCCGGAGATCACAACCGTCTGAATCTTACCGGAATCGGCATCATTCAGGAGCTGGCTGTAGGCGATCTCGGAACCGCCACCACGATGACCCGGGTTTTGAAACAGGGTCACAAGGGCAAGCACGAGCAGGAAGATGACGACCCACAAGGCGAAGTTGCGGAAATTCGGGTTCATCGATCAATCCCTGGAGGCATCGGGGCCCGCCGCGCGAATTGGGGCGGGTCGCTCCTGACGCTCCCCGCCAATGTAGGCAGCGAGTCCCCCCTTGCCAAGTCGAAGGGGAGGCCGTGCCATGGCCATGCCGCCGCGGCAAGGCCGCATCGGATGGGAGGGTTACGAAGATTTCCTTCCTCGGCGCAGTGGCGCCGAGGTCAGCACCAGATCCCCTGCCCGCGTCACTTCGAACAATATCCCACGCAGAGTCCGGCGTACCGGAATCCCCTCATGCAGGGCGGGTCGAAGGTCATCCAGAACGAGGGCTTCGAGCCGTTCCAGCCGCTCCGGGCTATCGGGCTTCATCTGCTCCGCCGCGAGGCTCGCAACACGAAGAAGTACGGCGTCCGGCAGGAAGCGAAGATGGGGACCGTCCAGGTGGATGCCGGGGCGGCACTCCGGCCGGAGTGCCGTCGCGAAAGCGATCCGCGCCGCTTCCGTCAAGGCCGCGTCGTCACGAGCGCAGCGCGCCGCGAGACGGCAGAGCCGATCCGAACTCAGACCTTCGCGGGTGAGGTCCGGTATGAGCCTGCGCAGGCGTGCTCGGGCGAAGCGTTCGTCGTCGTTGGATGGGTCGCGCACGAAGGCGAAGTGCCGGCGCTCGCAATAGTCCACGAGTTGAGCCTTCGCGATTTTCAGGAAGGGCCGTGCCAGTCTGATGGAAGGTGTCAGGGATCGCTCGGTGCGCATACCCGCGAGGCCTGCCGGCCCGCTCCCCGCCAGGAGACGCATCAGAACGGTCTCGGCCTGATCGTCCCGAGTGTGCCCGGTGAGCACGAGGCCGGCGCCGATGGTTTCGGCATGGGTGGCAAGGAGAGCGTAACGCGCGATGCGGGCGGCCTCCTGAAGCCCCCGCGACGGCTTTGGTCCGGTCCAGGCCAAGGTTCGGTGGGGGAGACCGACAGCTTCGGCGAGGCTGGCGACCGCCGCGGCTTCCACGCCCGCTTCAGGCCGAAGGTTGTGATCGACCGTGGCGACGTGGACGGTCGCCGCAGGATCGACGGCCGCCGCTGCAGCCATCAACGCGGTCGAGTCGGGTCCGCCGGAGACCGCGAGGAGGACCGTTCCGCCAGTCAGATAGGGGCGGAGCGCGTCCTCGACCGCGTCGACCGGTTTGCTTAGGCGGCGCAGCGCGCGCGCTTCTGTTCGCGGGTCACGCCCTGGCGGACGCTGGCGCTGGCAGAAGGAAATTTACGCTCCAATTCCGCGAGGGTCGCACAGGCCTGCTCGCGGGCTCCGAGCGCATTGAGCGAGGCTCCGAGCTTCAGCATGGCATCCGGCGCCTGCGCCGAGCGTGCATAGTCCGTGGAGACTTTCAGGAATTGCTCGGCCGCCTCGCGGTTGCGATTGCGCTGTAGGTAGCTCTCGCCGAGCCAGTAGGTTGCTGATGGCACCAGTGCATCGCGCGGGTGGGATTGGATGAATTGGCGCAGGCCCATCTCGGCCTGCTCGTACTGGCGCTGAAGGATGTAGGCGTAGGCCATCTCGTAATCGGCGCGCGCATCCCCCGTCCCCGTAGCAGCGACGCTGCCGGCCCGGGGCGGATTCGGAAGTGCACCGGTGGTCGGAACGCGGGCGGGCGGTGACAGGTCGACTGGGCCGCCGAGACCAGGCGGCGTCAGGCCGGGCTCCTCGTCATCCGCCTCGACGACCGCCGGAGGCACGTTGCGAGCCCGGGGCGCTTCGGCCCCCGCCCCGCTCGGCGTGGTGGTACCCAGCTGCATCGGCGCGCCCGGTTTGCCAAGATTGTGCTCGGGATCGAAGGCGTCGCTGCGCTTCTGGGGCTTGGCCGGAGCCGGATTGGTCCCCGATGGAGCGCCGCTGCGGCCCCCCTTCGCCTCCTGCAGGCGGAACTCCACGTCCTCCTGAAACTTGCGGAGCTGCTCCTTCAACTGGCGATTTTCATACTGCAGCGTTTCGATCTGCCCCGCGGTCTGACGCGACTGGTTCTCCAGCCGATTGAGCCGGACGACGAAGTCGGACGCGTCCTGCGCCATCGCGGGAGCCGACATCCCCCAGAGGATCGATCCCGTGACGGATCCGGCTGCGGTGGCGAGGCGGGTCGCGAGGAGGAGGCGGGCAAGCATGACGGGCGTTACCGGTGGTCGAGGAGCGGAGGTGCGTTCGCGAAGATCGCAGCCTGCCGATAGCAAATGCTGTCCCACGCGGCAAAAATGCGGCCATGCCGCGGCACATCGTTTCGGGCGCGGGATCCTGAAGAGGGTTCGGCTCCGAGATCCCGCGGCATCCTTGCGTCAGGAACCAGCGCCGCGATCGAGCACGGTGACGGCGCGGCGATTCTGGGACCAGCACGAGATGTCGTTGCACACGGCCACCGGACGCTCCTTGCCATAGGAGACGGTACGGATCCGCCCATTCGCGATGCCGCGCGAGGCCAGGTAGTCCTTCACAGACTGGGCGCGGCGCTCGCCGAGGGAGAAGTTGTACTCTCGGGTGCCGCGCTCGTCGGCGTGCCCCTCGATCAGGAAGGTGTAGCGCGGATAGCGCTGCAGCCAGTTGGCCTGCTTATCCAGGGTGGCGGTGGCGGTCGAGGTCAGATCGGTGGAGTCCGATTCGAAGAACACCCGGTCGCCGATATTCACCACGAAGTCCTGGGCACTGCCGGGGGTGTTGGCGCCGCCGTTCATGCCACCGCCGGCGCCGAACCCGGAGGCGTCGGCCAGATCCTTGTCGTTGGTGCAGGCTGCGACGCTGAGGGCGGCGCAGAGGGCGGCCGCCAGCGGAAACACGCGGAAGCGCGCAATCATGGACATGATCCTGTTCTCCTCGGGCACAGCCGCCGGATCCCTGATGATCAGGCTGACGACGTCGCCTCATGTGACCCCCTCGGGGACACAGCGGCGGTTCTTATGCGGTCTCGGTTAAGCGAAGGTTCCGTCAACCTTGAACGGATCTTGCCGAAATCGGCCAAAGTCTCGTGAAACCCAGTCTCCATGCACGCCCGCTCCGAATCGCTCCATTGACGGCGAGGTGAGACGAACCCCGGAGATCGGCCCCGATTGCGGCATCGGCGCGACGCTGAAGTCGATGTTTGTACGCGCGTCCAATCCGTGGCGGCATGGCAACATACGAAGCCCCGCGGGCTTTAGGATTGGTTTTGGATCGCACGGATCGCCGTCACCGCGGCTTCAGCGGATCGCCGGACGGCTGCCAAGGGCGCCGCAAGATCGGTTCCATCCAGGCAAGCCCGCTCCATCTCCGAACAGCGCTGGGAGAGATCGAAGAAGCCCAGGGACCCACTCGCGGAAAGCAGGATGTGGGCATCCTGCCCGAGGACGATGCGTTCCGAGGCCGGCGCCTGAAGCCGTCGGCCGATCTCGGTTCTCAAACGGTCGAGAAGATCCATTAAGCGGGCCCGGCCGAAGATGTCTTCCAACTCCTTGAGTGTGCGGGGCTCGTAGATCGGCCCTACCCGCGGGGCGGGCGCATCAGGGGCTGCGGACGTCTCGGCCTCGCGGGTCGAATGGTCCGGCATGAGGTCGTCCAGACTAGGTCGAGGTCGGGACTTGGCCCAACCACCGCCTCTGTTGATCGGTGGTTAACCTCTACCGGACAAAGCCCACTGTGCAAAGAGTTGGTGCGATCCATGCACCGGCGTCAGGTCCTCGTCGTCGGGGACAATCCCCGGCTTCCTGAAATGCCGACCGCCCTGTGCCAGCGGAACGGCATTGCCGTGGTCTCGGTTTCCGGCGGCGAGGCGGCTGTGGCCGTCCTCCGGCAGGCCAGCGCGACAGAGAACGAAGTGGGCAATACTTCGTACTCCTGTTCACCGACATCAACCTTCCAGGCCTCATCGACGGCTGGTCCGTTGTGCAGGCTTTTCGCGCGCTCGACCCCGATGGACTGGTCGTCTGTTCGTCGACCCGCGTCTGCAGAGATCGCCATGCCGTGCCAGACAGCGTCTTCCTGGCAAGCCCTTCCGGACCCGGGATGTGCTTGATTTCGCCGGCTCGCTAAAGCGTGAACCCGCCGCCGGATGGGAGCCGATGAGTCTGCCGGCGACAGGCTGATGTCGGGGCGCAGTCAGGCCCTGAACAATGCCCGCACGGCGGGGTTCGCCCGCCAGCCCGCGACCCGGATGCATCCGAGAGCCTCCGGCGCATGGCGCCGATAGATCGCGAAGCTCGCCGCAATGAAGGCCCGTAAGTCGTAGAGCTTCGGGTCGCCCCGGCGGGCCCGGTCCTTGAACAGCATCGTGCCGGTTAGGCCATAGTGCACCGCGAGGTCAGGGTAGAGGGGCCAGACCACGTCGGCGGCCAGATCATCCGGGAGATAGTCCTCGACCTGGGCCGGAAGCGGTTCAAGGCCCGCTTCGGTGGCGAGCCGCCGGGCAATATCAGCCAGCACGAACAATTTGGGATGGTTCAGGACGTGCATGAAGCAGCCGCGTCGGGACCATCGGGCGAGCTCCGCCTCCAGCGGAAACATGATGTCGCGTGCGCTGCCGAGAAGCTCCGCTGCGGCGACGTTCCAAGCTTCGTAGAAGCCGAGTCGTGTATAGACCGACTCGCGGAACAGCTTCACGGTCTCCTCCAGTCCCAGCCCTTCCAGATAGGCGCACAGGACGATAGCGGAGTGATAAGGACCTGTCGGCGAGGCGATGAGGCGCGAGGCGGAGAGCGCACCGACATCACCCACGAGGACCATGTCGGGCTGATAGCCCGGGAACAGGATGGTCGGGTACAGGCGGAGGCGCGGATCGCTGTCGCCGAGGGCATGGACGTTGCCGCCCTCGACGAAACCTTCGGGGAAGAACTGCGTGAAGACGTGGTCGAAGGGGGCGAGATCGGCCTTCAGGCGCTCGAGGCTGCCATACCGTCGTCCGAGGCCGTCGAAGGGTACGAGGTGGACCTGCGCGCTCGGAAGCAGCAGTCTCAGAGATTGGGCGACGCCCTCGGCCTGGCAGTTGCCTAAGACCGCGATCCGCGATCCGTCCCGAACCGGGTCAAGCGAGTCGATGCGGGGCCTGCGCCATCCTCCCGCCCAGGATCGCCACGATGAACCCGGGCGTGCGAGGGAGGCAGCCAAGGCCGCGACAGAGTCCGGGACCAGTGTCTTGGTGGACGTGCGCGGCAATGGCCTAAGCGATCGGATGGAGATGCCGCCGTGGTGATGAACCCTTACGCCGATCTACCGGCCGAGCGATTCTGGCGCAAGGCCGTCGCAGGCGTGGCGCCCTTCGCCCTGGCACCCGCCCCGAGCGGCCGCTTTACCATCGCCCCCGAGTCCCGGGTGGCGACCGCTGGTTCGTGTTTCGCCCAGCATGTCGCCTGCGCCCTGACCCGGGCAGGGTTCGGGCATTATCTCGCCGAGGCCGCGCCCGACGGCATGGCGCCCGAAACCGCCGCCGACCGTCAATACGGGATCTACTCGGCCCGCTACGGCAACCTCTACACCGCCCGCCAGCTTCTGCAGCTCTTCGACCGGGCTTACGGCACCTACGCCCCTGCCCTCTCGATCTGGACGCGTCCGGACGGTCGCCTAGTCGATCCGTTCCGCCCCGGGATCGAGCCGGCGGGCTTCGCTGACGCGGCCGAGGTGGATGCCGATCGCCGGCGGCATCTCGCGGCGGTCCGGGCGATGTTCGAAAGCCTCGACGTCTTCGTCTTCACCTTGGGACTGACGGAGGGCTGGATGCATCGCGCAGATGGCGCGATGCTCCCGGTGGCCCCCGGGGTCATCGGCGGCAGCTTCGACCCGGATGCCTACGCCTTCGTGAATGCGCGGGTGGGTGACGTCCGCGACGACATGCTGACCTTCCTCGAGCGGCTGTTCGCGGTCAATCCGGCCGCCCGGGTCATCCTCACAATCTCGCCGGTGCCCCTGATCGCGACCTACGCGGAACGGCACGTTCTAGTCTCCAACACCTACAGCAAAGCTGCTCTGCGAGCCGCGGCCGAGGAGATCGTCGCGGCCGAGCCGCGCGCCGTCTACTTTCCCGCCTACGAGATCGTCACGAGTACCGCCAATGCCGCGCGCTACTACGAGGACGACCTGCGCTCGGTCACGCCCATGGCGGTCGCCCACGTGATGCGGGTGTTCCTCGACGCCTTCACCACACGGGCGAAGGCCCCGATCCTGACTCAGCCCCTCGGAATCGAGTATCGCCGCGCGGCCAGCGTGATCTGCGACGAGGAGGCCATCGAGCGAAGCCTGACGTGAGCGCCTACTGGAGGTGCCGTGTGTAGGTGTCGCCCGCCGCGCGCTTCAATTCGGCGCCAGCTTCGCGCCCGATGCGGGCGGCGTCCGACACGGCGCCGGAGCGCTGGACGGCCCAGTGGGCGCTGCCGTCGGGCAGGAACAGCAGGCCGTCGAGGTTAAGCGTGTCGCCGCTGATCCGTGCCAGGGCGGCGATCGGCGTCCGGCAGGAGCCGTCGAGCTCGGCCAGCAGTCCGCGTTCGGCCTCGAGCTCGGCGGTGGCGGTGGCCGAGACCAGGGGGGCCAGGAGGGCGCGCACGGCGGCGTCAGCCGCGCGGCACTCGATGCCGAGGGCGCCCTGCGCAACGGCCGGGAGCATCTCGCCGAAATCGAGCACGCTCCGGGCCATGTCGGCCATGCCGAGGCGCTCCAGGCCGCAGAGCGCCAGGAGCGTGGCGTCGCAAGTCCCCTCCTCCAGCTTGCGCATGCGCGTGTTGGCGTTCCCGCGCAGGGGTACGATCCGCAGGTCCGGACGGCGCATCAACACCTGCGCCGCGCGGCGCAGGGACGAGGTGCCGACCCGGGCCCCCGACGGAAGCTCGGCGAAGCCGGACGCGCGCGGCGACAGGAAGGCGTCGCGGGGGTCATCTCGCTCCAGGATGCAGGCGATGACGAGCCCGTCGGGCAGCCAGGTCTCCACGTCCTTCATCGAGTGGACGGCAACGTCGACCACGTCGGCATAAAGCGCCTGCTCGAGTTCCTTGGTGAACAACCCCTTGCCGCCAATCTCGGAGAGCGGGCGGTCGAGGATGCGATCCGCGACGGTGTTGACCACCACGATCTCGGTCTCGAGGCCCGGATTGGCCGCGACGATCTTGTCCCGGACCATTCCGGTCTGGGCCAGGGCCATCGGACTTCCGCGCGTTCCGATGCGGAGGGGACGTTGGATCATGGGCGAGGATCGCTCGGTGGTGGGGGGCCGGAACCCGGGGGATCGGGCCGGTCCGGTCTGCTGAAACCTAGGTACGCAGTCCGCGCGCGGATGTCACCGGGACCGCGTTCGATCCGCCGCCGGCCGCTAAGTATTCCGAAACCACGCGTACAGGTCGCGCCTCCCGCGCCCCGCGATCTTAGGCCAAGCTTATCGCTCTCGGCGTGTATCTCGTGCGACGAGGATGTCACGAGCCAGGTCGGCGGACGCTCACCGATGAAGCGCAGCAAGCTTGAAGCCTATTACGAGCAGGAGTTCGGTCCGCGCGACGACGAGCCGGACGACCGCCCGCTTCGGCGTTCGTCCGGTCGGGATCGGGCGCCGGCCAGGCCCCGGCGGCGGCGCGGCGGGTTCGGCATCGTCCGTCTGCTCAAGGTCACGCTGATGCTCGGACCCATGACGATCCTGCTGGCCGCGAGCCTGCTGATGGATTGCCAGGGGGGCGTCCGGGGATCCTGGGTCCCCGACATCCTGCGCAGCACTGCCTGCGCCCGCCGCGACCTGGCCGGCCGGGTTCTCCATCTCGACAGCGACCTTCGAACGGTCGCGAACGGCCTGCGGTAGCGCGGCGTGATCGGGACGGACCATCGCGATCGTGGCGGGAGGCCGCGGTGAAGCTCGGAGCTCGGACCATGCCCCTGGAGACGCTCGCCGCGCCGGTGCGGGACGACCCTGCGGCCGACGCGGCCACGCCCGCGCACGCCCGGATCCGTGAGGCGATCATCCGCGACGGCCTGCGCACGCCCCGGACCGTGCGCCGGTTCGGGGAGTTCGAAGGCGAAGCGGACGCGGAGGTCCGGTCCTTCACCCTGGGCTGGGCGCCGTCCCTCCTCCTCAACCTCCTCCTGCTCACCGCGCCCTTCGCTCTGGTGATCGGGCTGCCGCCGGTCCTGGCCTGTCGCGAGCGCGCCGAGCAGTTCGGCTTCTTCGCCGGCGAGACCCTGTCGGGTTGTGCCGCGCGCGGCGTCCGCGCGCGGATCGGCCGGCTCGACGACCGCATCAAGATGCTGGTGCGGGGCTCCGGCTCGTGACGCGGCCTCAGAAGGCCTGGAGCGCCAGCTCGGTGTGCTCGACGCTGGGCGGCGCCTCGAAGCAGGGCGAGACCATGGCCCGGTAGTCCTTCCAGGCCTGGGAGCCGGTGAAGTCCACGGTGTGGTTCTCGAGAGTCTCCCATTCGATGAGCAGGCGGTAGCGCTGCGGCTTCTCGATGGAACGCCGGACGGCGAAGCTGCGGCAGCCCTTGGCGGATTTGAAGATCGCCGCCGCCTTGGCGATGCCGGCCTCGAACTCGGCCTCCAGGCCTGGCTTGATGTCGATCTGCGCGATTTCGAGGATCATGAATCTCTCCGGCCGTAAGGTTCGAGGGGGGATCAGCGAAGGGGGCGGCCGAGGGCCTGGGCGAGCAGGCGCTGCGGGCTGCGCTCGGGGCGGGCCTGGTCGGCCACCGCGAGGTAGGCGGTCTGCTCCAGCATGTACTGGCCGCCCATGGCGCCGTGCATCACGAGGTCCGAGAAGGTTACCCAGGTCTGGCCGGGGGAGAAGTGGACATCGGCCTGGGGCGCCGTCTCCTGGTAGGTCATGTCCTGCTTCAGGGCGTCGTGCAGGTGCAGCATGAGGTGGTCGTACTCGCTGCGCCGCGCCTTGGTGATCTTGAGGAGCGCCAGCATCCGGGCCGAGAGCGGCGAGTAGCCGGGCAGGCGCGGCAGGAATTTCCGCGCCATGGACGGAAAGTCCTCGCCGACCCGCCAGTGGCGCGGCTGCCCGTTGGGGTTGATGTTCCGGAAGATGCGCAGGATGCGCTTCTCGCCGATCGGGTTCGACGGGAAGGCGTCCACGTGCAGGCGGGTGTCGTCGCGCCGCCAGCTCAGCTTGCGCTGGTCCACCTCGTAGGGGCGATAGGAGGTGCCCGCGAAGGAGACCTTGCCGGCATAGGCCGGCAGGTGCGCGGCGACCAAAGCCTCGGCGAAGCGGCGGTAGCGGATGAGGACCTGGCGCAGGGCCTCCTGCTCCTCCGGCGTGCCGGCCGCGCCCCGCAGGGTGGCTTGCGGCCCGCGGATGTTGACGTTCTTGGCCTTGCCGTCGGCGAAGGGGCGCTCGACGAAGCGCTCCTCGAAGGGGCTGAGGGGAAAGTCGAGGTCGGGGAACATCAGGACCGCGCCGCCCTCGAGGGCATCCACCAGAGACGGCGTGCCGGGGGGCGGCCCCGCGCGTGAGACGGATACGATCGGGCTGATCATCGGGCGGGGATCCTCGAAAACCGCGGCGGGACCGGCGGTTTAGCCGAAGCGCACGCGCCTGACCACGGGCGTGGCGGCCCGTCGTCGATCCCCCTGCCCGTCCCGGCCCGGATCGGTCCCGACGGATAGCGGTGGATGACGGCGCTTGCCTGTTGTCACACCGCTCGAACCGGCCCAACCCTGACGGCCTGTCCGGAGCAACCCTGGCGTTTCGGTCGCGTTGATGGAACAGTCGCGGTTCCGACCTCACGGAACCCTGCGGCGATGAGGATGCCGACCATGGCGACGTTGAAGGAATTCGAGGAGTCCCTGCGCGAGCACGGCATGCACATGGCCCTCGCCCTGCTGGAGCGCCTGCGTGAGCGGGACCGGGCGACGCGGACGATCAAGCCGGCCCGGCGCCTGACTGGCCAGAAGATGACCCCGGAACTCGCCCGCGCGATCCTCGACCTCCACGCCTCCACCGGCATGACCCAGCAGGAGATCGCCTTCAAGGTCGGCGTGAACCAGGGCCGGGTCAACGAAGTGATCAAGCGCGGCAAGTGGCTGGACGACGATCCCCACGCCCCGGAGGCGGTCGCCCGCGACAGGGCGAAGGCCCGCCTGCGCGCCGATCCGCCGGCCGAGCGACCGGCCGCCCGCCGGTCCGTGGGCAAGCCCGCGGCCAAGCGGGCGAAGGGAACGCCGCCTGCGCGGCGTCCGAGCCCGCAAGGACAGCTGATCTTCGGCGACCTGTGATCGCACCCGGCGGTCGAGGAGCCTAGGCGTGGGGCGTTCCGCGTCTCTTTCGCGGGATCGACCGGGCGGGCTGCGCGTTGGCCCGCCATGCCGAACCGCGTCGCCCTCGCCGCCCTCGTTCTCGCCCTCTGCAGCGTCCCGGCGCTCGCGCAGCGGGCCTCGACGGTTGCCATGTCCTGCGGTCAGGCCAAGGGGCTGGTGGACCGGCGGGGCGGCCTCGTGCTTGGAACCGGCGGGCAGACCTATGACCGCTTCGTGCGCGATCGCAGCTTCTGCGAGGTCACCGAGATCACGGTCCCGGCCTTCGTGCCGGCACAGGATACGCCGCGCTGCTTCATCGGCTACCGCTGCAAGGAGCCGAGCCGCAGCGACTGGTTCGACGGCGGTTTCTGACGCGATCGCATCGCCCCATGGGAAAGCGCCCCGGCCATGGGACCGGGGCGCTCCGAACGTCCGTCTGGGCCGATCAGGCGGCCTGCTGCGTCGAGCCCTCGATCACCGGGGCCCGCGGGGTGCGGCCGGTGGCGATCTGGATCTGACGCGGCTTCTTCGCCTCCGGAATCTCGCGGACGAGATCGATGTGAAGGAGGCCGTTCTCGAGGGCGGCCCCCGTCACCTGGACGTAGTCCGCCAACTGGAACCGACGCTCGAAGGCGCGGGCCGCGATGCCCTGGTGCAGGAATTCCGCCGGCTTGGCGGGATCGGACTGACGCTCGCCCTTCAGCGTCAGCGCATTCTCCTTCACTTCGATCGCGAGATCGGACTCCGTGAAGCCGGCCACCGCCACCGTGATCCGGTAGGCGTTCTCGCCGGTGCGCTCGATGTTGTAGGGCGGATAGGTCGGGGCCGCGTCGGCGCTCACGAACTGGTCGAGGGCCGAGAACAGGCGGTCGAAACCGACGGTGGAGCGATAAAGGGGAGCAAGGTCGAACTGACGCATCACATATTCTCCGTAAGAAGCAACATGCTGGTTCTGGGTCCGCCCGAGGGCCGGACCAGTCGCACCGCCGTATTGGCCGGTGCTCACCTGATATCGGAGCCGGGTTTCAGCCTCGCAAGAGCCTCAGCCGGCGCCTCGGCCAAAAAATTCGGTTCCTTTCTTGCCGCGAGACTGCGTCGATGCTGACCCTGCGTTCCACCCCGGACAATCCCGTTCCACCGGGCGGTGCCCTGAAGGCGGTGCGCACCGATGACGGACTCGAGCTGCGGGCCGCCCATTGGCGTCCGACCACCCGCCTCGTGAAGGGCACCGTCTGCCTCCTCCAGGGCCGGGCCGAGTTCATCGAGAAGTACTACGAGACGATCGCGGACCTGCGCGGGCGGGGCTTCGCCGTCGTGGCCTTCGACTGGCGCGGACAGGGCGAGTCGCAGCGGCAGGTCGACGATCCGCATCGGGGCCACGTCGCCCATTTCGACGATTACCGCCTCGACCTGAAGGCGATCACGGATGCGATCCTGCATCCCCTGATGCCGCATCCGCATCTCTGCCTCGCGCACTCGATGGGCGGGGCCGTCGCCCTGACCGGTGCCCATGACGGCTGGTTGCCGTTCCGGCGCGTCGTCATGGTGGCGCCGATGCTGTCGATCCGGATGGTGCGATGGCCGGCCGGGGCGGCCCTCCTGGCCGGCACCCTGCACGCGATCGGGTGGGGCCGGCGTTACATCCCCTTCGGCTCGGCGGTTTCGATCGCGACGAAGCCCTATCCGGACAATCGCCTGTGCCGCGATCCGAAGCGCTACGCCCGCAACGCGGCGGCCGCCCGGGATGTCGGGGCCGGTGCCGTGGGCGATCCGAGCATCGCCTGGCTCGCGAGCGCCTTCCGGGCGATGAAGCGCCTCGCCGACCCGCGCGTGCCGGGCCGAATCTCGGTGCCGACCCTCATCGTCGCGGCAGGCGCCGACCCCGTCTGCGGCACCTCCACCACCGAGCGGTTCGCCCGCCGCCTGCGCGCCGGGCACATCCTGGTGCTGCCCGATGCCCGGCACGAGATCCTGTCGGAGCGCGACAGCATCCGGCAGGACTTCTGGGCGGCCTTCGACGCCTTCATGCCCGGCTCCGACGCGACGGAACCGACCGACACGCGCGTGCGGCAGGAGGCGTGAAGCTCAGGAGCGGGAAGCGGCGCATGACTCGGGAGCAAGGAGGGGCGTGCGCTTCAGGATCAGGTGCGGTCGTCCAACTCCGCGACGCCGCTCTGACGGTCCGCATAGGCCGCTTTGAAGGCCGGGCGCTGCTGCCAGCGCTTCCAGAATGCGTCGATGTGCTCGAAGCGCTCATCCAGCGGCGTGGCGTTGACCGGGAACTTCGAGAAGGCAATGGCGGTCGCCATGGTGATGTCCGAGAAGGTGGGTGCCGCGCCGCCGAGAAGCCATTCGCGACCGTCCGACAGATGCTGGTTCACCAGGCTCGCATGCGCCAGGGCTTCCTTGCGGCAGTGTTCGCCCCAGGCCGGGTTGCTGGTGAGTTCGAGCTTCGGCCCCAGGCCCTGGTGCAGAACGTGGAACGCGGTGACGATCCGGTAGAGGATGTGCACCCAGATGCGGTTGTCCCACATCGTGTCGAGCCCCTGCTGCAAGGGGTCTTCACCCATGATGCGCCGACCGGGGAACGCCTGATCGAGATATCGAACGATCGCGGCCGTCTCCGAGAGGACGCTCCCATCCTCCAGCTTGAGGGTCGGCGTTTCGCCCCAGGGGTTCATCTTCAGGTGCGGCCACTGCCGTTGCTCGCCGCCCGGTGACATGTCGTAGACCCGTTCGGCGAAGTGATCCGCGATGCCTTTCTCGTACAGGAAGATGCGCAGACGTTGCGGATTCGGGAATGCCGAGGGCGAGGTGAAAAGCTGAAGGCGGGACGCGGTCTCGGTGGTCATTCAAATCTCCCTGTCTGTCAGTAGGCAGGCGGAGAGCTAGGGCTGTCCTTTCGATCGGTCAACACCTATCTGCCAACTGGCAGGCACTGAAGGAACGCGAGGCGGCGCGATGAAGGCAGACAACAAGGAGGCGATCCTCGCGGCAGCGAAGCGGACGGCGATGGCGCATGGCTACGCTGGCTTGAACTTCCGCGATCTTGCGGCCGAGGTCGGCATCAAGGCAGCGAGTGTCTACTACCATTTCCCGGGCAAGGCCGAACTCGGTGTGGCGGTTGCGAAGCGCTATTGGGAAGACATCGCCGCCGATCTCGACGCCATCTCGAACCAAGCGTCTGACCCGCTCGCCAGTCTGCACAGATATCCCGAGATTTTTCGCACGTCCTTGCAGAACGACAACCGCATGTGCCTGTCGAGCTTCATGACGGCCGAATACGACGATCTGCCGGACGTCGTGAAGCACGAGGTGAGGGCCTTTGCCGAGGTGAACGTCGCTTGGTTGAGCAAGGCTTTGACCGCAGCGGGGGTGGTGGAGGCGGTCGACAGCGACGGGCGGGCGGGCGCCATCTACGCGGCCGTTGCGGGCGCCCAACTCATGGCGAGAGGTCGAGCAGATCTCTCGCTCTTCGACACCCTCATCGACCACTATCGCGCGACCGGCCTTCTCCCCGCGTAAGGATCCGCCCATCCTCGAAGAAGGTCCGCTCCCGATCCGACGGCGGTCGTCCGGAGCGACTCGATCGGGCTGCCGCTGACTGTTCTCTGCGGGCCTCCCGAGGGAGGACCAAGGGCCAGAGCTGGACCGCCGGGCGGGTGAGCCCCGAGGAGCGTCAGAAAGCCGTGCGCCTCACGGATTGAGCTGGCGCAGGGCCGCCTCGTGCAGGCGGCGGTCCCCGGCGGCGACGATGCGCCCGCCCCCCGTCGCCGGTCCGCCGTCCCAGGTCGTCACGATGCCGCCGGCGCCCTCGATGATCGGGATCAGCGCGACGATGTCGTAGGGCTTGAGCCCGGCCTCCACCACCAGGTCGATCTGCCCGGCCGCCAGCATGCAGTAGGCGTAGCAGTCGGTGCCATAGCGGGAGAGGCGCACCGCGCCCTCCAGGGCGAGGAAGCGCTCCCGCTCCGCCCCGTCCGCGAACAGGCGCGGGTCGGTGGTGGCGAGGACCGCCTGGTCGAGGGCGGTGCCGCGGCGGGTCAGCAGCCTGCGTTCGCCGCGGGGCGACCGCAGGCGGGCCTGGGCGCCGTCGCCCGAGAACAGTTCGCCGAGATAGGGCTGGTGCATCAGGCCGCGCACCGCCGCCCCGTGATGGGTCAGGCCGATCAGGGTGCCCCAGGTGGGCAGGCCGGCGACGAAGGCGCGGGTGCCGTCGATGGGGTCCAGGACCCAAACGCATTCGGCCTCGAGGTTTTCGGACCCGAACTCTTCGCCGAGGATGCCGTGGGTCGGCAGGTCGCGCCGGATCATGCCCCGCATGGCCACCTCGGCGGCCCGGTCCGCCTCCGTCACCGGATCGAAGGCCGCCCCGCCCCGCGCCTTGTCGTCCATGCCGAAGGCGGCGCGGAAGAAGGGCAGGATCGCTTGTCCCGAGGCCGCGGCGAGATCGTCCATGAACCGCGCGAGATCGACGACGCTCATCGGCATACCCCTCTTCCGGTCGGTGCCCGCCGGACAAAGCCCCATCCGGCAGAGTTCCATCGGGATGGTCGGGGAGCGAAGCGGAGGGAGGGGGCGGCGGTCAAGCCCAAAACCGTGCCGTCAGACCGGCATCGGTTGGACCGGGGCGAATTTTGTCTCGACCGCGGGCGGTTCGTCGGCCGGACGACGGGTCCCGTGCGCGGCGGCCACGACGGCCTCCACGGCGGCCTTCAGAGACGACACATGGATGTCGGCCTCCACCGCCCGGCGCCGGGTCGCCTCGTCGAGGCTGGCATCGTCCGCCTGCCACAGGCCGAGGACGAAGCAGGCGCCCGGGAGCTTGCGGTGCAGGCGGTCGGCCAGCCGGCGCAGGTGCGTCGGCTCGCCGCTGATCGCCATCGACACGATGCAGACGAGCTTTGCCGGGCCGGGATCGAAGGCGTCGATCCGCGCCCGTGCCACGTCGGCGAACGGCACCACCCGGGTGCCGATCCCGCGCTTGGCGAGGAGCTGGGCCAGGATCGCGCAGGCGGCCTCGTCGACGAAGCTGCGCCCGGCGACGCACAGCACCGTGCCGTCGGGCCGCCAGGCTTCCGGCACCGGGTCCGGGCGCGGGGCGTCGGGGTCGGCCTTCGCCTCGGTGTCGCCGCGCAGGTCGTCGCGGTCGGCCATCTCCTCGATCAGTCCGCCGACACTGGCCCGGATGTCGTTCTTCTGCTCGGTGGTGAGCACGCCGCGGGCGGCGTCCCGGGCGGCGAGCTCGAGGCCCCTCACCACCACCTCGTCGTAATAGGCGGTGAGCGAGCAGGTCTTCAGGATGAGGTCGGCATGCTCCTGCGCCTCCTCCGGGTCGTCGGCCAGGATGCGCTGGTAGAAGTTCTCCACTGGAGTCAGGGCCGGCCGGTCGCCGAACAGGACATCGAGGAATTCGAGCTTGTCCACGTGGCGCCCGAGCACCACGAGGCAGACCGTCAGCGGCGTGGACAGGAGCAGGCCGACGGGTCCCCAGAGCCAGGTCCAGAACAGCGCCGAGACCAGGACCGCGAAGGGCGACATGCCGGTGGACTGGCCGTAGAGCATCGGCTCGATGAAGTGCCCGACCAGGGGTTCCAGGATGAGGAACAGGATCAGCGTCCCGATCACCATCGACCAGCCGGGATCGACCGCGGCGGCCAGCGCCAGGGGGAACAGGGCCGACACGAAGGCGCCTACATAGGGCACGAAGCGCATCAGCGCCGAGAAGATGCCCCACAGGACGGGATTCGGTACGCCGAGGAGGTACAGCCCGATCCCGACCACGAGGCCGAAAGAGGCGTTGAGGCCGAGCTGGACCAGGAAGTATCGGCTGAGGCGCTTGGCGGCGTCGTCCATCGCCACGGTGGTGCGGTGGAGGTCGCTGGAGCCGGCGAGCCGGATCATCCGGTCGCGCAGGTCCTCCCGCTGCATCAGCAGGAAGAGCAGCACCACGAAGACGATGCCGATGGTGGCAAGTGGGTGCAGGATGGGCGAGATCAGCGTGCCCGCCATGGTCACCGGTCCCGGCACGCGCTCCTTGACCTCCACCAGGATCGCCTTCTCGGGCGGGGCCGGATTGGCCTGGGATTCCGGCTTGGTTTCGGGCTTCGGTTCCTCGTGGCTCTCGTGCATCGTCCGGCCGATGCTGGCGACGTAGCCCGCCAGGCGCCCGGCGGGCGTGTCGTTGAGGCCCTCGATCTTGCGCTCGATCGTGCTGCGGTAGCGCGGCACGTCCTTGGCGATGTCGGCGAGCTGCACGCCGATCAGCGTCGCCAGGGCGGCGGCGGTGCCCAGCGCCAGGAGGACCGAGGCCGCCACCGAGAGGAAGCGGCCGAAATGCCAGCGCCGCAGCAGGTTCACCAGGGGGCCGAGGACGAAGGAGAGCAGGATCGCGATGGCGATCGGGATGAGGACGTCGCGGCCGACATACAGTCCCACCATGATCAGGGCGGCGACGATGATCGGCGACGTCACGGCCTGGGTCGGCGTGCCGGCGGCCGCGATGCGCGTGGGTCGCGGGGGGACGAGGGACGGCTTCGGGGGGGATCGCAGGGCCATTCCGATTCCGTGTTCGAGACGCGACGCGCGGGCCGCCGACGTGGCCGGCACCGACGCGGTGAGAACGACCCGCGCGCGCGAATCGATCCCTCCCAGGGGTTCATCTCGTCGCGAAACCGTGATCGAGGCGGGTTGAGCCTGCCTCCGATGCATAGCTGAGCGGCGGCGCCGCACCGGTCTTCGCGCCGTCCGCCCGGGGTTGCCGCGTATCCGTCCGCCTGGACGCCGTCATCCTGAACGTTCGGGTGCCAGCGGGAGGACGAGCGCTTCGTCGATTTTCGGGCGTGTCTTGCGCCGAGGGCGGTTCGACCTGATCGCGTCCGGGAAGGATGGGCCGATCGTGTTCGACGCCGTATGGAGACGTGCTTAGACTGCGCGAATTCTATGTCTGTATTGGGATACCTGCGCTAAACATAAGATAATTTCGGAGTCTATTTTGGGATGCGCAGGCGCAGCGATTGAATTTTAATGGAACTCTAAGCTTGGTTGCGTACGGTGTTCGACAGCGAGGGGACGGGGCCCGTCCGACGATGGCTGGAGGCAGGTGTGCACGACACGGCGAGTGATGCTGGCACGGGACCCGGCGTGGCCGATGCCACCAACCTGCGGGGCATTGCCACCGAGATCGCGGCGCTCCAGCGCATCGCCTCCGACAAGAGCCGGCGCATCCAGTCGATCACCGGCCAGGTGAAGATGCTCGCTCTCAACGCCCTGATCGAGGCCTCCCGGGCCGGCGAGATGGGCCGCGGCTTCTCGGTGGTGGCGCAGGAGGTGCGTGCGATCGGCGCCGAGGTCGAGACCGTCGCCCGCGCCCTCGAGGTCGAGCTCTCGAACCGCATCGCCGGGCTCCAGGTCCGGGTCCGGAGCTTCGCCGACGAGTCCCAGACCCAACGGCTGATCGACCTCGCGCTCAACGCCGTCGAACTCATCGACCGCAACCTCTACGAGCGCACCTGCGACGTGCGCTGGTGGGCCACCGACGCGGCCCTGGTCGCCTGCGCGGCGGAACCAAGCCCGGAAGCCGCCACCCACGCGACCCGGCGGCTGGGCATCATCCTCGACGCCTACACGGTCTACCTGGACCTCTGGCTCTGCGACCTGAAGGGCAACGTGATCGCCCACGGACGCCCCAACCGCTATCCCGGCCTCATCGGCCGCAACGTCGCCGACCAGGACTGGTTCCGGCGCGCCGCCGCCCTCCCCGACGGGGAGGCCTACGTCGCCGCCGACGTCATGGGGCAGCCCGGTCTCGGCGGGGCGCAGGTGGCGACCTACTGCGCGAGCGTCCGCGCGGACGGCGACAGCCGGGCCGGGCCGATCGGCGTCCTGGCGATCCACTTCGACTGGCAAGCCCAGGCCCGGGCCATCGTCGACGGCGTGCGGGTGGCGCAGGAGGACCGGGCCCGAACCCGCGTGCTCCTCGTCGACGCGCGCAACCGGGTGATCGCCGCCTCGGACGGGTGCGGCGTCCTGGAGGAAACCCTGCCGCTGGCCGCCGGCGGGCGGCTGAGCGGCGCCGACCAGGATCCCCGGACCGGCCGGATCGTCGCCTTCCACCGCACGCCGGGCTACGAGACCTATGCGGGCCTCGGCTGGTACGGTGTCATCGTCCAGACGCCGGAGTGAGCGCGCTCAGACCAGGACCGGCATCGCGGCCTGCCCCGCGGCGCCGAAGACGCGGGTGTAGCGCGTGATCTCCTCGGCCGGGCCGATCGCCTTCGACGGATTGTCGGAGATCTTCACGGTGGGCCGGCCGTCGGCGGCGATCACCTTGCAGACGATGGAGATCGGGTCGAGGCGGCCGTCCGGCACCAGGCCGCGGAAGTCGTTGGTGAGCAGCGTGCCCCAGCCGTAGCCGATCCGCATCCGGCCGTGGAAATGGGCGTGGATCGCCTCGATGGTGTCGATGTCGAGCCCGTCGGAGAAGATCGCGAGCTTTTCGCGCGGGTCGGAGCCCCGGGAGCGCCACCAGGCGATCGCCTCCTCGCCGCCCGCGATCGGCTCCTTCGAGTCGATGCGGATGCCCGTCCAGGCGTTCATCCAGTCGGGGGCATTCGCCAGGAAGCCCGTTGTGCCGTAGGTGTCGGGCAGCATCACCAGGAGGTTGCCGGCGTAGTCCTGCTGCCAGTCGGCCAGTACCGCGTAGGGCGCGCGGGCGAGGCCCGCATCGTCGTCGGCCAGCGCCGCGTAGACCATCGGCAACTCGTGGGCGTTGGTGCCGACCGCCTCGACCTCGCGGCGCAGGGCGATGAGGCAGTTCGAGGTGCCGAGGAAGCGGTCGCCCAGGGCCTCGTGCATCGCCTCGACGCACCAGTCCTGCCACAGGAAGCCGTGGCGGCGCCGGGTCCCGAAATCCGCGATGGACAGGCCGGGCAGGCGCTGCAGCCGCTCGATCTTCTCCCAGACCCGGGTCATGGCCCGGGCATAGAGCACCTGCAGGTCGAGCTTGCCGAGGTGGCGCACGACGCCGCGCGTGCGCAGCTCGTTCAGGATGGCGAGGGCCGGCACCTCCCACATGGTGGTCTCGAGCCAGGGGCCGTGGAAGGTCAGGACGTACTGCCCGTCCCGCGCCTCCAGCTCGTAGTCCGGCAGGCGGAAGCCCTCCAGCCAGTCCATGAAGTCGGCCGAGAACATCTGCCGCTGGCCGTAGAAGGTGTTGCCGCGCAGCCAGGTGGATTCGCCCCGGCTCAGGCGCACCGAGCGGGCATGGTCGAGCTGCTCGCGCAGCTCGCCGGCATCGACGAACGCGGCCAGCCGCACCTGCCGCGAGCGGTTCTGGATGCCGAAGGTGACGCGGGCGTCGCGATGGCGGCGGAAGATCGTCTGCGCCATCAGGAGCTTGTAGAAGTCCGTGTCGAGCAGGGACCGGACGATCGGGTCGATCTTGAAGCTGTGGTTGTACACCCGCGTGGCAAGATCGAGCATGGTTCGGATCACGGCCCCTCAGGCGGCGCCCCCGGGCGTCCGCGCGGCCGCAGAGGCGCACGGCACCGCGGGCCGAGTCAATCGGTGACACGAAGCGGTTGGGGGTGCGGCTGTGGGCGAGGCGGCGACCCGGCCGGTTCGGGCGATGGCGGGTGCCGCGGCGGCATCCACGTCACCGGTGCCCCACGCTGAGGGCAGGTTCTCAACGACTGCCCGCGACCCGACCTCGCCGCCTCGCAGCGCGGCGCGGACGCAAATCTCGGTCCGAGCGGGATCCCGTCTTCACCGAAATGGAATGCTTGGCCGAAACGGAATGCGTGGCCGAAACGGGATTCTTGGCCGAAACGGAATTTGGAATTGTTCGCACTTGAGTGCATCCTGCCCGGGCATCGGGCCGGCTCGTCAGGAACAATAAGACGGGACGCTCGGCCGTGGAGGACACATGAACGAGATCGTCAAGCCCGACTCCCTGATCGTCGCCGAGGCCGAGAGCCTGACCGAAACCTTTTTCGGCGGCTGCCCGCACGATTGCCCCGACACCTGCTCGATGCTGTTCGAGGTGAAGGACGGCGAACTCATCGGGGTTCGGGGCAACCCGGATCACCCGATGACCCGGGGCGGTCTCTGCGTGAAGCTGAAGGACTACGAGAAGCGCCACTACCACCCGGACCGGCTTCTCTATCCGATGAAGCGGGTCGGGCCGAAGGGCTCCAAGCAGTTCGAGCGCATCACCTGGGACGAGGCCCTCGACACCATCGTGACGCGCTGGAAGGCGATCATCGATCAGCACGGGCCGCAGGCCATCGCGCCCTACAGCTATCTCGGCAACCAGGGCCTCGTGCACGGGCTGAACGGCGGCGACGCCTTCTTCAACCGGATGGGCGCCACGGTGATGGAGCGGACCTTCTGCGGCGAGGGGTCCTGCACGGCGTGGCTGCTCACCGTCGGCCCGACCGCCGGCCTCGACCCGGACAGCTACATCCACTCCAAGTACATCGTGATCTGGGCCTGCAACTCGGTCAGCACGAACCTACACCACTGGGCTATCGTCAAGGACGCCCAAAAAAAGGGAGCCAAGGTCGTCGTCATCGACACCTACGCCTCGCGCACGGCGAAGGCGGCCGACTGGCACATCGCGCCGAAGCCCGGCACGGACGGGGCGCTGGCCATGGCGCTGATCAATTCCATCATCGAGCAGGGCCTCGTCGACCAGGACTACGTCGACAATTACACCGTCGGCTTCGAGGAGCTGAAGGAGCGGGCCAGCACCCGCACGCCGGAATGGGCCGCCGCAATCACCGGCGTCCCGGCCGCGGAGATCCGCAAGCTCGCCCGCGAGATGGCGACCGAGCAGCCGGTGGGCATCCGCATGGGCGTGGCGCTGGAGCGCCACTACGGCGGCGGCCAGACGATCCGTGCCGTCACCTGCATTCCGGCGCTCACGGGCGCCTGGCGCCACGTCGGCGGCGGCGTCACGCAGTTCGGCGTCTGGGAGCACCCCTACAAGTTCGACGTGATGTGCCGGCCCGACCTGATCCCGGAGGGGACCCGCGTCGTCAGCAACCTGCAGATCGGACGCGCGCTCACCGGCGAGATGAAGCTCGACCCGCCGATCATGTCGATGATGTGCTGGAATTCGAACCCGGTCACGCAGGCGCCCGAGACCGACAAGATCGTCGAAGGGCTGATGCGCGAGGACCTGTTCATGGTCTCCGCCGAGCACTTCATCTCGGATACCGCCTCCTACGCCGACATCCTGCTCCCGGCCACGATGGGGGCGGAGATGGAGGACATGATCCTGTCCTGGGGCCACCTCTACCTGACCTACAACACCAAGTGTGCGGACGCGCCCGGCGAGGCGATCCCGAACAACGAGATCTTCCGTCAGCTCGCCGCGCGGCTCGGCTTCGAGGAAGAGAACTTCAAGTGGACCGACACGGAGTGCCTGGAGCACTACGTCGACTGGAACGCCCCGGCCTGCGAGGGCATCGACCTCCAGTACATGCGCGCGCACGGCTTCGCCCGACTCAAGGTCGGTACGCCGGACGACCGGGCGCCGCATAAGGAGGGCAACTTCCCGACGCCGACCGGCAAGTGCATGTTGATGATCGAGGGTGCCACGAACTTCGTCGCCCCGCCGTTCCGTCAGATGTACGAGGGCTTCCAGCCCGGCGAGGCCCTCGACCCGCTGCCCGACTACCTGGGCCCGCGCGAGTCCCACACCAACGACCCGGAGCTGGCCAAGCGCTTCCCGCTCAACATCGTCTCGCCCAAGAGCCACTACTTCCTGAACTCCTGCTACGCGAACATGGAGGACAAGCAGAAGGGCCAGGGCGAGCAGTTCGTCATGATCAGCCAGCACGACGCCGATGCCCGCGGCATCCGGGACGGCGACCGGGTCCAGGTCTCCAACGACCGGGGCGCCTTCAAGGGCGTGGCGCGCATCACCGACGACGTGAAGGCCGGCATCGTGGTCGCGACGCTGGGCTACTGGCGCCAACTCAACGAGGGGACCGTCAACAGCATCTCGTCGGGGGCCTTCACCGACATGGGCCACGCACCGTCCTTCTCGGACAATCTCGTCGAGGTCGCGCGGGCGAATTGAGGGCGTCGCCGGCGAGCGGGGCGACCCCTCGAACCGAGGCGCGCAAGCGTCCCACGGGACGCTTGTCTTTCGCGCCGCAGCCCGCGTGCCGGATTTCCCGGCAATCGGCAGGGACGCAGCCCGCGTACCTGTCGCCGGTGGGCCCGGCGCGGCTCCCCTGCCCGCCCCCGGGATGAGGCCGGGCCACGCGGTCGTTCCGGCGCGATGCCTGTCCGCAGACGGCACCCTACGAACCAAGAGGGCGGCGCGCCCTTCTGCACGCCGCCCTCCGGTACGACACGGGCGTCCGATTCAGGCGAGGTCGACCTTCTTGGTCTCGGTCTTGGGAGACTCGCCGGTCAGCGCGGCCTTCACGTAGCCGTAGATGTGCAGCATCGTGGCGTTCGGGCTGTCCCAGTATTCGCCCTTCTCGGGATGGACGCGCAGCAGGGCGACCTCGGGATCCTCCTTCCCGTTGGGGAACCAGGTCTTCAGGCTCTCGCTCCACTTGTCGTTGATGACCGCCTGGTCGGTGACGATCTCGGCCTTGCCGGCGATCGAGACGTAGGTCTGGCTCGACGGATCCGAGTAGGCGAGGTTGATCTGGTTGTCCTTGCTGATCTCGGCGGTCTTCGGGGAGTGCAGCTTGGTGAAGAACCACAGGTCGCCGTTCTCGTCCGCCTCCTGGCACCACATCGGGCGGCTGTAGAGCTTCCCGTCCTGGTCGGCGGTGGTCATCATCGCGACCTTGACGTCCTTGATGAGGGCGAACAGCTTCTTGGCGCCCTCGTGGTCGCGGTGGTTGCCCTGGTGCATGGGATCGCAGTCTCCAACTCGTCGAAAGGGTTTCCGGCGCGATCATCGGCAACCGGATCGTGGGCTCAACGAGCCAGGACCGCATTGGTTTCGGAGAGGCGGGCCGGCGCCGGCGGCGCGAGGGCGGCCGGGGGCGACGTCCGGGCGGGCTTGCGACGCATCGCGCCGAGCCGGCCGAGGCGGCGGTCATCGAGGATCACGGCCGCGTCGCCGATGACCCGGACCACCTGGCAGTTCCGGCCCAGGCCCTTGGCTTCGTAGAGGGCGGCATCCGCCTCGGCCAGGAGTTCGGCCGGGGAGGTCGTCCGTCCGGCTGGCACCACGGCGACGCCGATGCTCACGGTGACGAACGGATGGCCGTCGCCCCGGGCCACGTGCGGGATCTGCAGGCCGGCGATGCCGGCACGCAGGCGTCGGACCACCCGGGCGACGGACCGGGCGTCGCATCCGCGCATGAGCACGGAGAACTCCTCACCGCCGTAGCGGGCGACGCAGTCGCGTCCGCCGCGCGTCTCCCCCGCGATGGCTTCCGCGATCCGGCGCAGGCAGGCGTCGCCGGCCGGATGGCCGTAGGCGTCGTTGAAGCGCTTGAAGTGATCGACGTCGATCATCAGCAGGGCGGTGCCCCGCGCCTGGCGGGCCGTCCTGGCCAGGGCGGCATCGAGGGCGCGGCGGTTGGCGAGGCCCGTCAGGGCATCCGTCTCCGACAGCACGGTCAGGACCCGGCGATCCTGCTCGAGGCCAGCCGAGCGCAGGATTTCGCGCAGGGAGACGAGGTAGGCCCGGCGGCGCACGCCCTCGATCTGGTGGTTTCCGTAGAGGACGAAGAAGGCGCCCGCCAGGGTCTGGAACGCGAGGCAGAGGGCGAGCTCCGGGGCGAGATCCGTGCGCAGGGCGATGCTCGCGAACGAGGCCGCCGCGCTGAGGCCGGTGAGCAGGAGCGCATGGGGGAAGCGCAGCACCAGCATCATGGTGGCGAACACCATCATGAGCGGGTACTCGATGTAGCAGATGGCGCTCATCGCCTCCCGCTCCAGGCTGAACAGCAGGATCGGCACCGCGGTCACCAGCAGCATCGTGGCGGTGACCATGCGCTCGCGCCGCGGCCCCGGCATCCGGGTGACGGACCAGGCGAGCAGCAGGCCGAGGGGCGTGACCAGGAACAGCCGCAGGCCGATCGCCAGGGGCAGCATGCCCGGCATCAGCAGGGCGGTGGTGAGGTTGTAGGCGTTGTGGAAGACGAGGCCGATGAGGATCGTCCGGCGCAGATGGAGCGCCCGTTCCCGGCCGGTATCGATTTCGTAGCGGGCCGAGACGGGCCGGGAGAACCGCAAGAGATACGGGCTCATGGTCAGGTCGCCTTGAGCGACGTCGCCGCGCGGGTGCCGTCTCGACGGCCGCGCGGGGTCGGAAAACCTGTATCGGATCCAGGCGTACACGAATGAGCGTTCCTGCAACGGGCGAGACCGCCGCCGGGCGGTCTCTTTGTGTTGCATCGAACGTTGCGGCGGGCCGCGCGGACCCAAAACCGCGGCCGTCCCGTCGACTCATGCCTAGCGAAACCTGAACGCCTCCGTGGAAACCCCGGGTGCGGCGCCCCGTCCCGGCATGTTCCGGCCCCCGCCGCGACCAGGGGTCTCGCCCCCGGCAGATCAGGGAAGCGCTTGCACTCCGGCACCGCCTGTGCTGTCGCATGGGTTCGTCGCGGGTGGGCCGGCCGAGGCCGCAGCGTCCGCGATCCCCCGTTTGTCGCCGCGCCTCGGCCCTCCGGCCGGACGCGGCCAGGAGCCCGAACCTTGGCGATCACCCGTGACGACGTGCTGAAGGTGCTCTCGACGGTGACCGTCGATGCCGCGGGCACCACCCTGCCCGCCTCCGGGCGCCTGTCCCAGGTGGTGGTGGATCCGACCAACCGTGTGATGTTCTCCATCCTGATCGACCCCAGCGAGGCCGAGCGCTTCGAGCCGATCCGGCGCCGGGCCGAGGGCGCGATCCTGGCGACGCCGGGGGTCTCGGGCGTGTTCGCCAGCCTGACCTCCGAGCGTGGCCCGAACCAGCCGGCCCAGAACGCCCCGCAAGCCGCCCCTCCGCAGCCGCCCCCCCCCGGCCGTCCCGCCGCGCCGCCGCGGACCGGCCCGGCCCTTCCGGGCGTGCGCCACATCGTGGCCGTCGCCTCCGGCAAGGGCGGCGTCGGCAAGTCCACCACGGCCTGCAACCTCGCGCTCGCCCTCTCGGCCCAGGGCCTCAAGGTCGGCCTGCTCGATGCCGACATCTACGGCCCCTCGGTGCCCAAGCTGTTCGGCCTGTCGGGGAAGCCCCGCGTCATCGAGGAGCGGCTGCTGGCCCCGATGGAAGGGTTCGGCATCAAGGTCATGTCGATCGGCTTTCTGATCGAGCCCGAGACGGCGATGATCTGGCGCGGGCCCATGGTCCAGTCGGCCATCACCCAGATGCTGCGCGAGGTCGCCTGGGGCGAACTCGACGTGCTCGTGGTCGACATGCCCCCCGGCACCGGCGACGCCCAGCTCACCATGGCGCAGGCGACGCCGCTCTCCGGGGCGGTCATCGTCTCGACCCCGCAGGATCTCGCCCTCATCGACGCGCGCCGCGGCGTGACGATGTTCCGCAAGGTCGCTGTGCCGATCCTCGGCGTCATCGAGAACATGGCGACCTTCATCTGCCCCCATTGCGGCACGGCCTCGCACATCTTCGGGCATGGCGGCGCCCGCGCCGAGGCTGCGCGGCTGGAGGTGCCGTTCCTCGGCGAGGTGCCGCTGAACATGACGATCCGCGAGACCTCCGATGCCGGCCGCCCCGTGGTGGCGGTGGACCCGGACGGGCCGCACGCGCAGATTTATCGCGGCATCGCCGCCAAGCTCTGGGGCAACCTGACCGGCGGTCCCGCGCCGCGGGCGGCTCCCCGCATCGTCATCGAGTAGCCGCGATGGCGCCGGTGCTGGGCGTGATCCTCGCCGGCGGGCTGGCGCGCCGCATGGGCGGAGGCGACAAGCCCCTGCGCACCCTCGGCGGCCGCACCCTGCTCGACCGGGTGCTCGCCCGCTTCGCCCCCCAGTGCGCCGCCGGCGTGATCCTCAACGCCAACGGCGATCCGGGCCGCTTCCCGGATTTCCCGGGCGCGATTGTGCCCGACGGCGTGCCGGACAATCCGGGGCCGCTCGCCGGCATCCTCGCGGGGCTGGACCACGCGGCCATCCATCATCCGACCACGCGCCACGTGGCCAGCGTCTCCGGCGACGCGCCGTTCCTGCCCCGCGACCTCGTCGTCCGCCTCGCCGAAGCGGCCGGGCGGGAGGGCGTCATCACCATGGCGGCGTCGGGCGGGCGCGAGCACTTCACCGTGGCGCTCTGGCCGGTGGCCCTGCGGGCGGACCTGCGCGAGGCCCTGGTGGCCCGCGGCGAGCGCCGGGTCGGCGGCTTCCTGAGGCGCCACGGCGCGGTGGCGGTGTCCTGGCCATCGGAGCCCGCGGACCCCTTCGCCAACATCAACGCGCCGGAGGATCTGGCGGCGGCCGAGGCCCGGCTTGGCGGGAACGACGACGCCTGACGCCTCAGGGCGGGGCGCTCTCGACCGCGGCGCGCGCCCGCCAGCGCGGAGAGAGCAGCCCGAGGGCGAGGCCGCCGAGGACCAGGCCGGCGGCGGCGAGTTTCCAGGCCGGCAGCGGCTCCCCGAGCCAGACGGCCGAGGCCCCCATGCCGAAGACCGGCACCAGCAGGGCCATCGGGGTGATCTGGGCGGCGGGGTGGCGCGCGAGCAGCCAGCCCCAGATCGCGTAGCCGAACATCGTATTGCCGACGGACTGCCACACCACCGCGGCCCAGGTCGTCAGGTCGGCCCGCAGGAGGCCGTTGCGGATGGCGTCCCAGCCTTCGAGGAGGACCGAGGCAGCGAGAAGCGGGGGCGCCGAGAACAGGCTCGCCCAGACGACATAGGGCAGCATCGCCCGCGCCCCGCTGCGCTTGGCCGCCATGTTTCCGCCCGCCCAGCTCAGTGCGGCGCAGACCACGAGCCCGAGGCCGAAGGGCGTCGTCGCGGCGTCGGTATGGGCGGCGATGACGGCGAGCCCGGCCGCGGCGAGGCCGAGGGCCGCCCATTGCGGGCCGGACACCCGCTCCCCGGTCAGTTGCATCGACAGGCCGATGGTGACGAAGACCTGGATCTGGATCACCAGGGAGGCGAGGCCGGGGGCGATGTGGCCGCGCAGGGCGATGAAGAGCAGGCCGAACTGTCCGGCCCCGATCAGCAGGCCGTAGGCGGCAAGGTTGCGACAGGGGACTGTCGGGCGAGGCAGCAGGAACACGCCCGGCAGGGCGGCGAGCACGAAGCGCAGGGCGGCGAACAGCAGCGGCGGCAGGTGGTCGAGCCCGATCCGGATCACCACGAAGTTCGTGCCCCAGACCGCCACCACCGCCAGGGCGAGGAGGATGTCGCGAAGCGGAAGCGTGCCGGTCATGGGCCGCCATGTCCCAATTGGCGAGGGCCCTGCCTAGGCGTGGCGGGCCTCGAAACGAAAGAAGTGTCCGCACCTTCGCGCGGACACTTCCCTCGAACGCGGATCGAGCGAGTCGGATCAGGCGGCGCCGACGGTCGCCTTGACGATCTTGTCGGGCGAGCGCGGCGGCTCGCCCTTGTTCAGGGTGTCGACCACGTCCATGCCCTCCACGACCTTGCCCCAGACGGTGTATTGCTTGTCGAGGAAGCGGGCATCGCCGAAGCAGATGAAGAACTGCGAATTGGCCGAGTGCGGGAAGTTGGTGCGCGCCATCGAGCAGGTGCCGCGCACGTGCGGCTCGGCGTTGAACTCGGCATTGAGGTCGGGGAGATCGGAGCCGCCCGATCCCGTACCGGTCGGGTCGCCGGTCTGGGCCATGAAGCCGTCGATCACGCGGTGGAACGGCACGCCGTCGTAGAAGCCTTGGGCGGCGAGCGTCTTCAGGCGCTCGACATGGTTGGGGGCGAGGTCGGCGCGAAGTCCGATCACGACGCGGCCCTTGGTGGTCTCCAGGATGATGGTCTCGGTCTCTGCCATGGGTTTAGACTCCTTTTCCCTTAGGTCCTTGGTAGATGAAGCGGAGCGCGATGGGGCGCCCTGCGATGGCCGCGCCGAGGTCGGGGGTGATCCGGGCTGGCGTGCAGCGCCGGATCGCCGCCAGGGTCGCATCCGCGAGGATGCGATGGGCGCGGGGGTCTGAATTCGGGGCCGAGAAGGTCACGCGCGGCGTCCCGAGGACGCTGCCGTCCCGCCGAAGTGCGAAGCGGGTGGTGATCTCGGCCTGGGCCGAGCGGGACAATCCCCGGGGGGCCTCCCAGCAGGCCGCGAGGGTGGGATAGAGGTCTCGCAGGGTGTCGGCCGGTTTCGCGCTCTCGGCCAGGCCGCCCAGCGGGCCTTGCTCCAGGGGAACCCGGACCGTGCCGCGCAGGGTTTCCGGAAGGGTCAGCGGGCCCGTGGAGGGCGCCGCCCACGCGGGGAGCCCTACGGCGACGAGCGCCGCGAGAGCTCCGAGCTGGACGCCGCCCCGCAAACTACTTGGCTCCCTGCGCCATCTGCATCTTCACGATCTTGTCGGGGTTCTGCACCGCCCCGCCCGGCGCGCCGGGGGCCGCCTTCTTGATCGCGTCGACGGCTTCCATGCCCGAGGAGACGAGGCCGACCACGGTGTACTGCCCGTTGAGGAAGGGGGCGTCGCCGAGGCAGATGAAGAACTGCGAGTTGGCGGAGTTCGGGTCGGACGAGCGGGCCATGCCGACGGTGCCGCGCTTGAACGGCGCCGGCGAGAACTCGGCCGGGATGTTCGGCAGGCTGGAGCCGCCGGTGCCGTTGCCCTTCGGGTCTCCGGTCTGGGCCATGAAGCCGTCCATCACCCGGTGGAACTTGAGGCCGTTGTAGAAGCCCTGCTTGATCAGGGTCTTGAGCTGGGCGACGTGCTTCGGCGCGATCTCCGGGCGCAGCTCGATGGTGACGCGGCCGTCCTTGGTGTCGAGGTACACCGTGTTGTCGTCCGCCGCCCAGGCTGCAGGCGCCGTCGCGAGGAGACCGGCGAGGCTGAGGAGGGCGATACGGCGATTCAGTCCAAAGGCCATGGGGTCAGCATGCTTTCGTTGGTCGTGGATGGAGAGATCAGGCCGCCCGGAAGCGCTGCGCGAGGCGCGTCGCCACCAGCGGCGGCACGAAGGGGGAGACGTCGCCGCCCATGGCGGCGATCTGGCGGACGAGGGTGGCGGTGATCGGCCGGACGCCGGTGGAGGCGGGCAGGAACACGGTCTGCACCTCCGGCGCCATGGCACCGTTCATGCCGGCGAGCTGCATCTCGTAGTCGAGGTCGGTGCCGTCGCGCAGGCCGCGGATGAAGACGCTGGCGCCGACCCGCCGGGCCGCGGTCACTGCGAGGTCGTCGAAGGTCACGATCGTCAGCGCCGTGCCCTCGGCCTCGGCCAGGGGCTCGCAGGTGGCGCGCAGGAGCTCCGCCCGCTCCTCGGGCGAGAACATCGGCGCCTTGCCGGGATGCACGCCGATGGCGATGACGAGAGTCTGCACGAGCCGGCACGCCTGACGGATGACGTCGAGGTGTCCGTTCGTGACCGGGTCGAACGAGCCGGCATAGAGGGCGGTGCGGATCATCGCGGCCCGGGGTAGAGCATTTCGACCCGAAACGGAACCTCCGGCCCCGGCACGAAAACGGGCTAACCCCCGCGCCCTGGGATGCGGACGGCCGCGGGGCCGTCCGCTTGACGGGGTGCGATCGGCCTTACGCGGCCTCGTCGCCGCCCTCGCTCTCGTCCTCGCCCTCGATGTGCTCGACGGACACGACCTTCTCGGTCTTCTCCGTGTTGAACACCGTCACGCCCTGCGAGGCGCGGCCGACGATGCGGATGTCGTCCACCGGCACGCGGATGAGCTGGCCGCCATCGGTGACCAGCATGATCTGGTCGGAGGGTTGGACCGGGAAGGAGGCCACGAGGTGGCCGTTGCGGGCATTGACCCGCATCGCCGTGATGCCTTTGCCGCCGCGGCCCGAGGTCCGGTACTCGTAGGACGAGGTCCGCTTGCCGAAGCCGCGCTCGGAGAGGGTGAGGACGAACTGCTCGTTGGCGCCCATCTCGTTGTAGCGCTCGAGGGAGATGGCGGTGGCCTCGGCCACCCCCTCCTCCGCCTCCGGACTCGCCGTCTCCTCGCCCTCGACCCCGTCGCCGATCACGGCGCGGCGCATCTTGAGGTAGCCCGCCCGCTCCTCGGGCGAGGCGTCGAAGGCGTTGAGGATCGTCATCGAGATGACGCGGTCGTCCTTGCCCAGGCTGATGCCGCGCACGCCGGTGGAATCGCGGCCCTTGAAGACTCGGACGTCCTCGACGGGGAAGCGGATGCACTGGCCGGCCTGCGTGGTGAGCAGCACGTTCTGGTCGGCACGGCAGATCTCCACGTGGACGATGTGGTCGCCCGCATCGAGCTTCATGGCGATCTTGCCGGCGCGGTTCACCTGGACGAAATCCGAGAGCTTGTTCCGGCGCACGCTGCCGCTCGCCGTGGCGAACATGACGTCGAGGGTCTCCCAGGAGGCCTCGTCCTCGGGCAACGGCATGATGGTGGTGATGCGCTCACTGCCGGCATCCATCGACAGGATGTTGACCAGCGCCTTGCCGCGGGCGTTCGGCGCCGCCATCGGCAGGCGCCAGACCTTCTCCTTGTAGACCTGGCCCTGGTTCGAGAAGAACAGCACCGGCGTATGGGTGTTGGCCACGAACAGGCGGGTGACGAAATCCTCGTCGCGGGTCGCCATGCCGGAGCGGCCCTTGCCTCCGCGGCGCTGGGCCCGGTAGGTCGAGAGCGGCACGCGCTTGACGTAGCCCGCATGGGACACGGTGACGACCATGTCCTCGCGCTGGATCAGGTCCTCGTCCTCGACGTTCGAATCCCAGTCGAGGATGACGGTGCGGCGCGGGGTGGCGTAGGCCTCGCGGACCTCCGCGAACTCCTCCTTGACGATGCCCATGATGCGCAGGCGCGAACGCAGGATGTCGAGGTAGTCGGCGATCTCGTCGGCGAGCTTCTTCAGTTCGTCGCCGATCTCGTCGCGGCCGAGAGCGGTGAGGCGCTGCAGGCGGAGATCCAGGATGGCGCGGGCCTGCACCTCGGAGAGGCGGTAGGTGCCGTCGTCCGAGACCCGGTGGCGCGGATCGTCCACGAGGGCGATCAGCGGGGCGATGTCGTGGGCCGGCCAGTCGCGCGCCATCAGCGCGTCGCGGGCGGTGTTGGGATCGGGCGAGGTCCGGATCAGGCGGATCACCTCGTCGATGTTGGCCACCGCGATGGCGAGGCCGCACAGGACGTGGGCGCGCTCGCGGGCCTTGTTGAGGAGGAACTTGGTCCGCCGGGACACCACCTCTTCGCGGAAATCCACGAAGGCCTGGAGCAGGTCCTTGAGGTTCATCAGCTCGGGGCGGCCGCCGTTCAGCGCCACCATGTTGCAGCCGAAGGACGACTGCAGGGGCGTGAAGCGGTAGAGCTGGTTCAGCACCACGTCCGCCATGGCGTCGCGCTTGATCTCGACGACGATGCGCATGCCGTCGCGGTCGGACTCGTCGCGCAGGTCGGAGATGCCCTCGACGCGCTTCTCCTTCACCAGCTCGGCGATCTTCTCCATCAGCGTTGCCTTGTTCACCTGATACGGGATCTCGGTGAAGATCAGCGCCTCGCGCTCCTTGCGCAGCTCCTCGACGTGGGACTTCGCCCGCATGATGATCGAGCCGCGACCCGTGGCGTAGGCCTGGCGGGTGCCGGCCCGGCCGAGGATCGAGCCGCCGGTGGGGAAGTCGGGACCGGGTACGTACTCGGTGAGCTGCTCGATCGACAGGCCGGGATCGTCGATGAGCGCGACGCAGGCGTCGATCAGCTCGCCGAGATTGTGCGGCGGGATGTTGGTGGCCATGCCCACCGCGATGCCGCCGGCGCCGTTGACGAGGAGGTTGGGGAAGCGCGCCGGCAGGACGGTCGGCTCCTCGCGCGACTCGTCGTAGTTCGGCTGGAAGTCGACGGTGTTCTTGTCGATGTCGGCCAGGAGCGCGTTGGCCGGCTTGGCCAGGCGCGATTCGGTGTAGCGCATGGCCGCCGCCGGATCGCCGTCCACGGAGCCGAAATTGCCCTGCCCGTCGATGAGCATCAGGCGCATCGAGAAGTCCTGCGCCATACGGACCAAGGCGTCGTAGATCGATTGGTCGCCGTGCGGGTGGTAGAGACCGATCACGTCGCCGACGATGCGAGCGGACTTGACGTATTTGCGCTCGGGCAGGTGCCCGCTCTCGTAGGCCGCGTAGAGGATGCGCCGGTGCACGGGCTTGAGGCCGTCGCGCGCGTCCGGCAGCGCCCGGCTCACGATCACGCTCATGGCGTAATCGAGGTAGGAGCGCTTCATCTCGTCGGTGATGGAGACGGGCTTGATGTCGGAGGCGGGCGGCGGCGTGCCGGCGCCCGGAATGTCGTTCTCTGCCAAGGTCTTCGGTCTCTACCTGTCCGGGGTCCGGAGCAAGGGCGGCCCGTGTCGGCTCCGCTCGCTCACGGCGTTGTCGCGCGCGTCTCCGGCCGCTCAGCCGGACCGTGCGATGTCCTGCCCAAACCTATAGCGCATCTCGCCGGCCCAGGCCAACAAATCGCGGCTTAACCCCCTGGTAACGAACGGTTTGCCCGCGCGGCCGGAACTCCGTGCGCGCCCGGCTTCCTAGAGGAACTTCGCCGGGTCCGCGCTCGGCGGGGCCGGCTTCAAGTCGGCCCGGTTCCACCAACCGCCGCCGAGCGCCTGGAACAGGGCGGCGGTGTCGGCATACTGGTTGGCGCGCGCGCCCGCCGAGGTGACGAGGGCCGAGAGGTAGGATTGCTGGGCAATCAGCACCTGCGCGCTGTTCAGGGCACCGGCCGCGTATTGCTTGCGGATGAGGCCGAGGCTCTCGTTGGTGGCCCGCTCGGCGGCCGAGGCCGCCGCCACCGCCCTGGCGTCGGACTGGAGCGCCCGCAGGGTGTCGGCGACGTTCTGGAAGGCGCCGATCACCACCGCCCGGTACTGGGCCTGGGCCTCGTTCAGCGTCTCCTCCGCGGCGCGCTGGCGTCGGAACAGGGTCCCGGCATCGAAGATCGGCTGCGCCACGGTGCCGACGATGCCGTAGAACGAGGCGGCCGAGGTCGCGAGCTGCGCGATCCGCACCGCGCTGGCGCCGCCATTGGCGGTGATGGTGAACTGCGGTAGGCGATTGGCCACCGCGACCCCCACCGCCGCGCTGGCCTGCTGGACGTTGGCCTCCGCCGCCTTCACGTCCGGGCGTTGCTGCACGAGGCGCGACGGCAGGCTCACCGGCAGGTTGGTGGGCAGGCGCAGGGAGGTCAGGGTGAAGGTCGGCGCGATCTCCTCGCTCGGCAGGCGCCCGACCAGGGCCGTGAGCAGGTTGCGCTGCTGGGCGAGCTGCTTCTCCAGGGGCGGCAGCAGCTGCATCGAGACCGAGAGGGCGGCCTGCTGCACCACCACGTCGGCCCCGGCGATCTGCCCGAGCGAAAGCTGCTTGTTGTAGAGGTTGAGGACCTCGGTCTGGGCCTGGATCACCTTGCGGGTGGCGTCGATCTGGGCGCGCAGCGACGCCTCCTGGATCGCCGCCAGCACCACGTTGGTGGTCAGCGTCAGGTAGGTCGCCTCGAGCTGGAAACGCTGGTTCTCGGCCTGAGCCTCCAGGGATTCGATCTGGCGCTGGTTTCCGCCGAACACGTCGGGCGTGAACGAGACCGTCACCTGCGGCGTGTAGAGGCTGTAGAACAGCTGCCGGGTGTCGTTGAGCGGCCCCTGCAGGGCGCCGCCGGGGGCCTTCTGGCGCGAGCCGAGGCCGTTGGCGCCGACCACCGGGAACAGGGTGCCGCGCTGCGCCTCGACGTTCTCCTGCGCGATCCGGAGCGAAGCCTGCGCGGCGTCGAGGTTCGGGTTGTTGGCGAGCGCCTCGGCCACGAGGCGGTCGAGGGCGGGGGAGCGGAACAGCGTCCACCACTGGCCCGGCACGTCGGCCCCGGAGACGAAGGTTTGGTCGGCGGAGCCGCCATGGGCGGTGCGGATGGTGTCGGCGGCGGTGGGGTTGCGCAGGGGCTCGCGGGTGTAGCGGGTGACCGGCGGATCGGCCGGCGGCACGTAATCCGGGCCGACGACGCACCCCCCGAGGCCCGTGACCGCCAGGACGAGCAGGCCGTCCCGGAGACGGCGCGACCTCCGGCCCCGGCCGGCGGGCGCCGCGTTCTGGGGGGATGCCACCATCGTGCCAAGGAATCCTGTCGCCGTCCTGGGCCGTAGAGGCGCCGGGCCGGGATCGAAGTCAACGTGGCCGGCGGGGCGCGCGCGAGGCTGTGACCGGCCCATCACGCGTGCTCCGCGCGGGCCGCCGCCCGGGCGGCCCCCTCCGACGGGATCGCGGCCGGCACCCGCCGGGAGAACAGCGCGATCAGGATCGGAACCACCACGAGGATGAGGTTCGGCGCGAGCAGGATGCCGCCGACCACCACCAGGGCGAGCGGCTTCTGCACCTGCGAGCCGATGCCGGTGGAGATCGCCGCCGGCAGCAGCCCGACGCAGGCGGCGACGCAGGTCATCATCACCGGGCGCATGCGCACGTTGGCGGCGTGCCACACCGCCTCGGTCCGGGCCCAGCCCTCGTCGATGAGCTGGTTGTAGTAGGAGAGCAGGATCACGCCCTCCATGGTCGAGATGCCGAACAGGGCGATGAAGCCGATCGCCGCCGAGATCGAGAACGGCGTCATCGTCAGGAACAGCGCGAAGATGCCGCCGATCATCGCCATCGGGATCACGCTCAGCGTCAGCACCATGTCGGTGACGGAGCTGAAGTTGACGTAGAGCAGCAGGGCGATCAGCGCGATCGTCACCGGGACCACGACGGTCAGGCGCTGCACGGCATCCTGCAGGTTGGTGAACTGGCCGACCCATTCGAGGTGGAACCCGGGCGGCAGGGTCACCTCCTCGGCGATGCGGCCCTGCGCCTCCAGTACCGCGCCGCCGAGGTCGCGCCCGCGCACCGAGAACTTCACCGGAATGTAGCGCTCCTGGTTCTCGCGGTAGATGAAGGCCGCGCCGGATACCAGCTCCACGGTGGCGATCTCCGAGAGCGGGACCTGGATCACGCCGCCGGCGGGGTTGGCCGCCCCGACGGTGATGTTGCGGATGGTCTCCAGGCTGCGGCGGTACTGCGGCGCGAGGCGCACCCGCATGGGGAAGTGCCGGTCGGAGCCGTACTCGTAGAGATCGCCCGCGGTCTGGCCGCCGATCGCCGCCTGGACGGTGGTGTTCACGTCGCCCGGCGACAGGCCGTAGCGGGCGGCCTTGCGCCGGTCGATGTCGATCCGCACCGTGGGCTGGCCGAGGGAGGCGAAGACCGCGAGGTCGGCGATGCCCGGCACCTTCGCCAGGGTGGCCTCGATCGCTTCCGCGGTCTTGGTCAGGTCGTTGAGGTCGTTGCCGTAGATCTTGACCGAGTTCTCGCCCTTCACGCCGGAGGCGGCCTCCTGGACGTTGTCCTCGATGTACTGGGAAAAGTTGAACTCGATTCCCGGGAAGGCCTCGTCGAGCTTGGCCGAGAGGTCGCGGACCAGCCCCTCCTTGTCGAGCCCCTTGCGCCAGGTGTCGAAGGGCTTGAGGGGGGCGAGGATCTCCACGTTGAAGAAGCCGGTGGCGTCGGTCCCGTCGTCCGGGCGGCCCTGGTGCGAGAGCACGGTGACCACCTCCGGCACCTCGGCGATAATCTTGCGCAGGCGCTCCACGTAGGCGTTGCCGGCCTCCAGGGAGATCGAGGCCGGCATGGTGCCACGGATGTAGAGGTTGCCCTCCTCCAGCTTGGGCAGGAATTCGAGGCCGAGCGTACGGGCGGCGATGCCCGAGACGCCGAGCACCGCGGCGACCACGAGGAGCGACAGTACCTTGTTGCGCAGGCCGAAGCGCAGGATCAGCACGTGGCCGAAGCGCAGGAGCCGCACCACCAGGGTGTCGCGCTCCTCCACGTGTTTGGGGAGGATCAGGGCCGAGAGGGCGGGCGAGACCGTGAAGGTGGCGATGAGGCCGCCGAGCAGCGCATAGGCGTAGGTCTTGGCCATCGGGCCGAAGATGTGTCCCTCGACGCCCGTCAGGGTGAAGAGCGGCAGGAAGCCCACGATGATGATCGTGGCCGAGAAGAAGATCGCCCGGTTCACCTCGGCACCCGCGAGGGCGATCGTGCCGAGGCGCCCGGTCAGGCCCCCCGGCGGCGTCTGGCCCTCGCCGTGTTCCGGTTCGGCGAGGTGCCGGAACACGTTCTCGACCATGATCACGGTGGCGTCGACGATGAGGCCGAAATCGATGGCGCCGAGGGAGAGGAGGTTCGCCGAATCGCCGCGCAGGACCAGGATCAGGATGGCGAATCCGAGCGCGAAGGGAATCGTCGCCGCCACGATGATCGCGCTGCGCAGGCTCCCCAGGAACAGCCACTGCACCACGAAGACCAGCGTCACCCCGAAGACGAGGTTGTGCATCACCGTGTGGGTGGTGGTGTGGATGAGCCCGCTGCGGTCGTAGATGCGCTCCACCCGCACGTTCGGGGGCAGGATGCCGCTGGCGTTGATCTTGTCGATCTCGGCATTGACCAGGCCCAGGGTCGGCAGGCTCTCGCCGTCCCGGCTCATCAGCACGATGCCCTCGACGATGTCGTCGTCGCCGTCATGGCCGACGATGCCGAGGCGCGGCGCGTGCGAGACCCGCACCTCGGCGACGTCGCGCACCAGAACCGGTACGCCGTTGACCTGGGTCAGCATCGTGTCGCGGATGTCGTCCATGTCGCGGATCAGGCCGATGCCGCGCACCACCGCCGACTGCTCGCCCACGTTCAGGGTCTGGCCGCCGACGTTGATGCTCGAATTGTTGAGCGCGGTGACGAGCTGCACCAGGGTCATGCCCTGGGCCTGGAGCCGGGTCAGGTCGACGGCGATCTCGTATTCCTTGGTCCGGCCGCCGAAGGCCGTGACGTCGACGACGCCGGGGATCGCCTTGAAGCGGCGCTGCAGCACCCAATCCTGCAGGGTCTTCAGGTCGGTGGAGGAATAGCCCGGCGGTCCCGTCACCTTGTAGCGCATGATCTCGCCCACGGGGCTGGTCGGCGAGATCTGCGGCTGGGCGCCGTTGGGCAGGGGGGGCAGCTGCGATAGGCGGTTGAGCACCCGCTGAAGGGCCTCCTGATAGGTGAAGGCGTAGCTGAACTGCACCTTCACGTCGGAGAGGCCGAACAGCGAGATGGTGCGCACCACCGTGGCGTTGGGGATGCCGGCGAGCTGCACCTCCAGGGGAATCGTGATGTAGCGCTCGATCTCGTCGGCCGACTGCCCGGGATTCTGCGTGATGACGTCGACGAGCGGCGGCACCGGATCGGGATAGGCTTCGATGTTGAGCTGCGTGTAGCTGGCATAGCCGAGCGCCAGCATCACCAGGAACAGCAGGCAGACCAGCACGCGCTGGCGCAGGGCGAAGACGATCAGGCTGTTCATGGCAGAGTTCTTCCGGCCGAGGCCCGAGGACGAGGAAGGGGCCCCAGGCCCAACGGGTCAGGAGGCCTTGTCACCGCTCGTCGCCCGATCCATGAACACGGCGCCGCGCGTGACGATCGCCTCCCCCGCCGCGACCCCGGCGGTGACTTGCACCATCCCGCGGGCGGTCAGGCCCAGGGTGACGTCGCGGGCCTCGATGGCCCCGTCGGGCCGCGCGATCCAGACATGCGCCCGCGCGCCCTCGTACACGATGGCGGCGGCGGGCACGGCGGGCGCCGTCTGCCCCGGCCCGGTGAAGATCGTGAAGGTGGCGAACATCTCGGGCTTCAGGACCTGGTCCGGATTCTCCACCTCGCTGCGCACCGCCAGGCGCCGCGTCGCCGGGTCGAGGCTGGCGGACATGTAGTCGACCCGCGCCTTGAAGACGCGGTCGCCGAAGCCCGCCACCGTCGCCTCCACCTCCTGGCCGATCCGGATGCGCGGGATCTCGCTCTCGCGCACATTGGCCACCAGCCAGACGGTGGAGAGGTCGCCGATGACGAAGACCGGGTCGCTGGCGGTGGAGAGGTACTGGCCGAGGCCGACCTTGCGCTGGACGATGGTCCCGGCGATGGGCGCCCGGATCTGGGTCTCAGGGCTGAGGGTGCCCTTCTTCTCGAAGGCCGCGATTTCCGCGTCGGTCTTTCCGAGGAGGCGCAGGCGGTTCTTCACCGCTTCGAGCCCGGCCTCGGCGGTCTTCAGGTCGCTCTGCGCCCCGATGACGTCGTTCTGGGCCGACTGATAATCCTTCAGCGCCACCGCCTTGGCCTGGAACAGCTCCTGCTGGCGCGCCGCGATGGTCTGGTCGAGCTTCAGCAGCGCGGTCGCCTTGGCGAGGGTGTTGAGAGCGGCCTGGTAGTCGTTCTGGGCCTGGACCATGTCCGTGGCCTCGAGGGTGAGGAGCACGTCGCCGGCCTTCACCGCATCGCCGGCGCGGACCAGCACCTTGGTCACCCGGCCGGCATAGGGCGAGGTTACCGGCACGTTGTCGTCTTCGTTCAGGGCGATGCGGCCCTCGGCCGTCCCTTCCGGCCGGAAGCCGACCGTCGCGATGGGGACGATGTTCAGGGCGGCGCGCTGGGCCGGGCTCGGCCGGAAGAGCCGGGCCGGCCCGCCCTCGCGGGGCTCGCCGCCCGCGGCGGTCTCGGCCTCACTCGTTACGAAGCGCTCGCGAATCGCCGTGCTCAGCCCCGTAAAGACGCTCATGACCGGGGCCGGCCAGAGGGTAATGGCCAGCACCACGCAGATCAGCAATCCGAGGGGCGCGAGAAGGGTCGCGATCGTGCGCTTTGTCCCAGTCATGTGCCGCAGACGTGCTTTCAGGTTGGTGGCCGGTGGTCAGGTCGGAGGCGTGTGCGTGGCTCGGACGACCTGATCGGGCGATCCGGATGCTGGAGATCGAGGTCAAATGTGGCGGGGAATACGTGTCTCACCAAAGCAACGACCTCCCCATCCGAAGGTCGGACAGGTCGAGGGCGACCGCTGCGACTGTCTTAGCCAAGTCGCGTCGTGTTTGTGTGACGCCATTCATGGCAAATTTCCGATTGGAGTCCCGCCTGCGCACCGACGACCGGCCCGTCGTTCTCCCCGGGGCCGGGGACGGCCACGGACGGGCGGTGACGCCCGCGGGCGGTGCGCCGGGAGGAGTGAGAGGGCCAAGCTTGCGCACGAGTCAATCCGCCGGTCGCGCCTCGCGACGAGCGGCGGCGGCCGTCCTCTCGCGAGGCGCGGGGCGGCTGACGATTTCGTGTTTGCGGGGGGGCTGCCGAGACCGGGAGTGCGCAGGGCACGTCGCGCGATCACCGCGCGGGCCGCGCGCCGAGGCCGGCATCCGGGCGCTCCCGCGGCCGGTCATCGATGGTCAGGATGCTGGACATCTCATTGTGGGGGCAATGAGCTCGAATGGTCGGAGCGAGAGGATTCGAACCTCCGACCCCTAGTCCCCCAGACTAGTGCGCTAACCGGGCTGCGCTACGCTCCGACGCCCCTCGCGGGGTGAGGGGTCTTTAGCTTTCCGGTTTGCGGGGCGCAACCCCAAAACACGAAGCCCGGATGCGAGGTTCGCATCCGGGCTCGGGTCGGTCTCAGGCGTGGGAGGGCGCCGGGTGCGGATCGTGCTTGTCCGGCGTGGTGTTGTGCGGGTCCTTGCCGCGCTTCTTGGCGAGCCAGATCAGGAAGTTCCGGATCACCACGTAGAAGACCGGGGTCAGGAAGAGGCCGAACACCGTGGCGCCGATCATGCCGAAGCAGACGGCGGTGCCGAGCGCCTGGCGCATCTCGGCACCGGGGCCGGTGGCGATCACCAGCGGCACCGTGCCGAGGATGAAGGCGAAGGCCGTCATCAGGATCGGGCGCAGGCGCAAGCGGCAGGCCTCGACGGCGGCGGCCACGGGGCCCTTCCGCTCGGTCTCCTCCAACTGGTGCGCGAACTCCACGATCAGGATGGCGTTCTTGGCCGCCAGACCGATCAGCACGATCAGGCCGATCTGAGTCAGGATGTTGTTGTCCTGGCCCCGCAGCTGCACCCCGAACAGGGCCGCGAGCACGCCGGTGGGCACCACGAGCAGGATCGCCAGCGGCAAGGCCCAGGATTCGTACTGCGCAGCGAGCACGAGGAAGACGAGAAGCACGCCCAGCGCGAACACGTAGATCGCCGTGTTGCCTGCGGCCTTCTGCTGGTAGGCGATCTCGGTCCAGTCGTAGGCGTAGCCGTCCGGTAGGTTGTCCTTGGCGATAGCCTCCATGGCGTCGAGGGCCTGACCGGTGGAGATGCCGGGCTTGGCCGTGCCCTGGACCGGCACCGAGTAGTAGAGGTTGAAGCGCTGGACGATCTGCGGGCCGGTGATCTCGCGGATCGTGGCCAGCGTCCCCATCGGCACCAGGGCGCCGGTGGAGGAGCGGACCTTCAACTGCTCGATGTCCTGCTTCGAGACGCGGAACGGGGCGTCGCCCTGCACGCGGACCTGATAGATGCGGCCCAGGGTGTTGAAGTCGTTGACGTAGGCGCCACCGAGCGCCGTCTGCACCGTCGAGAACACGTTGCCGAGCGGCACGTTGAGCATGCGCGCCACCGTGCGGTCGATGTCGAGATAGAGCTGCGGCGTGTCGTTGCCGAAGGTGGTGAAAACCCGCTGCACGTCGTTGCTCTGGTTCGCCTTGCCCAGCACCTCGCCTACCGCGCCGAGGAGTGGGCCGATGGCCGAACTCTGCCGGCTCTCGATCTGCATCTTGAAGCCGCCACCCTGGCCGAGGCCGCGCACCGGCGGCGGTGGGATGACGATGACGCGGGCTTCCTGGATGTCGGCGGTCGCTTTGATCACCTCGTTGGTGATCACCGCCGCGCTCCGCCCCTGGCCCGCCCGCTCCTTGGCGCCCGCCAGGGTGATGAACATCACGCCCGAATTGGTGGTGTTGGTGAAGGTCGCGCCGTCGAAGCCCGCGATGATGACGGTGTTGGTCACGCCCTCGATCTTGCGGGCCGCCGCCGCTGCCCGGTTCACCACCTCGGTGGTGCGGTCAAGGGAGGCGCCCGAGGGCAGCTGCACCACGCCGATGAGGTAGCCCTGGTCCTGGTCCGGGATGAAGCCGGTGGGGGTCGTCTGGACCAGGTGGAGGGTCGCGGCGATGACGGCCGCGTAGACGAGCAGCATCGCGATCAGCCCGACCGCGTAGTTCGTCAGGCCGTAGATGATCCGCCCATAGGTGTTCGAGAGCCAGTCGAAGCCCTTGTTGAACATGTCCGCCAGCCAGGCGACGAAGCGGAAGAGAAAGAACTTCGGCTTGGCGTGCGCGTGGTGGGGCTTCAGGAGAAGCTTGCAGAGCGCCGGCGACAGCGTCAGCGAGTTGAACATCGAGATGATGGTCGAGGCCGCGATGGTCAGCGCGAACTGCTTGTAGAACTGGCCGGTGATGCCGGGAATGAAGGCGGTCGGAATGAACACCGCCGAGAGCACCAGGGCGATGGCGATGACGGCGCCGCCGACCTCGTCCATGGTCTTGTGCGCAGCGTCGCCCGGCGACAGGCCCTCGGCCATGTTGCGCTCGACGTTCTCCACCACCACGATGGCGTCGTCGACCACGATGCCGATGGCGAGCACGAGCCCGAACAGGGTGAGGTTGTTCAGGGAGAACCCGAAGGCCGACATGGCCGCGAAGGTGCCGACCAGCGAGACCGGGATGGCGATCACCGGGATGAGCGCGGTGCGCCAGCTCTGGAGGAAGACCAGCACCACGATGACGACGAGGCCGACGGCTTCGAAGAGCGTCTTGTAGACCTCGTGGATCGACTCCTCGATGAACTCCGTCGGGTTGTAGGCGATGCGGTACTCGATGTCCGGCGGGAAGTTCTTCTTGAGGTTGTCCATCACCTTGCGCACCGACGCGGCGGCGTCGAGGGCGTTGGTGCCCGGGCGCTGGAAGGCGCCGATGCCGATGGCGGGCGTGTCGTTCAGGAACGAGTTGGTGGTGTAGTCCTTCTGGCCCATCTCGACGCGGGCGATGTCCTTCACCCGGACGAGGCGGCCGTCGGAGGCCTTGACGATGACGTCGGCGAATTCCTCGGGGCTCTGGAAGCGCCCCTGCGACTGCACGATGAGCTGGAAGGCCTGGCCCGTCGCGGCTGGCGGCGAGTTCAGGGCGCCGGCGGCCACCTGAACGTTCTGCTCGGACAGGGCCGTGATGACGTCGGAGGTGGTGAGGCCGTAGGCCGCGAGCTTGTTCGGATCGAGCCAGACGCGCTCGGCGTACTCGTTGCCGCCGAAGATGGTGATGTCGCCGACGCCGTCGAGGCGCAGGAGCTCGTCGCGGATGTTCAGGTAGATGTAGTTGGCGAGGTAGTTCTGGTCGTAGGTCTTCTTCGGCGACAGCAGGTGCACCACCAGCATCAGGTCCGGCGAGGCCTTGCGGACGGTGACGCCGAGGTTGCGCACGTCCGGCGGCAGGCGCGGCTGGGCGACCGAGAGGCGGTTCTGGACGAGAACGTTCGCGATATCGAGGTTGGTGCCGACCTTGAAGGTGACCGTCAGCAGCATGTTGCCGTCGTTGGTCGACAACGACGTCATGTAGAGCATGTTGTCGACGCCGTTGACCTCCTGCTCGATCGGGGTCGCGATCGTCGCCGCCACCGTCTCGGCGTTGGCGCCGGGGAAGCTCGCACGCACGGTCACGGTCGGCGGCACGATCTCGGGGTACTGCGCCACCGGCAGCGACAGGTAGGCGACGTAGCCGAGGATCAGGAAGACGATCGACGTGACCGACGCGAAGATCGGCCGATCGACGAAGAAGTGGGCAAAACGCATCGCTTGAACCTCTCGCCGCATGCGGCCCGCACGCGCGGGTTCGAGTCGGCACCGTTTCTTCGTCCGCGGTCTGGTGGCCGCTCCCCGGCCGTGACCGGTCGGGGATGATCCTCGTAGGGGCTGCGCCTGCCTCGGGGCTCACCCGTCAGGTCATAGTGGGCGTCAGGTCTTGCTGGGCGGCAGGGTAGAGGATTCGGCCGCAACCTTGGCCCCCGGACGGACGCGTGTGACGCCGTTGACGACGACGTTCTCGTCGCCCTTCAGCCCCTCGCGGATCACCCGGTAGCCGTCGACCTTGGGACCGAGCTTGACCTCGCGCAGGGACACCGTGCCGTCGTCGGCGACGATGTAGACGATGCGCTTGTCCTGGTTGGCCGAGACCGCCTCGTCGGGCAGCAGGATGCCCTGATAAGGCTTGGTGGCGGGCAGCGAGACGACGCCGAACAGGCCGGGCTTGATGAACCCGTCGGGGTTCTCCACGGTGGCGCGCAGCAGCACCGTGCCGGTGGCGTTGTCGACCCGGTTGTCCACGAAGTCGAGGGTGCCCTTGCGGGTTGGCTTCGCCTCGCCGGTAAGCGCGATCAGGATCGGGACGCCCTTGCCCTTCTGGGTCTCGCCCATGCCGATTCCGAGGCTGCCCTGGTACTTCAGGAACGAGCGCTCATCGACGGTGAAGCCGAAATAGATCGGGTCGAGGGAGACGATCGTCGTCAACAGGGTCTGGTCGGTGATGACGATGTTGCCCTCGGTGACCAGGCGCCGGCTGATGCGGCCCGAGATCGGGGCCTTCACCTCGGTGAAGTCGTAGTTCAGCTGCGCCTGGCGCAGCTGCGCGTCAGCGCTGTCGACATCGGCCTGCGCGGTCTGGGAGGCCTGCCGGCGCTGGTCGGTGACCTGCTCGGAGATGTTGCCGGACTTGCTCAGCGTCTGGGCGCGGTCGAGGTCGGTCTGCGAGAAGTTCAGCCGGGCCTTGGCCGAGACCAGGGCCGCCTGGGCCTGGTCGAGGGCCGCCTTGTAGGGTCGCCGGTCGATGACGAAGAGCAGGTCGCCCTTCTTCACCGTGGCGCCGTCGGTGAAGTTCAGCTTCTCGAGGTAGCCGGTGACGCGGGCCCGGACGTCGACGATGTCGACGGGGTCGAAGCGGCCCGTATAGGTGTCGGTCTCGACGATCTCGCGGACCACCGGCTTGGCCGTGGTGACCTTCGGCGGCGGTCCGCCCGGGGCCTGGGCCTGGGCGGGGGATACGAGCGCCGAAGCGACCAGTCCGACGATCGGAAGAAAACTGAAGATCGAGCGCATGCGCATATGGTTATTCCCTACGATGCGCCAGCTAGAGGTCTGCCGCGACCTATGTCGTGCGCTGCCACACATGCTCCGCGCATGCCTCAGACCTCGACCGGTTCGCCGGAGCCTGCCCAATCCTTGAATCCACCCCGGTAATGCGCCTCGATCGGCAAGCCGGCGTTCTGGGCGGCTGCCAGCGCGTGAACCGAGCGTACGCCCGACATGCACGAGAAGACCGGTGTCCGGGCGTCCTCGGCAATCAGCGCCGCGAGGGTCCCCAGGTCGAAGGTCGAGAGCGGATGGGTAACTGCGCCGGGGATGTGTCCTTGTTCGAATTCATGCGGCTCGCGCACATCGATCACCAGCATGGACTGGTCGGCGAGGCCAGCCTTGATCGCATCCCGGTCCAGGTCGACAACCTTCATCCGTCTGTCCTCTCTCGCACCGTCCCGTGCACGGTCGGTCACTGACGGATGTTCTTAGGCGTCAGTCGTCAGGACGGCAAATGGTGCGTGCCAGAACCGCCTCGACGGTCTCGAAATGCGCGGTCCAGCTCGGCGGATCGGTGTCGGCCATCCGGCGTACGAGCGCTTCACGAAGCGTGGAGCCCGGCACCGAGAGGTCTTCCACCGCCTGGCGCCAGCCGGGTCCGTCGAGGGGATCGAGGAACCGCGCGAATCCGGCACCGATCTCCCTGTGGACGGCGAGGTCCGACGCGACGACCGGCAGGCCCGAGGCCGCGGCCTCGACCACGGGCAGGCCGTACCCTTCCGCGAACGAGGGCATCAGCAGGGCGGTGGCCGAGCGCAGCAGCGCCGCGAGGCCGTGGCTCGACAGGCCGCTGACTTCGGTCACGTGCGTGCGGATGGCGGGGCACCGCTCCAGCATGTCGATGATGTTCTCCGCCTCCCAGCCCCGTCGGCCGACCAGGACGAGGCGGGGCGTTTCGGGCCCGTGCCGCTCGGCGAGGTCGCGCCAGAGATGCAGCAGCGCCAGGTGGTTCTTGCGCGGCTCGATGGTGCCGCAGGCGACGAAGGTCGGCCGCGCGGGCGTAAAGGACGGTCCCTCCCCCGCCGGCCGGAACACCGGCTCGACCCCGAGGAGTGCCGCCGTCACGGGCGGCGTCGGCCGCCCCAGCGCCGCGCAGTATCCGGCGAAGCGCTCGCCGACGTCGCGGGAATTGACCAGCACGTGCGCGGCGTGGCGGGCGACGGTCTCCATCCGGACCCGGTGCCGCTCCGCCTCCCCGGGCCGCCCGTATTCCGGATAGTCGATGGGGATGAGGTCGTGGACGAAGAAGACGGGCCGGACGTCGCGCCGGTCGTAGAGCCAGTCGAATCGGCCGGGCTTGTCGAGGCGCAGGTGCGAGCTGTGCAGGTAGACGGTCCCGGCCGGCAGGATCTCGGGGCCGCGCGCGCGCAGGGTCGTGGCCGCCGTCCGGGCCTGGATCCGCCGTCGGTCCCCGGTGCCGCCGCGCTCCGGAGCCCCGGCCGCCGTACCCCTGTCGTCGCTCGTCGACCCGAGGGTCGACGCCAGCCGGCGGTAGACCGGATCCTGCGTCGCGTCGCGGTCCTCGACCCAGGCCGCCGCCACGGCCTCGACGACGCCGAGCGCCTCCGCCCGGGCCAGCACGCGCGGGCCGAACGCCGTCGACACCAGGCCGAAGCGGTCTCCGGCCTGGGCCAGGACGTGCCGGGCATAGGCGAGGTCGACCCGGTCGATCCCGCTCGGGCTCGGATGCCGCAGGCGGGTGATGAGACGGGTCAGGTCGAAGGCGAGGCTCGGGACGGGCATGATCCTCCGGTGGCGTTCAGGTGCGGTGCCGTATGGCCGGTCTCCGCCTCGCGCCTATATGCGCACGCCTCAGCCCGAGGCTACCCGCGGCCGACGCCGCCAACGAGAGCAACGCTTCGTGTCTCCCGGATACCTGCCCTTCGCCGGCGCCCTCGACCTTCCCGCCTACACCTGTGACAATTGCGGGTTCTGGCAGCGCCATTTCGATCGCCCGCCGGCCTGCCCGATGTGCCTCGACGCCCGCCACGTGGTACCGCAGAAGGGTTGGCAGTTCTGGACCGAGCGGGAAGCGCAGGACCGGTTTCCTTGCCATTGGGAGGAATTGGAGACCGGCGTGTGGCGGTTCTGGAACGATCCCGTCTCGGGCATCGGGCCCAGCGCCTATCTCGTCCAGACTCCGGCCGGAAACATGGGATTCGAGGCCTGCCCGGTCTTCAGCGAGGCCGCTCTCCAGCACATCGCGCGCCTCGGAGGGATGCAGGTGCTGTCCTCCTCGCACCCGCATGCCTACGGCGCGCTGGTGCAGCTTCAGGACCGCTTCGATCCGGAGCTGTGCTTAGCCGCGGCGGACTTCGTCTGGAGCGCGGCGCTGCAGGTGTCCTGGCCCTACGACGATTTCCTCGAGCCCCTCCCCGGCCTCGAACTCCATCGCACGGCCGGCCACTTCGACGGCCACGCGGTGCTGTTCGATCGCGGGCGAAAGATCCTGTTCTGCGGCGACGCCCTGAAGTTCGAGCTCGACCCGCAGGATTTCCGGCGGGCGCTGACCATCTCGGCCCACAAGGCCTTCGTGCGCGGGGTGCCCCTGACCACGAACGAATTACGGCGCTACCGCGACGTCTTCGCCCAGCTCGACTTCACCCAGACCTGGACGCCCTTCGAGCCGGCCGCCAATTGCGGCCGGGCCGAAGTGCTGGCGCTGATCGACGGCATGCTGGCGACCCGCCCGCACGCCGCCCCGGTGCCGCTCGACACCCTGAGGCGCTGAGGACCCGGGCAGGCCCGATCCGATCGATCCCGCCGGGAGAGCGGATCGGAGCGCGCCAGGGCGTCCCCCGGTCCGGGTCAGCCGCGCGTCGCGGCGGTCTGGCCGAACATCACCATCTTGGCCTCCTCGCTCAGGGTCTTCCCGAAATCCGGGTTGATCTCCGGAGCGCGGGCATAGGCGGCCTTCGTCCCCGGGCGCCCGGCGATCGCCCGGAACCAGCGCTGGAGGTTCGGGAAATCTTCCAGGCGCTGGCCCTGCTTCTCGTAGGGCACGATCCAGGGATAGCAGGCCATGTCGGCGATCGAGTAGTCCGCGCCGGCGACGAAGGGGCGGTCGGCGAGGCGACGGTCGAGGACGCCGTAAAGGCGGTTGGTCTCCTTGACGTAGCGGTCGATGGCGTAGGGCACCTTTTCCGGCGCGTACTGGGTGAAGTGATGATTCTGGCCGAGCATGGGCCCGAGGCCGCCCATCTGCCAGAACAGCCATTGCAGCACCTCGGCGCGGCCGGGCACGTCCCCGGCGATGAAGCGCCCGGTCTTCTCGGCGAGGTAGAGTAGGATCGCGCCGGATTCGAACAGCGAGACGGGGGCGTCGGCGCCGGCCGGCGCGTGGTCGACGAGCGCCGGCATGCGGTTGTTCGGGGCGATGGCCAGGAAATCCGGCTTGAACTGGTCGCCCTTGCCGATGTTCACCGCCTTCAGGGTGTAGTCGAGCCCCGCCTCTTCGAGGAACATCGTGACCTTGTGGCCGTTCGGGGTCGGCCAATAGTACAGATCGATCATCGCGGTCTCCGTGCTGCGCGCCGGGGCTCGGTCCGGTCGCGTCGGGCCCGAGGTGGGCCTCGGAGGAACGGGGGTCAAGCCGGGACGGAGGAGGGCCGCGGTCGGTCGTTCAAATGCGCCGTAGTTTCACAACGGGGAATTCAGGGAACCGTGGTTGCCTCGCGGGAAATGAGGGAGCGACGGCATGGTCAGCGCAATTTCGGCGAGCAGCGGCGGGCTTCTGGCGGCGACTCAGCGCTACGCCACGGCCGCCGAGGGGATCGCGACGCTCGGCACCAGCCTGCCGAGCGCGACCCAGGTCGATCTCTCGACCACCGCCGTCCAGCTCATGCAGGAGAAGGCCAATATCGGGATGAACACCGCCATCCTGAAATCCACGCTCGATTCCGAGCGCCGGGTCCTCGACATCCTCGCCTGAGCCGCGGCCCCCCTCGCACGTTTTCGGAGGATCGACGCCCATGACGATCACCGTTCCCCTCATGCAGGTCGGGATCATCCGCGCCACCGAGATCGTGCATGGCGCCCGGAACGATGCGGCGCGACGCCACGAGGCCGAGCCGCGCACCGTTTCCGTCGAGGTGGGTCGGGCACGGGATGCCGAGGGGGACGTGGTGGGCCGCCAACGCCGCATCGTCGACGTGCGGGTGTAGAGCGTCCCGCCGCGCGAGGTGCGGCCAAGGCCCGCGACGGCCAAGGCTCGCGGGCGCGCCCGGGTCCGCGGGGATGGACCGTTTCGATGCCCGCGATCTCCGATCCGTTCGATCCCCGCAGGACGCGCGTCAGCTGGGGTCCTCGTCGTGGCGGTGGGCGCCTCGCTCCGGTGGGCGCGTCTTGCCCGGCCGTCCCTGCGGTCTCAGGGCCTTCCCGATGTCATCAGGGGGATGTCCGAGGCCTCACGGGTCGCCAAAGGCCTCGGATCCTCTCGCTGGATTTAAAAGTCTCAGGAAACAGGCGCGGGACTGCCTCAGGCCGCCTTGGAATTGCTGGCGGGGCGCTTGGCATCCGTACCGCTTTCGCGCCCCTTGGCGGCGATGTCGCGCAGCATCTTGACCATGGCGTCCGTCTGGTCGTCCGTGTCTTCGTCGAAGGCCACGTCCGTGTTCCAGGCGTCGCCCCGGCGCAGCATGATGACGGCCCCGGCCGCGGCGGCGCACAGACTGGCGCTCAGGGGGGCACCCATCACGGCGGTCAGGATGCCGTATGGCAGCAGCAGAACCGTCGAGATCATGCCACCGCCCATGGCGGCCAGTAAAATCAAGAACATCGATCGACCCTCGTCCGACTTTCAATAGCACGGTTCGATCGCGGCGATGGCTTTGGTTGCTGTCATCGTGACCGCCGCGTTAACGTTCGGGGTCGAATGCGCACTGTGTTCGCGAGGTCTTGTTCGGCCGTCCCGCCGGCAATGCCCGTCAGGACCAGACGCGCAGGATGATGAGCAAGCCGACCGGTACGACGAACATCAGGGCGATCGCCCACTGGATTTCGTTGCGCGCGCGCTTCACCTCGCCCTCCAAGGCGTCGATGCGCGCCTCCAGGGCGCGGTATCTCGCGTCGCTCATGCCCGGCTCCGTCGATTCGGCCCACATCCGCGTTGTGGCGGGGCTGCAACGCTGCTGTCCAGCGATGGGCGCCCAGGCGGCCTGTCGGGCGACACGATGTTCCCGCCGGGCCAAGCCGGGTCTGGTGCACGGCCTCGGCTCATGGGCCGGCCAAGGCCATCAGCATCAGCCCGACATGCCCGGCATTGGCGATTTGCCCAGACAGAGCGAGGTGTTTGGCTTCCTGGCGCGAGACGAGGACCACCTCGATGTCCTCGGTCGGCTCCGGATGGGACGCGCCAGGACGGACGCCCGTCGCCCGGATGAGATGCAGGCGGTTGGCATAGCGCGCCGGGTCGACACTGAGCGTGGCGAGATGGGCGAGCGTCCCGCCGGAATATCCCGTCTCTTCGCGGAGTTCCCGCGCACCGACTGCCACGGCATCCGTGTCGTGAGCGTCCATCACGCCTCCAGGAAGCTCGAGGCTGATCCCCTGGAGCCCGTGCCGGTATTGTCGGACGAGGATGACGCGATCGGCTTCATCCGTCGCGAAAACATGAACGAAGGCGGCAAACTCGAGAACGTAATAGGGCGCAATCTCCACGCCGTCCGGCGTCGAGCAATCATCCGCTCTGAGGCTGATCCAGCGATCTTGGAAGACGTGTCCCGATCGGTGAACCGTCCAGCGCTTGTCGCTCGCCATGCCTGATCCCCTTCCGCGGCCGGGCGGCCATGATTCTGCCTGTCCGGGGGCTTCGCGATGGAACCCGTCCGGCACCGACAGCGATGTCTGCGTAAGGTCCATCGTCAGGCTTGCCCAGCAGCTGCCATGTCGTCCCAGTCCGCTAAGCCGTACCGCATCGGCGTCCGCCCTGCGCCCGGCAACCGGTCCCGATACCTCTGGACGATCTACGGCACGCAGACGATGTTCTACGAGGCCTCCCAGACGGAGCATGCCTCCGTGGAAGACGCCCTCGTGGAGGCGAATGCGCGGCTCTCCGAACTGGCTTGACCGGTCGGCGGCCCTGACATTCAGGAGCCTGTCGTAGCTCGATCCCATCGTAAGAGGCCGCGAAGCTTCCTTCGCGGCGTCCGTTCGGGCCGTGAGAACACTCTGCCGGGTCGGACGCCGTGCATTGCACGCGGCGGAGCCGTCGATTGCCGACGCCTGCGCATGATTCAGTTGCCATTTGCCCCCCGAAACCGTACGTCCCCTCTACGCGCAAGCGTGTCGGGGTGTAGCGCAGTCTGGTAGCGCATCTGGTTTGGGACCAGAGGGTCGTAGGTTCGAATCCTATCGCCCCGACCATCATTTCCGCCGAGGCTCCCTGGAGTTGGACGACCCGATGTCGAGCGCCCGCATCTACCAGCCCGCGAAGGATCCGACGCAGTCCGGGACGGCGCGGGCGAAGGCCTGGGTGCTGGAATTCGATCAGACCGCGCCGCGCGAGACCGACCCGCTGATGGGGTGGACCGGCTCGTCCGACATGCTGCAGCAGGTTCATCTCGAGTTCGAGACGCGCGAGGACGCCGTGGCCTACGCGACGCGGGCGGGCCTGTCCTACCGGGTCGAGGAGCCGCAGAAGCCGATCCTGCGCAAGGGCCTGTCTTATTCGGACAATTTCAAGTTCAATCGCACCGCTCCCTGGACCCACTGAGGCGCTGCCTCCGGCGCGTCAGAGCTGGATCAGGATGGTGACGGCACCGAAGATCAGGACGGAGCCGACCGCGGCGGCGAGTAGGATCAGGGCGGCGCGCGATTCGCGCAGGTCGTCGTTCATCATCGCCGCAGGCTAGCGCGGCTGGGGGCTGCCGCCAATCCTCTCATGAGCCGCGCTGTTGCGTGAGCCGTTAGGCCGCGCCCGCTCTGTCATACCAAATCCTGTCCCCGGGGGCTGGCGGATTTCGGCTTCGCTCGAGCGCCGCGCCGGCTTGCCGATACGGGCACCGCTTCGCGGAAACGCAGCCCGGATCAGAAGAAGATCGGCCGCGCGCTGGCATGGTGCTCGGCCAGCACCGCGTCGTTGGCCGGATCGATCTCCTTGAGAACCGCGTCGTAGCCCCAGAGATCCGCCAGGTGCTGAAGCACCCGCTTGGCATCATCCTTCTGCAGGGTGATGCGATTCAGGGCGCGGTGATGCACGATGAGGCGCCGGTCGCCTTCGAGATCGACGTCCACCACCTCGATATCCGGGTCGAGCCACGCCACGTCGTATTGCCGGGCGAAGGAGCGACGCATCTTGCGATAGCCGCGCTCGTCGTGGATCGCCTCGACGTAGAGCTCCGACTCGTCGGGGTCATCGACCACGTGGAACAGGCGCATGTCGCGCATGAGCTTGGGCGACAGGAACTGCGCGATGAAGCTCTCGTCGCGATAGTTCGCCCAGATGTCGCACAGGGTCGCCATGGCGTCGCCGGTGCCGGCAATCTCGGGGAACCACGCGCGATCCTCCTCCGTCGGCTGTTCCACGATGCGGGCGATGTCCTGCATCATGGCGAAGCCGATGGCGTAGGGGTTGTGGCCATTGTAGCCGCGCTCGTTGTAGTTCGGCTGGCGCACGACGTTGGTGTGCGACTGCAGGAACTCCAGGTAGGCCGCCTCGCCGATCAGGCCCTTCTCGGACAGGGCGTTCATGATCCGGTAGTGGCAATAGGTGGCGCAGCCCTCGTTCATCACCTTGGTCTGGCGCTGCGGATAGAAGTACTGCGCCACGAGGCGGACGATGCGCAGGATCTCGCGCTGCCAGGGTCGGAGCCGGGGGGCCGCCTTCTCGAGGAAGTAGAGGATGTTCTCCTGCGGCAGCTCGAGGAGCGCCTTGCGCCGCTCCGCGGCGAGGTCGGGGCGGGCGCCAGCGACCTTCTGCGGCAGGGTGCGCCAGAGGTCGTTGTAGATCTGCTCGCCGTGCTCGGCGCGCTCGCGCTCGCGGCGCTGCTCCGAGGCGAGGTCGGGCCGCTTCTTGCGCGGATAGCGGTGGACGCCCTGGCTCATCAGCGCATGGGCGGCGTCGAGCACGGCCTCCACCGCGGCATGGCCGTGGCGCTCCTCGCAGCGCGAGATGAAGCCCTTGGCGAAGTCGAGATAGTCGAGGATGCCTTCCGCATCGGTCCACTGCTTGAACAGATAGTTGTTCTTGAAGAAGTGGTTGTGGCCGAAGGCGGCGTGGGCGATGACCAGCGTTTGCATCGTCGCCGTGTTCTCCTCCATGATGTAGGAGATGCACGGGTCCGAGTTGATGACGATCTCGTAGGCGAGCCCCATCATGCCGCGCCGGTAGCCGGCTTCGTGCTGGGCGAAGTGCTTGCCGAAGGACCAGTGCTTGTAGAACAGCGGCATGCCGATCGACGCGTAGGCGTCCAGCATCTGCTCGGCGGTGATGATCTCGATTTGGTTCGGGTACCACGACAGGCCGAGCGCCCGCGCCTCGACCTCGCAGGCGTCATGGATGCGCCGGATCGTGTCGAAATCCCAGTCGTTGCCCGTGAAGAGCGGCTCCTGGCTACCGGAGATCCGCTGGGGCGTGGGGCGGATGATGCTGCCGACCATACGATTTACGCCTTCCTCGAAGGGTCCGTGCTCGAAGGGTCCGTGCTCGAAGGGTCCGTGCTCGACGGGGCCGTGCTCGAAGCGTCCGGGTCCCGCTTGGCCATGCCCCGTCTCGCCGGGTTCAGGCCTCGGCTTCCGCCCGGGCGTCCTTGCGCCCGAACAGCTCGCGGAAGACCGGGTAGATGTCGCGGCGGTGGTTGACCTTGCGCATGGCGATGGGCGCGCCCGTCTTCGCCAGGCTCTCGTAGGTCCGCCACAGGGTGGTGCGGTGCTCGACGAAGCCGGCCCGCGGGCCGTTCTCGTCGCCGACCTCCAGATAGGCGAAGTGCTGGCAGGCCGGCAGGATGTGGGCGCGCAGCAGCTCCGTCGAAGTCGGGCCGTCGCTCGACACGTTGTCGCCGTCGGAGGCCTGCGCGGCGTAGATGTTCCAGTCGTTGGGGTCGTAGCGCTCGGCGATGACGCGCTTCATCTCCACCAGCGCCGAGGAGACCAGGGTGCCGCCGGTCTCGCGCGACCCGAAGAACGTCTCCTCGTCCACCTCCGTCGCCTTGTCGGTGTGGCGGATGAAGACGATCTCCACGTGCCGGTAGCGCCGGGTCAGGAAGATGTGCAGCAGGATGTAGAAGCGCTTGGCCAGATCCTTCATGTGCTCGGTCATCGAGCCCGAGACGTCCATCAGGCAGAACATCACCGCCTGCGCCACGGGGCGCGGATAGGTCTCGAACCGGCGGTAGCGCAGGTCGAGGGGGTCCACGTAAGGGATGCGCTTGGTGCGCTCGCGCAAGCCCGAGAGCGCCAGGAGCAGGTCCGGCAGGTCGGGATCGCTCGACGGCATCGCGGCGATGCGGGCCTCCAGGGCGGCGATCTCGTCGGGTTTCGGCCGCTTGAGGGCGATGCGCCGCGACATGGAATTGCGTAGGGTGCGCGTCAGGGCGAGGTTGGCGGGCGAGCCCGAGATCGTATAGCCGGCCCGGCGAAGCCCTTCGGTCTCCACCACCGAGAGCCGGCGCTTGGCGAGATCGGGCAATTCGAGGTCTTCGAGGAAGAGCTCGAGAAACTCGTCGCGGGTCAGGACGAAGCGGAAGGCGTCCTCGCTGTTCTCCGAGCCCTCGCCGCCCTCCCCCGAGCCCTTCCCGCCGCCGCCCGACGGCGGGCGCTCGATCCGGTCGCCCTCCACGTAGGTCTTGTTGCCGGGCAGGATGTGGTCGTGCAAGCCGGTGCCGGACTGGCGGGCGAAGCGCGGCTCGCGAACCCCATCGACCGGCACCGAGACGCGGCCGTCCTTGCCGAGATCCTTGATGTCCTTTTCCCGCGCGGATTCCCGCACGGCCCGCTGGGCCACGTCCTTCACGCGGCGCAGGAAGCGTTGGCGATTGGCGAGGCTCTTGCCCCCGGGATTCAGACGGCGGTCGACGATGTGCATCCGATGTGTGTGCCTTCGCCCTCGAGACCAATGTGGGATCGGCGGAGCGGGGCGACCACCCGTGGCGGCCGCCCCGTCACCGTGCGGACAAGGCTCGGTCGATGCCCTAGCCCGCCTGCTTCACCCGCATGTACCACTCGACCAGACGGCGGACCTGCCGCTCGGTGTAGCCGCGGGCCACCATCCGGTCGACGAACTCGCCGTGCTTCTTCTCCGTCTCGCCGTCCTTCTTCGAACCGAAGGAGATGACCGGCAGGAGCTCCTCGACCTGGCTGAACATGCGCCGCTCGATGACCTCGCGCAGCTTCTCGTAGCTGGTCCAGGAGGGGTTGCGCCCGCCGTGCTGGGCCCGCGAGCGCAGGGCGAACTTGACCACCTCGTTCCGAAAATCCTTCGGATTGGCGATGCCGGCCGGCTTCTCGATCTTGGTGAGCTCCTGGTTCAGGAGTTCGCGGTTGAGGAGCTGTCCGGTCTCGGAATCCTTGAAGTCCTGGTCCTCGATCCACGCATCGGCGTAGTCGATGTAGCGATCGAACAGGTTCTGACCGTAGTCGTGGTAGGATTCGAGGTAGGCCTTCTGGATCTCGTGACCGATGAACTCCGCGTAGCGCGGCGCCAGCTCCGTCTTGATGAATTCCAGGTAGCGCTTCTCGGTTTCGGGAGGCAGCTGCTCGCGCCGCAGGGCCTGCTCCAGCACGTACATGAGGTGGACCGGATCGGCCGAGACCTCGGTCGTGTCGTGGTTGAAGGTCGCCGCCATCACCTTGAAGGCGAAGCGGGTCGAGATCCCGTCCATGCCCTCGTCGACGCCGGCGGCGTCCTTGTACTCCTGCATCGAGCGAGCGCGGGGATCGACCTCGCGCAGGGACTCGCCGTCGTAGACCCGCATCTTCGAGAAGGCGTTGGAATTGGCGTGCTCGCGCAGGCGCGAGAGCACCGAGAAGCGGGCCAGCATCTCCAGGGTTCCCGGCGCACAGGCGGCGTCGGACAGTTCGGAGCCCGAGACCAGCTTCTCGTAGATGCGCTGCTCCTCGGTCACCCGGAGGCAGTAGGGCACCTTGATGACGTAGATGCGGTCGATGAAGGCTTCGTTGTTCTTGTTGGTCTTGAAGGTCTGCCACTCGGACTCGTTCGAGTGGGCCAGGATCACGCCGGTGAACGGGATCGCACCGATGTTTTCCGTGCCGACATAGTTGCCCTCCTGCGTCGCGGTGAGCAGGGGGTGCAGCATCTTGATCGGCGCCTTGAACATCTCGACGAATTCGAGGACGCCCTGGTTCGCCCGGTTGAGGCCGCCGGAGTAGGAGTAGGCGTCGGGATCGGCCTGCGAGAGCGTTTCCAGGCGCCGGATGTCGACCTTGCCGACGAGGCTGGAAATGTCCTGGTTGTTCTCGTCGCCGGGCTCGGTCTTAGCGATGCCGATCTGGCGCAGGCGCGAGGGGCGGACCTTGATGACCTTGAACTTCGAGACGTCGCCGTTGAACTCGTCCAGTCGCTTGAGGGCCCAGGGGCTCATCAGGCCCGTAAGTCGTCGCTTGGGGATGCCGTAACGCTCCTCGATCTCGGAACCCATCGTTTCGGGGTCGAACAATCCGAGCGGACTCTCGAAGACCGGCGAGACCTCGTTGCCGGCCTTCAGCACGTAGATGGGGTGCGTCTCCATCAGGGCCTTGAGGCGCTCGGCCAGGGAGGACTTGCCGCCGCCAACGGGGCCGAGCAGGTAGAGGATCTGCTTGCGCTCCTCCAGCCCCTGTGCCGCGTGGCGGAAGAACGAGACGATCCGCTCGATCGTCTCCTCCATGCCGTAGAACTCGGCGAAGGCGGGATAGACCCGGATCGTGCGGTTCATGAACACGCGCCCGAGGCGCGGGTCCTTCGCGGTGTCTACGAATTCGGGCTTGCCGATCGCCTCGAGGATGCGCTCCGCGGCGGAGGCGTACATCAACGGTTCGTCGCGGCAGGCTTCGAGATACTCGGAGAGGCTCATCTCCGTATCGCGACGCGCCTCGTAGCCACGGGCGAAGCTCTGGAACAGGTCGTTCGTCGACGGCATAGGCTTTCCGATCCCCTCACGACAGCGACAGCTTCATCCTGTCTCGCCTTGGATGCAACTGACAGGCCCAGTTTTGTCGCAGCGCATTCACGACGGAACTTGGGCGTGGGATGCGTGCCACAGTGCACTAGGCGGCTCTGCCATTCGGGTTCGGTGTCGGAGCCGCGGATGGCAGACCACCGCGGTCCCGGGGGAGGCTCACAGGTCCGTGGAATCCTTCTTCGCCGCGTCCGGCTTGGTCGCGTCGGGTTTGGCGGCGCCGACCGTGATCTTGATGTTCTGGGTCTGGACGTTCCCGTCGGAATCCTTGACGTCCACCGTCACTTCGTCGCTGCCGGTGAATCCGTCCTTGCTCTGGTAGAACACCGCCTGCACGGCGGCTTCCTTGCTGGGACAGCGGTACTTCGCCGGGGTCTTGATCTTGCCGACCTTGGTGATCAGCGAGCCGTTCTTCGGCGCGCCGCTGACGCGGATCTCGGGCATCGGGCCGGTGGAGCAATCCTTCTTCAGGTTCGGCACGATGGCGAGGCGCACGCTCTTGCCGCTGGCGGCAGTCTCGCTGCGGGTGACCGTGGTCTGCGCCAGGGCCGGCCCCGCCAGGAGGGTGCCGGCGGCCAGGAAGGTGAGGGAACGGGCGAGCAGCATGCGGGACGAACTCCGATCACGCCGGGCGATCCGCGCGGGACGCGGTGGATTCGGCCCGGCTGCAGCGGATGTGGGGATCGCAGGCGCGGCCGTCGAGTGGGCGTTCGCCCTCCCCGCGATCACCGCTCCGCCCTCAGGCGTCGCCGATGGGTTCGGGAGGCAGGCGCAGGCCCGCCAGGGCGGCACGGCATGCCCGGAGGTCCGCGAGGGCGTCCGCCAGAACAGCCCGCTGCGCGGCGGTGAGGCCGTCCCCGGGGGCGAGGTCGGCCGCGGGCGCCTCGTGCTCGGCATCCTGAAGCGAGGGGGCGGCCGCCACGGCCTCGCCCCGGCCCACCGACTGGACGAAGCGCAGGCCACGTTCCCGCAGGACCCGCTGGGCGCCCTTGATGGTGTAGCCCTGCCCGTGCAGCAGGTGCTTAATGCCTTTCAGGAGGTCGAGGTCGTCGGGCCGGTAGTAGCGCCGGCCGCCGGCCCGCTTGACCGGGCGGATCTGCGTGAAGCGCGTTTCCCAGAAGCGCAGGACGTGCTGGGGCACGTCGAGTTCGTCCGCGGCTTCCTTGATGGTGCGGAAGGCGCCCGCGCTCTTCTCGGGACCCTCACGCACGGCCGCCTCCCCGTCGCGAGAATCGGATTTTGCGTCTTCGATCCGCGCGGCGAGGGACATTGCGGGCCTACGCGTCGTCGTGCTCGGCCGCGCCGTTCAGTCCGTTGATCCGGGCCTTCAGCACGTTCGAGGGCTTGAACACCATGACCTGGCGGGGCTCGATCGCCACCTCGACGCCGGTCTTCGGGTTGCGCCCGACCCGACGGCCCTTGCTGCGCACCACGAAGGACCCGAACGATGACAGCTTCACCGTCTCGCCGCTGGCGAGGCAGGCGCAGATCTCGGACAGCACCGTTTCGACCAGGGCGGAGGACTCAGTCCGCGAGAGGCCGACCTGCTGGTAGACGGCCTCGCTCAAATCGGCGCGTGTGACCGTCTTTCCCGTCATGCGATATTCCCCAAGGCGATTCGAGTTTTCTTAGTATCTCTATGATTGCGCACGCTAATCGGCGTTCAGGCCGGGGTCAACAGTGCGTGAGGCCCCGTTTCGGAAACCGGTCGCGCCTACCAGCGGATGAGGGCCGCGCCCCAGGTGAATCCGCCGCCGATCGCCTCGATCATCACGAGGTCGCCGGGCTGGATCCGGCCGTCCTTGCGGGCGACGTCGAGGGCCAGGGGGATCGAGGCCGCCGAGGTGTTGCCGTGCCGGTCGACGGTGAGGACCACCTTCTCGCGGGCGATGCCGAGCTTGTCGGCCGACGCCTCGATGATCCGCCGGTTGGCCTGGTGCGGCACGAACCAGGCCAGATCCTCGGCCGTGGTCCCGGACGCCCGGAAGGCGTCGTCGACGACGTCGGTCACGGAGCCGACGGCGAAGCGGAAGACGTCCTTGCCCGTCATCCGCAGATGGCCGGTGGTTCCGGTGGAGCCCGGGCCGCCATCGACGTAGAGTTTCTCGCGGTGCCGTCCGTCCGAGCGCAGGCTCGCGGTGAGCACGCCGCGATCGGCGCTGGTGCCCTCCCCTTCCCGGGCCTCCAGCACGACCGCCCCGGCGCCGTCGCCGAAGAGCACGCAGGTCGTGCGGTCCTCCCAGTCGAGGATCCGCGAGAAGGTCTCGGCCCCGATGACCAGGGCACGCTTGGCGCTCCCCGTGCTCAGGAACTTGTCCGCGGTGGTCACGGCGTAGACGAATCCGGCGCAGACGGCCTGGACGTCGAAGGCGAAACCGCCGCGCAGGCCCAGCGCTGCCTGGATCTCGGTGGCGGTCGACGGGAAGGTGTGGTCGGGCGTCGAGGTGGCGCAGATAATGAGGTCGATGTCGTCGGCGCCGAGGCCCGCCTCGTCGAGGGCCGCCCGGGCGGCGCGCGCGCCGAGGACCGAGGTCGTCTCGGTGGCATCCGCGAGGTAGCGCTGGCGGATGCCGGTGCGCTGCACGATCCAGTCGTCGGAGGTGTCGACGGTGCGGCTGAGCTCGTCGTTGGTGACGCATCGGGCCGGCAGGGCGGAGCCGCAGCCGACCACGACGGAGCGCAGGACCTTTCCGGAATGGGCCGTCCCGGTCGTGACCGTCATGGGGCCGTCCTTCTGTGCGCGGATCGGCTCATGACGCGACCGCGGCCGGCGTCAGGTCGAGCATGTCGCGGATGGTACGCATGAGGTCGTGCCGGGCCATGTCGTGGGCGAGGTCGACCGCCGCCGCGAAGCCGTGCGCGTCCTCGGAGCCGTGACTCTTGATGATGATGCCCTCGAGACCGAGGAACACGCCGCCATTGGCCCGGCTCGGGTTCATCTTGTCCCGCAGGGCCTTGAAGGCCTGGCGGGCGAAGAAGTAGCCGATCTTGGCCGAGAGGGTCCGGCTCATGGCGGCGCGCAGGTAGCTGCCGATCTGCTTGGCCGTCCCCTCTGCGGTCTTCAGGGCGATGTTGCCGGTGAAGCCCTCGGTGACGACGACGTCCACCGTGCCCTTGCCGAGGTCGTTGCCCTCCACGAAGCCGTGATAGGCGAGGTTCGGCAGGTCGGTCTCGCGCAGGTAGCGCGCCGCTTCCTTGACGGCCTCGTTGCCCTTCATCTCCTCGGTGCCGACGTTGAGGAGGCCGACGGTCGGCCGGTCGAGGTCGAACACGATCCGGGCCATGGCCGAACCCATCACCGCCATCTCGACGAGGTGCTCGGCATCGGTGCCGATGGTGGCGCCGACGTCGAGGACCACGCTCTCGCCGCGCACCGTCGGCCAGAGGCAGGCGATGGCCGGGCGCTCGATGCCCGCCAGGGTCTTCAGGCAGATCTTCGACATCGCCATCAGGGCGCCGGTATTGCCGGCCGAGACGGCGGCATCGGCCTCGCCGTCCTTCACCGCCTGGATCGCGCGCCACATCGAGGACTTGCCGCGCCCCGAGCGAACGGCCTGGCTCGGCTTCTCGTCCATGGAGATCGCCATCGTCGTGTGGCGGATCTCGACGGCGCCCTTCAGGCGCGGCTCGGCGGCCACCAGTGGCGTGAGGATTGCCTCATCCCCGAACATCAGGAACGTCATCTCGGGATGGCGCTCGCGGGCGATGGCGGCGCCGGGCACCACGGTCGTGGGGCCGTGGTCGCCGCCCATGGCGTCGAGCGAGATGCACACTCTCTGGGACATGGTGGGTGGCCGGTGGCCTCTGATCGCGGAAGGAACGGCCTCCCGGCGGGAGGCATCACGGTGGGCGGGGTGGCGGCGGACGACCGGCCCCCTGCCCGGCGGGGCGGAAAATAGCGATTGAGGCCCGGTGGGCAAACGAAATCTGAGCGTTTCGCCCAAAGCCGGTCCGATGTGCCGGTCGCGGATCTCAATCGTTGGCGGGCTTGAGCCCGCGCAGGGCCGCCAGCGGCGGCTCGTCCAGATCCTCGATATGGGGCTCGAACGCGACGCCGGGCTTGCGCGGATAGGGGTCGAGCCCGAGCGCCAGGAACTCGCCCGTGATCGCGCCGAAATCGATCTTGCCTCCCACGATCGGGTCGGGGACGTCGGCATCCTCCGCGTCGGTCCCCGCGAGCCGGTCGGTGTCGGTGAACAGCAGGTCCACCGGCTCCGAGACCGGCCCCTCGAAGGGCTCCAGGGACACCGTGCAGACCTGCGTCACCTGCGCCGTCACCGTTCCGCGCACCCGGAAGGCCGAGGGTGGGCCGCTCGTCTCGAAGGTGCCCACGAGGTCCCGGATGGCCGGGATCTCGAAGTCGGCGGCCAGGGCGGCACACTCCTCCGGGCTCGCGGTGACGACGAGCCGCCCATCGCTGCGGCGCAGGCGGTCGACGCTGACGATCCGCGCGAGCGGTCCGGTCTCTCCGTGACGGGGCGTATCGTGGCGGGTCATGGGACGATCCGTGTCGTGGTGCCGTCCGGTCCGGCCGGGGGAGCGGCGAAGGATTGCGGCGGCGGGAATGCCGGGCCGGTGGCGATCAGCCCGTCGAGGTCGGTCTGGGCCAGGGCGACATCGCTGGCGAGGACGTAGCGGGCGAGGCCGGCCGCCGCCGCCGGTGCGCCGACACCGAGGACGTTGCGCGCGAGCGCTGCCGTCAGCGCCGCCGTATCCCCGGCATCGAGGGCGGCATCGTAGCCCTCGGCCCGGCCGTAGAAGGCGGATCCGAGCTTCTTCATGCGCTTCGGGACCCCGAAATCGCCGATGCCGGATTCCCGAAGGGACGAGTCGAGCTGCAGGAACACCGCGTTCACGAGGTCCTGGGCCACGTCGGCCGCCGGTTCCGGCAGGCGGTTCAGGCGGCGCAGAACCAGGATGACGTGCAGGATCAGGCACTCGAACCGTCCCTCCAGCGTGTCGGGTACGCCGAGGTGGAGGTAGAGGTCCGGTTGGCGGGCCGCCTCGTTGATGCGCCCGTGCAGCGTCTCGATCACCCGCTCGCGCGGGCTCGACCGGCCCCAGGCGCGGAGCCGGTCGAGGAGCCCCGTCATCATGCGCATCTCCCGGGCTCGCCTGGCGCAAAGCCGGCGCGGACGGCCGGCGGGTGTGGCCGGGCTTGCCTTGTCAAAACCATAACCCCGCGTTACGGCAGCGAACGGTCAAGGTGCAACCTCCATCGGGATACTTCTTGCCTCGGTGTCGGGTCGGGATCGGGGCCGCAAGACACCGTCACGGAAGACGCCTTCCCGGAAGTCGCGTCCAGTTTCTCACTGTCAGCAAGGGTGGCCGATGTCGCGCCGTCTCGTCTCGTCGCTCGCTCGCCTCGCCGTCCTCGGCGTGATCGGTGCCGGTGTGTCCGGCTGCATCGGCGAGGACATCCGCCACGGCTACCAGATCGACCAGGCCGCCCTCGCCACCGTGAAGCCCGGGATGAGCGCCGAGCAGGTGCTGCAGATCCTCGGCACGCCGTCCACCGTCTCTACCGTCGGCAACAAGTCGTGGTACTACATCAGCCAGAACACGCGCCGTACCGTCCTGTTCCTCGGCGAACGGGTCGAGGACCAGAAGGTCACCGCCGTCTATTTCAACGGCGCCTTCAAGGTCGAGCGCGTGGCGCTCTACGGCCTGCAGGACGGTAAGGTGTTCGACTTCATCGAGCGGACCACGCCGACCAGCGGCGCCGATCGCGCCTTCCTTAGCCAGCTCTTCCGCGGCCTGACCAAGTACGAGCCGTTCGGCAGCGGGTCCGGCACCAGCGTCGTGCCCGGCGCAAATCGCGGTCTGTAGGCATCGCGGTCCACCCCTCGGGAACCGAGGGGCTGGGCGACCGGCCGACTGAGGGGGCGCGCGTGTGGCGCGGACCGTGAATGGCTCGCCCGGGCTCGACGCCAGGCGGGCAGAGGACCCGAGGATGCCGTTTCGCGAAGCCTTTCTCGTCGAGGGTGGCGAGACCGGCGCGCTCCTGCGCAGCCATGACTGGTCGGCGACCTCGCTCGGCATGCCGGGCGGCTGGCCCCAGGCCCTGAAGACGCTCGTCGGCGTGATGCTCGGCTCGCAGCAGCCGATGCTGATCGTCTGGGGGCCGGACTACATGACCCTCTACAACGACGGCTACGCCGCCATGTGCGGCGCCCGCCATCCGGCCGCCCTCGGCGGCTCGTTCCGCGACCTCTGGCACGACATCTGGGATCAGGTGGAGCCGATCCTGGCCCGCGCCTATGCGGGCGAGGCGACGCACATGGACGGCATCGCCTTCATCATGCACCGCAACGGTTATCCGGAGGAGACCTACTTCTCCTTCGGCTACACGCCGGTGCGCGACGAGGCCGGGCAGGTCGTCGGCATGTTCTGCGCGTGCGCCGAGACGACGGGCCGGGTGCAGGCCGAACGGCGGGCGAGCGCCGAGCGCGAGCGCCTCGAGCAGCTGTTCGCCCAGGCTCCGAGCTTCATGGCCGTCCTGCGCGGGCGCGAACACCGCTTCGAACTCGCCAACCCGGCCTACCGGCGCCTCGTCGGTGACCGGCCGCTTCTGGGTCGGACCGTCGCCGAGGCTCTTCCGGACGCCGTAAACCAGGGCTATCTCGACCTTCTCGACACGGTCTATCGCTCCGGCGATGCCTTCACGGCGACGGCCTCGAAGCTCACCCTGCAGGGCGTGGCGGACGGGGCGGAGGTCGAGCTCTATCTCGACTTCGTCTACCAGCCGATCTTCGACGATGACGGCGCCGTTACCGGCGTCTTCGTCGAGGGCGTCGACGTCACCGACCGGGCGCTTGCCGAGATCGCCCTGCGCCGGAACGAGGCGGAATTGCGCTTCCTCAACGCCGATCTGGAGCGCCAGGTCATCCTGCGCTCCAACGAGCGCGGACTGACTTGGCTGGTCAGCCCGGACCTGCTCGGCGTGCTGCACCCGGACGGCTACTTCGAGCGCCTGAACCCGGCCTGGGAGGTCGTGCTCGGCTGGTCCGAATCCGAGATCGCCGGCCGGTCCGTGCTCGACCTGATCCATCCGGACGACGTGGAGCGCACCGCCGAGGTCGTCGGAGCCCTGGCGGGCGGCACGCCCGTCTTCCGTTTCGAGAATCGCTATCGCACCCGCGACGGCGGCTATCGCTGGCTGTCCTGGACGGCGGTGCCGGAGGGCGGGCGCTCCTACTGCAGCGGCCGCGACATCACCGAGGAGAAGGCGCGGGAGGCCGCCCTCGCCCAGGCCCAGGAGGCCCTGCGTCAGGCGCAGAAGATGGAGGCCGTCGGTCAGCTCACCGGCGGCGTCGCCCACGATTTCAACAACCTTCTGACCGTCATCAAGTCCTCCACCGACCTCCTGAAGCGGCCGGGCCTCGCCGAGGATCGCCGCCGCCGCTACGTCGATGCGATCTCCGACACCGTTGCGCGGGCCGCCAAGCTCACGGGCCAGCTCCTCGCCTTCGCACGGCGCCAGGCCTTGAAGCCCGAAACCTTCAACGTGGGCGCGGGCGTCGCCGCGATCAGCGAGATGGTCGGCACCCTGACGGGGGCCCGCATCGCCATCGTGGTCGAGGTGCCGGAGACGCCCTGCTACGTGCATGCCGATCCGAGCCAGTTCGACACCGCGCTGGTGAACATGGCGGTCAATGCGCGCGACGCCATGGAGGGCGAGGGCCGCCTGACGATCCGCGTCGGCGCCGTCTCGGGGATCCCGCCCCTCGACATCCGCGGGGACGCCTTCGTGGCCGTATCGCTGACCGATACCGGCTCCGGCATCGCCGCGGGGGACCTGCACCGGATCTTCGAGCCGTTCTACACCACCAAGGGCGTCGGTCAGGGGACCGGCCTCGGCCTCAGCCAGGTGTTCGGTTTCGCCAAGCAGTCGGGGGGCGAGGTTCTCGTCGAGAGTGAGCCGGGTCGCGGCTCGACCTTCACCCTCTATCTGCCGCGCGTGTCCGGCCTATCCGAAACCGCCAGGCCGCTCGAGGAGGCCGAGCCGCTGACGGAGGGGCACGGCACCTGCGTCCTCGTCGTCGAGGACAACCCGGAGGTCGGCCGCTTCGCGACCCAGACCCTGGCCGAACTCGGCTATCACACGGTCTGGGCGACCTCCGCCGCCGATGCCCTGCGGCAGCTCGAGAAGATTCCCTTCCGCTTCGAGGTGGTGTTCTCCGACATCGTCATGCCGGGCATGAATGGGATCGAGCTCGCCAAGGAGATCGTCCGGCGGCGGCCCGACCTGCCGGTGGTACTGGCCAGCGGGTACAGCCATGTCCTGGCCGAGGAGGGGGCCCACGGGTTCGAACTGCTGCACAAGCCCTATTCGGTGGAGCAGCTCTCACGGGTCCTGCGGAAGGCGGTGGCCCGCAGTCGTCGCGGACGGCGCGATCGACCCTGACCGCTTCAGCGGCTTCCCGGCTCGCTGGAATCGAGCTGCGCGATCAGGCTCGCGAACAGGTCGGAGACCTCGGATTCGGGCTGAGGGGCATAGGTCGCCTGCAGGCCGCCGGCGAGGCAGGCGACCAGGAAATGCGATCGCGCCCCGCGGGCCCGGGACCGGCGGACCCCCGGCTCCCGATCCGAAGAGACGGCCGGTCCGATCGGTTGCGATCGCTGCGTCTTGTCCATGCACAAGCTTTCCAAGTGTAGCGTCGCTCCGGACGCCTCACCTAACGGACGTTAACGTGGCGTGCGGAGGGAGCAATAGGCAATCCGGCCGGCCGGAGCGCTGTGCACTTTCCGATCCCCTGTGGCGGGGTCGACACGACGGTCCGGCCGATCGCCGCGGGGTCGGCGAAGAGGTGCTCCGGCGTTCGCGCCGCAAGTGCGTCGGCGCGGGTATAGCCCCAGGTCACGGCCCCGAAGGCACAGCCCGCTTCGGTCGCGGCCTGATGGTCGCGGATCTCGTCGCCGACGTAGAGCGCCGCGGACGGGGCGAGGCTGGCGTCACGGATCAGGGCACGCAGGCGCCGGGCCTTGCCGAACAGCGACGCACCGCAGGTGTAGTGAGTGAAGTGGCGGGCCGCCGGTCCCAGCGCCCGCCGGATCGTCGCCTCCCGATTCGAGCTCGCGATGCCGAGGCGCAGGCCCGCTCCGTCGAGGTCGGCGAGCAGGTCAGGCACGCCGGGAAACAGCCGGATCCCCCCAATATCCCGGGCCGCGAGCCGGTGCATGTGCCGGGTGATCAGCGGTAGCTTCCAGGCCGGAATCCCGAGATGCCGGACGATGCCCCGCGCATCCATGCCCCGGAGCGTCTCCGTCTCGTGCTCTGCGATGCGGGCGAAGCCGTAGCGGTCGGCTACGCCGTTGATGACACCAGCGAACCAGGGAAAGCTGTCGGCCAGGGTCCCGTCGAAATCGAAGACGACGAGGCGATACGGAGGGAGACTCACGATTTGAGGTGATCCACCGGGATGACGAGGCGCATCACGAGACCGCTCGGGGCCCAGTCCTGCTCCAGCGTACCGTCCAGCTGCCCGACGACGCTGCGCTGCGCCAGGACCGTGCCGAAGCCCTGCCGGGTCGGCGGACCGGTCACCGTGGGGCCGCCGCTCTCCGCCCAGGTCAGAATGTAGGATGGGCCGTCACGCCGGCCGGTGAGGCGGACGCCGCCGGTCTCGGTCGAAAGGCCGCCATACTTCATCGCGTTGGTGGCCTGCTCGTGCATGATCAGCGCCAGCGCCGTGGCGGCGCGCTCGCCTACGGCCACGTCGTCCCCGTCGACGAAGATCCGCGCGCGCCCGTCCTGCACGTAGGCCGCCATAATCAGGCGCATCAGGCCGAACAGGGTCTGGCCCTTCACCGCGGGGGCGCTCGCCGGGGAGTGCGGGCGCACGTATTCGTGGGCCTGCGCCAGGGCGCCGAGGCGCTCCCGGAAGGCCGAGACGAAGGGACGGGCGGCCGGATCGGTCCGGGCCGACAGGCCGGCGATGCCGCCGACCACGGCGAAGATGTTCTTGATTCGGTGCGACAGTTCCTTGATCAGGAGGTCCTGAGCCTCCTCCGCCCGCTTGCGCTCGCGCAGGTCGCGGGTGACGGTGGCGTAACCAACGAACCGACCCTCGTCGTCCCGCACCGGGAAGATGTTGTAGAGGACCGCGATCCCCTCCCCCGTCCCGAAGTGCTGGAAGGCGAGCTCGCCCTCCCACCAGCCCTGCCGCTCGACGGCGGGCAGGACCGTTCCGGTGACGAGCGCCTGACTCTCGGGCATGAAATAGTCGAGGAGCTGCGTGCCGGCCACCGCGGTGACGTCGGGGAGTCCGACGAGGCGGCGTCCGGCCTCGTTGATGTGCTGGACGAACCCCTCCCGGTCGGCCATGCCGATGAAGTCCTGTGACTGCTCGACGATGGCGGCGAGTTTCAGCGCCTCGGCCTCCGCCCGCTTCAGGTCCTCGATATCGGTGCAGGTGCCGAACCAGCGCTCGATCCGCCCCTCGGCATCGAAGAGCGGCATCGCCCGCCCCAGGGTCCAGCGATAGGCCCCGGAATGGTGGCGCAGGCGGTACTCGACCTCGTAGGGGTCGCCGGTGGCCAGGCTGTGGCGCCAGCGCGACCAGGCCCGGTCCTGGTCGTCGGGATGGAACATGCCGTTCCAGGCCTCGCCGTCCGTCGAGCCCGGCGGGACGCCGGTGAACGCGTACCAGCGGTCGTTGTAGAAGTCGTGATAGCCGTCGGGCCGGGTGGTCCAGACCATCTGCGGCATCGCGCCGGTCATCACCCGGAACCGACGCTCGCTCGCCTCCAACTCCGCCTCGCGCGCATCGACTTCGCGGCGGGTCCGGGTCAGCTCGATCAGCGTCGCGGCCTGCCGGGCCAGCGCCTCCAGCATCTCGGCCTGCACCGGGGTGATGCCCTCGGGACGCGCGATGCCGTCGAGGACGCAGAGAGTACCGAGGGGATAGCCCGAGCGCGAGCGAATGACCGCACCGGCGTAGAAACGGAGCTGCCGCTCCCCCGTGACGAGGGGGTTGTCGCGGGTGCGCGGATCGAGGGTGAGGTCCGGGATGACGAGGAGCGCCTCGGCCTCGAGGGCGTGCGCACAGATCGACATCCGCCGTGGTGTCTCGGGTAGCTCGAACCCGACGCGTCCCTTGAACCATTGCCGGTCCGCTTCCACGAGGCTGACCAGCGCGATCGGCGCATTGCAGAGCAGGGCCGCGATGCGGGTCAAGTCGTCGTAGACGGGTTCCCGGCCGGTCGCGGCGAGATCCAGGCTGGCAAGCTCCGCCAGCCGATCGGACTCGGTCCATCCGGTCGGCGCGACTGAGCAGGCATCGGTCGATGGCAAAAGCGGCTATCCTCGTCGGTCGCAACACATAGGATGTCTCCCGTCCGAGCGATAGCGCTAACGGTCTTCGATGTGGATCGAGGTGAATCCGCGATGGTCCGGGTCTCACGACAGTCGAGGAGCCGCCTCGTGTATAGAACTATACAGTAGACGGCTCCGATCGGCTCGCGTCGGCGGCTCAGGCCGCCTTGGCGGCACCCTGGGTCGGATAGTCGACGTAGCCTTCCGGACCCTGGCTGTACCAGGTCTTCATTTCGTCGTTGTTCAGTGGGGCGCTCGTGAACAACCGTTCCGGCAAGTCGGGGTTGGCGATGAAGGGCCGTCCGAAGGCGATGGCGTCGGCCTGGCCCTCGTTGAGTGCCGCCTGCGCCCGCGGGCCGTCGTAATCCGAGTTCAGGATCAGGGGGCCGTCGAAGGCCGCCCGCATCGACGGGGCGATCGGGGGATGATTGGACGTCCCAAACGTGCCGTTCGGGCCCGGCTCCCGCAACTCGAGGAAGGCGATCCCGATCTTCGAGAGGGCCGCCGCCGCAGCGCCGAACAGGGCCTCGGGGTTCGAATCATCCACGCCCTGGATCGCGCCGTTGGGCGAGAGGCGCACGCCGGTGCGGTCCCGGCCGACGGCCTCGGCCACGGTGCGCGTCACCTCCGTGAGCAGACGCAGACGGTTCTCGATGGAACCGCCGTAGGCGTCGGTGCGGAGGTTCGTGCCGTCGCGCAGGAACTGGTCGATCAGGTAGCCGTTCGCCGCATGGATTTGCACGCCGTCGAACCCGGCCGTCATGGCGTTGCGCGCGGCGCGGTCATAGTCGGCCAGCAGGCGCGGAATTTCGTCGACGGACAGCGCCCGCGCCTCGGCGTAGGGCTTCTTGCCCGCGTAGGTGTGCGCGGCGTCCGGGGCCGTTGTCGCCGAGGCCGAGATCGGCTTCTGGCCGCCGAGGAAGTCCGGATGCACGATGCGGCCCATGTGCCAGAGCTGGCAGACGATCTTGCCGCCGGCGTCGTGCACGGCCTTCACCACCGGCTTCCAGGCCTCGACCTGTTCATCGGACCAGATGCCCGGCGCGAAGGGCCAGCCCAGCCCTTCCTGCGAGATGCCGGTCGCCTCCGTGAGGATCAGGCCGGCGCTGGCCCGCTGGCGATAATATTCCACCATGATCGGCGTCGGCACGTGCTCGCGCGAGGCGCGGCCGCGGGTCAGCGGCGCCATGAAAACGCGATTCTTGGCGTCGATCGCGCCGATGCGGATCGGGTCGGACAGGGAAGGCATGGAGGAAGCTCACGTTGTTTCAAGGACGAACGGACGGCGCGCGGATTTCGCCGCGCCCGTCGATGTCCTCATGTGGTCGTGGCGCCGGGCACCGCCAGACGTCGGCGTCCACTGCCGCACCCCGCCCGTGCGGGCGCGCACGCGCCGTTCGATTTCGATCGACTCGCGCGGCTCCCAAGGAGCGAAGGGGCGGCTCACCCGCCTACGACGGTGCGCCGACAGAACGATCGGTGAGATCCGGTCGGGACGCGAGGCTCCGCATGGCCACTCCGAAGCCGGCTCCGGTTCACGGTCGCGCCTCGAAATCCGGGGTGACGCGCGTCTCCCACTCGGGTATCGCTTCTTCCATCGCTGCGGAAGCGAGAGGGCCTGTAGCTCAATGGTTAGAGCCGACCGCTCATAACGGTCTGGTTGCAGGTTCGAGTCCTGCCGGGCCCACCACCTCTCCCGTTAAAAACCTCCCCCACTGGGGCCGACGCGGCACCGGCGATCCGGGTCATTCGGATCACGGGCTGCACAGCTGTCGGGGTCGAGGCTGGGATTGGCCAGCCTGCCCGCCAAGGCTGCCTGTCGTAACGGTTCATCGAGCGCCGACCCGGCATCACGGGCGCAACAAGCACCGGGGGAGCTTCATTTCCGCCGGCGGAGACGAGAGCGTCACCCACGCGGTCGCGTGCCGTGACCCTCTCGTCCGCGCTCATATTCAGATCGATCGGAACCCGCAGGGGGCTCGCTTACATCCGGTGGCCGCGGTGGTGTCCCATCATGTGGCCGCGATGGTGACGGTGGCCCATCCGGTGATGGCGGTGGTGGTGACGCATCATGTGGCCGCGCATGTGGTGGTGACCCATCATGCGACCATGGCCGCGATGGCCATGCATGCCGTCCATCCGGACCTCGGTGACGGCGGTCGGCGCGTCGACCGCTCCGATCACACCGGGGGTGGCAGAGGCCGGGGCGGCCGAGATGGCGCCCAGGGTTGCCAGGATGGCGGCGGCGAACAGAGACTTCCTCATGGGCGTCCTCACAGGGGGTTTTTGCCGGCGCGGCATCGGGGCTGACGCCGGCCGGGATCAGGGAACGGCTCAGTTTCGCATACCGTTCCGCGCAGTCCGTCGTTCTCCGCCTCCGCCTCGAGAGATAAAATTCCTCTCGGTGAACGCCGGCTGGGCGTCCCCCCGGCTTGCGGGGTGGGCAGGCTGGCGACCCCTGGAGGAAATCGGTCCGTTCGCGATGCCGGCGGCGCGGCAGGCCGCCTCGATGGTCCGCCTGACGTCGGAGTCCGGCTGGAGCTGGAAGCGGGCGAATCGCATCAGCGCCTCCGACACCGAAACCGGTCCTGGCAGCGACGCCCTGCGGTCGATCTTTCGTCGCCGGATCAGGGGCCGGTTCAAGCCGATGGCCGATCAGACGGCCTTGCCGACGAGGTGACCGATGCCGGCCGTGACGGCCATCGCCAGGGCGCCCCAGAACGCCACGCGGGCCGTCGCCCGCAGGACCTTCGCGCCGCCGACCTTCGCGCCGAGCGCCCCGAGAACGGCGAGGAACATCAGAGAGGCGGCGGACACGAGGGTGACCACGAGGTTCGCCGGCGAGATCGCAGCCACGAGCAGCGGCAGTGCCGCCCCGGCCGAGAAGGTCGCCGCCGAGGTCAGCGCGGCCTGGATCGGGCGCGCCGTCGTGAACTCCGAGATGCCGAGCTCGTCCCGGGCATGGGCGCCCAGCGAGTCCTTGGCCATGAGCTGGTCGGCCACCTTCAGCGCGAGTTCGTGGTCGACGCCGCGGCCGACGTAGATCGCCGCCAGTTCCGCGCGCTCGGCCGCAGGGTCCTGCTCCAGCTCGCGGCGCTCACGGCTGAGATCGGCCTGCTCGGTGTCGGACTGGGAGCTGACCGAGACGTACTCGCCGGCCGCCATCGACATCGCGCCAGCGACCAGCCCGGCCGTGCCGGCGACCAGGATCTCGCCGGTGGCGGCCGTGGAGGCCGCCACGCCGACGATCAGGCTCGCGGTGGAGACGAGCCCGTCATTGGCGCCGAGGACCGCGGCGCGGAGCCAGCCGATCCGGTCGATCAGGTGGCTCTCGGCATGGGACCGGCGCATGGCAGTCAGTGCCTCCGGGTCGGGTTGGCGCGGTGCGCGCGCGGCAGGATACGACGCAGAATGCCGTCGTGCCAGCGCCCGTGCGATGGGTTCGCGAGCCGAGAGGATCCGGGGAGTCCACCCTGCGGTCGTGACGGCGGCCGGGGCCGGGACATCCGTACGGGGATGTCCCGGCCCCTCCTCCCCTCACGAGACGCCGGGGGGCGGGTTACCGCGTCCGGACGTCGTAGCGGTCGAGCATCATCACCTTGTCCCAGACCTTCACGAAATCCTTCGTGAACCGGGCCTCGCCGTCGCTCCCCGCATAGACCTCGGCGACGGAGCGGAGCTGCGCGTTCGACCCGAACACCAGGTCGCAGCGCGTCGCGGTGAACTTCGCCGCTCCGCTCGCCCGGTCGACCAGCTCGAAGGTCATGCCCTTCGGGTCGGTCTTGCGCCATTCGAGATCGACGCTCGTCAGGTTCGCGAAGAAGTCGTTCGACAGCACGCCGACCCGATCGGTGAAGATGCCGTGCCGCGAGCCGTCGTGATTGGCTCCGAGGGCCCGGAGGCCGCCCACCAGGGCCACCCATTCGGGGGCCGTGAGGGACAGCAGGTACGCCTTGTCCAGGAAGAGCTCCTCGGGCGAGACGCGCGGTGCGACCGCCGCGAAGTCCTCCGCCACGTAGTTGCGGAAGCCGTCGACGACGGGCTTGAGCCACGTGAACATCTCGATGTCGGTCAGCTCCTGCCGGGTGTCGACGCGACCCGGCGTGAACGGCACCGTCGCGGGGTGGCCACCGTCGGCGAGCGCCTTCTCGACGGCGGCACATCCGCCGAGCACGATGAGATCGGCCAGCGACACCCGCTTGCCGGCCTGGCGGCCGTTGAAAGCGTCGGCGACCTGCCGCAGGGCGGCCACCACCGGCACGGTCCGACGGTTGATCGACCAATCCTTCTGCGGGGCGAGCGCCAGCCGACCGCCATTGGCGCCGCCGCGCTTGTCGCTGTCGCGATAGGTCGATGCCGCCGAGAAGGCCGTGAACGCGAGATCGGAGACCGACAGGCCCGTCGCCAGGATCTCACGCTTCAGCGCGGCGATGTCGCCGTCGTCGATGAGGTCGTGATCGCGGGGCGGGATCGGATCCTGCCAAAGCAGATCGTCCTCGATCTTGATCTCGGGGCCGAGGTAGCGCTCCTTCGGACCCATGTCGCGGTGGGTCAGCTTGTACCAAGCCTTCGAGAAGGCCAGGGTGAACGCATCGAAGTCATTGAGAAACTTCTCGCACACCTTGCGGTAGTCCGGGTCGACCTTCAGGGCGATGTCGCTGGTCATCATCATCAGACCATGCATCTGGCCCGGTACATGCGCGTCCGGGGTCTTGGGCGCGTCCGGATCGGCCGGCGTCCATTGCGATGCACCGGCCGGACTCTTGGTCTGCACCCATTCGAACTTGAAGAGGTTCTCCAAGTAGGCGTTGTCCCACTGGGTCGGGTTCGGCGTCCAGCTGCCCTCGATGCCGTTGGTCATCGTATACTGGGCGAAACCCGTGCCCTTGGGGTTGTGCCAGCCCAGGCCCATCGCCTCCATCGGAGCAATTTCCGGCGGTGGGCCGACCTGATCGGCCGACACCATACCGTGGCTCTTCCCGAAGGCATGGCCGCCGGCGATCAGCGCCACGGTCTCCTCGTCGTTCATCGCCATGCGGGTGAAGGTCGTGCGGATGTCGCGCGCGGACCCCATCGGGTCTCCGTTCGCGTAGGGGCCTTCGGGATTGACGTAGATCAGCGCCTGGTGCGACGCGGCCAACGGATTTTCGAGATCGTAATCCGTATCGCCGTTCTGGCCACGCCAGCGCTTGTCGCGGCTTACCATGCTGTCGAACGACGCGACGTCGTTCGGGTCCCAGATCTCGGGTCCCCAGTAGGTCGCGTTGTCGGCTTCCCACGCGTCCTGACGTCCGCCGGCAAAGCCGTAGGTCGGGAAGCCCATGATCTCCAGGGCGCAATTGCCGGTCAGGACCATCAGGTCGCCCCACGACAGGGCGCTTCCGTACTTCTGCTTGATCGGCCAGATCAGGCGCCGGGACTTGTCGGTGTTGCCGTTGTCCCACCAGCTGTTGATCGGCGCGAAGCGCTGGAGCGCCTCGCCGGCTCCGCCCCGACCATCCGCGATCCGGTAGGTGCCCGCCGCATGCCAGGCCATGCGGATCATCTGCGGGCCGTAATTGCCGTAGTCGGACGGCCACCACGCGACGGATGTCGTGAGGAAGGCCTTGATGTCCTGCTTCACCGCATCGAGATCCAGTGCCTCGAACGCCGCCTTGTAATCGAAGTCCTCGCCCAGGGGATTGGCCTGCGGGCCGTTCTGATGAAGGAGCTCGACCTTCAGACGGTTGGGATACCAATCCGAGAGCGCCGGCGGACTGCCCACGGCGCCGCCGATCCGGTCGCCGCCGAAGGGGCATTTCCCCTGCATCTCGAAGGTCTTGGTGTTCACATTTTTGGAATCGGCGATGGTCAACGCGGCGTCCTCTTCCTCGTCGTCGGGAGCGTCTGCTCGAAAAGCGCTTGCCCGGGAACGCCCCCGGAGCGCTCCGCGCTATTGGAGGCAATAACCCGAGGAATTATAGCGGGCCTGCAAAGAACGGACACGCTATCACGGCGATTTGATGGTCTGTGTATTCAGGCTCATCTTTTGGCGTGGCCCCTCATGCTGACAGAAGTCGCTCAATAATTCGTTGGACCGATCAGGGTCATCCGTAGAGTCGGACCGGTGATCCGCGATCGATGCCGGATGCGGCACAGTGTTCACGTGTGTTCACGCCGTGGACGGTATCGGCCCGGAGCGTTTGTGCTGACGTGGGCAGGTTCGATGATCGCGCGAATCACGCGGACCCCAGGGGCGGAGGGCCTCCTGGTTCCCTCGTTGGAGGAACGGGCGTATTGCGGCCTCACCGAGGGTGGCCAATGCTTACGCTGCGGCCCGGCCGGCGGTTGGACATTCTCGCCTCCACGGTCGTGACCGTGCCGCCGGACCAGGACGGCGCGGCTTCGTCGGCGCCGCCAAACATCGGGAAGGGCTGTTCGGCTCGAGCGTGGGTCACTTTCCGCCCAGCGGAGCGTACGGGGTTTTGGCGAGCGGCCGATCCGATTCGGTTCCAGGACAAAATCCCATCCGCGATTCGGAACGCTTCGTCGCGTCCAGCTATTTCCGGTCCCCGTTCCGGGAAACAGGAGTTCCCCATGCGTCGCCTCGTTCTCGCCCTCGCCGCCGTTACGGCGCTGACTGGTCCCGTTCTCGCCAAGGACGAGGCTCCCACGCCGCCGGCCACCGTGAAGTTTGCCCCCGTCCCGCAGGACGCCGTGCTGAGCTACAACCTCATCGGCCTCAACGTCGTCGACGGCACCAACAGCAATGTCGGCGAGATCAAGGATCTCGTCATCGAGAAGGGCAGGCTCACCGGCTACGTCATGTCCGTCGGCGGCTTCCTCGGTGTGGGCGAACGCTACGTGGTGGTCGATCCGTCCTCGGTGGCGCTGACCTACGACGCCGGGGCGAAGAAGTGGAAGGCCTCGGTGAATGCCAGCAAGGACGCCCTGAAGGCCGCCCCCGAGTTCAAGTACGACGGCAAGTTCAAGCGCTGAGCGCACTTGGCGGGAGCGTTCGCGCGCGAGGTGGGTCGCGGTCCGGCCGAGGGCGGTGCAACGGCCCGGATCCGCTCCCGACCGCGCGTCGGTTTCCGCCCGGGATCGACCCCGGCTCCATGCGGCGGACAGGGTGCCCCCCTGTCCGCCGAACCGATGAAGGGGATCGGCGGCGGTGCGCTCAAAGAGACGGCGCCGGCGCCGGGGCGCCCCAGGTCTTCACCGGGAAGGTCACGTCGTAGGCCAGGTTGAAGACGAAGGCGTAGGCCACATAGAAGGCTGCGATCGCGAGATCCATGAAGAAGGCTTCGGTGAAGCCGATGCCGAGATACCAAGCGATCGGCGGCAACAGGATCACGAGAAGCCCCGCCTCGAACAGCACCGCATGCGCCACCCGCAGCAGGAGGCTCTTGCGGGTATGCCCGACGACGCGCTGCATCGTCCGGTCGAAGCCGAGGTTGTAGAGGTAGTTCCACACCATCGCACCCAGGGCGCTGCCTACGCCGATCACGCCCATGGCCGAGGCCTGCAGCCCGAACAGCAACGTCCCGAGCGGGATGATCAGGGCGAGCCCCAGCACCTCGAACAGGATGGCGTGGCGGATGCGATCGCGAGTCGTGCGCATGATGTTTCCCGAAAACGGTCCCTTTGGTCCGGCGTCTTCTATCTGCCATACACCGAGCCGCAAGTTAGAACATATCGGAAAACCGGATGGATCATGGTCTCGCTCGATCAACTCCAGGCATTCGTGGCGGCGGCCGAGGCCGGATCTTTCTCGGGCGCGGCCCGCGTGCTGCGGAAAGCCCAGTCGGCCGTCAGCACCCAGGTGGCGAACCTGGAGGCCGATCTCGGTGTCGTCCTGTTCAGCCGAGCGGGCCGCAATCCCGTATTGACCTCGGCAGGCGAGCGGCTGTTGCTGGAGGCCCGCGTGGTGCTCGAGCGGCGCGAGCACCTCGTCGGCGTGGCGCGCAGTCTGGAGCAGGGGGTGGAGAACCGGCTCGTGGTCGCCATCGACGAACTCTATCCCGAGCACGCCCTCGGCGCGCTGTTCGCGGACTTCGCGCGGCACTTCCCCTTCGTCGAGCTGGAACTGCTCTTCCCGTTGATGGAGGATGTCAGCCGCATGGTGCAATCGGGGGCGGCCGACCTTGGCGTGATGTGGCGCCAGGAGGTGCTGCCCACGGAACTGGGCTTCCAGACCATCGGCTGGGTGCCCCTCAAGCTCGTCTGCGGGCGCGACCATCCCCTGGCGAAGGCGCGGGTGGCGTGGGAGGAGTTGAAACGGCATCGCCAGATCCTCGTCGCCGCGCGCAGCGACGGGCCTGAAAAGCGCCGCCTGCGGGTGGCCGCCGAGGTGTGGTGGGTGGAGAGCCACTGGGTGATCCTCGAGATGGTTAAGCACGGGATCGGTTGGGCCTTCGTCACGGACCACGTCATCGCCGCGTCGCAGACGGCGCCCGATCTCGTCACGCCGGATCTGCAATTCGATCAGGGCGACTGGCCCATCGCCCTGGAACTGGTCTGGCACAAGCAGCGCCCCTGCGGACCGGCCGCGGCCTGGCTGCGCGAGCGCTTCGCGGCGGAGCGGGTCGGCAACGCGTCGGGCGTCGGCCGGACGGCCTGAGGACGGGAGCTCCGGCGCGCCCTCGTGTCCTGCGGACCCGCCACCGGGGCATGCCGATCCAGGGGAGCGGCATAGCCGTCCGACCGGTCTCGCGCGTGGTCCCTGGCGGACGCCGCGTCGCGAACCCGCTTGTGCGTGCGGGGCGGTGCGACGACGACGTGCCGGATACGCAGGACGAAACCTGGCATGAAGAGTCCCCGAAGCGGTGGCGCGCCGTTTCCATCGCCGCGTAGGCAGGCAAGCGTCCGTCGCGCGGACCGGTGCCGTCCAGCGGTGCCTGCGGCACGGCGCGCGGAGGACTCTTCGGAAGCGGGTGGGCAAAGGCGTCGCGGAGAGGTGTGGGTCGTGCAGGGCGGATCGGAGGAGGACGGGCCCGCCGCAGGGCCCGAGGCGGCACCGGCCTGTCTCGCGGGGGGCGGCGAGATGGCGGCGAGGCTGCGCACGCACGACTGGTCCGGTTCCTCCCTCGGACGACCGGAGACCTGGCCGGCCGGTCTGCGCGCGACCGTGAGCCTGATGCTGGGCTCGCGTTTTCCGATGTTCGCGGCCGTGGGGACCGAACTTGCCGTCCTCTACAACGACGCCTTTGCCAAGATTCTCGGGCTCCGGCATCCGGCCGCCCTCGGCCGGTCTTTTCGCGAGGTCTTTTCGGGTGAGTGGAGCGAGGTTGAGCCCATGGTCGCGCGCGCCCTCGCCGGCGAGGCGACCTTGTCCGAGAACATGCCGTTCGTGATCGAGCGGGGCGGCGACGCGGAGTCGGCGTCCTTCACGGTCTCCTACTCGCCCCTGCGGGACGACGCGGACAGGGTCGTCGGTGTGTTCTGCGCCTGCGCCGAGACGACGGCGCAGATCGCGGCGCAGGCGGACCTCGGCGAGACGGAAGCGCGTCTGCGCCTTGCGAGCGAGGCCTCCCACATCGGCTTCTGGGACGTGGACGTCGTGAACGACACGGCCTTCTGGCCGCAGCGGGTGAAGGCGATGTTCGGCATGTCGTCCGACGCCCCGGTCTCGGGCGCGGAGTTTCTCGCCGGCCTGCATCCCGACGACCGCGAGGCGACGATGGCGGCCTTCGCCGCTGCGCTCGATCCTGCGCGCCGCGCCGTCTACGATGTCGAGTACCGGACCGTGGGCCAGGCGGACGGACTGGTCCGCTGGGTCGCCGCCAAGGGGCGAGGCCTCTTCGAGGGCGACCGCTGCGTGCGCGTGCTCGGGACCGCCCTCGAGATCACCGCCCGCAAGCGGTCCGAGGAGGCCCTGCGCGCCAGCGAAGAGCAGTTTCGCGTCCTGTCGCAGGTGCTGCCCAACCTCGTCTGGACCACCGATGCGGCCGGCGCCGCCGACTGGTTCAACGAGCGGGTTTACGCCTACAGCGCGTTGCGGCCCGGAACCCTCGACGCGGCGGGATGGCTCGCCATCATCCATCCGGACGACCAGGCCCGCGTGGCCAAGCGGTGGGGCGAGACCGTCGCCTCTCTGTCGGAATACCAGTGCGAATATCGTCTCCGGCGCGGGGATGGCGCCTATCGCTGGTTCCTGGCGCGGGCGCAGCCGGTGCTGGCCGGCGACGGCACCGTCCTGCGCTGGGTCGGCACCAGCACCGATATCGACGACCAGAAGCGGGTGATGGCCGAACTCGTCGGCTTCAACGAGGCCCTGGAGCAGCGAGTCGCCGAACGCACTGCCGAGCGCGACCGGGTCTGGCGCAACTCGCGCGACCTCCTCGTCGTCATCGGGTCCGACGGTGTCTTCCGGGCGGTGAACCCGGCCTGGGAGGCGATCCTGGGACAGCATCCGTCGGACGTGGTCGGGCGCAGCTTCCTGGCGTTCGTCTGGCCGGAGGATGCGGTCTTCACCGAGGCGGCTTTGTCTCAGGCCGCGGCTGCCGACCACCTCAACAACTTCGAGAATCGCTACCGCCACGCGGACGGCACCGCGCGCTGGATCTCTTGGCGGACCTCCGTGGAGGGGGGGCTCGTCTACGCCTATGGGCGGGACGTCACCGCGGAGAAGACCCAGGGCCAGGCGCTGCAGCAGGCCGAGGAAGCCTTGCGCCAGTCCCAGAAGCTGGAGGCAATCGGGCAATTGACCGGAGGGGTCGCGCACGATTTCAACAACCTGCTGACCATCATCCGGTCCTCGGTCGACTTCCTGCGCCGGCCGGATCTCGCGGAGGCGCGCAGGGCCCGCTACCTCAACGCAGTATCCGACACGGTGGACCGGGCGGCCAAGCTGACGGGACAGCTCCTCGCCTTCGCGCGGCGCCAGACCCTGAAGCCGGAGACGGTGGACGTCGGCAGCCGGCTGCGCAGCGTCGCGGACCTGCTCGATACCGTGACGGGGGCGCGCATCACGGTCCGGACGGAGCTGCCCGACCATCCGTGCTGCGTGCGGGTGGACGTCAGTCAGTTCGAGACCGCCCTCGTGAACATGGCGGTCAACGCCCGGGACGCGATGGAGGGCGAAGGAACCCTGACCCTGCGGCTGGATTGCGGCGTGCCGCTCCCGTCCATTCGCGGCCATGCCGGGGCCCCCGGGCCCTTCGCAGCGGTCTCGCTCACCGACACGGGCACGGGCATCGCTGCCGACGTCCTCACCCGGATCTTCGAGCCGTTCTTCACCACGAAGGCGGTCGGCAAGGGCACGGGCCTCGGCTTGTCCCAGGTGTTCGGCTTCGCCAAGCAGTCGGGTGGCGACGTGGCCGTCGCGAGCGAGCCGGGCCGGGGCACGACGTTCACACTCTACCTGCCCGAGGCGGAGATGGACTTCGTCGCGGCCGAGGACGGTTCCGAAACGGCGGCTCTGGAGCCGGGCGGCGCCGGCCAGCGCGTCCTGGTGGTCGAGGACAATATCGAGGTCGGGCGGTTCGCGACCCAGATCCTGCAGGACCTCGGCTACGCGACGACCTGGGCGGCCAACGCGGAGGAGGCGTTGGACCGCATCGGGTCGGATGGCGGCGGTTTCGACGTCGTGTTCTCCGACGTGGTCATGCCGGGAATGGGCGGGATCGAGCTCGCCAAGCTGTTGCGGCGGCGTCTGCCAGACCTGCCCGTGGTCCTGGCCTCCGGCTACAGCCACGTGCTGGCCGAGGAAGGCGCGCATGGATTCGAATTGCTGCAGAAGCCCTACTCGGCTGATCAGGTCTCCGCCATCCTGCGCCAGGTGGTGAGGCGCCGGACCGGTGGCGGGCGGTCCGCGACGCCGAGCCGGGGCAAGGGTGCGAAAGGGCGCGCCGATAGCTGACCCGGCGGAGGAACCGGCACACCGATCCTCGCCCCGCCGCGCACCGATGAGGCGACCGGCGCCCTCGGGCGACGCCGGCCGTATCCCTGCTGGACCTCAGGCTGGGCGG
>NZ_LMML01000010.1:0-980 GCF_001422215.1 Methylobacterium sp. Leaf89 | reverse complement strand
TGTGTTCGGGATCGGTGGGACGGTGCGTTGGGGTGCGGTGGGCTCGTGGCCCTTCAGCAGCTCTGCGAGCTTGTCGCGGTTCTGGTAGCCGGCCACGGCCAGAAGGCCCAGCAGCGCGGTCATCGAGGGGTAGCCCTTGCTCATCGTCGATCCTGTGGTCCGAGGTCTGGGAGAAACGGTACGATCCGAGGGTGATCGCTCGCCTGTCGGCAGGATCGCGATCGGCCGAGGCGGCGCGCGTAGGTTAGAGAACGGGGATGGGGCACCGACGGATCCCACGCTCCGTTCCAGGGCGGCTTCCCGGAGCTTTTCGCGTCCGGCAAGCCAAGCCCGGGAATCGGCTTGCGGATCAACGCCGGGGCCGGGCGAACCACCCGACCGCGAAGGCGACGGCGGCGAGGCCGAGGAGCGCGGAGGCGCGGTTGTCGTCGGCGTAGCGCACGGCCCGTCGGCCGTAGGTCGATCCGCGCTTGCGGGCGTGACGGGTGAAGGCGCGGCCCTCGTCGATCAGGTGATCGGCGCGGTCGCGGCCTTCCTCGATCCAGTGGCCAGCGCGGTCGCGTACCTCGTGGGCGAGGTGGCGGCCGTCATCGACGAGGTCCTCGGCCCGGTCGCGGGCGCGGCCGTAGGCGTACTGGGCGCCGCCGGCCACCTGGTTCACGGCGCCGCGCACCTGGCGCGCCGGGTCACCGGTGAGGCCGCCGACCACGGTCTGGGCACGGCCCTTGAGATGGCGCGAGGCGCCGCGGAATTGATCGCCGTTCATGGCAGGTCTCCTGCTGTTCGGGATCCGGCCGGTCGCGGGACCGGCCGGGACGAGGGCTCAGACGCGGCGGGCGTCGTAGCTGTCGGCGAGGGTGTGGAGCTTGGGAGCGCCAAGGCGTCCGCCGAAGAAGCCGGCGAGCGCGCCCAGGATGAGGGCGAGCGCGCCGTAGAAGGCGCCCTGGGTGGCGGCGGACTTGGCGGCGACGGCCGCGGCT
>NZ_LMML01000009.1:238565-290905 GCF_001422215.1 Methylobacterium sp. Leaf89 | reverse complement strand
CGTGGACACGTCCGCCCCCTCCACAACCGCCCCCGTCGTCGGGCCGGCCGCAGGCAGAAGCGACGAGCAGCCCGACACCGTCAGGGCAGTGCCCAGAACGGTGCAGAGGGCCAAAGGCAGTGCGCGCATGCGGGATCGCCTGTCGGTTTCTCTCATGGGCTGCCTAGACCATCGCCGGGTCCCTGTCCGTGGCGGCCGGGACACAGTCTCGCGGTGAGCACCCGTCGGCCGCCAGCCGTCCCCACTACCCACGTCTTTCCCAAAAAATCGTGTCCGAGACGATACTTGAAAGAAGCAACGCGATGTGCGTTCTCGTCGGGGAGGCAGCAGTGAATTTGCCTGACCTGGGTTTCGGCAGAACCGGATTCGATGACAGCGTCGTTTGACTACACACCTCCTGGGCTAGCCCAGGGTGTTCCGGGATCGGTCCGACGACGGCACGTCTTTTACATTCCGGGTTACGATCCTGAGGGCAGCAGCCGCTACCGTATGCTGTTCGTCCGAGAGCTGGCCCGCTACGCCAAGCGGTTCGGAGAGCCGAAACGCACGGTAACCGCTGCGCATCTCAGCGCCGACGGGCTGGTTCAGAGCTGGCGCGTGGCCGGCCAGCCTACCACGCAGGGGGCCGAGACCACCTACGACGTGCTCCTCTGGGACGACATCGTCCGTGCGGACTTCCGGCGCCGGCGTCCGGTCAGCGTCGCCCTCCTGGTCCTCGGCACGCTCCAGACCATCGTCTCCGGCCTGATGCTGCGATTCTACCGGCTGAACTGGAAGTACGGCAACGTCATCCTCTACCCGCTGGTGATGGTCCTGCTCCTCGCCCTGTGCACCCTGGCCATCGCCGCCTTCGTGCATGCCCATCTGGGAACGGCCTTCGGGCACAGCCTCGGGTGGCCGCTCTGGGTGACGCTGCCGGCAGGCCTCCTCATCGGCCTCGCCTGGATCAAGGCGATGGAAGCCGTCCTCAACCGGATCTTCTTCTGGCAGCTCCTGAACGACTGGGTCTTCAACTGGCAGCACGGCCAGGGCCGGCGGCCGGATTACGAGCGCCGGCTCGAGGCCTTCACCGCGCATGTCCTCGCCGGCTGCACCGCCCTGGCGGTCGGCGACCCGCCCGACGAGATCCTGATCCTCGGTCATTCCTCGGGAGCCCTGAGCGCCGTGGAGGTAACCGCCCGGGTGCTCGCCCACGATCCGCATCTCGGCACCGGAACGACCACGCTCGCCCTCGTCACCCTGGGGTCCGGCCTGCCCCTGGTGGCGATGCAGGGCGGGGCCAAGGGGCTGCGCGGCGAGATCGCCAGTCTCGTGACCTCGCAGCGCCTCGTCTGGGCCGACTTCCAGGCGCCCCAGGACTGGATGAACTTCCCCGGCTTCAACCCGGTGGTGCATCTGGAGCTCGACCTTCAGGGCCGGGCGGTCGCCAACCCCCTGGTGCGCTCGGCCCGGTTCCGCGAGATCATCAGCACGGAGACCTACCGGAAGGTGCGCTGGCGTCCGTTCCGGATGCACTTCCAGTTCCTGCTGGCCAACGACCGGCGCGGGTACTACGACTTCTTCGCGATGACCCTGGGCCCGCAGCGACTGCGCGAGCGGGCGCTCGCGCCCATCCTGCCCGACCCCGTATCGCCCGATCCCGCCTCGGCGCGGTCCGCGTCGCCGGGCGCCTGTCCGGGGACGCCGCTCGCCTCCTGAGGCCGGGGAAACCCGCCTTCGTCCGGCATGTTTCCGCACAGCCTCCGGGCGCCGCGGCCTGCTAAGAGGCCGCGGCCGGCCCGTCCGGGGCGGCTGCCAGGACGGGGCGCACGATGTCATCAGGTCAGATTCCGGCGTCGGGCGGCAGGCCCAGGGTCCTCGTGGTGATGGGCGTCTCGGGCTCGGGCAAGAGCACGGTGGCGTCCCGGCTCGCCGAGCGCCTCGGCTGGACCTTCGTCGACGGCGACAGCTTCCATAGCCCCGGGCACGTGGCCAAGATGCGGGCCGGGCACCCCCTCGACGACGACGACCGCGCGCCCTGGCTCGCGGCGATCGGCGCCTGGATCGACACGCAGCTGCAGCAGCGGACTCCCGGCGTGGTGGTCTGCTCGGCCCTGCGCCGGGCCTATCGCGACGTGCTGGTGCGCGGCCGGGAGGAGGTGCGGATCGTCTATCTGGCGGGCGACCGCCCCCTGATCGAGGGGCGCCTCGCGCGCCGGCAAGGGCACTTCATGCCGGCAGGCCTCCTCGACACCCAGTTCGCGATCCTGGAGCCGCCGGCCCCCGAGGAGAACGCCGTGGCGGTGGGCATCGATGCAGCCCCCGAGACCATCGTCGCAACGATCGTGGCCCGGTTGGGATTGGGGGAGGGCGCCCCGCAACCGTGAGCCCCCCGGATTCCATGCCCCCGTCCTCCGAACCGCTGCCCGCCGCGATCGCCCTGGTGATCTCGGACGTGGACGGCACCCTGGTGACCACCGACAAGCGGCTGACGCCCGCGACCCGCGCGGCCGTGCGGCGGCTGGAGGCGGCGGGCATCGCCTTCACCATCGCGTCGAGCCGGCCGCCCGTGGGTCTGAGGGCGCTGGTGGCCGAGCTCGGCCTCACCCTGCCGATGGGGGCCTATAACGGCAGCACCCTGGTCGCCCCCGATCTCACCCTCCTGTCGGAGACGCTGATCCCGGCCGAGACCGCCCGCGAGGCCGTGCGGCGCTTCGCCGAGGCCGGTCTCGCCACCTGGGTGTTCGCCCGCGGGCAGTGGAACCTCACCGATCCGCACGGGCCCTACACCGACCTCGAGCGCCGGACCCTGCAGGCCGAGCCGAACGTGGTCGCGGACCTCGAACCGCTCCTGGACCAAGCCGCCAAAATCGTCGGCGTCAGCGCCGATGCGGCGCACCTGGAGGCCTGCGAGGCGGAAACCGCCGCGGCGCTGACGGGGCGAGCCGACGTCCATCGCTCGCAGGCCTACTATCTCGACGTGACGCCGCCCGGCTCCGGCAAGGCCGCCTTCGTGGATGCCATGAGCCGGCATCTCGGCCTCGACCACGCCCGGATCGCGACCCTCGGCGACGCGGCCAACGACGTACCGATGTTCGCCCGGAGCGGATTTTCCGTTGCGATGGGCAACGCCGAGCCGGCCGTCCAGGCCGCGGCGCGGGCCGTCACGGCCACGAACGATGCGGACGGGTTCGCGAAAGCCATCGACGAATTCATTTTGCGGCGCTGAGGCGGTCCGCGCGCCGTCGCTCTTCCGATGCTGCGAGGCCCTTGGCAACATTGGCGAATCGCTTTGGATACAATCCGGACACGGCGGCGGCGACTGTGCCATGTGCGACACAGCACATGGGGAAACGGTCACGCTCGGCCCGCCGGAGCCGCTTTCCGGCCTCAATTCGCCCGGACCTTGACCGTCCAAGAACAAGGACGATCCGGGTCTCCGATGAACCAGCGCTTCCTGCTCCTCGCCATCGCCGCGGTCGCCCTCCCGTGCGGGATGCTCCCGCCCGGCGCGGCCCTGGCCCAGGGTGCGGCGGCGCGGGACAACATCGATGCCCTGATCGAGCAGCAGGCCAAGGCCAACGGGGTGCCGTCGAGCTTCGTCCACCAGGTCGTCAAGCGCGAGAGTAACTACAACCCGAACGCGAAGGGCGGCAGCGCCCTCGGGCTCATGCAGATCAAGCATGCGACCGCCCGGGGCCTCGGCTACCAGGGGGATGCGGCGGGCCTGTTCGACCCGCGGGTGAACCTCCGCTACGGCATCGCCTACCTCGCCGGCGCCTACCGGGCCGCCAAGGGCGACATCGCCCAGGCCTACAACTTCTACAATCGGGGCTACTACTACGCCGCCAAGCGCCTCGGCATCGAGACCAGCGTCCCCGAGGATCTCGAGACGCCGAAATCCGGCGAGGCCTTCTCCAACGCCTTCGCCCGCGCCGACAGCCCCGCCGTCATCGCCGCCAACACCGCTCTCGCCTACGCCCCGAGCCCCGCCGCCAATGGCGTTCCCACCGAGACGGTCGCGGTGCCGCTGCCGCCCCGCAGGCCCGCATCCCTCGCCGGTCTCGGCACGGTCGCGGTCGCGGCCCTGGCGCCGGCCGACGCCGCCCCCCCGGCATCCGCGGCGGCCATCAGCCCCCATCCCGGCGTCGTCCCGGGCATGACCCAGGTCGAGGCCGTCTTTACGGAGTCGATCGAAGTTCCGCTGCCGCCCCGCCGTCCGTCGGCGCCGGCCCTGGCCGCGGTCGGCCGGCCGGGGGTGGCGAAGAAGGCCCCGGTGGCCGGCACCGTGCTCGAGGCCTCGGCCCTGCCGGCCGCAGCGCAGTAGGCCGTCCCGCCCTCGCTCCGCCCGCGCGGCGTTTGCGCGCAAGGGCAGTCCCAGACCGGCCTGACCGTCACGGCTCCGACGGAGACGGCACCGAAGCGATTCTCCGGGTTTCCCCCTTTCTGGTGCCCCTGACCGCTTGCGTCGGACCGCGCCTCGCCTCACATGGTGCAATGCGAAGCAGCGTGCTTGGGCTCGGTTCGGCCCCCTCGCGGCAACGATCCAAGGGCACTGTTCCGCCATCGAAGTTCCGCGTTGTTGCATTTTGACAGATTCGAAACGCCGAAGCTGGGCATAATATTTCCATATCCGGGAGCATAGTCCCGGTATCGACCCCCTGTTGTGGCACCCTGCGTGCGGGCTTCGGCCTGACCGCGAACCGAGGAAACGGACGACGGCATGGCCGGCGCGGTAGAACAAGAATCGACCTTCCTGGCTGATCTCGGCCGGCGGGTTCGTCATGCCCGGACCGTGCGGGGCCTGTCGCGCAAGCTCCTCTCGCAGACCTCCGGTCTGTCGGAGCGCTACATCGCGCAGCTCGAGAGCGGGCAGGGCAACGTCTCGATCATCCTGCTGCGCCGGGTCGCCAACGCGATGGGCGTGCGCCTGGACGACCTGATCGCCGGGCAGGAGACCCTGCCGGACTGGCACGTGATCCGCGATCTCCTCGGCAACGCGTCGCCGGAGCAGATCGCCCTGGCCAAGGGCATCCTGTCGGGCCAGTCCTCGGCCAGCGGCGAGGCTCCGCAGCCGCGCGTCGCGGTGATCGGCCTGCGGGGCGCCGGCAAGTCGACCCTCGGCCGCCGGGTCGCCGATCGCCTGGGCTGGACCTTCGTCGAACTCAACGCCGAGATCGAGCGCGAGAACGCGCTCTCGGTGAAGGAGATCTTCGCGATCTACGGACAGGAGGGCTACCGCCGCCTGGAGCAGGCGGCCCTGCGCCGCCTCACCGAGCATCCCGGTCCCCTCGTGCTCGCCACCAGCGGCGGCATCGTCGCGGAGCCTCTGACCTACGACCTGCTCCTCCAGGCCTTCTTCACGATCTGGCTGCGGGCCCGGCCCGAGGAGCACATGCAGCGCGTGCGCGACCAGGGCGAACTCACCACCACCGGCGACCACCCCTCGGCCATGCAGGAACTGCGCGCCGTCCTGGCCAGCCGCGAGCCGCTCTATGCCCGCGCCTCGTCCGTCGTCGACACCTCCGACGTGCCGGTCGACGTGATGGTCGACCGCCTGGCCGAGGCCATCGAGGCGCGCTTCGGCACCCTCGACCACCGCCGCAGCGCCTGACGGCTCGGGCCCGACCGATCGGACCGGGACAGCGTGCGCTCTTGATCGGGCGTGCGATGCACACCAAGCTATGGGATGCGCGGTCCGGCACCGGTTTCCTCTGCCGGACCCCGTGACGACAGACACGACCATTCCGGAACGCCGCGCGGCGGGAGCAGAAACCCACTGACGCGGCATGATCCGCGCGTCGGGTGGCGGCGCGCTTCGGCCCGACGCGACGCGCCCGGCCCAGAGGAGGCCCCGATGTCCGCCAGCCCCTTCCCCATCGCCCCGAAAGGCGCCGAGCCGCTGGCGGTCTGCGATCCGATCTGGGCGCGCCTGCGGGCCGAGGCCGAGGCGATCGTGCGCGAGGAGCCGCAGCTCGCCTCGTTCATCGTGGCGACCGTCCTCAACCATACCTCGCTGGAGGGCGCCGTGGCGCACCGCGTGGCGGCCCGGCTCGGACATGCCTCGCTGCCGGCCGAGCTCATCGCCCACGGCTTCTTCGAGGCGATCACCGCCGAGCCGAGCCTCGGCCAGGATTTTCGCGCCGACATCGCCGCCGTGCTCGATCGTGACCCGGCCACCAGCCGGGCCATCGAGCCGGTGCTGTACTTCAAGGGCTTCCACGCCATCCAGGCCCATCGCCTCGCCCACTGGTACTGGACGGCCGGGCGGCGCGACCTTGCCCTCTACCTCCAAAGCCGGTCCTCCGAAGTGTTCCAGACGGACATCCATCCGCAGGCCCGGATCGGGCGCGGCATCTTCCTCGACCATGCCACCGGCCTCGTGGTCGGCTCCACGGCGGTGATCGAGGACGATGTCTCGATCCTCCACGCCGTCACCCTGGGGGGCACCGGCAAGCAGGGCAGCGACCGTCACCCCAAGATCCGCCACGGCGTGATGATCGGCGCGGGTGCCAAGATCCTGGGCAACATCGAGGTCGGGGCCTGCGCCCGCATCGCCGCCGGCTCGGTGGTGCTGCGCCCGGTGCCGGCCAACACCACCGTGGTCGGCGTGCCCGCCCGCGTGGTCGGCACCGCCGGTTGCGCCGAGCCGTCGCGGGCCATGGACCAGCTCGTCGCCATGGACCAGTTCATTCACATGGCCGAGGGCATCTGACGGCGCGCCCGGCACGCCGGGATCGATCCGAAGCCCGGCTTGCCCATCCTCCGATGGCGTGGCAAGCGGAGGCCAGCCCGGCCCCGGCCGCCGGCAGGCCCTCGGGGCCGCCGCGCGCGACCGGCCATGAGCCGGAGACGACCCGAACGCGAGAGGCGATCAGCGTGAACAAGACCGACATTGTGAAGGTGCAGGACTACCTCCGCCGGACCTTCGCCAACACCAACATCCGCCTCGTTCCTCGTCCCAAGAAGGACGATTCGGCCGAGGTCTATATCGGCGAGGAATTCCTCGGCGTGGTCTCGGTGGACGACGAGGACGGCGACCGCTCGTTCAACTTCGCCATGGCGATCCTGGACATCGATCTCGAGGATTGAGGTCCCCTGCCTGCCGCGGGGCCCCGACAGGCCGCACCGGCCTGTGCGTGGATTTAACCCTGACGGCAGGAAACCCTTAACGTTTCGTAAACGACGCGGCACAGTGCGCGCCACATCGCCTCTCGATGGTGGAGCGTTCGCGTCATGACCCTCAGCCCCTCGGCCCTCGATTCCCTGCAGACCCTCTGCGTCGGTCTCGCCCTCTCGGGCCTCCTCGCCAGCGCCTTCGAGCTGTTCACGGAGCGTCGCGCGAGCTTCAGCCTGCTGGAGCGCGGCGGCGTCACAGCCGTGGCGGCCCTGCCGATGCTGGCCTTCGGCGCACCCTTCATCATCCTGCGCAACACCGTGCGTGGCCGCCGGCTGGAGCGCCGCCCGATTCCCTTCGTGATGATCGCCACGATGATCGCCTGCGGCTGGAGCCTGATGTCGGGCCGCGTCGCCCTCGACCTTGCGCACCTGATCGCGGGCGTCTGAGCGCCCGCCGCCGGCCCCGCAGTCCCGCGGATTCCGGACGGGTCCCGGCCAACATCTGGAACCACCGACGCAGAAAGGGCGCCCCCCCGGAGGCGGCCTTTCGCGTGCCGACGGGAGCCGCCCTCAGCGGTTGGCGGTGGCCACCGGGGACGCCCCGCCGTTCAGGGTGACCCAGGCCAGACCGTCCTGCCCCTCGCGTTTGATGAAGGTGTAGCCGGTGCGCGGGCCGGACAGGACCGCATTGGTCTTGTTGTCGAGGATCAGGTCGCCGCGATCGGTGCGGACCATCAGGACCGCGTGGCCCTCGCCGATCTCGTCGATGACCACGGTCATGCGCAGGGCCCGGCGCGGCAGGCCGCGCTCCACCAGCATCCGGCGCTTGAGGAGCTGGTAGTCCTCGCAGTCGCCGAAGCCGTCGTCGGGATAATCCCAGCGGTCGACGACCCCCCAATGGGCGAGGTCGGTGATCGGCTTGATCCGGGCGTTCACCCGCCGATTGACGCGGTTCAGCAGGTCGCGGATGCGCGGCGTGAGGGCGATGACGCCCGGCTGCGTCGTGTCGACGGTGCATTCGGCGGGCATCCGGGCGCAGAAGGCGGTCCAGGCGGCGACGGGGCGAGCGGGGGCGCCTTCCTCCAGGGCCGAGGCATCGGGCAGGGCCGCGACGGTCTGGGCCTCGGTGCTGGCACCGCCGATGAGCAGGATGGTCCCGACGAGGCCGAACTGCACCGTGCGGGCGAGGCGTCGCCGAAGTCTCCCACGCGGCCCGTGCGGCAGTCCCTCGACGCTTCGCAGTATCGCGTGCCGCATGCCGGTCGCCCTGCCATCCCGCTGGTGGAGCGACAAGGTTTACACGGGAACGATCCAGGCTCAATCGGAAAGTTAAACCCGCGTTAACGCGCACCGGGGCGCGTTGGTTCCCTACAGGTTCGTGCGACGAGAGGATGCTTCCGGATCGCGCCACGCCGTCGGGACGGCTGGTGCCCGCGAGCCCGTTCGGCCTCCGCCGGGACGCTCAGCGGTTGGCGGTGGTGACGGGCGAGGTCACCCCGCCTAGCGAGACCCATGCCACCGTATCCGCAGACTCGCGTTTGATGAAGACGTAGCCCGTCCGGTACCAAGTCAGGACCTCGCTGGTCTTGTTGTCGAGGATGAAGTCGCCGCGGTCGGTGACCAGGGTCAGCACGGCGTGCCCCTCGCCCTTCTCGTCGATGACGACTGTCATCCGCATCGCCCGGCGCGGCAGGCCGCCCTCGGCCAGGAGCTTGCGCTTGAGCAGCTGGTAATCCTCGCAATCGCCCGAACCGTCCTCGGCGAGGTCCCAGCGATCCGGCACGCCCCAGTGCTCCTGGTCCGTCACGGCGTGCAGGGACTTGTTCACGCGACGGTTGACCGAGACCACGGTGTTCCAGATGGCCGGGGTGAGCGTGATGCGGTTGGGCTCGTTCGCGTCGATCGCGCATTCGGCGGCATAGCGCTGGCAGAAGGCGGCCCAGGCCGGCAGCGGACGGGCCGCGGCCAGGGTCGGGGCGGCGGGGGAGGGCGTGGGCAGGGCCGCCAGGGTCTGGGCCGTTGACGCACCGGTCGTCGCGGCCAGCACCGCGAGCAGGATCAGCGCAATCGTCTTCGTCCGGTCCATGGCGGCGTCCTCACGTCCTATGCCGCCAGGGTGCCGCCGCGGCGCCTGTTCCGCGCTGAAGCCGATCCGCGCAATTTTATCGATTCGCGGGCGCGATTGCGGCTCTCGTGCGACAGACCGAATGCGCCGTCTCGGCGATGGCGCGAAACGGCGCGATTCCGCCAACGGGTCGGTAACCGTGCTCGGAGATGGGGCTTACCGGAAGCGGAGCGGGCGGGCCCGCCGTGACACCCGGGAGCGCCCTTGCTATGCCGCGGCCTGGGCGAGGGGGCGGAGCGTTCCCCGCGGGACGGACGTCCCCGCCGAGCCCCGGACACGGAATTTTACGGCACCATGAACATCTTCGCCACCTTCGAGGCCCGCGTGCGCGGCGCCGTGCAGGCCCTCATCCAATCCGGGCAGCTGCCCGAGGGGCTCGACCTCGCCCGCGTGGTGGTGGAGCCGCCGCGCGATGCGAGCCACGGCGACCTGGCCACCAACGCCGCGCTGGTGCTGGCCAAGGAGGCGAAGACCAACCCCAAGGCCCTGGGCGAGACCCTGGCCGCGGCCCTGCGCGCCGACCCGGACGTGACGGAGGCCAGTGTCGCCGGCCCCGGCTTCATCAACCTCCGGCTGGCCCCGGGCACCTTCCACGCCGTCGTCCGGGCCGCCCTCACGGAGGCCGAGGCCTACGGGCGCGGCACCATGCCCGGGGGCCCGGTCAACATCGAGTACGTCTCGGCCAATCCCACCGGCCCGATGCATGTGGGCCACGGGCGCGGGGCGGTGTTCGGCGATGCCCTGGCCAACCTCCTGGTGGCGGCCGGGCGCGACGTGACGCGCGAATACTACATCAACGATGCCGGCGCGCAGGTCGAGGTGCTCGCCCGCTCGGCCTTCCTGCGCTACCGCGAGGCCCTGGGCGAGGCCGTCGGCCCGGTGCCGGAGGGGCTCTATCCGGGGGACTACCTCGTACCGGTGGGCGCCCGGCTGGCCGAGATCCATGGCCGTGCTCTCCTCGACCAGCCGGAGGCGGACTGGCTGCCGACGGTGCGGGCCTTCGCCATCGCGGCGATGATGGACCTGATCCGGGAGGACCTCGCCCGCCTCGGCATCCATCACGACGTGTTCTTCTCCGAAGCCACCCTCAAGGAGGAGGTGCCCGTCCTGCTGGCGGAGCTTCGCCAGAAGGGCCTCGTCTACGAGGGTCGCCTGCCGCCGCCCAAGGGGCAGCTGCCCGAGGACTGGGAGGATCGCGAGCAGACCCTGTTCCGCACCGTGGAGTTCGGTGACGACGTCGACCGGCCGCTGCTGAAGTCGGACGGCTCTTTCACCTACTTCGCCTCCGACATCGCCTATCACCGGACCAAGATCGCCCGGGGCGCCACCGATCTCATCGACGTGCTCGGTGCCGACCATGGCGGCTACGTCAAGCGCATGCAGGCCGCCGTGAAGGCGGTCAGCGACGGCCGCGCCACCCTCGACGTGAAGCTGTGCCAGCTCGTGCGGCTGCTGCGCGCGGGCGAGCCCGTGAAGATGTCGAAGCGCGCTGGCGAGTTCGTCACCCTGCGCGAGGTCGTCGACGAGGTCGGGCGCGATCCGGTGCGCTTCATGATGCTCTACCGGAAGAACGACGCCACCCTCGACTTCGACCTCGCCAAGGTGGTGGAGCAGTCGAAGGAGAACCCGGTCTTCTACGTGCAGTACGCCCATGCGCGCTGCGTCTCGGTGTTCCGCCAGGCCGCGCAGGCGATGCCGGGTGAGGATTTTTCGCGGGCCGGGCTGCTGGGCGAGGCCGACCTCGCCTGTCTCACCGATCCGGGCGAAGGGGAGATCATGCGGTTGATCGCGCAGTACCCGCGCGTCCTCGAGGCGGCGGCCGGCGCCCATGAACCGCATCGCGTGGCGTTCTACCTCTACGAACTGGCCTCGTCGCTGCACGGTTTATGGAACAAAGGCAAAGACTTGCCGCAATTACGGTTTATTAATCCTGACGACCGAAACTCCACTCGGGCTCGATTGGCCCTCGTTGAGGCGTTGCGGGGCGTTGTCGCCTCCGGCCTCGCGGTGTTGGGCGTCACCGCGCCGGACGAAATGCGGTGAGGTGATCTCGGCGTGAAGAGGGATGCTGCCATGACGACGAACGCTTCGCGGGCGACGGTCGATTTCGACGCCTTTGCGCGAGATCTGCAGCAGCCTCCGGCGCCGGCCCAGGCGCCCGTCCAGGGTGTCGCGCCCGTCCAGGCTCAGGCCCCGGCTGCGGCCAAGGCCGACCCCCTGGCCGAACTCGCCCGCATCGTCGGGCAGGACGATCCCTTCCGCGCCCTGCTCCAGGCCCGCGATTCCCGCGCCGATGCGGCCGCGCGCGGCCGCATCGAGCCGAGCTTCGGCGACGGCCCGGTCCAGGGCCGCCCCGCCCAGGTCGAGGCTCACACGCCCGTTCACGCCCCGGCCCCCGTGCACCAGGCCGCTCAGCAGCCGGTCTCGCCGACCGACGCCTTCGACCAGTATCTCGCCTCCGTCGATCACGGCGCCTATGCCGATTCGCAGGGCGCCTATCCGGATCCCAACGCGGCCGAATTCGCCCCCAACGACGCAGACGACCGGGTCCGCTCCCTGGAGCGTCCGCGCAAGCGCAGCCGCCTCGTGTCGGTAGGTGCCGGCCTCAGCGTTCTCGCCCTCTGCGTCACCGGCGCCCTGGCCTGGCGCGGCCTGCACGGCCAGTCCGGCGGCAGCGGCGGCGTCCCCACCATCCTGGCCGACACCGCGCCCCTGAAGATCGCGCCGCAGAAGTCCGATGGGGTCGAGATTCCGGACCAGAACAAGCAGATCTACGAGCGCACCGCCAAGGACGGCCAGATCCGTATCGTCAACCGCGAGGAGCAGCCCCTCGACGTGGCCCAGGCCGCCCGGGCGGCTCTCGGGACCGGCGAAGGGGGAGCGACCCCCGGCAGCGCCGCTCCGGCAGCGGCGCCCCAGCCGGCCCAGCAGGGCGGCCTCGGCGAGTCCCTTGGCGAACCCCGTCGGGTCCGCACGGTCTCGGTGAAGCCCGATACGCCCCCGCCGCCGCCGCAGCGCGAGGCCTCCGCCGAAGCGACGACACCGTCGGTGATCCCGACCATGACCCTGCCGGGCGCCACCGGCGACGGCGCCGCCAGCCCGTCCCTGCGCCAGCGCGCGACCCGGCTGCCGCCGCCGGTGGCGACGACCCCGGTGGCCGAAGCGCCCACCGCGACTCCGCCGGAGCCGGCACCGGCCCCGCGCGTCAAAGCGCCCCAGCGCGTAGCCGCCGTGGCCCCGGAGGCGACCTCCGCCATCTCCGCCCCGCCGCCCGTCGCGGCGGCATCCGCCGCAGCCTCCGCGGGCGGGGGCGGCTACGCCGTCCAGCTCGGCGTCCGCACCAGCGAGAGCGAGGCCCAGGCCGCCTTCCGCCAGATGCAGGGCAAATACAGCCAGCTCTCCGGCCAGCCGGCCGTGATCCGTCAGGCCGAGGTCAACGGCAAGACGATCTACCGCGTCCGGGTCGGGCCCCTCGGCAAGACCGAGGCGACCAGCCTGTGCACCCAGCTCCAGGGTGCCGGCGGCCAGTGCTTCGTGGCCAAGAACTGAGGTCCGCTCCCGGACGCTGGACGAACCGGGCGCCGGCGCGCGCCCGGTCGGTCGACCGGCCAGCGGGCGCGGTGCCTTCAAGGCGCCGCTCGTCCTGTGGCCACCGTACCACGCTCGCCCCCTCCCGTGAGCCCCCCCATTCCGTTCGACGTTGTCCGGCCGCATCCTGCCCCGATTGGCGTGGTGTCGATTCGTCGCCGAACCCCTCCGAGCGTCGTCCCACCCCGCCGGCCCAATCCACCGCGCCGATCCACCGAGGATGCGTCCCCGATCATGACCTCCCGTGCCCTGATCCTTGGTTGCGCCGGCAAGACCATCTCGGTGGAGGAGGCCGCCTTCTTCCGGGACGTGGCGCCCTGGGGTTTCATTCTGTTCAAGCGCAACATCGGCACGCCTGACGAGGTCCGGGCGCTGACCGACGCCCTGCGGGACACGGTCGGCCGCGCCGACGCCCCGATCCTCATCGACCAGGAAGGCGGCCGGGTGCAGCGCATGGGACCGCCGCACTGGCCGGCCTATCCGGCGGGGCGTCGCTTCGCCGGGCTCAACGGATCGGCCGCGACGATCGCGCATCTGGGCGCCCGGCTGATGGCCCATGATCTCGCCAGCGTCGGCATCAACGTCGACTGCGCCCCGGTCCTCGATGTGCCGGTGGCCGGCGCCCACGATGTGATCGGCGACCGCGCCTACGACACCACCCCCGACCGCGTGGCCGAGATCGGCCGGGCCGTGGCCGAGGGCCTGATGAAGGGCGGCGTGCTGCCGGTGATGAAGCACATCCCCGGCCACGGCCGCGCCGGCTGCGACAGCCACAAGGGCCTGCCGGTGGTGGAGGCGGACCTCGCCACCCTCAGCGCCCAGGATTTCGTGCCCTTCCGAGCCCTCGCCGACCTGCCGATGGCCATGAGCGCCCATGTGGTGCTCACGGCCCTCGATCCCGCCCATCCGGCGACGCAATCGGCTATCGTGATTCGCGACATCATCCGCGGCGCCATCGGCTTCGACGGCCTGCTGATGACCGACGACCTCTCGATGCACGCCCTCCAGGGCACGTTCCGGACCCGGACCGAGGCCTGCTTCGCCGCCGGAATCGATGTCGGCCTGCACTGCAACGGCGATCCGGACGAGATGCAGGGCGTCGCCGAGGGTGCCCCCGCCCTGGCCGGCGCGGCCCTGCGCCGGGCCGAGGCCGCCCTGGCCCGCCTGCCCGCCGGCCCCGACGCCTTCGACGTGCACGAGGCCCGGGCTCGCTTCGCGGCAGCCCTGTCGATGGCCGCCTGAGGTCCGGGTCGCCTGGACGCTCGGCCACCTGACGTCCCGCGCGCCGATGGCCGGACGAGGCGACAACGGCGCGCGGCTGGTCTATGACCCGGCGGTGGGCCGGAAACTTGCATGCCCGCGATGCGGCGATCGGAACGGAGCGCGCGTCACCCGCACTTCTTGTGCTCGGGGTGCCCGATCCTTAGGTTCGCCATCAATCGACACACGAGACGGCGCCGCGCAGTGTTCGGGCTGTGGCGCGGGAGGTTGCCATGGGCAGCATGAGTATCTGGCACTGGATCATCGTCGCCGGCATCGTGATGCTGCTGTTCGGCCGCGGGAAGATCTCGGACCTGATGGGCGACGTCGCCAAGGGCATCAAGGCCTTCAAGAAGGGCATGGCCGAGGACGAGACGCCGACCACCACGGCCGTGCCGCCGCCGAGCGCGGGCGAGCCGGTGCGGACGCTGCCCCACCAGGGGGAGCCCGCCACCGCCAACACGGTGTCGGCCGACCGCAAGGTCGTCTGATCCGCCACGCGAGAATGGGGCGCTGCGGCCGATCGCGGGTCTGGCGCACGGCGCCGCGACCTGCCATGGGCAGCACGCCGTGGATGGGCGGCGCAGGGTCGCGGGACAGTCGACACCATGTTTGACATGAGTTGGGGCGAGGTGATGCTGATCGGCGGCGTCGCCCTCATCGTCATCGGCCCGAAGGATCTGCCGAAGGCCCTGCGCACGGTCGGCCAGATCACCGGCAAGATGCGCCGCATGGCCGGCGAGTTCCAGTCGCAATTCAACGAGGCGATCCGCGAGGCGGAGTTCGACGAGATCCGCCGCGAGGTGGATGGGGTCAAGCGCTCGGCGAGCACGATGGGGCCGACCTTCAACCCGGTGCAGACCATCCGCGACGAGCTGAAGGGCGCTGTCGACGGCCGAACCGAGACCAAGACGACCCCTTCGCCGACCCAGGGCCTTGCCAACGTCGCCGACCAGCTGGCCGAGCGCGAGACGACGATGCCGGCCCCGCCTGCGCCGATGCCACCCGAGGCCTTGCCGGCCGAGCCCGTCCGACACGCGCCCGGCCCCGTGGAAGCGCTGCCCGATCTGCCGCCGCGCTCCGCCTCGGAAACGCCCGCTCCGGCCACGCCCCACGCCTGGACCGCCGAACCCCCGGCCGCCTTCCCCGACCCGACTCCCAGCGCGTCGCCTCGCTTCGAGACGCCGGCCAAACCCCAGCTTGATTCCGGCCGATGATCAACGAGACCGACGAAGCCGAGATCGAAGCCTCGCGGGCCCCGCTCCTCGACCATCTCATCGAATTGCGGTCGCGGCTGATCAAGTCGCTGGCCGCCTTCGTGGTGATGTTCTTCGGGTGCTTCTTCTTCTCGCGGCACATCTACAACATCCTTGTCTACCCCTACGTCTCCGTGGTGGGTGTCGAGAACGCGAAGCTGATCGCGACGCACTTCCTTGAGCAGGTGTTCACCAACATCAAGCTCAGCGTGTTCGGGGCCGGCTTCCTGGCCTTCCCGGTCATCGCCACGCAGATTTACGCCTTCGTGGCCCCGGGCCTCTATCGTAACGAGCGTCAAGCCTTCCTGCCGTACCTCGTCGCCACGCCGATCTTCTTCATCCTCGGCGCCCTGGTGGTGTTCTTCCTGGCGATGCCGCTGCTGATCCAGTTCTCGGTCTCGCTGCAGCAGATCGGGCAGCCCGGCGAGGCGACGATCGCGCTCCTGCCGAAGGTGGACGAGTACCTCTCGCTCATCATGACGCTGATCTTCGCCTTCGGCATCGCCTTCCAGCTGCCGGTGATCCTGACCCTGCTCGGTCAGATCGGCGTGATCGACACGGCGTTCCTGCGCGAGAAGCGCCGCTATGCCATCGTCCTGGTCTTCGTGGCCGCCGCCGTGCTGACGCCGCCGGACGTGATCTCGCAGCTCTCCCTCGCCATTCCGATGCTGCTGCTCTACGAGGCCTCGATCTTCTCGGTGGCCCGCGTCGAGCGCCGCCGGGCCGCCAAGCGCAAGGCCGAGGGGCTCGACCCGTAAGGCTTTCGGTCCTACGGGGCCTCGACCGGCAGGGGCGAGGCGACGGGGGCGGCAGGATCACGCCAGCGGTTCAGCTCGGCATCGATCGCCCCTTGCGTCCCGCGCATGAACTCGGCGCCGCTCAGGCCCGGGGGCAGGGGCGGAAGGTAGCTCACCGTCACGGCGCCGGGGCTGTGGCGGGCGCCCCCGTGGGGCCAGTACAGGCCGGAATTCACCGCCACCGGCAGCACCGGCAGGCCGAGCTTGGCGTAGAGCAGCTCGACCCCGCGCTTGAACTGGACCGGCTCGGCGATGCCGCCGCGGGTGCCTTCCGGAAACATCAGCACCGAGCGTCCCTGCGCGATCGCCGCGCGGCTCTCGTCGATCATCACCCGCAGGGCCTGGGTGCCGTTGGCCCGGTCGATGATGATCATCGGCGAGCGGCGCAGGAACCAGCCGACGATGGGGATCGCCACCAGCTCGCGCTTGGCCACGATGGCGACGTTGGGCACCAGCACGAGGAAGGCCAGGGTCTCCCAGGCCGACTGGTGGTTGGCCACGATGAGACAGGGCTCGGCCGGGATGCGGTCGCGGCCCTCCTCGACATAGGTGAGCCCGACGATGCGGGCGAGGCCGAACAGGATGCCCCGCGACCACAGGCGGGTGAAGGCGCGGATGGGCCGCGCCGGCGCGCCCAGCAGGGCGAGCACCGCCAGCGGCACGATGAACAGGGCGGTCCAGCCGGCCCAGTAGGCGTTGAAGAGCGCGGAACGGATGCGCGACACGTGACGATCCCTCGATCTCGCCCCGGGCGCGATCCCTCGCGGATCAGGAGCCCCAGGCGCGGCATTTCCCCGGCGACGGCGGCGGCGATCCGGTCTATGCCGGCCCGCCGCGCCGACGCGCGCACGATCCTTTAAACATTTTCCAGTCTCACGCGAGCCGAACGCCGTGCGCCTCACCGTCACCACCTGGAACATCAACTCGGTGCGCTTGCGCATCGATTCGGTCCTGCGCTTCCTCGCCGAGGCCCAGCCGGACGTGCTCTGCCTGCAGGAGACGAAGTGCCCGGACGACGCGTTTCCGCTGAAGGCCCTGCGGGGCTCCGGCTACGAGCACGTCGTGTTCGCCGGCCAGAAGGGCTACAACGGCGTCGCGATCCTGTCGCGCTTTCCCCTCCTCACGCGCGACGTGATGGCGTTCTGCGAGCGCCAGGACGCGCGTCACATCTCGGCGGTCCTCGGCCCCGAAGCCGGGACGGCGGCCGGGATCGTCCTGCACGATTTCTACGTGCCGGCCGGCGGCGACGTGCCCGACCGCGGCCTCAACCCGAAATTCGCGCACAAGCTCGACTTCCTCGACGAACTGCGCGCCTGGGGCGGCCGTCGGGTCACGGGCCCCGCGATCCTGGTCGGCGACCTCAACGTGGCGCCCCTGGAGCACGACGTCTGGTCGCACAAGCAGCTCCTCGACGTGGTGAGCCACACCCCCATCGAGACCGAGCGGCTCGAGACCCTGAGGGGCGAGGCCGGTTGGGTCGATGCCGCCCGCCTGCTCGTGCCGGAGCCGACGAAGATCTACACGTGGTGGAGCTACCGCTCCCCCGACTGGTCGGCGGCCGACAAGGGCCGGCGCCTCGACCATGCCTGGGTCTCTCCCGACCTCGCCGGCACGGTGCGCGACATGACGGTTGCCCGCCATGTCCGGGGCTGGGACCGCCCCTCCGACCATGCGCCGGTGACGCTGACCCTGGAACTCTGAGGGCTGTCACCGGCCGGTCATGCGCGAGGCGTAGGGGCGGCGTCCATCATCCCCGATGGACAGCCCGAGAGCCCGCATGAATCCCGCAGCACGGGCGGTCCGCCGCGAAACCAGCCTCGGCCTGACCCAGGCCGTGCATCGCAGCCGCGCCCTGTCCCGCGCCGGCCTGTCCGAACGGCTGTTCACCCTGGCCTTCAGCGGGCTGGTCTATCCCCAGATCTGGGAGGATCCGGCGGTCGATCTGGAGGCCCTGGCGCTGGGGCCGGAGGACCACGTCGTCGCCATCGCGTCGGGCAGCTGCAACGTCCTGTCCTACCTCACCGCCGATCCGGCGCGGATCAGCGCGGTCGATCTTAACGGCGCGCACATCGCCCTGGGGCGCCTCAAGCTCGCGGCCCTGACGCGGCTGCCGGATTCGGCAGCCTACCTGCGCTTCTTCGGGCGGGCCGACAGGGCCGACAACATCGCCGCCTACGATGCATGGATCGCGCCCCACCTCGACGCCACCGCGCGCGCCTACTGGGAGGCCCATCGCCTCGACGGGCGCCGGCGCATCGCCGCCTTCTCGGAGAACGTCTTCGGCCACGGCCTGCTCGGGCGCTTCATCGGGACCGGGCATCGGCTGGCCCGGCTCTACGGCTGCGACCTCTCCGCCGTCCTCAAGGCCCGCGACCGCGCCGAACAGCGCAGCCTGTTCGCGGCGCACGTGGCCCCCCTGTTCGAGAAGCGCCTCGTGCGCTGGCTGATCCGGCGCCCGGCCTCCCTCTACGGCCTCGGGATTCCCCCGGCCCAGTACCGCGCCCTCGCCCAGGACCACCCGGGCGGCATGGTCGACGTCCTGCGCCACCGCCTGGAGCGCCTCGCCTGCGACTTCGAGCTCGCCGACAACTACTTCGCCTGGCAGGCCTTCGGCCGGGGCTACGCCCCCGGTCCCGACGCCGCCCTGCCGCCCTACCTGCAGCCGCGCCATTTCGAGACCCTGCGGGCCCGGGCCGGACGCGTGAGCTACCGCCAGCAGTCGATGACGGCGTTCCTGGCCGCCAGCCCCGACCGGAGTGCGGATGCCTACGTGCTCCTCGATGCGCAGGACTGGATGAGCGACGCCGACCTGACCGCCCTGTGGACCGAGATCACCCGCACCGCCCGGCCGGGCGCACGGGTCATCTTCCGCACGGCCGCCGACGAGCGCTGCCTGCCGGGCCGGGTGCCGGACGGGATCCTGGACGCCTGGGACTATGCCGAGGCCGAGAGCCGCGCGGGACAGGCCCGCGACCGCTCGGCCATCTACGGCGGCTTCCATCTCTACCGTCGGCGGGCGGCGTGAGCGACGCCGCGCGGGCGATGGACCGGATGTACCGGCGCCAGCGCCATTTGTACGACGCCAGCCGCAAGTTCTATCTCCTCGGGCGTGACCGGGCGATCGCGGACCTCGCCGTGCCGGCGGGCGGTTCGGTGCTGGAGATCGGCTGCGGCACCGGACGCAACCTCGTGCGCATCGCCCGAAGCTACCCGGAGGCCGCCTGCCACGGCCTCGACGTCTCGGCGGCAATGCTCGCCACGGCCGCCCGCAGCGTCGCACGTGCCGGGCTCCAGCCCCGCATTCGCCTCGCGCGCGGGGACGCCACGGCCTTCGACCCGGAGGCCCTCTTCGGGCGGGCCCGCTTCGACCGGATCGTGATCTCCTACGCCCTGTCGATGATCCCGCCGTGGGAGCGGGTGCTGGCCCAGGCCGCCGGACACCTCGCGCCAGGCGGCCAGCTCCACGTGGTGGATTTCGGCGATCAGGCGGGCCTGCCGCGGCCCGCCCGCAGCCTCCTCAACCGATGGCTCGCGGCTTTCGCGGTGACGCCGCGCGCAGATCTGCCGCGGGCGGTCGCGGCCGTGGCCTTCGCTCTGGACGCCGAGGCGCGGGTGCAGCAGCGCTTCCGCGGCTACTGCGTGCACGCGGTGATCACGCGCTGAGGCGGTGCAGGACCCTCCCGGCGACCGACGATCGCAGAGATTGATTCAGCCGTCTCCGGAACGCCCGGGCCCGACCCCGCATTGGGTTTCCGACGCGGCGGCTTCCAGGCCGCCCACCCCAACCGGAGGTTTTCCCATGCGCAAGCTCCTCGTCGCCTTCCTGCTCCCGAAGCTCGTCTCCTATCTGCGCCGGCGCTATTCCGGCCGTCCGAGCCCGCGCCACTACTCCTGAGGTTCAGCGCGCCGCGCCCGCCCCGAGGCCCGGCGCGCGCAGCCGCGCCGCCCGTCGACCGTAGCCGAGGTAGATCGCCAGCCCCACGACGAGCCACACGGCGAGCCGCAACCAGGTGTCTCCGGGCAGGCCGAGCATCAGTGCGAGGCAAGACAGGATGCCGAGGATCGGCACCACCGGCATGCCCGGCACCCGGAAGGGGCGGGGGCGCCCCGGATCCGTCCGGCGCAGCACCAGGACGGCGGTGCAGATCACCAGAAAGGCGAAAAGGGTGCCGATGCTCACCAGTTCGCCGAGGAGATCCATCGGAACCAGCCCCGCCACCAGGGCCGTCACCGCGCCGATGGTGACTTGGCTGGCGGCCGGCGTGCGAAAGCGCGGATGCACCCGTGAGAAGGCCGGCGGCAACAGACCGTCGCGCGCCATGGCGTAGAAGATCCGGGCCTGCCCGTAGAGGGCGGCGAGCGCCGCCGTGGTCAGGCCGAGGATCGCCCCGATCTTGATCGCCACCGCGAAGGCCCCGAAGCCGATCGCCTCCACCGCCTTGGCGATGGGGTCGGGCACGTCGAGGGCCCGGTAGGGGACGAGGCCGGTGAGCACCGCGGCCACCGCCACGTAGAGCACTGTGCTGATCGCCAGCGACCCCAGGAGCCCGATCGGCGCGTCGCGCTGGGGGCGGCGCGTCTCGCCCGCCGCCGTCGAGATCGTCTCGAAGCCGATGAAGGCGAAGAACACCACGCCGGCCCCGCGCAGCACGCCGCTCCAGCCGAACGTGCCGAAGGGGCCGGTGTTCTCCGGCACCAGGGGAGACCACAGGCCCACATCCACATGGGCGGCACCGATGCCGACGAAGGACAGGATGATCGCGACCTTGATCGCCACCATCACGGCGTTCACCCGGGTCGATTCGCGGTTGCCACGCACGAGGAGCAGGGTCAGCAGGCCGATGACGGCCGCCGCCGGCAGGTCGAACCATGCGGCGCCCCCGCCGGGCAGGGGGGTGAAGGGAGCCGCCGACAGAAACGCAGGCAGGTGCAGGCCGGCATCGGCGAGGAGGGAGCGAGCGTAGCCCGACCAGCCCACCGCCACGGTCGCAGCGCTCATCGCGTATTCGAGAACGAGATCCCAACCGATGATCCAGGCGCAGGCCTCGCCGAGGGTTGCGTAGGCATAGGTGTAGGTGCTGCCCGGGGCCGGCACCATCGCGGCGAGCTCGGCATAGCAGAGCGCGACGAATCCGCAGGCGATGCCGCCGAGCACGAAGGACAGGGTCAGGCCGGGGCCGGCATAGTTCGCCGCCGCCGTGCCGGTGAGGACGAAGATGCCCGCCCCGATGGTAGCACCCACGCCGAGGGCGACGAGGTCGAACGCCGAGAGCGAGCGCGGCAGGCGCGAGGATTCCTTGCCCTCGGCGTCGGCCGCCAGGATGTCGGCGACGGATTTGCGCGCGGTGAGGCTGTTGCCCGTCATCGCCAGGACCTTCGCATGACGGTGGATCGCGGGCCAGTCGGCGCAAGTCCCGGGCCAGGCAGGGGGTGCCGAGCACTCGCCCCGGATTTCACGCCACGATCTAGTTCCCGCACCAGGCGGCAACCTGTCCGTGTTGTCAGAGCCGGCCCCCTCTGGTAAATCATGGGCCGCATCAAGAGTCGGGGCGATCCCTGACGCCAACCTGCTCTCCCGGGCAAGGTGGCACCCTCCGGCAATCGGCGGGGATGTGGCCGGACCGGCAACCAAACGGGCTTCGCCATATCTCTGTTCGGCCGGTCGCTGCACTCCCGATGCGGACCTTGGCCAGACGAGAGCGACCCATGCCCCCCGAGCCCCAGCAATTCGCGAGCGACAACTACGCCGGCATCTGCCCCGAGGCCTGGGCCGCCATGGACGCGGCCAATCGCGGCTCGGTACCGGCCTACGGCGAGGACCCGTGGACGAAGCGGGCGGCCGACGCCTTCAGGACCCTGTTCGAGACGGACGCCGCCGACGTCTTCTTCGCCTTTAACGGCACCGCCGCCAACGCCCTGGCCCTGGCCTCTCTCTGCCAATCCTACCACAGCGTCATCTGCTCGGCCTCGGCCCATGTCGAAACGGACGAGTGCGGCGCGCCCGAGTTCTTCTCCAACGGCTCGAAGCTGCTCGTGGTGGCGAGCCCCGACGGCAAGCTCGACCCGGCCCTGATCCGGGGCGTCGCCACGGGGCGCTCGGACATCCATTTCCCCAAGCCCCGCGTGGTCACGATCACCCAGCCCACCGAGACGGGGCAGCTCTACAGCCTCGCCGAGATCCGGGCGATCGCCGCCACCTGCCGGGATCTCGGCCTGCACCTCCACATGGACGGGGCGCGCTTCGCCAATGCCTGTGCCAGCCTCGGCTGCAGCCCCGCCGACATGACCTGGAAGGCCGGCGTCGACCTCCTTTGCTTCGGCGGCACCAAGAACGGCATGGCGGCGGGCGAGGCGATCCTGTTCTTCGACGCCGCCCTGGCGGAGGATTTCGGCTACCGCTGCAAGCAGGCGGGGCAGCTCGCCTCGAAGATGCGCTTCCTCTCCGCTCCCTGGGTCGGGGTGCTGGAGGACGGGGCCTGGCTGCGTCACGCGACCCACGCCAATGCCTGCGCGCAGAGCCTCGCCGCCGCCGTGGCCGATGTGGCGGCCTTCGACCTGATGTTCCCGGTGGAGGCCAACGCCGTGTTCCTGCGCGCCGCGCCCGAGCACCTCGAGGCCCTGCGCGCCCGGGGCTGGCGCTTCTACACCTTCATCGGCGGCGGTGCCCGTTTCATGTTCGCCTGGGATTCGGACCCGGCCCGGATCGAGGCCCTGGCGGCGGACATCCGCGCCGTGGGCGCCTCGGTCTCCGTGGCGGCCTGAGACGTCGATTTCTCCCTGCGACGGACGGAGGGCTGGCGTCAGGGCCGGTTTCGTGTATGGTCCGCGCCGCTCCGACCCGTATGAACGGGGCCGGGGCACAAGCTGCTTGTGGGCCTGACCGTGCTGGACGACATCCCGGCACCGGCCTTCCGCGAGCGTGGCGCGGCCCTCCTGACGAGGCCGCCCGTTTCCGAAAACCCGGACCGAAAGGCACTGCGATGTCGATCACGGCAGAGCGCAAGACCGCGCTCATCAAGGAATACGCGACCGGCGGCAAGGACACCGGTTCTCCGGAGGTCCAGGTGGCGATCCTCACCGAGCGGATCACCAACCTCACCGGCCACTTCAAGACCCATGGCAAGGACAACCATTCCCGCCGCGGACTCCTGAAGATGGTCTCGCAGCGCCGCTCGCTGCTCGACTACGTCAAGCGCAAGGACGAGGCCCGCTACCGCAGCCTCATCGAGCGTCTCGGCATCCGCCGCTAAACACGGCGTTCACGCGGTTCCGGGCCCGGCCCGGGACCGCGTTTTGACAGTTCGGGCTGCCGGAATGGGTCCGGCCACCCGAAGACCCGGGCGACTTGAAGGCGGATGCGTCGGGGACAGGATCGCGGGGGGCGCGGCGCGCGGCGCCCCCCGCCATCTTGCCCCTGACGGCGCCGGGTTCGCCCGACCGCAGGAAGGCTAGACATATGTTCGATATCCAACGCGAAGAGCTGATGTGGGGCGACCGCAAGCTCGTCCTCGAGACGGGCAAGGTCGCCCGCCAGGCCGACGGTTCCGTCATGGCGACCTACGGCGAGACCTCGGTGCTCGCCACCGTCGTGTCCGGCAAGGAGCCCAAGGCCGGCATCGATTTCCTGCCCCTCACGGTGAACTACCAGGAGCGCGCCTACGCCGCCGGCCGAATCCCCGGCGGGTACTTCAAGCGCGAAGGCCGTCCGTCCGAGAAGGAGACCCTGGTCTCCCGCCTGATCGACCGCCCGATCCGCCCCCTCTTCGTCGAGGGCTGGCGCAACGACACCCAGGTGGTCGTCACCGTCCTGACCCACGACCTCGAGAACGACCCCGACATCCTCGCGATGGTCGCGGCCTCCGCCGCCCTGACCCTGTCGGGCGTGCCCTTCATGGGCCCGATCGGCGCCGCCCGCGTCGGCTACGTCAACGGCCAGTACACCCTGAACCCGCACGTGGCCGACCTCGAGGCTTCGACCCTCGACCTCGTCGTCGCCGGCACCCAGGACGCCGTCCTGATGGTCGAGTCCGAGGCCAAGGAACTCGGCGAGGAGGTCATGCTCGGCGCCGTGATGTTCGGCCACAAGCACTTCCAGCCGGTCATCGAGGCGATCATCCGCCTCGCCGAGAAGGCCGCCAAGGAGCCCCGCAACTTCCAGGCGCCGGAGAACGGCGACGTGGAGCAGGCCGTCCTCGACGTGTGCGAGGCCGACCTGCGCGCCGCCTACAAGAACACCGTCAAGCAGGAGCGCTACGCCGCCGTCGACGCCGTGAAGGCGAAGGTGGTGGCCGCGCTCTGCCCCGCCGAGGGCGAGGCCCGTTTCCCGGCGGAGAAGGTCAAGGCCGCGTTCAAGGAAGCGCAGTCGAAGGTCGTGCGCTGGAACATCCTCGACACGGGGTCCCGAATCGACGGACGCGACGTGCGCACCGTGCGCCCGATCGAGTCCCAGGTCGGCGTGCTGCCCCGCGCCCACGGTTCCTCGCTGTTCACCCGCGGCGAGACCCAGGCCCTCGTGGTCGCCACCCTCGGCACCGGCGAGGACGAGCAGTTCATCGACGCGCTGGAAGGCACCTACAAGGAGACCTTCCTGCTGCACTACAACTTCCCCCCCTACTCGGTGGGCGAGACCGGCCGCATGGGCTCCCCGGGCCGTCGCGAGATCGGCCACGGCAAGCTCGCCTGGCGCGCCGTGCACCCCGTGCTGCCGCCGGCCCACGAGTTCCCGTACACGATCCGCGTCGTGTCCGAGATCACCGAGTCCAACGGCTCCTCCTCGATGGCCTCCGTCTGCGGCGCCTCGCTGTCGCTGATGGATGCGGGCGTGCCCCTGCGCCGTCCGGTGGCGGGCATCGCCATGGGCCTCATCCTCGAGGGTGAGCGCTACGCCGTGCTGTCCGACATCCTCGGCGACGAGGATCACCTCGGCGACATGGACTTCAAGGTGGCGGGCACGGAAGCCGGCATCACCTCGCTGCAGATGGACATCAAGATCGCGGGCATCACCGAGGAGATCATGAAGGTCGCCCTGCATCAGGCGCAGGAAGGCCGCGTCCACATCCTCGGCGAGATGGCGAAGGCCCTGACCGATGCCCGTCCCGAGCTCGGCGAGTACGCGCCGCGCATCGAGACCATGCAGATCCCCACCGACAAGATCCGGGAAGTGATCGGCACCGGCGGCAAGGTGATCCGCGAGATCGTCGAGAAGACCGGCGCCAAGATCAACATCGACGACACCGGCACGGTGAAGATCGCCTCCAGCGACGGCAAGGCCATCAAGGCCGCCTACAACTGGATCCGGTCCATCGTGGCGGAGGCCGAGCCGGGCATGATCTATGACGGCACCGTCGTGAAGACGATGGAGTTCGGCGCTTTCGTGAACTTCTTCGGCGCCAAGGACGGCCTCGTCCACATCTCGGAGCTCGCCGCCCAGCGGGTCGCCAAGGTGACGGACGTCGTCAAGGAGGGCCAGAAGGTCAAGGTGAAGTTCCTCGGCCAGGACGACCGCGGCAAGATCCGCCTGTCCATGAAGGTCGTCGACCAGGAGACCGGCGAGGACCTCACCGAGAAGCTCAAGGCCGAGCGCAACGCCGAGCAGGACCGCGCCCGCGGACCTCGCCAGGAGGCGTAGGCCATCCGATCCGGCCGGGTGCGCGAGCGCCCGGCCGCACGGTCAGAACGAGAAGAGCGCGGTCCCGCCGGGGCCGCGCTCTTCTCGTTTGGACAGCGCCTTGACCCGCGATCGGCCGCGGCTCAGGGCGCCCGCTCCCGCAAGTGCGCGACCAGCACGGCGGCGGCGCTGTCCGGATCGCGATCGTTCCAGATCGTGCACTCGGCCGCGATCGGGACGACGCGGTCGAGGCGGGTGCGCAGGTCGCCGTCCTCGGGCCGGGCGCGGGCGGCGAGGCGCCGGGCCAGCACCTCGGGGGCCGCCGTGATGGCGACGACGCCGACCTGTGGCAGGGTCCGCCGCGCCTCCTCGACGATCCGGCGGGAAACGTTGCAGACCACCAGCCGTCCGGCCCGCGCCAGCTCCACGGCGTTGCCGGGAATCGCGTAGCCGAGACCGTGCGCCCGCCAGTGCAGGGCGAAGGCGCCGGCGGCGGCGCCTTCGGTGAAGGCCTCCTCCGTGAGGGCGACGTTGTCCTCGTGGGCCGAGGGTGCGCGGGTGATGAGGCGGCGCGGGAAGACGAAACGGGGATCACCGCCCAGCGCGTCCCGCGCCAGCCGCAGCAGGGTGTCCTTGCCGGCACCGCTCGGGCCGACCACGAGGGTGAAGCCGCCCGCCATCACACCACCCGCTCGCCGGCGCGCCACACCTGGCGCACCACCGGCACGCCCCGGGCGAGGCGGACGCGGACGAGGTCGGCGCGCAGGCCCGGCGCCAGCCGGCCGCGATCGGTCAGGCCGGTGGCGCGGGCGGGGTTCGCCGTCACGGTGGCGATGGCGTCCGGCAGGGTGATCCCGGGGACGCGCTCGGGCAGCCCGAAGGCCGCCATCAGCAGGCTCGCCGGCACGTAGTCCGAGGACAGGATGCTGAGGGTGCCGGCCTCCGCCAGGGTATGGGCCGCGACGTTGCCGGAATGCGAGCCGCCCCGGATCAGGTTGGGCGCCCCCATCATCACGGTGATGCCGGCCGCGTGCGAAGCCTCCGCCGCCTCCAGGGTGGTGGGGAACTCGGCGAGGACCACCGATTCCTCCCGCGACAGCGCGACATCGGCCAGGGTGGTGTCGTCGTGGCTGGCGAGGGGGATGCCGTGCGCGTGGGCGAGGGCCACCAGGGCGGGCCGGTTCACGGCGTTGAGGGCGCGGCCGTCGCGCATCTTGCGGGCGGTGCTGCGTTTTATCTCCTCGAGGGAGCGGCCGCCGCGCCCGGCATACACGTAGTACTTGTCGACGTCACGGAACTGGCGCTGGCCCGGCGTGTGGTCCATCAGCGACAGCAGGCCGATGGGGTAGCGCCCCGCGAAGGCGCGCACGGTCTCGACCACGTCGGGGGAGGGGATCTCGCAGCGCAGGTGCGTGCGGTGCTCGGCCCGGAACAGGCCGGCCTCCCCGGCCTCCGCCAGGGCGGCGGCGAGCAGGTCCAGCTCGGTGCCGAGGCCGCTGCCGTCCGGGTCGGTGCCGGCGCGCAGCGAGTCGAACACCGTGGTGATGCCCGACGCCGCGATCTGCGCATCGTAGGCCAGCACCGCCCCGAGGGGATGCCAGCGCACACCGGGGCGCGGGGCGTAGTGGCTCTCCAGGTGGTCGGTGTGGAGCTCGACGAGGCCCGGAATGAGGGTGTCGCCGGCGCAGTCGAGGCCGCGCTCGGGGGCGCGACCGGTGCCGATCTCGGCGATGCGCCCGTCGGCCACGGCGAGCCAGCCGTCCTCGACCCGGTCGGGCAGGACCAGGCGGGCGTTCTCGAGGATCTGGACCCGGTCCGTCATGCTTGCCTGTTCCCGATCCCGAATCATGCCGCCAGCGCCCCGTGGAAGGCCGAGACGTCAACGATGCGCGTCGCCACCGCCTGGCGCACGTCCGCATCGTGGAAGATGCCGAGGATGGCGGTGCCGGCGGCCCGCTTCTCGGTGATGAGGTCCACCACCACGGCGCGGTTCCGCGCGTCGAGGGAGGCGGTGGGCTCGTCCAGGAGCAGGATGGGCCGGTCGGCGATGAGGCCGCGGGCGATGTTCACCCGCTGCTGCTCGCCCCCCGAGAAGGTGGCGGGCGGGAGGGCCCAGAGGCGCTCGGGCAGGTTGAGGCAGGCCAGGAGGTCGCCCGCCCGGGTCCGGGCCGCCGCGGGGGCGAGGCCGCCCTCGAGGCCGGCGGCCTCCACCACGGCGCGGGCGCCGACCCGGGGAATCACCCGCAGGAACTGCGAGACGTAGGACAGCGTGGTGCGGCGCAGCCCCAGGATCTCGCGCGGCGCGGCCGTGGCGAGGTCGACGATGCGGGCCCCGTCGCGGACCCGGATCGCCCCGGCGGCGCAGCGATAGTTGCCGTAGGCCATCTTCAGCAGGGAGGACTTGCCCGCGCCGGAGGCACCGCCGAGCACGACGCACTCGCCCGGATGGACCGCCAGGGTGGCGCCGGCGATGACGGGCAGCACGGCGCCGCCGCGCAGGTGCAGGGTGAAGCTCTTGGCCACGTCTTCGAAGGCGAGGAGGGGGGGCGTCATGCGGCGAGTACCGAGGAGACGAGGAGCTGGGTGTAGGCGGCCTGCGGATCGTCGAGGACCTGGTCGGTCAGGCCGGTCTCGATCACCCGGCCCGCCCGCATGACGAGGACGCGGTGCGAGAGCAGGCGCGCCACGGCCAGGTCGTGGGTGACGATGATGACGGCGAGGCCGAGCTCGGCCACCAGGCCCCGGATCAGGTCGAGGAGACGGGCCTGGACCGAGACGTCGAGGCCCGAGGTCGGCTCGTCCATGAGGACGAGGCGGGGGGCGGTGACGAGGTTGCGGGCGATCTGCAGGCGCTGGCGCATGCCGCCGGAGAAGCGCGTCGGCGGGTCGTCGACCCGGTCGGGGGCGATCTCGACCCGGGCGAGCCAGTCGAGGGCGGTGGCGCGGATGCGGCCGTAATGGCGGTCGCCGATGCCCATCAGGCGCTCGCCGACATTGCCCCCGGCCGAGACCGCCATGCGCAGGCCCTGCGTCGCGTCCTGGCGCACGAACCCCCAATCCGTGCGCATGAGCGCGCGGCGCTCGACCGCGCTCAGCGTATCGAGGTCGCGCGTCGCGCCGTCGCGCATGCGGTAGGCGACCGATCCGGCATCGGCCGCGACCTCGCCGGCGACGAGCGAGAGCAGGGTCGACTTGCCGGAGCCGGATTCGCCGACCACCGCCAGGACCTCGCCGGGGTAGAGGGTGAAGCCGATGCCGTCGCAGGCGAGGCGCCGGCCGTAGCGCTTGGTCAGGCCCTCGACGCTCAGGAGCGGGTCCATCACGCGGCCTCCCCGGTCTGGCCGTCGGCGCGGCGGGTCTCGCCAAGGCAGCTCTCGCCAAGCCGGCTCTCGCCAAGCCGGCTCTCGCAATGGTCGGTGTCCGAGCAGACGAACATCCGCCCGCCGGCATCGTCGAGGACGACCTCGTCGAGATAGACGCCCTCGGCGCCGCAGAGGGCGCAGGGGCGGTCGAAGCTCTGGACCCGGAAGGGGTGGTCCTCGAAGTCGAGGCTGCGCACCCGCGTGTAGGGCGGGATCGCGTAGATGCGCTTCTCGCGCCCAGCGCCGAAGAGCTGGAGGGCGGGGCAGTCGTCCATCTTGGGGTTGTCGAATTTCGGGGTCGGGGAGGGGTCCATCACGTAGCGGCCGGCCACCTCCACCGGATAGGCGTAGGTGGTGGCGATGTGGCCGTGGCGGGCGATGTCCTCGTAGAGCTTCACGTGCATGAGGCCGTACTCGGCCAGCGCGTGGAGCTGGCGCGTCTCGGTCTCGCGCGGTTCGAGGAAGCGCAGGGGCTCGGGGATCGGCACCTGGTAGACGAGGACCTGCCCCTCGACGAGCGGCGCCTCCGGGATGCGGTGGCGGGTCTGGATCACGCTGGCCTCGGCCGTGCGCGTCGTCGTGGCGATTCCCGCGGTGGCGGTGAAGAAGCGCCGGATCGAGACCGCGTTGGTGGTGTCGTCGGCGCCCTGGTCGATCACCTTGAGGACGTCGGCGGCGCCGAGGATCGCGGCGGTGACCTGCACGCCGCCGGTGCCCCAGCCGTAGGGCATCGGCATCTCGCGGGCGGCGAAGGGCACCTGGTAGCCCGGGATCGCGATGGCCTTGAGGATGGCCCGGCGGATCATCCGCTTCGTGCCCGCGTCGAGATAGGCGAAGCTGTAGCCGGGGCCGGCCGAGACGGTGACGGCGGCGGGCGCCGCGGCGGGATTGGACGGGTTCATTCGGCGGCCTCCCGCAGCGGCGATTCGTCGGATTCGGGCGGAGGCGCCGCCGCCCGGGCGGCGTGCTCGGCGCGCAGGCGCCGCACCAGTTCGAGCTCGGCCTGGAAATCCACGTAGTGCGGCAGCTTCATGTGCTCGACGAAGCCCGTGGCCTGCAGGCTGTCGCAATGGGCCAGCACGAATTCCTGGTCCTGGGCCGGCACCGCCACGGCCTCGCCGAGTTCGGCGGCCCGGAGCGAGCGGTCCACCAGGGCCATGGCCATGGACTTGCGCTCGCCCTGGCCGAAGACGAGGCCGTAGCCCCGGGTGAATTGCGGCGGCACCGCCCCGTGGCCGTGGAACTGGTTGATCATCTGGCACTCGGTCAGGTCCACCGTGCCGAGGCCGACCGGAAAGCCGAGTTCCTCCGGGGTGAATTCGAGGTCCACCGCCCCGACCCGGATCTCGCCGACGAAGGGGTGGGTGCGGCCGTAGCCGCGCTGCGTCGAGTAGCCGAGGGCGAGGAGGAAGCCCTCGTCGCCCCGGGCCAGCGCCTGGAGCCGCACCGCCCGGTCGACGGGGTAGTCCACCGGCTCGCGGGTGAGGTCGCCCACGGGGGCGCCCGCGTCCGGGGGCGAAGGTTCGAGCAGGCCGGCCTGCCCCAGGAGGTCGGTGACCCGCGGGCAGGCGGCGGCATCGGCCTCCGGCTCCGCCTCGGCGGCGGGATCGGGGGAGCGGTCTCGCGAATCCCCGTCGGCCAGGCCGAAATCCACGAGGCGGTGGGTGTAGTCGAAGGTCGGGCCGAGCACCTGCCCGCCGGGCAGGTCCTTGAAGGTGGCGGAGATGCGCCGCGCCAGGGTCATCGCGCCGGTGTCGACCGGCTCGGTGGCGCCGAAGCGCGGCAGGGTGGTGCGGTAGGCCCGCACCAGGAACACCGCTTCGACCACGTCGCCCCGGGCCTGCTTCAGGGCGAGGGCGGCCAGATCGGGATCGTAGAGGGAGCCCTCGGTCATCACCCGGTCGACGAGGAGGCGCATCTGCTCGCGGATCTGCGCCACGGTGAGCTCGGGCACGGCCGGGTCGCCGCGCCGGACCTCGGCCAGGAGGCGGTGGGCGTTGTCGATGGCGGCCTCGCCGCCCTTGACCGCTACGTACATGGCAGAGCCTCCGAACCCGGCAAAGCTTCGGCGCCGACGGGCCGGGCCGAGCGCGGCAGCCCGGCGAGGCGGCCCGGCGCCACGAACAGACAGTCGATCCCGAGCGGGAAGCCCGCATGGTTCGCGGCCCAGCGCGCGGCCCAGTCGGCGGGCAGGGGGCCGGCGTCGAGCCGCGCCGTGCCGCGGATGCCGGGTCCCGCGAAAACCTGCCCCGCGAAACCCGGCCCCGTGAAACCCGGCCCTGCCTCGTCGGAGAGGGTGTCGACGGCCAGGATCAGCGTGGCGGAGGCATCCGGGTAGGCGGGGGTGCCTTGGGCGAAATCCGTGAAGGGCGGGCAATGGGCCGGATCGGCGATCAGCGCGAAGGCGGCATCTCCGGGGGCCGCGACCAGGGGCGCCCCGGTGTGGAAGCGCAGGAAGCCGGCGACCGCCGGGTCCGCCCGGAGCGGCGCATCGAGCCAGACCGGCGTGTCGGCGTCGGTGAGGGCCAGGGCCAGGGCCGCGAGCTCGGGAGTGAGGGGGCCGGGAGGCGCCAGGGCGGTGACCAGGGGGCGGATCCGCCCGGGCCGGCTCAGGGCCTCCATCGCGGCGCGGAAGACGACCTGGCCTTCGTGGACGGGATCGGCGAAGCCGGGGGCGAGCCTGTGGGCCATCAATCCTCGCCCCGCGCCAGGGTGAAGAAGGTGACCCGGGTGGCCGCCGCCTTCCGGGCGGCCCGTTGCGCCGCCTCCGCCCGGCGGCCGGCGATCTCCGCCAGCGCCGCCTCGAGAGCGGGCCGCGCCTCCGGGCGCTGCCAGTGGGCATCCAGGATGGCGGCGAGGCGGGCGCGGGCCCGGTCGCGGCCGAGATGGTAGGCGAAGCCGGTCTCGCCCCCGGGCAGGCGCACCGCCGCCCGGGTCACCGTGGTCTCGCCGGCGTTGAAGGGCCGGCCGTCGCCGCCGATCCGCCCGCGGACCATGACGAGGCCCGTCTCGGGCGCCCGCAGGTCCTCCGCCTCGGGGGCGGCGCCGGCCCGCGCCAGGGCGGCCAGCAACTCGTCCGCGGAGGCCTGGCCGGCCCGCGCCATCGCCCGTTGGCGCGGGGCAAGGTCTGGCATCCCGGGCCCGGGTGGTGTTTGGCTGGCGCTCGGCATCGGTCGGTCTCCAAACCTGTCTATATGTGTAGACAAGTGGATGATCGGGCGCAAGGGCTTTCGAGGACGCCGTGCATTTCGAGGACACCATGCCTTTCGAGGACACCATGCAGACGACGCACGCGAGCCACCCATGACCGAGGCGGGCGACAGCCGCGTGACGGCGCTCCAGCGCGGGGGCGGCCTCGCCGCCTGGCGGCAGATCGCGGACGCCCTGGCGGACGAGATCCGCGGCGGGACCCTGGCGGCCGGGGCGCAGCTGCCGGCCGAATCGGCGCTCGCCGCGCGCTTCGGCGTGAACCGGCACACGGTGCGCCGGGCGCTCGGCGTGCTCGCCGAGGGCGGGCTGGTGCGGACCACGCAGGGGCGGGGCAGCTTCGTGGAGCAGGGCCCGATCGCCTACCCGATCGGCCCGCGCACCCGCTTCTCCGAGATCGTCTCGCGCACCGGGCGCGAGGCCTGGGGCGACCTGATCGCGGCCGCCACCAACCCGGCGGATGCGGACTGGGCCGAGGCCCTGGGGATCGCCCCGGGCGCGCCGATCCTCGAACTCCTCACCGTGCACCGTGCCGACGGCGCCCCGATCTCGACGGCCCGGACCTGCCTGCCCCTGCCGCGCTTTACCGGCTTCGACGCCGCCTACGCCGCCAGCGGCTCGCTCACCCGCGCCTATGCGGGCTTCGGGGTGGCCGACTACACCCGGCTCTCCACCCGGATCGGTGCCCGCCCGGCCAGCCCCGAGGAGGCGGAGCGCCTGGACATCGCCCCCGGCCGCACCCTGATCGCCCTGTCCAGCGTGAACGTGGACGGCGCGGGCACCCGCATCCAGGCCACCCGCAGCCTCTTCGCCGCCGACCGGGTGGAGCTGGTGGTGGAGTGAGGCGGGCTCCGATTCGGCCGGGGCGGGCGACGTGCTGGCAGTACAGGAAAGGCCAGGAGACGGACGAGGCGGACGGGCACGGCTTCGCGGCCGGTCCGATGTGGTCGCGGCACCCGGCCGCCGCGGGCTTCGTTGAGATCGCGGCCCGGGCGGGCTATGCACGGGCCCCATGGACCTCCAAGCTCCCGTGAGTCGCTCCGTGGCTCCCCTCGCCTGCACGCCGCCGCTGAACCGGACGGCGGCGCCGTTCCTGCCCATGAGCCGCGCCGAGATGGACCGGCTCGGGTGGGACGCCTGCGACATCGTCCTGGTGACGGGGGACGCCTACGTGGACCACCCGAGCTTCGGCATGGCCATCATCGGCCGGCTGCTCGAGGCGCAGGGCTTCCGGGTCGGCATCATCGCGCAGCCGGACTGGCAATCGGCGGAGCCGTTCAAGGCCCTGGGCCGGCCGACGCTGTTCTTCGGCGTCACCGGCGGCAACCTCGATTCGATGGTGAACCGCTACACGGCGGACCGGCGCCTGCGCAGCGACGACGCCTATACGGCCGGAGGCGAAGGCGGCGCCCGGCCGGACCGCTGCACCATCGTCTACACGCAGCGCTGCCGCGAGGCCTACAAGGACGTGCCGATCATCCTCGGCGGCATCGAGGCCTCGCTGCGCCGCATCGCCCATTACGATTACTGGTCCGACAAGGTGCGCCGCTCGATCCTGGCGGATGCCAAGGCCGACCTGCTCCTCTACGGCAATGCCGAGCGCGCCGTGGTCGAGGTGGCCAACCGCCTCGCGGCCGGCGAGGCCCCGCAGGATCTCCACTCCGTCCGGGGCGTCGCCCTGTTCCGCCGGGTGCCCGAGCCCTACACCGAGTTGCCCGCCGACGACCTCGATTCGGCCGACGAGGCCGCCAGCCGCCGCCCCGGCGAGACCGTGATCCGGCTCCCCGCCTACGACGAGGTCAAGGACGACAAGGAGGCCTATGCCCGCGCCTCGCGGGTGCTGCACCGGGAGGCCAATCCCGGCAACGCGCGCCCCCTCGTCCAGCGCCACGGCGACCGCGACCTGTGGCTGAACCCGCCGCCGATCCCGCTCTCCAGCGACGAGATGGATGCGGTCTACGACCTGCCCTACGCCCGCGCGCCCCATCCGTCCTACGGCGACGCCAAGATCCCCGCCTGGGACATGATCAAGTTCTCGGTGACGATCATGCGCGGCTGCTTCGGCGGCTGCACCTTCTGCTCCATCACCGAGCACGAGGGCCGCGTCATCCAGAACCGCTCGGAGGGTTCGATCCTGCGCGAGATCGAGCACATTCGCGACAAGACGCCGGGCTTCACGGGCGTGATCTCGGATGTCGGCGGGCCGACGGCGAACATGTACCGGATGGCCTGCAAGGACCCGAAGATCGAGGCGGCCTGCCGGCTGCCGTCCTGCGTCTTCCCCGACATCTGCCCGAACCTGAACACCTCGCACGACGACCTGATCCGGCTCTACCGCAAGGTCCGCGAGGTGGAGGGCGTCAAGAAGGTGATGGTCGCCTCCGGCGTGCGCTACGACCTCGCGGTTAGGAGCCCCGAATACGTCGAGGAGCTCGTGACCCACCACGTCGGCGGCCGTCTCAAGATCGCTCCCGAGCACACCGAGCGCGGCCCCCTCGACCTGATGATGAAGCCGGGCATCGGCACCTACGACCGCTTCAAGGAGATGTTCGACGCCGCCGCCCAGAAGGCCGGGAAGAAGTACTACCTGATCCCGTACTTCATCGCGGCCCATCCGGGCACGACCGACGCGGACATGCTCAACCTCGCCCTCTGGCTCAAGAAGAACGACTACCGCGCCGATCAGGTCCAGACCTTCCTGCCCTCGCCCATGGCGACGGCGACGACCATGTACCACACCGAGATCAACCCCCTGCAGGGCGTGCGGCGCGGCGGCAGCGAACCGGTCGACGCGATCAAGGGGCTGCGGCAGCGCCGGCTGCACAAGGCGTTCCTGCGCTATCACGACCCCGAGAACTGGCCCCTGCTGCGCGAGGCGCTGCGGGCGATGGGCCGGGCGGATCTCATCGGGCCGCGGCCGGACCAGCTGGTTCCGGTCTCGCAGCCGCCGGGAACGGGCTCCGGGGCGGGCAAGGGGCGGGGCCAGCCGCAGCCTGCGCGCCATCCGGGCGCGCCGCGCTTCACCACGAAGGGCGTGCCGCTGCGGAAGTGACGGTCCCGCGCGCCATGTGCGCGGTCTCACCGCATCCGGGGCGACAGGTGCCCTACGTCCCCCGGATGAGCATCCCCATCCGCGACGTCAGCGTCCCGATCTTCGTCAACGCCCTGCGCAGCATGAGCGCGTGGCTCGACAAGGCGGCATCGGAACAGCCGGAGGCCGCGTTGATCGACCGGCGGCTGGCGCCGGACATGAAGCCCCTGCCGGCCCAGTATCAGATGGCCTCCGACAGCGCGAAGAACGCGGTGGCCCGGCTCGCCGGGATCGAGGCGCCCGCGATGCCCGACGTCGAGACGACCTTCGCCGAACTCCAGGCGCGCTGTGCCAGGACGATCGCCTTCGTCGAGGGCGTCGATCCGGCCGCCTTGAGCGCCGAGCGCGAGGTGGAGCTGAAATTCCCGAACGGCATGGGATACCGCTTCAGCGGGCAGGCGTATCTCACCGGCTTCGCGCTTCCGAACTTCTTCTTCCACGTCACCACCGCCTACGGCATCCTCCGCAGCGCCGGGGTGGGCCTCGGCAAGATCGACTACCTCCAGCATCTCGGCCCGCCGACCCTCCCCACGACGAAGTAGGCGCGCCAGGCGCCCGAAACCCGAGACCGGGCGCTCGTCGCCGGCCTGCCGGTGGACGCCGTGGCGGCCGATCCGCCCCCCGGCAGGACCCGGATCGTGACGGCCGGGCCGGATCAAGGCGGGCGCGCGCGGGACGAGCCAGGATGTCCCGGCCCGGGGACCGATTGCCCCCGGGCAGAGGATGGGATGCGGGCGGGCCGACGACGTCCCGAACTCACTCGACGAAGCCCCAGGCGGCGTCCCGCGCGCGCCGGTCGTCCTCGTCCATCGGGCGCATCCAATCATCCGGGCAAGGAGTTCGGCACGGATCTCGGCAGGCATCCCCGGCGACCGCCGGTGCGGCGGGCGGCGCGGGCCGGACCGGGGATGCCGGTTCCCCCGCGCGGCGCGGGCCGGGCCGGGGCGGATCGCCCGCCCGCGCTCCCCGTCCCGGGGTCCGACCGCCGACGTGTCGTCTTGGAATCGTCATGGAAGCCCTCCTCAATGGGCCAGGAATCTCAATGGGCCAGGAACAGCGCCGCCGGGCTGCCCCGAAGGAGCGCCCGGGTGACGCCGCCGAAGAAGAACTCCCGGATGGGGGAATGCCGGTAGGCGCCGGCCACGATCAGGTCGGCCCGGAGCATCCGCGCCCGGTCGCACAGCGTCTCCGCGATGCCGTCCGCCACCGGCAGGTCGACGACCGTGACGGCCACGCCGTGGCGCGCCAGATGGGGGGCGAACTCGGCGCCCGGCACGGCGGCATGGAGGTCCTCCGGGTCGGCGACGCAGACGATCTCCACCACCTCAGCCGCGCGCAGGAACGGCAGCGCGTCGTTGGCCGCCCGCGCCGCCTGCGCGCTGCCGTCCCAGGCCACGACGATCCGCTGCGCGGAGAAGGCCTCGATGCCCGGCGGCACGGCGATGACGGGGCGTCCGCTGATGAACAGGGCCTTCTCGACGATCTCGCGATCGATGTCGTAGGTCCGGGAGCCCGCGTCGAGGACCGTCAGGTCGTGCAGGCGCGCCTGCCTCGCGAGCCGGCCCACGATCTCCGGGAAGGGCAGGCTCGGCGTCTCGACCGTGCAGATCACGCCCGCCTGCGCCGCATCCCCGGCCACGCGGTCCGCGACGGAGCGAGCCAGCGCATCGAGGCGCCGGTCGATGGCGGCCACGCCGTCGAGGTCGAACGCGCCGAGCCAGGCATCGTCGCCGGTCAGCCGCCACGAGGCCGACTGGACCGTCAGGTGGGCGCCCGCGGCTCTCGCGAGGGTCAGCCCGTAGCCGATGGCGGCGGAGGCCTCCGGGCGGTCGGATTCGATGGCGGTCCCGACGAGGATGTCGCGGATGGCAGAGAGCGGCGAAGGAACGGCCTGGGACATCGTTCGTCTCCCGATTGAGCCGCCCTCAGCCTCGGCCGGTTTCGAACGATCCGCCTTGATCCACCTCAAGTCATCGCGCAGGCCCGATCCCGGCGAACGCGGCCGGGCGGGATTTCCACTGCGTGCCGCGAAGACGAGACGCACCACCACGGACCCAGGAAGGCCTGGGATGCGCGGGACAGCCCGCCCCTGCGATGACGTCCCGACCCGGGAGCTTTCCGGCAGGACGTCCCCGACGGCGCCCGCCCTCGGCGAGATGCGCCGATGCCTCGGACGTTCGCCCGGCGGCTCGATCCCCCATGCGGCGACCGGCCGGCCCGGGGCGGACGATCCGGGCCGCGTCAGACCCGATCCGCCCCATCTCGCCGCGGGACCGACCGCCTAGCGCGCGGCCCCGCCGATCAGGGCCCGGCGCAGGCGTCCCGAGACGGCGTCGATGAGGGCCACGGTCACCAGGATCATCAGGATCAGGAAGGCGACCTGGCGCAGTTCGAGGACGCGGATCAGCTCGCTGAGATACTGGCCGATGCCGCCCGCGCCGACGATGCCGATGATGGTGGCCGAGCGGGTGTTCGATTCGAAGAAGTACAGCACCTGGCTGCCGAGCACCGGCAGCACCGCCGGGATCAGCCCGAAGCGGATGCGGTGCAGCGCGGTGCCGCCGGAGGCGGAGACGCCCTCGCCGGCCTTGGCGTCGGCGGTCTCCACCGCCTCGGAGAACAGCTTGCCCAGCGCCCCGACATCCGCGCACGCGATGGCGAGCGCCCCGGCGAAGGGGCCGAGCCCGACGACGTTGATCCAGATCAGGGCCCAGATCAGCACGTCGACGGAGCGCATCACGTCGAGGCCGCGCCGGACGGTGAAGTGCACGAAGGGGTTCGGCACCACGGTGCGGGCGGCCAGGAACGCCACCGGAAAGGCCACGAGCGCGGCCGTCAGCGTGCCGATGAAGGCGATGCCGAGGGTCTCGGCCAGCGCCTGGAGGAAGGCGAAGGCCCGGCCGCCGGTCTCGGGCGGCCACATCAGCAGGCTGAACTCGCCGAGGCGGCCGAGGCCGGCCAGCAGGCGCGCGCCGGAGACATCGAGGCGCACCAGGGCGTAGGCCGCCAGGGCGGCGAGGCCGGCCAGCGCCAGGACCGCCAGGAGGCGCCCCCGCCAGGCCGGTCGGAAGCTGTCGGGAAAGCGCCGGCGCAGGGCGGCGATCTCGGCCGGGGTCGGGTCGGGGCCGGTCATCGCAGGCCCCCGAGCAGCCCGTGGCGCAGGCGCTCGGTGCCGAGGTCGATCGCCATCACGGTGAGGATGATCAGGACCAGGATGGCGCTGACGTCGGCGTAGTAGAAGTTGCGGATCGCCACGAGGAGCTCCTGCCCGATGCCGCCGGCGCCGACGAAGCCCATGACGCCGGCACCCCGCACGTTGATCTCGAAGCGCAGCAGCCCGTAGGAGACGAAGTTCGACAGCACCTGCGGCAGCACGGCGAAGCGCAGGGTCTCGATCCGCCCGGCCCCGGCGGCGGTGAGGCTTTCCACCGGCCGCATGTCGATGTTCTCGACGACCTCCGAGAACAGCTTGCCGAGCGCCCCCGTGCTGTGGATCGCCAGGGCCAGCACGCCCACCATCGGCCCGAGGCCGAAGGCGATGACGAAGAGCAGCGCGAACACGATCTCGGGCACGGTGCGGCAGAATTCGAGCCCGCGCCGCACCAGGATGCAGACCGTCCGGCTGCCCGTCACGTTGGCGGCGGCGGAGAAGCACAGGAGGACGCCGCCGATCGCCCCCAGGAGGGTGCCGAGATAGGCCATCAGCAGGGTCTCCCCCAGGAGCCCGAGCCATTTCGGCCCGCCCCAGTACCATTCGGCCAGGTCCCCCGGCAGGTTCGCCCAGGTCAGGGGTGGCAGGATCTGGACGATGTAGTCGGTGAAGCGGCCGAGATGGGTCGCCAGCACCCAGGGGCGCACCTCCGCGGCCCAGGCAGCGAGCCCGGTGAGGACGACGAGCCCGGCGAGGCCCGCCCAGGTCCGGCGCCGGGTCGCGGCGACGGCGGCGTCGTAGGCCCCCGCCAGGGCGGCGGCCCGGTCCGGGGGCAGGGGCGCGATCCGCTCAGGCATCGGTCGTCCCCGGCGCGCCCCCGCGCCCACGGCTCGTGACGGGTCCGGTCAAGATTTGCGGCGCTGGTCGTCGTTGAACTTCAGCATCTCGATGATCGGCTGGTAGTCCTTCAGGGTCACGGGGGTGAGGCCCTGGTCCTTGCCGTCCGAGAGCCGGTCGAAGGCCGCCTTGTCGGCCGTGGGCATCGCCACCAGGGCCTCGCGGATCTTCGCCTTGAGGGCGTCGGGCAGGCTCGACAGCATGGCGAAGGGGCCCTCGGGCAGGAAGTCGGACTTGAACACCACGCGGAAATCGGCCTGGCTCATCGGCGTGCCGTCGGGCTTCTTCAGCATGCCCTTGGCGGCCATGCGGGTGACCATGGTGTCGGTGTCGGTGTTGTAGAGGTTGGCCGCCGCGTCCACGGTGCCCTGCACCAGGGCGAGGACCGCGTTCTCGTGGCTGCCGGCATAGACGGTCTTGCCGAAGACCGTGTCGACCGGGTAGCCGGCCTTGTTCAGGAAGAAGCGCGGCGCCTGGTTGCCGGAGGTGGAGTTCGGGTCGACCAGGGCCAGGTTCTTGCCCTTGAGGTCCTCGATCGTCTTGTAGGGGCTGTCGGCGCGCACGTAGACCACCGAATAGTAGCCCGAGGCGCCGGTGTTGTGGCGCTGGTTGACGATGGGCTCGACCTTGACGCCGGTCATCACCGCGCGGGCGAAGGAGGCGGGGCCGTAGAAGGCGAGCTGGGCGTTGCCGGCGCGCTGGCTCTCGATCACGGCGGCGTAGTCGTTGGCGATGCGCAGCTTGACCGGCACCCCGAGGGCCTTCGACAGGTAGGCGGTCATCGGCGCGTAGCGATCGGTGGTGCCCGACGCGTTCTCGGCCGGGATCACCGCCAGGGTCAGCTCCGGATAGGCCGCACTCCAGTCCTGGGCGGCGGCGGGCGCGGCGAGGAGGGCGAGCGCGAGGGCTCCGGCGAGGGATCGGCGGGTCAGCATGGGAAACTCCCGGATGGAGGGTTTCAGGACTCAGGCGACGAGGGCGGCGGGGTAGGGCGCGCGGCGCGCGGGCGCGTCCATGACCTCGCCCGCCTCCAGCCCGTAGAGCTGGCGGGCGACGTCCTCGGTGAGGTCGGCGGGGGCGCCGTCGAACACGAGGCGGCCGTCGGCGAGGCCGACGAGGCGGTCGCAATAGGTGCGGGCCAGATCCAGGGAATGCAGGTTGCACAGGACCGTGATGCCGTGGCGCCGGTTGGCCTCGGCCAGGGCGTCCATGACGATGCGGGTGTTGCGCGGGTCGAGGGAGGCCACGGGCTCGTCGGCCAGGATCAGGTCGGGGGCCTGCATCATCGCCCGCGCGATGGCGACGCGCTGCTGCTGGCCGCCGGAGAGCTGGTCGGCCCGGTGCCCGGCGAAGTCGCCCATGCCGAAGCCGTCGAGGGCGGCCAGGGCCAGGGCGCGCTCGCGCTCGGACCAGAGCTTGAGCAGCGCGCGGTGCCGGGGCACCTCCGAGAGCCGGCCCATCAGGACGTTGCTGAGCACGTCGAGGCGGCCGACGAGGTGGAACTGCTGGAAGATCATGGCGCAGCGCGCCCGCCAGCGCCGCAGGTCCCGCCCGCGCAGGGCCGTGACGTCGAGGCCGTCGAACAGGATGCGGCCGCCCGTCGGCTCGGCGAGGCGGTTGATCATCCGCAGCAGGGTCGACTTGCCGGCGCCCGAGCGCCCGATCACGCCGACGAAGCGGCCGCGGGGGATGGCGAGGGAGACGCGCTCCACGGCGCGGCGGTCGCCGTAACGGCGCGTCAGATCTTCGAGGATCAGCATGCGGGTATCCGGCGCTTCACGATGAACGCCGGTAAACCCGCGGGGCACGACAGGATCATGACAGTTGTTCGGCTAATCGAGAGCCGGAAGTCTCAGGCCTCTGCTTCGTAGCGCTCCAGGAACGCGTCGATCGACAGGGCGCGGAAGTCCGGCAGGGCGCGGCGCAGGCGGGCGTGGTCCCAATACCACCAGGCCAGGGCCAGCAGGCGCTCGGCGATCGCCTCGGGGAAGCGGCGGCGCACGACCCGGCCCGGATTGCCGACCACGACGGTGTAGGGCGCGACATCCCGCGTCACGATCGTGCCGGCGCCCACCACCGCCCCGGTGCCGATGGTGCGCCCGGCCAGGATGACGGCGCCGTGGCCGATCCAGACGTCGTGGCCGATGCGGACGGGCCGGGCCCGGCGCCGGGCGAAGAAGGCGGGCTCGTCCCGCTCCTCCCCCGGCCAGTAGGCGCCGGCCCGGTAGGTGAAGTGGGATTGCGAGGCCCGCTCCATCGGGTGGTTGCCGGGGTTGATCCGCACGTGGGAGGCGATGGAGCAGAACTTGCCGATGGTGGTGTGGTTCGCCTGCCCGTCCTCGACGATGTACGTGTAATCGTCGAGATGCGTCTCGCTGAGGCGCGTGCGCGCGCCGACCTCGGTGTAGCGCCCGAGGCGGCACGCCGAGAGCTCGGCGGTCGGGTGGACGGCCGGTTCGAGGCCGAGGCGATCGGAGACCATCGGGCGATCCTGTCAGGCGGGGAAGGGGAGGCGGCGCAGGAGGCGGAACGGGCCCGCGCCGTCCTGGACGACCACGCTCACCGCATCGACCGTCAGGTCGGGCAGGCCCGCGGCGGCGGCGGCCAGCAGGGGCAGGGCGGTCGCCCCGTCCTCCGGCCCGAGGGGGCCGGTGAGCGTCATGTGGAAGCGGAAGGCCTCGAAGACGTGCGGGTAGCCCCAGCGCTCCAGCAGCGCCCGGCCGCGGGGATCGAGGCGCTCGGGGCGGCGGCGGGCCCGCTCGGCGGGCGTGAGGGGCGCGCGCAGGGGATCGAGGGCCGCGACGCACTCGGCGGCGAGGAGGCCGAGGGCGGCCGGGGGGGCAACCGGCACCAGGGCGGCGAAGGCCCCGAGGGCGGCGACCCGCAGGGGGCCGACGGGCAGGGGGCTCCGGTGCGCGGCCAGGGCCTCGGCCGCCGCGAGGAGATCGGCCTCGGTGGCGCCGGGGGCGAGGCGCATCGGCGCCTTCAGGGTGGCGTGGAAGCCGTAGGTGCGCGGCTCGGCGGTGTGGGCGGCCAGGATCGCCCGGAGCGCCTCCGGGCCGGGCGCCGGGCCGGGACCGAGGATCGCCTCGCCGAAGGCGGCCAGGGCCGAGCCGGGGGCGGGCGTGAAGTACAGGGCGTATCGGGCGGGTCGGTCCAACGGGGTCGTGTCCTGGCGGCACGCGAGGGGCGGGGTGGGCCGCACGGGGTGTGCCCGCGCGCGAGGTGCCGAAGCGCGCATACCACGGGCGCCCGACGCCGATATGACCGGCTGGGCGCCGTCCGAGGCGCGATGAGGCGATGGCCGTGTCCGCGCGCAGGCACAGACAGATCCGGACCCTGACCCCGCCCTCCCTTGCCGTGGCGGTCGCCCTGCTGGTGGCCGGCGGGGCCGGCGCGCAGGCCGCGGGGGAGGCGCCCACGCGCCGCTTCACGGCCGCCTACGGCCTGAGCTTCCTGAACCTGCCGGCGGGCGAGGCGAGCCTCGCGGTCGAGCGGGCGGACGCGCGCTACGCCCTCGAGCTCGAGGCGGGCCTGCGCGGCCTCGCCGGATTCTTCTTCGACGGGGCCGGCAAGGCCACCGTCGCGGGGTCGACGAATCGCGCCGGCGCGGTCACCGCCACCTTCCGGATCGACAGCCGCTACGGCGGCAAGCCGATCGCGGTGGAACTCGACCTCGCCGGCGGGCGCGTGCGCAGCGCCAGCGTCGCGCCGCCCCCGACCCCGCGCGACGACCGGGTCCCGGTGGCGCCGGAGGACAGGGTCGGCGTGGTCGACCCCCTGACCATGCTGACGATTCCCCTCGGGACCGCTCCCCTGGACCCCGGCTTGTGCGACCGGCGCATCCCGGTCTTCGACGGGGCGAGCCGGGCCGACCTCGTGCTGTCGCGGGGCAGCCTGGCCACGGTGACGGAGGGCGCCTATCGCGGCCCCGCCCTCGACTGCCGGGTGCGCTGGGTGCCGATCTCCGGGCACCGCTCCGGCGGGAGCAGCGTCCGCCGTATGGCCGCCAACGACGACATGCGGGTGCGCTTCGCCCCGATCCTCGACGGGGCGCTGCTGCTGCCGCTGTCGATCACGGTCGCCACCGGCTGGGGCTCGGTGCGCATCGAGGCGACCCGCTGGGGCGGGGCGCCGCCGGCCGGCCCGGACGCCCCGGCGGCGAGGCCCGGCGTGACCGTGCGGCTGCCCAACGCCCGCTAGCTCGGGCGTGGCTGGGACCGGGCCCGGCGACGACCTCGTGCCGCCCCGCACGCCGGCGGTGGAACGCCCGTTCCCCCGCCGCGTTCGCCCCGCGACGCAGCACAGGAGACGCCAGCATGGCCAATGCGATGATCCACGACATCTTCAGCGGCACCCCGAACCTCACCACCACGGAGCGCGCCGTCTCGGTGGTGCTCGGCCTCGGCATCGCCGCCGCCGCCGCGCAGCCGCGCCCGAACAAGTGGCTCAGCCTCGCGGCCCTCGTGGTCGGCGCCGGCCTCGCCATCCGCGGCGCCACCGGCCACTGCGCCGTCAAGGCCGCCACCGAGGCCTGACAGGCCCCGCGCCCGGTGCCCACGGCATCGGGCGGATCGCGACCGGACACGAAAAAGGGGCGCCTCGGTGAGGCGCCCCGTCTCGTTTCGGGCTTCGGACGTCGCTGGCCTTACAGCGTGGTGGTCGAGCGGCGGCCCTGGATGAAGCCGTAGATCGCCAGCACGACGATGGCGCCGACGACGGCGCCGATCAGGCCCGCGCCCTGGTTCGGACCGTACCAGCCCAGCGCCTGGCCGAGGAAGGTGGCGACGAAGGCGCCGACGATGCCGAGGATCGTGGTCAGGATGAAGCCGCCGGGCTCGTTGCTGCCCGGCATGATGAACTTGGCGATGACACCGGCCAGAAAGCCGATGATGATGGTCCAGATGATACCCATGAGCTGATCCTCGAACTTGGCCGAACCCTCTGGGTCGGACGTCACTGGCGGCAGGGGCCGGCTTTCGAGCCTTGGCCTTGGCGCATGGGGTGAGAACGCCGCACCCGCGGGATGAGTTGCGCCGCACGACGGGACTTTGTCACGTGGACGGAAACGCCGATCCGGCGCGGCCGGTTCGCCGCGCGCGCCGGGCGCGGGGGGCCTTTACGTTCGGGTCCCCGACGCGGCACAACGCTTGCCCCGAGCCGGGATGCCAAGGGGGCATTCCAGGGGTGCCCCGCGGCATCCCGCGGCCGACACGCGAGAGGCACGTATCCCCGCCATGACGATCCAGCGCTTCGAATCCGGTCCCCGCATGAGCCAGGCCGTCACCTACGGCGACATGGTCTTCCTCGCGGGCCAGGTGGCCGGCACGGTGGTGGGCGCCGGCGTCACCGCGCAGACCCAGGAGATCCTGGGCGAGATCGACCGCCTGCTGGCGGCCGCCGGCACCGACAAGAGCCGCATCCTCACCGCCACCATCTACCTGGCCGACATCGCCACCTTCGCGGAGATGAACGCCGCCTGGGACGCCTGGGTGGCGAAGGACAACCCGCCGGCCCGCGCCACGGTGGAGGCCAAGCTCGCCGCCCCCGAATACCTTGTCGAGATCGTGGTCGTGGCCGCGAAAGGACAGGCATGAGCCGAGCCGGCACCCGCCGCGCGCTCCTGTCCGGGGGGCTGGTCGCCGGGGCGCTCGCCGCCCTGGCGCCCGGCCTGCCGGGGGCCCGGGCGCAGACGCCCGCGTCGCAGGGCGAGCGCGTGGTCAACATCTACAACTGGTCGGACTACATCGACCCGAAGGTGCTCGACGCCTTCACCCGGGAGACCGGGATCAAGGTCGTGTACGACACCTACGACAACAACGAGATCCTCGAGACCAAGCTGCTGGCCGGGCGCTCGGGCTACGACGTGGTGGCCCCTTCCGGGCCGTTCCTGCAGCGGCTGATCCGGGCGGGCGTGTTCCAGCCCCTCGACAAGGCCCGGATCCCCAACCTCGTCCATGCCTGGCCCGAGATCGCCGCGCGGCTCGCCACCTACGACCCCGGCAACACCTACGCCGTGGACTACATGTGGGGCACCACCGGCATCGGCGTGAACCTCACCCAGGTGCGCGAGCGCCTGGGGGCGAACCAGCCCCTCAACAGCTGGGGCCTCGTCCTCAATCCGGGCCTGATGGCCAAGCTCAAGGATTGCGGGGTGATGCTGCTCGATTCCCCCGAGGACCTGATCCCGAGCCTGCTGCCGTTCTATGGCTTCAAGCCGGATTCCAAGCGCTGGGACGACATCACCCAGGTCACCGACGCCCTGTTCAAGGTCCGCGGCTCGGTGCGCAAGTTCCACTCCTCGGAATACATCAACGGGCTGGCCAACGGCGACCTCTGCCTGGCGGTCGGCTATTCCGGCGACATCATGCAGGCGCGCAAGCGGGCCGAGGAGGCCAAGAACGGGGTCGAGATCGGCTATGTCATCCCCCGCGAGGGCGCGCTGATGTGGTTCGACGCCCTCGCGATCCCGAAGGACGCCCCCCATCCCGCCGAGGCCCACCGCTTCCTCGACTACCTGATGCGGCCCGAGGTGGCGGCGGCCAACACCAACTTCGTCTCCTACGCCAGCGGCAACGCGGCGGCCCGGAAGTTCGTCAAGCCCGAGATCCTGGCCAATCCCGGCATCTACCCGGACGAGGCGACGATGCAGCGCCTCGCCAGCAACACCGCCTGGGACGACCGCACCCAGCGCTTCGTCACCCGGAGCTGGACCCGGGTGCGCACCGGCCGCTGAGGCCGTCGCCGACCGGACCCCCAAACGAGAACGGCGGCCCCGAGGGACCGCCGTTCCGCGTTTCGGCGCGAGCGCCCGACGATCAGTTGCTGGCGAGGTGGGGCATCGGGTCGACCGGGGTCGCGCCCTTGCGGATCTCGAAGTGGAGCTGGGGCGAGGTCACGTTGCCGGAGGCGCCGGACTTCGCGATGGTCTGGCCGCGCTTCACCTTCTCGCCGGGGCGCACGTCGAGCTCGCCGTTATGGGCGTAGGCCGAGACGTAACCGTTGGAGTGGCGCACCAGGACGAGCTTGCCGTAGCCCTTCACGTCGGAGCCCGCATAGGCCACGGTGCCGTCCTCGGCGGCCTTCACCGCGGTGCCCTCGGGCACCGAGATGTTGATGCCCTCGTTGCCGGAGGTGCCGTAGCCCGAGATCACCCGGCCCTTGGCGGGCCAGCGGAAGGACTGCTCGGAGGCGGCGACCGACCCGGTGCTGGCCGGCTCTGCCTTGGGCGCCTCGACCGCAGCGACCTTTACGGGCGCCTTGGCGGCCTCCTTGGCGGCGGCCTCCGCGGCCTTCGCCTCGGCGACCTTGCGGGCGGCCTCCTTGGCGGCGTCGGCCTTGGCCAGCTTGGCCGCCTCGGCCTCGGCCGTCTTGCGGGCCGCCTCGGCCTTCTTGGCCGCGTCCTTGGCCGCGTCCGCCTTCGCCTCGGCCTTCACCTCGGCCTTGGCTTCCTTGATCTCGATCTTGCGGACCGCCTTGTCCTCGGCCTTGGCGACGGCCTGACCGGGACGGGGATGGGCCTTGCGGGCCTCGGCCGCCTTGGTCTCGGCGAGCTTGGCGGCGGCCGCCGCCTTCTCCGAGGCCTTGCGGGTCTCGGAGGCCTTCGCAGCCTCCACGACCTTGCGGGCTTCGGCGAGCTTGGCGGCCTCGGCCTGGCGCTTGGCCTCGACCTTGGCCTCGGCGGCCTCGCGGGCCTCCGCCTCGCGGCGGGCGTCGGCGGCACGCTTCTCGGCGGCCCGGTCGATCACCTTCGGGGCCGGCGCGGCGGGCACCGCGCGGGTGCTCATGCGGGCCGCATCGGGATTCATGCCCGAGACCGCCGAACCCGTCATGCCGCCCGAGACCGGCTCGGTGGAGGCGAGACGCGTGGTCTGGGGCCGGGCCGGGGCGGGGGCCGCCGCCATCGGGCGGGGCGACATGGCCGCCGGCGAGGAAGCCGCGCCCGGGGCCCCGAGGGCCTGGGACTGGATGCGGCTGGTGCGCACCACCGGCGCCGGGGCGATCTCGCCGTCGGGCAGGCTGCCCGTCGCGGCGGGCTCGCTCGACAGGTTCGAGGCAAATGGATTGCCGAAGGGATCGCCCAACCGGGACGCATCCGAAGAACAGGCGGCCGCACCGCCTCCAATCACGCCGATGAGCGCGAAACGCGACAGCGTCCTCAACCCTCGACCAGTCCCGCGAACCCGCATCGACGCACCTGTTTGCCTGACGCAACTTGATGACGTCATTCAAACCCGATTCAGGTTAAGCAACCGTTCCGATTCACCACGTTCGCGGCACGGACGGGGCTCCGCCGGAACCTTTCGCGCTACAGGATGCCGGCGCGCCCGGGGGTGAGCGGCGCCAGCCGGACGGCCGCGCCGGGGCGCACGTCCAGGGCGCCGTCCGGTCCCCGCGTCCAGGTGACGAGGCCCGCCGCCTCGGGCCGGCCGACCGGGGCGACGAGGCGGCCGCCGGGGCCGAGCAGGTCGCCGAAGTGCCCAGGAATCGCCGGAACCGTCCCGTTGAGGAGGATGCGGTCGAAGGGCTCCGCCCCCCGCAGGGTCGCCGGGTGCAGCCCGTCCCCGATGGTGATCGTGGCGAGCGGCCGGTCCTCCGGCACGAGGTTGTCGCGGGCCTCGTCCGCCAGGGTGGCGTAGCGCTCGAGGCTGCGGACATGGGCGGCGCCCAGCCGCAGCAGCAGGGCGGTGACGTAGCCCGAGCCGGTGCCGATCTCGAGGATGCGGGCGCCCGGGCGCAGGCCCAGGGCCTTCAGCATCGCCGCCACCGTGGTCGGCGCCGTCATGGTCTGCCCGCAGGCCAGGGGCAGGGCGAGGTCGCGCCGGGCGAGGTCGCGGTGCCGGGCCGGGGCGAAGCGCTCGCGCGGCACCCGCTCCATCGCCCGCAGGGTGTCGGTGTCGCGCACGCCGCGGCCCCGCAGGGCCATGACGAAGGCGGCATCCTCGATCGAGCCCTCGTGCATCATGGCTGATTCTCGAAGAAGGCCCATTGTCTCTGGGTGTGTGCCGCAGGGGGGACGGCTTGTCCCGGGCGCGGCTGCTCAGAGTTGCGGCTCGGATTCGAATGGAACGCGTTCCCCTCCCCCCTGCGGGGAGGGGGCAGGGGTGGGGGTCGCTCCGCTGGCCTCAGTCGGTCGCGGGTCACCCAGCCACCCCCACCTCCCACGCCTCCCCATAAGGGGGAGGAGGGCCGCATCGGGCTGAGCAAAACGATTGCTAAACCTCCGAAAAACCCTGCGCGAAGCGCGTCAGGCTCGGCTCGTCGGTGAGGTCGAGGCGCAGCGGCGTGACCGAGATGCGCTTCTCCGCGATGGCCTTGAGGTCGGTGCCGTGGCCGGGCTGGAACGTCGCCTTGGCGAAGGCGAGCCAGAAATAGGGATTGCCGCGCCCGTCCTGGCGCGCATCGATCTGGAGCAGGGCCTGGTTGCGGAAGCCCTGCGCCGTCACTGCCGTGCCCAGGACCTCCCCGGGCTCGCAATCGGGGAAATTCACGTTGACGACGATGCCGGGCTCGATGCCGATGTCGAGGATCTTGCGGACGACCCCGGGGCCGTGCTCGGCGGCGCAGTGCCACTTGATGGCGCCGCGCCCGCCGGCCCCGTAGGCCTGGCTCAGCGCGATCGATTTCACGTTGAGGATCGTCCCCTCCATGGCCGCCGCGATGGTGCCCGAATAGGTCACGTCCTCGGCGACGTTCTGGCCGCGGTTGACGCCCGAGAGCACCAGGTCGGGCCCGTGGTCCTTGAGGATGTGGCGCACGCCCATGATCACGCAATCGGACGGCGTGCCCTTCACGGCGAAGCGCTTCTCGGCGACCTGGCGCAGACGCAGGGGGTCGTTCAGCGAGAGGGAATGCGAGACGCCGGACTGGTCGGTCTCCGGCGCCACCACCCAGACGTCGTCCGAGAGGGCCCGGGCGATCCCCTCCAGGGTCTCGAGCCCCGGCGCGTGGATGCCGTCGTCGTTGGTGACGAGAATGCGCATCAGCTCTTGAACCCCTCGATCCGGTCGATCCCGCCCATATAGGCCTTCAGCACCGACGGCACCGTGACGCTGCCATCCGGGTTCTGGTAGTTCTCCATGACGGCGATGAGCGCGCGGCCCACGGCCACGCCGGACCCGTTGAGGGTGTGGACGAAATTCACCGCCTTGCCATCCCGGGCGCGGACGCGCGCGTTCATCCGCCGCGCCTGGAAGTCGCCGCAGACCGAGCAGGACGAGATCTCGCGGAACGTCTCCTGGCCCGGCATCCAGACCTCGATGTCGTAGGTCTTCTGGGAGGCGAAGCCCATGTCGCCGGTACACAGCGTCATGATCCGGTAGGGCAGGTCGAGCTTCTTCAAGACCGCCTCGGCCGAGCCCAGCATGCGCTCGTGCTCCGCGGCCGACTGCTCCGGATGGGTGATCGAGACGAGCTCGACCTTGTTGAACTGGTGCTGGCGCAGCATGCCGCGGGTGTCCCGCCCCGCCGAGCCGGCCTCGGCCCGGAAGCACGGGGTGAGGGCGGTGAAGCGCAGGGGAAGCTCTTCCTCGCGCAGGATGCTCTCGCGCACGAGGTTGGTGAGGGGGACTTCCGCCGTGGGGATGAGCCAGTGCTCGCCCGCCTGGAACTGGTCGTCCCGGAACTTCGGCAGCTGCGCCGTGCCGAACATCGCCTCGTCGCGGACCAGGATGGGCGGCGCCACCTCGGTGTAGCCGTGCTCGCCGGTATGCAGATCGAGCATGAACTGCCCGAGCGCCCGCTCCAGGCGGGCGAGCTGGCCCTTGAGCACCACGAAGCGAGCGCCGGACATCCGGGACGCGGCCTCGAAATCCATCAGGCCCGAGGCCTCGCCGATCTCGAAATGCTGCTTGCCCGTGGCGAGCTGTGGGCGCTGGGCCTCGAAGCGGCGGTACTCCACGTTGCCGTGCTCGTCGGCGCCCTCGGGCACCTCCGGGTTCGGGCGGTTCGGGATCGCGGCGAGGCGCGCGTCGAGGGTCGCCGCCGCCTCCGCCTGCGCGGCTTCCAGGGCCGGGGCCTCGTCCTTCAGGCGGGCGACCTCGGCCATGAGCGCTTGCGCCCGGGCCTCGTCCTTGGCCTTCTTGGCGCCGCCGATCTCCTTGGCCAGGGCGTTGCGGCGCTCCTGGTTGCCTTGCGCGGCCGAGATCGCGGACTTGCGCGCGTCGTCCAGGGCGATCAGCTCGGCGGCGAGCGGCGCCAGCCCGCGGCGGCGCAGGGCCTCGTCGAAGGCGTCCGGATTGTCGCGGATGGCGCGGATGTCGTGCATGGGCTCGGCTCGTACGATGCGAGCCCGACGCTTAGCCGCATCGGCCCCGGCCCGACAAGCGCGGCCGGGTGATCCCCCCGCTACTGCGCCCGGATCTGGCGCTCGGCCGCCTTGTCCTCGGCGCGCCCGTAATTGATGAAGAACAGGTTCCCCTCCACGGGGCGCCCCTTCTGCAGGTTCGTGAGCTGCACCGTGGTCTGGTAGCCCTGCGGATCGGTGATCCGCCACTGGCTGAGGGTCTTCACCTCGGCGTCGAAGAAGAGCTGGATCTTCGAGGTGCCGCCCAGCGTCGAGCGGTCCTCCAGGGCGATGCGCAGGCCGCCCGGATCGTTGGCCACGTCGGTGACGGAGAGATCGCGGGCGAGGTCGATCTTGTCGCGCAGCAGGAATTTCAGGGGCGTCTGCGAGATGAAGTAGAGGTCCTGGGTGCCGAGCTTGCGGTCCTTGACCGCCACCGAGGTCCCGTCGGCCACGATCTCGAGAGGGGAGGGCTGGTCGTAGTCGAAGCGCAGGCGGCCGGGCTTGGCCAGCGTCAGCTTGCCGCCGATGCGGCGCCCGTCCGGGCCGATCTGGACGAAGCTGCCGGTGAGCGTGGTCATGCCGTTGAAGTAGGCGTTGGCCTGGGCGATCACCGTGGCGTCGTCCGCCTCCGCCGCGACGGCGGCTGCGGCGGGCGCGCCCACGGCCGCGACCTTGGCGCCAGCCTTCGGATCGACGGCCTTCGGATCGATGGTCTTGGGCTCCGCCCTGGCGGCCTTGGCCGCAGCCGCCTTGTCGGCCGCCACCTTGTCCGCCGGCTTGGCCGGCTTCGGCGCCTGGGCCACGGGCTTCTTCGGCGCGGCGGCGGGGGCCGCCGGGGCGGGCTCGGGCTCCGGCTCGGGGGCCGGGGCCGGCTGCTCCTTGCGGCCGAACAGGCCGTCGAGGAACGAGGAGACCTGGGCGGAGGCCGGCTGCGGCAGGGCGAGGCCCGCCGCCAGGACGAGCAGCGGACCGGCGGCGAGGCGGTGACGGCGGCCGATCATCGGGACGCTCCCTTGAGGCGATGCGTAGGCGTGCGGATCGAGTGCGGGTGGTGCCCGCTTAGAAGCCCGCCCTGTGGCGAATATGCGACGGGTGGGACGGCCACCGCCCCACCCGCGCCATCCGGCTCAGTCGTCGTAATCCATCATGCCGGAGGCGGCGTGGCCGCCCTCCATCAGGATCTCGCGCTTGCCGGCATGGTTGGCCGGGCCGACGATGCCCTCGATCTCCATCCGCTCCATGATGGAGGCGGCGCGGTTGTAGCCGATCTGCAGGCGGCGCTGGATGTAGCTCGTCGAGGCCTTGCGGTCGCGCATCACCACCTGCACCGCCTGGTCGTAGAGCTCGGCGCCGGGATCGATGCCGCCGCTGCCCGCATAGGCGCCGGCGTCGAAGATCGGGGCGTCGCTGTCCTCGATCTCGGCCGCCTGGGCCTTCTCGGCGCGGTCGGCCTTGTCCGCCTTCGCGCCCTTGGCGGGCTTCTCGTCGCCGCTGCCGTCGTCGGCCGTGACGGCCTCGAGGTAGGAGGGTCGGCCCTGGCGCTTGAGGTGGGCGACCACGCTCTCGACCTCCGCATCCGAGCAGAACGGCCCGTGCACGCGCGTCGTGCGCCCA
>NZ_LMML01000009.1:237790-238471 GCF_001422215.1 Methylobacterium sp. Leaf89 | reverse complement strand
GCCCGCCACCATCATCAGGTCGGCCATCTCGTCGACCACGATCACGATGTAGGGCAGCGCCGACAGGTCCATCTCCTCCGTCTCGTAGACGGCCTGGCCGGTCTCGCGGTTGAAGCCGGTATGGACCTCGCGGGTGATGGTCTCGCCCTTGGCCCGGGCCTCCGCCATGCGGGCGTTGTAGCCGTCGATGTTGCGCACGGCGATCTTGGACATCTTCTTGTAGCGCTCCTCCATCTCGCGCACGGCCCATTTCAGGGCGATCACCGCCTTCTTCGGGTCGATGACGACGGGGGAGAGCAGGTGCGGGATGCCGTCGTAGACGGAGAGCTCCAGCATCTTCGGGTCGACCATGATCAGCCGGCACTCCTCCGGCTTCATCCGGTAGAGGAGCGACAGGATCATGGTGTTGATGGCCACGGACTTGCCCGAGCCCGTGGTGCCGGCCACCAGCAGGTGGGGCATCTTGGCCAGATCCGCGATGATCGGCTCGCCGCCGATGTTCTTGCCCAGGCACAGGGCGAGCTTGTGCTTGCTCATGCCGAAATCGGCCGAGGCGAGGAGTTCGCGCAGGTACACGGTCTCGCGGGTGTCGTTGGGCAGCTCGATGCCGATGACGTTGCGGCCGGGGACCACGGCGACGCGGGCGGAGACCGCCGACATCGAGCGGGCGATGTCGTCCGA
>NZ_LMML01000009.1:219338-237770 GCF_001422215.1 Methylobacterium sp. Leaf89 | reverse complement strand
CAGCTCGTAGAGGGTGACGACGGGTCCGGGACGCACGGCCAGGATGTCGCCGCGCACGCCGAAATCCTGCACCGTCTGCTGGAGGTTGAGGGCGTTCTGCTCCAGCACGTCGGCATCGACCTCCTCCGTCTCGTTCAGGGGCGGCTCGGCCAGGAGGTCGAGGGCGGGGTGCTCGTAGTCGGCGTTCTCCACGAAGGACATCGGCACGTGCCGGCCGGCCGGGATGAGGAGCGGGCGCTCGGGCAGGATCGCGCGCGGCATGTGGACGGCCGGGACCTCCGGCGCCGCGACGGCCTCCGCCGCGGGGGCGGGCGCCTCGGCCTCGACCGGGACGGACCCCTCGACCGCGTCGGTCGACGCGACCAAATCGGTCGACGCGACGGGCGTCGGAGCCTCGATCTCGGGCTCGGGGGCGGACAGGCCCTTGGGATTGCGCAGCAGCACCGGGCGCGCCGGGATCGGGGTCGGCACGAAGGCGGGCTCGGCCGCCCGGGGCGCCGCCGCGACAAGGGCAGGGACGACGGGGGCAGGGACGACGGGGGCAGGGACGACAGGCGCCGGCTCGAAGGGCGCGACCGGCACGAACGGCATCGCCCCCGGCAGGGCAGGGGAGGGGGCCGGAAGCGGAGCCGCGACCATCGGGGCGGCCACCAGGGCCGCAGCGCCGACGGGGGCGGCCGGACGGCCGGCGCGGATCGCCGCGCGGGCCGCCATGGCGTGGAGCGGGGTGGGACGGACCGGCGCGGCCCCCGGAACCGCGTTGTCCTGGCCTTCGACCGGGCGCGGCGGGCCGAAGGGCTCGAACCGCACGAGGTGTTCCAGGCGGTAGCCCGCCCGGGCCGGCGCCGTCTCGGCGGTCGCGTCGGCCGGGGCGGAGGCCGCGGGCTCGACCCGTGCCGCAGCGCCGTCGAAGGCCCCGCGCTCGGAGACGGGGCTTTCGGCGGTGGCGATCTCGGAGGGGACGATCTCGGAGGCGGCGATCTCGGACGCCGGCAGCGGGGCGGGCTCGGCCTGGATCGCCGACCAGGCGTCGAGGGCGGCGCCGTCGCGGCCGTCGAACCAGGCCTGGACCTCGGACCAGTCCGGCACGTCCGACCAGTCGCGATCGTCGGGGATCACGGCCGTCTCGACGGGCGCGGTGTCTGCGAGGGCGGTCTCGGCGAGAGACGTTTCGGCGAGAGAGGTTTCGACAGGGACGGCCTCGACCGGCGCGGGCTCCGGCGCGAGCGCGGCGGGAGCCTCCGGGTCGGGACGGACCTGGCGCCGGTCGGGGCTGCGGAAGAAGCGCACGCCGGGGGGGGCGACGAAGGGCTGGCGCCACAGGGGCTCGGGCACCTGGGCGGCCAGGGCCTCGGCCTCCGCCTGCGCCGCGCGGGCGGCCTGCTCCCGCGCCTCGGCCTCGAGCCGGAGCGCGTCCTGCTCGGCCTGGAGGCGCAGGGCCTCCGCCTCGGCCTCCGCATGGGCCTGGGCGCGGGCGGCGCGCTCGGCGTCCAGCGCCCGCTGGCGGCGCTCGTGCAGGACGGGATCGGGGGTGCGGGTGTAGCGCACGGCCGGTCCGGCCGGGGCCGCCGCGGCAGGGGCCGGGGCCTCGCCGGCCTCGGGCATGATCGCGGCCGGGCGGCGCGGGGTCCGGATCAGGACGCGGGGCGCGGGCGTGTCGGCCTCCATCTGGCCGTCGTCGAACCCGACCGCGGGGGCGGCGCGGCGCGGGATCATGTCGAGGGTGGCGCGGTCGTCGAAGACCTGGGCCGGCCAGGCCTGGATCGCCGGGGCGGGCCGGAAGGCGAGGCCGACCTCGTTGCGGCCGACCAGGGCCTGCGGGCTCGTCATCCAGCTCGGGGTCGGGCGGGTGGCCGCCACCGTGTAGTCCGGCCGCTGCGGCGGGCCGGCGAGGCGGCGGGAGAGGGTCGCCCGCAGGTTCATCAACCGGTGCGCCAGGGCGCCGATCGACAGGCCGAGGCGGTCGCCGCCGCGAACGGGGCGCGAAGGATCACGATGGGAGTAGGGGAGCCGTCCCGATGCGCGCATGATTGGCCGGATGTACTCAAAACGGGTCCGCCGCCGGGAGCGGCGCGGTTCAGCGCTGAGTTAGGGGCATCGTCGTTAACAGACGCTTGATTTGACCGCGCGACCGAGGCCCGATCGCCTGAACCGGGACCACCGAACCGCGCCCGTCGAACCCGGAGCCCCCTCGCCCGGCCCCTCGCCGGGCCCCTTGCTGGGCCCCTTGGCACGCCGCCGAACCCTTGCGCTGGAGGCGGATGGCGGCAGGGGTTAAGGTGCGGCGCGATCAGTCCGGAGCCCCGCCCCTTGCCCAGTCCCTCGGCGACCACGTCCGCCCCGGCCGATCCCGGCTTCCGCTCCCTCTACCGGCACGGCTTCGCCCGGGTCGCCGCCTGCACCACCCGCAGCCACCCGGCCGACCCGGCCCGCAACGCTGAAGGCATCCTCGCCCTCGCCCGCTCGTGCGATGAGGCCGGGGTCGCCGTGGCGGTGTTCCCGGAGCTCTGCGTCTCGGCCTACGCCATCGAGGACCTGTTCCTGCAGGTCACGGTGCTCGAGGCGGTGGAGGCGGCGGTGGCGCGCCTCGTGGCGGATTCGACCGCGCTCCAGCCCGTCCTCGTCGTCGGCGCGCCCCTGCGCTGGGGCCACCGGCTCTACAACTGCGCCCTGGCCATCCACCGCGGCCGGCTCCTCGGGGTGATCCCGAAGAGCTTCCTGCCGACCTACCGGGAGTTCTACGAGAAGCGCCACTTCGCCTCCGGCGCCGGGATCGCGGGCGAGAGCATCCGGGTCGCCGGCCTGGAGGCGCCCTTCGGCACCGACCTGCTGTTCGCCGCCGCGGACGTGCCCAACCTGGTGCTCGGCGTCGAGGTCTGCGAGGACCTCTGGGTGCCCGCCTCCCCCGGCATCGACGCGGCCTTGGCCGGCGCCACCGTGCTCGCCAACCTGTCGGGCAGCCCGATCACGGTGGGCCGGGCGGACTCCCGCGCGCTGCTGACGCGGGCCGCCTCGATGCGCTGCCTCTGCGCCTACGTCTACGCCGCCGCCGGCACCGGCGAATCCACCACCGACCTCTCCTGGGACGGGCAGACCAGCATCGACGAGAACGGGGAGCGCCTCGCCGAAGGGCCGCGCTTCGCGTCCGAGCCCGTGATGACCCTGGCCGACATCGATCTCGGCCGCCTCGCCCAAGAGCGGCTCCAGATGGGCAGCTTCGACGATTCGGGCCGTGCCGCGCCCCGCGGGCCGACCTATCGCCGGGTGGCCTTCCGGCTCGATCCGCCGGCCGACGACCTCGGCCTGCGGCGCACGGTCGAGCGCTTCCCCTTCGTGCCCGCCGATCCGGCCCGCCTCGCCCAGGATTGCTACGAGGCCTACAACATCCAGGTGGCGGGCCTCGCCCAGCGCCTGGAGGCGACGGGGACGAAGAAGGTCGTCATCGGCGTCTCGGGCGGCCTCGATTCGACCCACGCCCTCATCGTCGCGGCCAAGGCCATGGATCGGCTCGGCCTCCCGCGAACAAACATCCTGGCCTACACCCTGCCGGGCTTCGCTACCTCGGAGGGCACCAAGGCCAACGCCCACGCCCTGATGCGGGCGCTCGGCACCACCGCCCGCGAGATCGACATCCGCGAGGCCGCCACCGTGATGCTCACCGGGATGGACCACCCGTTCGGACGCGGCGAGCCGGTCTACGACGTCACCTTCGAGAACGTGCAGGCGGGCCTGCGCACCGACTACCTGTTTCGCCTCGCCAACCAGAACGGCGCCCTCGTGATCGGCACCGGCGACCTGTCGGAACTGGCGCTCGGCTGGTGCACCTACGGCGTCGGCGACCAGATGAGCCATTACGGCGTCAATGCCGGGGTGCCCAAGACCCTGATCCAGCACCTGATCCGCTGGGTCATCGCCTCGGGCCAGGTCGGGCCGGAGGTCGGCGTCACCCTGCGGGCGATCCTCGCCACCGAGATCTCGCCCGAGCTGGTCCCGGTGGACGCGGGCGCGACGCCGCAGAGCACGCAAGGGGTGATCGGCCCCTACGCGCTGCAGGATTTCAACCTGTTCTACACTCTGCGCTACGGCTTCCCGCCGGCGAAGATCGCCTTCCTGGCGCTGCACGCCTGGGGCGACGCGGGCACCGGGTCCTGGCCGCCGGACTTCCCGGACTCCGAGCGCGGCGCCTACGACCTGGGAGAGATCCGGCGCTGGCTCGCGGTCTTCCTGCAGCGCTTCTTCGGCTTCAGCCAGTTCAAGCGCTCCGCCCTGCCCAACGGACCCAAGGTCTCGGCCGGGGGCTCCCTGTCGCCGCGCGGCGACTGGCGCGCGCCCTCCGATGGAAGCGCCCGGCCCTGGCTCGAAGACCTCGCCCGTAACGTTCCGGAGACCTGATCGACACAGTGCTGTCCGATTGCCCGCTTAGGGCGTAGCTTGGGTGGGCGAATCGGAGATTGACCGATGCAGAATTACAACGTTTTCTGCCTCAGGAGCATCGAGGGCCTGTGCTGCGCCGTGCCGGAGAGCCGCGCCGTGCCGCCCTTCCTCGGGAACGGCCGCTGGGCCTTCGGCGGCAAGCTCGCGGCGGTGGGCGACGCCCCGGCCGATTTCGACGACCGCGCGGCCGAGACCGCCGTGCGCTTCAACGGCTTCTACCTGTTCCAGACCATGGACAGCCGCTTCCACTGACCCGAAGGGAGAACGCGGCATCCGGTCCGCCGCCGCGCGCGCGCATCGCGGCGATCATTCCTTAAGGGGCGCCGTGCCAGGGTGCCCCGCATGGGACGCGGAGTCGGAGACCGCCCCAGGGTGGAGCAGCACGGCATGTCGGAGCATCGCAGGGAGTCGCGTCTGAGGACCTTCCTCAAGGGCCGGATCATCTTCAACAAGGGTGCCTCGACCATGGACTGCCTGGTCCGGGACCTGTCCGCCTCCGGCGCCCGGCTCGCCCTGACCGAGACCTCGACGCTGCCCGAGAGCTTCGACCTCTACATTCCGCAGAAGGACCGGACCTACCGCGCCACCCTGTGCTGGCGCCGGGCGGACGGCATCGGCATCACCTTCGTGGACGAGGCCGCGCCGGCGCCCGTGCCCGTGTCCGTGCCCGCCGCGGCTCCGCCCCCGGCGGACGAGGCCGCCGCGATGCTCGCCCTGGTGCGCCGGATCAGCGAACTCGAGGCCGAGAACGCCGCCCTGCGCCGGCTCCTCGCCAGCCCGCCGGTGAGCGGCGCCGCCTGACTCAGCCGGCCGCGAGGGCCGCCCGGATGCGGGCGGCGTGCTCCGCCAGGACCGCCCGGTCCGCCATGCCGCCCGTGTGGCGCTGAAGCGGCACGCCCTCGAAGCGCGGCACGATGTGGACGTGAAGGTGGAACACCGTCTGCCCGCCCGCCGGCTCGTTGTACTGGAACACCGTGAGCCCCTCGGCCGCGAAGGCCGCCTTCACCGCCCGGGCGACGCGCTGCACCGTCCGCGCCAGGGCCGCGAGGGCCTCCGGGTCGGCGTCGAGGAGGCCCCGCGCCGGGGCCTTGGGAATCACCAGGGTGTGGCCGTCCCCCTGAGGCATCACGTCCATGAACGCGAGGGTGTCGGCATCCTCGTAGACCCGCTCGGCGGGAATCTCCCCGCGCAGGATCTTCGCGAAGACGTTGTCGGGATCATAGGCGGGCGTGACGGTCATGCGGCCGGCTCCGGTGAAGGTTCGACGGGGTCGGCGCGCACGATGCACAGGCCGACCAACCCCGTCCACCTCATCCCGGCTTCCTTCGTCCCAGACCTGGGCGGTCGCGCCCCGATCTCGCCGCACGGACGTCGCGTCGGACGCCTGCCGAAGGGCCGCCCCTTTGCAACCCAGGATCTTTCTTGCGGCTCCACTGCAACGAATCGTTCTTGCCCCCCTTGACCTTCCCACCATGGGAAGCCCCATCTACGCACCGGCCGCCGGTGCATCCCGCCGCGCGGCCGACCCGGCGGAGTTTCGAACCGCCTCCCGGGCCGGGTCACCCGTCGAGGAGCCCCAGATGTCGAGTCCCGCCCGGACGGCCACCCTGTTCCGCATGGTGATGCCGGAGCACACCTGCCCCTACGGCCTGAAGGCCAAGGACCTGCTCGAGCGCGAGGGCTTCGCGGTCGAGGACCGCTGGCTGACGACGCGGGAGGAGATCGACCGCTTCAAGGCTGAGCACGACGTGAAGACCACGCCGCAGACCTTCATCGCCGGCCAGCGCGTCGGCGGTTACGACGACCTGCGCCGGCATCTCGGCCGGTCCGTTCCGGACCCCCAGGCTACGACCTACACGCCCGTGATCGCGGTCTTTGCCATGACCGCGCTGATGGCGTCGGCCGCCAGCCACGCGGCCTTCGGCTCCCCCTTCACCGTGCGGGCGGCGGAATGGTTCATCGCCCTCAGCATGTGCGTGCTGGCGATCCTGAAGCTGCAGGACATCGAGCGCTTCTCGTCGATGTTCCTGGGCTACGACCTCCTGGCCAAGCGCTGGGTGCGCTACGCCTACGCCTATCCGTTCTGCGAGGCGCTGGCCGGGCTCCTGATGCTGGCCGGGGCCCTGTCCTGGCTCTCGATCCCGGTGGCGCTGTTCATCGGCACGGTGGGGGCGGTCTCGGTGTTCAAGGCGGTCTACATCGACAAGCGCGAACTGAAATGCGCCTGCGTCGGCGGATCGAGCAACGTGCCGCTCGGCTTCGTCTCGCTGACCGAGAACCTGATGATGGTCGGGATGGCCCTCTGGATGCTGGTGATGGCGGCCTGATCCACCGGCCCCCCGATCCCTCGGTGGGGTGCGCCGTCGGCGGCTTGCCCCAGGAGGGGCCCGGCGCGCGGAGTCGGGCCAGGGATCATTCCGCGCGGAACCGTCGGGGACGGAGAACCTTCCGAGGCTCCCGTGCGTTGGATGCGCTTCGCCCCAGCGGCAACGCTTGTCCGAACGCCGCGCCCTGCCGGCGGGTCGGGCCCGCGTCGCCGCAGGTCCGACCGATCCCCCCGAGAGCATCGCCATCGCATGGCCCACGAGAGCACCAGCGCCATCTACACCGCGGCCGGGGCCAACCTCGCCATCGCGGCGGCCAAGTTCGTCGGCGCCTTCCTCACCGGCAGCTCGGCGATGCTGGCCGAGGGCGTCCACTCTGTGGTCGACACCACCAACCAGATCCTGCTCCTCATCGGCCTGAAGCGGTCGCAGCGTCCGGCCACGGCGAAGCACCCGTTCGGCTACGGCCGCGAGGTGTACTTCTACGCCTTCATCGTCGCGCTGTTCATCTTCCTCGGCGGCGGCGCCTTCGCGGTCTACGAGGGCATCCACAAGCTCCAGCACCCCGAGCCCTCGGTGGACGCCGTGGTCTGGGGCTACCCCGTCTCGGGCTTCTGGGTGAACGTGGCGATCCTGGGCTTCTCGGTGATGGCCGAGGGCTATTCCTGCTTCGTGGCCCTGAAGGCGTTCTGGGCGGAGAAGGGCCAGCGGCCGCCGCTCGCCGCCATCCGCCGGAGCAAGGACCCGGCCCTGTTCACCGTGCTGGCCGAGGACGTCGCCGCCCTGATGGGCCTCGTGGTGGCGCTGGCCGGCGTGATCCTGGCCCGGGTCCTCGACATGCCAGCCCTCGACGGCTGGTCCTCCATCGGCATCGGCCTGATCCTGATCGGGATGGCGGCCTTCCTGATGATCGAGACCCACGGCCTCCTCATCGGCGAGGCCGCCGACCCGGAGCTCGTGGCGGCGATCCGCGCCGTGGTGCGCGACGAGCCGGGCGTCCACCACGTCAACACCGTGCTGACCCAGCATCTCGGCCCGTCCGACGTCCTCGTGAACGTCAGCCTCGACATGGACGACGCCCTCAGCGCCGGTGCGATCGAGGCCATGGTCTCCCGGGTCGAGGCCCGGCTCAAGGCGCGCAGCCCCGACGTGACGCGGGTGTTCATCGAGGTCCAGGCCCGGGCGACCCCGGCCCCGGACGCCCTCGGCGCCGCCCCGGCCTCGGCCAACGCCTGACGGGGGACGTCAGCGGCCTTCTCGGCCGCGCCCGGTGATGGACCGGCGCCTTCGGGCCCGGAGCCGTGGCGCGCCTACGGCTCGACCGCGTAGGTGTCCGCCGTCACCTGGCGCAGAAACCGCTCCGCGATCTGGCCGATCAGGATGTCCGGCTTCACGCGGGCGAAATAGGCCCAATCCACCGCCGGCGACCAGATGAAGTGCACCTCCCGGAAGGTCTCGGCCAACATGACGACTAGGCTCGCGGCGGGAAAGTCCGCATAGGAATCGCCGACCAGCATCAACGTCCGGGGATCCGCGCGCGCACTGGAATTGCGATAGACGTGATGGATTCCCCGGTGCGAGGCGGTCTGCCGCGACTCGTACAGCAACGCCTTCGCGTTCGCGTAAACCCGCGTGGCCTCCGATTGCAGGCTGTAGAAGGTCCGATCTTCCGAGATCGCGGGCTCGAACTTCGATCCGAGATCACCGGCGGACCGCTCCTGGCGGCGCTCCCTGAGGTGGAAGTCGTCGACCGCCCTCGCCCGACAGGCCCGGCAGATCTGCCGATAGGCGATCTCGCAGCCCGCCAGCGTCCAATGCGTATCCGTCCTCTGATACAGATCGCCGTCCGAGCGATGCGCGCGCAGGTGCGGAGACAGCTCGATATAGGATCGGCGCAGGATCGGATGGAACAGCAGCCCCCGGTGCAGGCGGTTGCAGAGAGACGATCGCGGATCGATCGACAGATCTCCGAGCTTATTATCGTAGATGTAGATCTTTTCCGGCGCGATCATCGTGAAATACTCGCACCCTGCTTTTTTACAGGCACGATAGCGACGCGCGAAGACATCCCGCCAAGCTTGAAGCTGGATGTCGATGTGGGGATTTTTTCGGGTCTGGGCGAGGACCCTGTTGGTTCCGCCGACGAGAAAGAGCCATCCGTCGACACCGCGATGAACATCGTCCTCGGACATGGCTCGGGTCGGGCTTTCAGAACGTCGCGGGCACAGGATGGGTGGGAAACCGGACGGCCGGGAGGCCCGCGGACCGCCCTCGACCGGCACGCCGCGCCCGGCGTCGAACGGCGACCCCGGCGTCGATCATTGCCAGCTCTTTCCGACGGCATGCCGAACGGCATCGGAAATCACCGTGTCGAACGCGACCATGTCCCGCGCGGCGTCGACCGATCTCAACAGGGCCGCGAGCGAGAGGACGTCCTCCGAAGGCTTCGGATGCGACATCGCGACGGGAGCGACCCCCAGGCGGTCGAAGAGCGCGGTATAATATTCGCTCGTGTAGTCGCTGTGCCCCACGACCTTGATCCGCGAGATGATCTCCATGGCGACGATGGAGTTGCCGGGCGCGAACGGGTCGCTCGGCGAGCGGGTTCCGAATTGCCGGCAGAGCGGGTTGTAGAGGAAGCGGTAGCACGGCTCGGGCAGCATCCGCAGGAAGCGCTTGATGTTTCGGCTGTTCGACAGATCGTACTCCGCCGCGAAGCGGACGGATTCCAGCATCCCGCCCAGGCGCCAGTTCTGCGCGGGGTCGTCCGTGATCGCCTTCTTCGACTGAAGCCACCGCATGCGGGCGGCCATTTCCTCGAAGGGGTCCTGGATGAGGACGCCGCTCACGCAATGGTCGTCCTGGAAGAACACCTCGTAGCGGGGAAAGATCACGGCCCCCGTGATGAGCGACGACGTCAGCCAGGGGCCCTGCATGATGCTCTGCACGACCTCTTCCGAAAGCCGGTCGACGTTGAAGTAGCTATACTGGAAGAGATCGAACAGGTTCTGTTCGACGAAGGTATTCTTCTGAACGGTCGCGGTGATGCTGATCAGCTTGGCCGGCAGGAAAACCTTCTCCCGAATGGACCGGTAGATCAGGATGTTCGTATCGGCATCGAAGATCTCGATCCGGTTCGCGGAAGCGAGCTCCGGCAATTCCTTCTCGGTGATCATGTAGACGCATTGACCGGTCGAGTGCCAGCCATTCGCGCGGATATTGTCGTCGGTGATCCAGGCCGACAGTTCCGCGGTCCGGCGCCCGTCGACGGAGACGAAAACCCTGCTGATCGCACGCGGATTGTCGGGCGCCAGCCAGAAGTGAATCCCTCCACTCACATCCTTGTTGACGAAAAATCTCATCGTTGGGTCCTAAGGAACACCCGCTCGGATCGCCCGGCCGGCAGGCCTGACACATGCCTGTACCAAGGAAGACACCGCGACCTTCCGAACCCTTCGCAGCGGACCGTCGCGCCGAGCCGGATGCCTGGGCAGGCCCGTCCGATCGATCAAGGGGCCCGGGCCCCGGGTCCCGCGGCCAGCACGGACGATCGACCGGACCCGTCGCCGGACGGCCACCCCGACCCGCCTCGGCATCGGGGCCGCGTTCTCGCATACCCGGAATTCTTTCGTCCAGCGCCATCGGGTCTCACGGACCATCCGGGCGGCGGGCGCCCCGCTCAGGCGAGCTCGAGTTCGAGGGCGACGTCGGTCAGGTAATAGGCGATGCGGCGGCGCGCCTCCGGGTCCGTGCAGGCGACGCTGAAGCCGACGGTGAGGGTCTGGCCCGCGTAGCGACGCAGGACGGATTCCGCCATCAGGGCCGCCTCCCGCTCGGCCATCGCGGTCAGGACGCGGCGCCCGTCGCGGGTCTCCAGGGTCACGCGGTAGGTCTGGGCGTTCATCATGGATCAGTCCCTGCGAACGGGAACGGTGACATCGACCGGATCCGCGCAACGGCCCGAGCAACGGCGGAGACGGCAAGACCGATCCACGCAGATCGATCACCGCAGACCGATCCACGGCGATGCAGACGGTGATGCAAGGTTCGAACCTCCGGCCGCGCCCCCCGGTTCGCGGACTCTCGACCATGTGAACTCGGGGCGCGGCGCTCCGCGCCGAGACGGACGGGCCGGGGCCGCCCGGGCGGGCGAAGGCGGCCGGAACCGTCGCCGAGACCCCGGCATTACGCTTTTCCGCGCCGCTCCCGGCCTGCGGGGCAGGGCCCGGGCCGTGCGGGCGAACGGAGGTGAGCGCATGACGATGTCCCGATGGACGGCGTCCGGATTCGTGGCTTCGGCCCTGGTGGTGGCCTGCCTTTCGGCACCCGCCCGCGCACAGGCCGACGCAGGCTCCGGGGCGTCGCCCCCCACCAAGCCGCCCGTCCCCACCAAGACGCTGCTGCACGGCAATTACTGCGGGCCGGGCAACAACGCCCCGCTCGCACCCATCGACGCCCTCGACGCGGCCTGCGCCCGGCACGATGCCTGCACGCCGGATGAGGGCCTGCCCGCGCGGGCGTGCAACCTGCGCCTCCAGGCGGAGGCCGAGGGCGTCGCCCAGGATTCCCGGCAGCCCGCCCCGTTGCGGGCGCTGGCCGGCGTGGTCGCCTCGGGGGCCGCGATGATGCCCTTCGACCCGGCCCGGCCCACCCTCGCCCCCGCCCGGGTCCAGCCCGAGGGGCGCGCGCCCCTCGTGCGGGAGCCCTACCGGTTGGGAGACGATGACGGCGAGGCCGACGAGGCGGCCCCCGAGTAAGGGGCGCCGCCCGCGCCGGTGCCCCCGCAATGCCGGTTCAGGACGCCGCCTCGCGCGCCTCCATCCCGAGGGACCCGACGAGGAAGGCTCGGGCCCGGCTGACGCGGCTCTTCATGGTCCCGACCTGGCAGCCGATCAGCGCGGCGGCGGCCTCGTAGGTCATCCCCTGCGCCGCCACGAGCACCAGCGCCTCCCGCTGGGCGGGCGGCAGCTTGCCGAGATGCTGCCAGACCCGGCGCAGATCGCTGCTCGCCTCCTGCGCGGCCGGCGCCACGACCTTCGCGGCGAAGGCACCGTCCGCATCCTCGACCTCGCGCTTGCGCTTGCGGCACTCGGTGTAGAACTGGTTGCGCAGGATGGTGCAGAGCCAGGCCTTCAGGTTGCTGCCGGGCTCGAAGCGGTGCCGGTTGGCCCAGGCCTTCAGCAGCGTCTCCTGCACAAGGTCGTCGGCCGCATTCGGCGCGACGGCGAGCGACAGCGCGAAGGCGCGCAGGCCGGGCAGGGCGTCGAGCAGCGCGGCGCGGAAGTCCGCGGCCGCGGGCGGGTGGACCTCCAGCCGGACGATCAGGTCGAGCAGGGCCGTCGGCGGCGCCTCGGCGAGAACCGCGGCGTAGAAGGCCTTCAGCTCGGATCCGAGATGCAGTCGCACCGCCTCGGGCATGGCCCGGCCCGGAGCCGCAGCGCCCGCCTCGCCGTTCGCCGATGCCGATCGACCCGTGCCTGCAGCCATGCCGTGTCCCCACCTCTCCGAATCGCACCGCAGCCGGGACGATCCGGCAAGTCCGTCGGGAGCTTCTGGCATGACAAGGCTGAACGCCGGCTAACGAATTCTTTACCGGATCGTTGCGGGCGCGGGCCGGACGGGCCGGCATCGGGGCCCGGAGAGCCGCCGGTCGGCCGGTCGGACCGGCGCGACCCCTGTCGGGTCAAGCGGTTCCGGCGCCTGTGGGATTTGGCCAGGACTTTCCTAACCCTGGCCGCCGATCGCGCCCATCCGGCTGGGGATCGTGGCGGCGGGGCCGGCGCGTTCCGGCCGGCGGGACGGCGCGGGGCCCGACGCGGCCGGTCCGATCGCCCCGTCGCGCGCCCTCCGCCGGGGCGGGTCGCCTCTCAGGAGGCGGGCGCGGGCTCCGCCAGGGCGGCCGCGATGGCGGCCTCCAGGGCCTCCGGCTTCGTGGAGGGCGCGTAGCGGGCGATCACCCGACCGTCGCGCCCGACGAGGAACTTGGTGAAGTTCCACTTGATGGCGCGGCTGCCGAGGAGGCCGGGCTTCGCCTGCGTCAGATGCGCGAAGACCGGGTCGGCCGCGGGGCCGTTCACCGCGACCTTGGCGAGGACCGGGAAGCTGACGTCGTAGGTCAGGCTGCAGAAGCGGGCGATCTCGGCCGCATCCCCCGGCTCCTGGGCGCCGAACTGGTTGCAGGGAAAGCCCAGCACCACGAGGCCGTCCGCCCGGTGCTTCTGCGCCAGGGCCTCCAGCCCGGCATATTGCGGCGTGAACCCGCATTTCGAGGCGGTGTTGACGATCAGGATCACCTGCCCCCGGTGCTGGGCCAGGGGGTAGGGCGACCCGTCGGCCGCCCTCGGACTCAGGTCGTGCAATTCGTTCATGGACATCGACCGTGCGGCGTGCGGGAGGCGGGCGCCTTTCCTAAGGCCCCGCCACCCCGATCCGCAATGCCCCGTGACCGCCCGTGTCAGGCGGCGGTGCGCCGCTCGACGAGGCGGGCGAGGAAGGCCGAGCCGAGGGGAATGATGCTGTCGTCGAAGTCGAAGCTCGCATTGTGCAGGCCGGGACCGGGATTCGAGCCGATCCACGCATAGGCGCCGGGCACCCGCGCGACCATGTCGGCGAAGTCCTCGCTGCCCATGCGCGGCTTCGACTGGTCGTCGACGCCCTCGGGGCCGAACAGCTCGCGGGCGATGTCGGCGGCGGCGGCCGCGTGCTCCGGGCTGTTCATCAGCACCGAGAACACGTCGCGGATGTCGACGTCGATCGTCGCCCCGTAGGCGGTCGCGAGGCCCGCGGCGATGGCCCGGATGCGGGTGGTGACGAGGGTGCGCAGGTCCGCGTCGAAGGTCCGCACCGTACCGGTGATGTGGGCGCCCTCCGGGATGACGTTGTAGGCGGCGCCCGCGTGGAACTGCGTCACCGACAGGACCGCGCTCTTGAGCGGGTCGGCGTTGCGCGAGACGATCGACTGCAGGGCCTGGACCAGGGTGGCGCCCACCACGATGGGGTCGATGCCCTGCTGCGGCTGGGCCGCGTGGGCGCCGCGCCCGGTGATGCGGATGTCGAAGAAGTCCGCCGCCGCCATGGCCGGGCCGGGGCGCAGCTTGATCTTGCCGTGCGGGCCGTTGGGCTGGTTGTGGATCGCGTAGATCTCGTCGCAGGGGAATTTCTCGAACAGGCCGTCGGCGATCATCGCGCGGGCGCCGCCCTGGCCTTCCTCGGCCGGCTGGAACACGAACAGGGCGGTGCCGTCGAAATCCCGGGTCTCGGCGAGGTAGCGCGCGGCGCCCAGCAGCATCGTGGTGTGGCCGTCATGGCCGCAGGCGTGCATCTTGCCCGGCACCGTCGAGCGGTAGGGCAGGTTGGTCTCCTCCTCGATCGGCAGGGCGTCCATGTCGGCGCGCAGGCCGACCCGCCGGCCGGAGCCGGTGCGGCCCTCCAGCACGCCCACCACTCCGGTGCCGCCGATGCCGCGATGGACGGTCACGCCGTAGCGCGCCAGCTCGGCGGCGACGATGCCGGAGGTGCGGACCTCCTCGAAGCCGAGCTCGGGATGGGCGTGGAAGTCGCGGCGGAGGGCCACGAGGTCGTCGGCGAAGGTCTTGATGCGGTCGATGGGGCTCACGGATCGTCCTTGGGCTCTCGCGCCTCTGGGGGGCGGGCTGTGCTGGGTCGGAGGGGCGTCCTCAACCGGAAGGATTCGCCTCCGGCTCGGCCCCAGGCAAGTCGGATGCCGGTTCTTCGGACGCTTCCGGCAAGGCTTCGCGCCGGAAGGGCGTCAGCGTGTCCAGGACTTCGGCGGCTTCCAGCACGTGTTCGCGCTCGCGCTTCAGGTAATCGGCCACCGCCCGGCGCAGGGCCGGGTCGGCGATGTCGTGGGCCGAGTGCATGAGGACCGGGCGGTAGCCGCGGGCGAGCTTGTGCTCACCCTGCGCGCCCGCCTCGACGCGCTTCAAGCCCTGGGCGATGGCGAAGTCGATGGCCTGATAGTAGCAGACCTCGAAATGCAGGAACGGGTGGTCCTCGACGCAGCCCCAGTTGCGGCCGTAGAGGGCCACATCCCCGATGAGGTTGATGGCGCCGGCGACGTAGCGCCCCGCGCGCTTGGCCATCACCAGCAGCACCCGCTCGGGCATGCGCTCGCCGAGGAGCCCGAAGAACCTGCGGTTCAGGTAGGGCCGGCCCCACTTGCGCGCGCCGGTATCGGCGTAGAATTCGTAGAACGCGTCCCAGTGGGCTGGGGTCAGGTCGGCGCCGGTGACGTGCTCGATGGTGAGGCCGGGCGCCAGGGCGTCGCGGCGCTCGCGCCGGATCGCCTTGCGCTTGCGCGACGCCAGCGCCCCGAGGAAATCCGCGAAGGTCCCGTACCCGGCATTCTCCCAGTGGAACTGCTGGTCGACGCGCTGGAGGAAGCCCAGCGCCCCGGCCTGGTCCCACTCGCGCGCCTGCATGAAGGTGACGTGGATCGAGGAGGCCTTGGTCTCGGCCCGCAGGGCGCGCAGGCCCGCCACGATCGCGGAGGCCGCCTCGTTCACGTCCTGCCCCGGCGCGATGAGGAAGCGCGGGCCGGTGACGGGGGTGAAGGGCACGCTGACCTGGAGCTTCGGGTAGTAGCTGCCGCCCGCCCGCTCGTAGGCGTCGGCCCAGCCGTGGTCGAAGACGTACTCGCCCTGGCTGTGGGATTTCAGGTAGCAGGGCGCCACCCCGACGAGGCGGCCCTCGCGCTCCACCGCCACGTGGAGGGGGAGCCAGCCGGTCTTGCGCGAGACGCAGCCCGAATCCTCCAGCGACGACAGGAAGGCGTGCGAGAGGAAGGGATTGTGGGTCTCGTCGCCGCCCGAGAGGGTCTCGGCCGAGGTGGCGCAGGCATCCCACTCGGCCGCCGCGATCCCAGCCAGGCCCGGCACCGCGCGCACCTGCAGTTCCGTCACGGTCTCGGCCGGGGCGCCGGGGCCTTCGCCGGAACGCTGTGTTTCGCCGGGAATGTCCATCGCGGGGCAATCTAGTCCCCGGAGCCCGGCGGGCCAAGGGCGGCGCGGGGCCGCGCGCCGTCGCAGGGGGCGAGCGGCGCCCTACGGGCAGAACCCCTCGAACACCATCTGGTCGGCGTGGATCGCGGCGTGCCGGCGCTGGTCCGGATTGCGCACGGTCCAGGTCATCACCGGGCGTTGCCCCAGGAGCCGGCACAGGACGGTGGGCGCGCAGGGCAGGTCGTCCACCCGCCAGGACAGGAAGTCCGGCCGGGTCTCGTCGAAATGCAGCAGGCCCGGGAGGGCGCGCCGCAGGCTCGGGGGCAGGGTGGCGTAGGCCGGGTCGTCCTGGCGCGTCTCGGCGACGATGCCGCGCGGGAGCCCGGGCGCGAGCGTCCGCAGGGCGGTGACGATCTGCGGATCGAAGGATTTCAGCGCCACGGGGCCGTCATAGGCGGTCGCGAGGGCGGCCACGCGCTCGGCGAGCCGCAGGTCGCCGGTGTAGCGCGACTTCACCTCGATCACGAGGGGCGTGCGCCCGCCGATCCGGGCCAGGAAGGCCGGCAGGGTCGGGATGCGCTCGGCGCTGCCCGCCACCGTCAGGGCGCCGAGATCCGCGGCGGAGCGCGCGCCCACCGCCTCCCCGGCCGCGGTCAGGCGGCCCAGGGTCTCGTCGTGGAACACCATCGCCTCGCCGTCGGCGCTGAGCTGGACGTCGCACTCGATGGCGTAGCCGCCCCGGATCGCCGCCTCGGCGGCCGCGAGGGTGTTCTCGGGCACGCCGCCCGCCCGGTCGTGCAGGCCGCGATGGGCGATGGGCCGGGCGGTGAGCCAGTCGGGGGCGTTGGGGGCCGTCGGCGGGCTCATTTGACCTCGAACATCGCCTCGACCTCGACGGCCGCGTCGAGGGGCAGCTCGGCGACGCCGACGGTGGAGCGGGCGTGGCGGCCGCGGTCGCCCAGGATCTCCACCATGAGGTCGGAGGCACCGTTCATGATGCCGGCGAGTCCCGCGAAGGTCGGCACCGCGTTGATGAAGCCGCCGAGGCGGATGCACTGCACGACGCCGCGGTCGAGGTCGCCCACCGCCGCCTGGAGCTGGGCCAGCACGTTGAGGGCGCAGAGCCGGGCGGCGGCGATGCCGTCCTCGGCCGAGACCTCGGCCCCGAGCTTGCCCGTGTGGGCGCCGGCGATTCGGCCGTCGGCCCCGAAGCAGATCTGCCCGGAGATCACCACGAGGTTGCCGCTGCGCACGAAGGGCACGTAGTTCGCGACGGGGGCCGCGGCCTTGGGCAGGGTCAGGCCGAGGGCCTCCAGGCGTTCCGTGACGGTGCTCATGCTGCGTCGTTCCTCTGCTGGGCGGCCGCGGGTCGTCCGGCCGGCGTGACGCGGCTCTGAGCACTTCCAGGCGCAGGGTGCAAGGCATGACCCGAGGCGGGCCGCACAGCGCGCGCGCAACAGCCTAATGGGCAGGCATGTCAGGGCTGTGAACCCGGTCTGTCGTTGACAGAATTGGCCATTTCTCTAGTAATCGCGCGCGTGCCGCCCCATCCGAGGCGGCACTTTCATTTGGTGCGGTCGCGTGTCTCGCGTGCCCGCGAGACACACGGGAAGACGGGATCGTGACATCCGCCCTTCTGCCGACCTATGCCCGGGCTCCCATCGCCTTCGAACGCGGCGAGGGCGCATGGCTCGAGGCGCGCAGCGGCGAGCGATACCTCGATTTCGGCGCCGGCATCGCGGTGAACGCCCTGGGCCACGCCCATCCGCACCTCGTCCAGGCCCTGACCGCGCAGGCGCAGAAGCTCTGGCACACCTCGAACCTGTTCGAGATCCCGGAGGGCGAGCGGCTGGGCCGGCGCCTCGTGGACGCCACCTTCGCGGACGTGGCCTTCTTCGCCAATTCGGGGGCGGAAGCCAACGAGGCCGCCATCAAGATGGCGCGCAAGTACCACGCCGCCGACGGCCACCCGGAGCGCTTCCGGATCCTCACCGTCGAGGGCGCCTTCCACGGCCGGACCCTGGCCACCATCGCGGCCGGCGGTCAGCAGAAGTACATCGAGGGCTTCGGTCCGAAGGTCGACGGCTTCGACCAGGTGCCCTTCGGCGACCACGAGGCCCTGCGGGCCGCCATCGGCCCGGAGACGGCCGCGATCCTGATCGAGCCGATCCAGGGGGAGGGCGGCGTGCGCCCGGTGCCGCCGCAATGCCTGCGCGGCCTGCGCGAACTCTGCGACGCGCACGGCATCCTGCTCATCATGGACGAGGTCCAGACCGGGGTCGGGCGCACGGGCAAGCTGTTCGCGCACGAGTGGGCGGGGGCGGCCCCCGACATCATGAGCGCGGCCAAGGGCATCGGCGGCGGCTTCCCCCTCGGCGTCTGCCTCGCCACGGCGAACGCCGCACGCGGCATGACGGCGGGCAGCCACGGCACCACCTTCGGCGGCAACCCGCTGGCCATGGCGGTGGGCAACGCCGTCCTCGACGTGGTGCTGGCGGACGGCTTCCTCGACCATGTCCAGCGCATGGGCCTGATCCTGAAGCAGCGCCTCGCCGCCCTGCAGGACCGGCACCCGGCCGTCATCGCGGACATCCGCGGCGAGGGCCTGATGCTCGGCCTCAAGCTCCACGTGCCGAACACCGAATTCGCCGCCGCCGCCCGCGACGCGCACCTGCTGGTGATCCCGGCGGGCGACAACGTGGTGCGCCTGCTGC
>NZ_LMML01000009.1:160924-219319 GCF_001422215.1 Methylobacterium sp. Leaf89 | reverse complement strand
CGACGTGGCGGAGGCGGTCACCCGCCTCGACACGGCGGCCGGCCGGCTCGGGACGCGCCTGCGCGGCGCCGCCGAGTAACCGCCAGGAACCGGGCGCGTCACCGGACGGCCGCGACGCCGCCCCGCCCCGACCGAAACTGCCCTGACCGGGACCACGCACACGAAGAACGGACCGATGACCACGACACTGAACGGGACCGGCCACGGAACCCGCCACTTCCTTGACCTCAAGGACTTCTCGGCCGAGCAGCTGCGCACGGTGCTGGACGCCGCCGCCCGCATCAAGGCGCGCCGCCGCAAGGGCACGCTGGCCGAGGACCGCCCCCTCATCGGCAAGACCCTGGCGATGGTGTTCGACCGGCCCTCGACCCGGACCCGGGTGTCGTTCGACGTCGGCATGCGCGAGCTCGGCGGCGAGACCCTGATGCTGACGGGGAGCGAGATGCAGCTCGGCCGCGGCGAGACCGTGGGCGACACCGCCCGGGTGCTCTCGCGCTACGTCGACGCGATCATGATCCGCATCCTGGACCACGGCCTGATGCTGGAGCTGGCCGAGTACGCCACCGTGCCGGTGATCAACGCCCTGACCAAGGTCTCGCACCCGTGCCAGATCATGGCCGACCTCCTGACCTTCGAGGAGCATCGCGGGCCGATCCGGGGCCGCACCGTGGCCTGGTCGGGGGACGCCAACAACGTGCTCGCCTCCTGGGTGCACGCCGCCGCGCGCTTCGACTTCACCCTCAACATCGCGGCCCCGCCGGAGCTGTCGACGCCCCAGCCGCTCCTCGACTGGGCGAAGGCGCAGGGCGCCACCGTCAACGTCACCACCGACGCCTACGAAGCGGTGGACGGAGCGGACGCGGTGGTCACCGATTGCTGGGTCTCCATGGGCGACGAGGACGACCAGCACCGGCACAACCTGCTGGTGCCCTACCGGGTCGATGCCCGCCTGATGGCCGCCGCGGCCCAGGACGCGATCTTCATGCACTGCCTGCCGGCCCATCGCGGCGAGGAGGTGACCGCCGAAGTGATCGACGGCCCGCAATCGGTGATCTTCGACGAGGCCGAGAACCGCCTGCATGCCCAGAAGGGCATCCTCGCCTGGTGCCTGCAGGCCCACGGCCTCTGACGGCCGGGACCGCCCCCGGGGGGCGGCCTGGTGCGGGACCACCCGTGCACGGGCCGCATCCCCGCCCCGTCGCGCCGCCGCGCCCGGATGCCTATATGGGGACCGTTCTTCCCTGAGGGTTGGGCGCGGCCGCGCGACGCGCGCGGCCGTTCCGACCGGTACGCCGCCGAGACCGTTCGGCGATCTCACGACCCCGCCCCCGAGGGGTCGCGCGGTCCGTGGCCCAGCCCTCGCGTTCGTCGAGCCCGATCGGAGCTGCCATGACTTCTGGAATGCCTGCTGGAACGACCACGGGATCCGTCCCGCCGCTCCTCATCGAGGGCGATGACGACGTGGTGCTGCCCTTCGCCGTCGAGGCCCTCGACGTGCGCGGCCGCGTGGTCCGCCTCGGCCCGTCCGTCGACACCATCCTGCGCCGGCACGGCTATCCCGATGCGGTGGCCCGCCTCCTCGGCGAGGCGGCGGCGCTCACCGTGCTCCTCGGCTCGTCCCTGAAGTTCGAGGGCCGCTTCCAGCTCCAGACCAAGACCGACGGCCCGGTGGAGATGATCGTGGTCGACTTCGAGGCGCCCGACCGCCTGCGCGCCACGGCGCGCTTCGACACCGCGCGGGTGGACGCCCTCGGGGCCGGCCCGCTCCAGGACCCGGACCTGATCGGGCAGGGGCACCTGGCCATGACCATCGACCAGGGTCCCACCAGCAGCCGCTACCAGGGCGTCGTCGCCCTGGAGTGCCAGAGCCTCGAGGAGGCGGCGCACCAGTACTTCCGCCAGTCCGAGCAGATCCCGACCCAGGTCCGCCTCGCGGTGGCCGAGCAATATGCCGGCGGCGCCCGGACCTACCGGGCCGGCGGCCTCCTGGTGCAGTTCCTGCCGCAATCCATCGACCGGGCCCGGCTCGCCGACCTGCCCCCGGGCGACATCCCCGAGGGCCACGTCCACCTCGACGCGAACGGCGTGCCCGAGGACGACGCCTGGGTCGAGGCGCGCAGCCTCGTGTCCACCATCGAGGACCACGAGCTCGTCGACCCGGAGGTCTCGGCCGAGCGCCTGCTCTACCGCCTGTTCCACGAGCGCGGCGTGCGGGTGTTCGAGGCGCAGGCGGTGCACGAGCAGTGCCGCTGCTCGCCCGAGCGGGTGATGGGCATGATCACCTCGTTCTCGCCTCAGGAGCGCCGGGACATGATCGCCGATGACGGGCGCATCGGCATCACCTGCGAGTTCTGCTCACGGCGCTACGACCTCGATCCGGCGGCGGTGGAAGCCGAAGTCGCAGCCCAGTCGGGCCCCTGATCCGGGGCTGCCGCGACAGGTGTCGCGGCAGCATCGCCAAGCTTGACCTTTGACGAGGACAAGACGCCGCAAATGCTCGCGCCTACAGCCGGGCCTCGCATTTGAACCGTTTCTCAGGTTTCGACGTTTGGGGTTTCTCAAGAGTGCTCGACAAGAGCTCAGGAGGAACGTCGATGAAGACATTCGTGGTCGGCAAAAATCTGGTCAGCAAGAATATCGTCGTCGGTCTGACGGCACTGCTGATGACGACGTCAGCCTACGCCCAGGGCGCGGGCCAGGCCGGCACCGCCGGCGGCAGCGAGGCCGGCGGCCGTGGTGGGGCCGCCGCCCGCAGCCAGGGCGGCGCCGAGGGCGCTTCGGGCGGCGCCCGCAGCGAGATGGGCGGACGGGCCGAGGCGGGCGGACGCCGCGAGGGCAGTCGCATGGAGAGCGGCGGGCGCGGCGACACGGCGGCCCGCGAGTCCCAGGGCCGGGATTCCCAGGCCCGAGATTCTCAGGCCCGAGATTCGCAGAACAAGGATTCGCAGGCCCGCAGCGCGGACCGGGGCGACCGCGACGGTGCGCGCGGCGACCGGGCGACCCGGACCTCGTCCCGGGAGGACCGGGTCGGCGGCCGCGAGCAGCGCGACCGCGTCTCGGTCAACACCCGCAGCGAGTCGCGCAGCGAACGCTTCGAGGGCGGACGCCGCTCGGGCCGCTTCGTCTTCATCGGCGGCCAGCGCGTGGTCTACGGCTCGCCGGAATATCGCCGCCTCGTCACCATCGAGCATCGCGGCGGCGACCGCGTGGTCGAGCGCGCGCGCCGGCGCTACGTCACCATCCGCGGTCAGCGCGTCCTCTACGGCTCGCCCCAGTACCGCCGCCTCGTCCGCGTCGAGGAGACGACCACCCGCCGTCCCGGCACCCGCTATGTCGTGGTGCGCGGCCAGCGCGTGGTCTACGGCTCGCCCGAGTATCGCCGCCTGACGGTGACCGAACGCCGGGGCGGCACCGTCGGCGCCCGCTTCGAGGAGCGGGGCTTCCGCGGCAAGGCCGTCTCGTCCCGCACCGACGCGCGGCGCGACACGCGCAACGTCCGCTCGACCGAGACCACGTCGCGGGATGGCATCCGCAACGCCGACACCCGCCAGCAGGGGGGCCGCAACGGTGCCTCGGCCGAGCGCGACACGAACCGCGACCGCGGGACCGAGGGCTCGGGCATCCGCAACGCGGCCGACCGCTCGGGCGGCGCCGAGCGCGGCACCATGAACACCGGCAACCGGACCGGCGGGGCCGAGCGCGGCCTGAATGCCGGCGCGCAGGGCGGCAAGGCCGGCAGCATGGGTGGCGGCGAGCGCAGCGGCGGGCAGGGCGGCGCGGGCCGCAACTGATCGCGAAGGCCGATCGCAGGACCTGAACGCGGCGCCGGACCTCCTCGCGGGGGTCCGGCGCTCACGCCTTCAGGACGGGATCGGCGATGTCGCCGCCGCCCCGGCGGGCGAGGTAGGCGGGCTGGAACAGGCACATCCGCACTGCGTCGCGGTACTTGCCGTTGACGAAGAACTCGTCCTTCAGGATGCCCTCGGGCTCGAAGCCGCAGCGCTCGTAGATCCGCACCGCGCGGGCATTGTCCTTGTCCACGTGCAGGTAGAGCTTGTGGATGTTGAGGACGCTGAAGGCGTAGTCCATGGCGATGCGCGTGGCCCGCGGGGCGTAGCCCTGGCCCTGGAAGGCCGGGTGGATCGCGATCTGGAATTCGCAGCGCCGGTGCAGGTGGTTGATCTCCACGAGCTCGACGAGGCCGGCGGGGGCGCCGTCCGCATTGGCGATGATGAAGCGCCGCTCGGTCTGGTTGTGGATGTTGCGCTCGTAGAGCTGCGCCAGTTCGGCGAAGGACTCGTAGGCCTCCTCGAACCAGTAGCGCATGATGCTGTCGTTGTTGTTGAGCTGATGCACGAACATCAGGTCCTCGCGCTCCAGCGGGCGCAGCTTCACCGGCCCATCCGCCGCGATGGTGCGGGGCACGAAGGCGGTCATGGGGTCACGCACGCCGCCGCGAGGCGGTCCATGAAGGCCTCGCCGGCCTTGAGCGCCGCGAGCGTGATGTACTCGTCCGGCTGGTGCGCCTGGTCGATGGAGCCGGGGCCGCAGACCACGGTGGGGATGCCGGCGACCTGGAAGCGCCCGGCCTCCGTGGCGTAGGGCACCGAGATCGTGTGGTTGCGCTCCGCCACCCGGAGGGCCAGCCGCTCGGCCGCCGAGCCGGGCTCCGGGGCGAGGCCCGGCACCGCCACCTCCTCCAGCGTCTCGATCCGCCCGTAATCGCCGTAGCGGTTGAGCCGGTCGCGCAGCACGGTGCGCACCTTGGCCTCGAACAGGGCGGGGATCTCGCCCATGTCGAGGTCGGGCAGGCCGCGGAACTCCCAGTGGAAGGTGCAGACCTTGGGCAGGATGTTGCGGGCCGTGCCACCCGCGATGGTGCCCACATGCACGGTGGTGGCGGGCGGGTCGAAGCGGCCCGAGGCGTCGCCCCGGGCGATCATCGCGTCGGCGATCCGGTTCAGCTCCGAGACGAGGTCGGCCGCCGCCATCACGGCGTTGGCCCCGAGCATCGGCTTGGCCGAGTGGGCCTCGTGCCCGTGCACGGTGGTGAGATAGGTGACGATGCTCTTGTGCGCGTCGGCCACTTCGAGGTCGGTGGGCTCGCCGACGATCACCGCGCCCGGGCGCGGCAGGTCGGCCCCGAACCGCGCGATCGTGTCGGCCACACCCAGGCAGGTGGTCTCCTCGTCGTAGGACAGGAGGATGTGGATCGGACGCTCGAGGCCGGCGGCCTGGAAGCGCGGGATCGCCGCGAGCGCCAGGGCGCAGAAGCCCTTCATGTCGACGGCGCCGCGGCCGTAGGCACGCCCGTCCGCCACCCGCAGGGTGAAGGGGTCGGCGCTCCAGGCCTGCCCCGTCACCGGCACCACGTCGGTATGGCCCGAGAGCACGATGCCGCCGTCGACCATCGGGCCGATGGTGGCGAACAGGGCCGCCTTGTCGCCGGCCGCGTTGGGCACGCGGACGAAGGGCACGCCGAGGTTGTCGAGGGCGGCCGCCACGCAGTCGATGAGCGCGAGGTTCGATTTCGAACTCTCGGTGTCGAAGGCCACGAGCTGCGCCAGCCAGTCGAGGGTCTCCGGGCGCGGGCCTTCGGTGGACATCACCCTAGTGCACGCTGCGGCGGACATGGGGCGAATCGAGCGAGAAGGCCGGGATCTCCGCCTCGAAGCTCTCGCCCCCATGGGTCGCCATGGTGTAGCTGCCGGCCATCAGGCCGTCCGGCGTGGTGAGCGGGCAGCCGCTGGTGTAGCTGAACGATTCGCCCGGCTCGAGCACCGGCTGCTTGCCGACCACCCCGGCGCCGCGGACCTCCTGGGTCTCGCCGCGCCCGTCGACGATGCGCCAGTGGCGGGAGCGCAGCTGCACCTGCTCGGGGCCGTTGTTCACGATCTCGACCGTGTAGGCGAAGAAGTAGCGGCTCTCGGCCGGCGACGATTCTTCCTCGACGAAGCGAGGCATCACGGTCACGCTGATCCCGCGCGTCTGGGCCTTGTACATCCCCGTCATGCCTCCCTGGCCGGACCTGAACCCCGAGCGCGCTGCGTTCGCGACAAGCACAGGGCGTCGTGGTACGGCCCTCGCAAAACCGCGTCAATCGTGGCGAATGCGGGGGTGCCCGCGCAAGAACGAGGTCCGTGCCCCGTGGTCGAGGAGACCGTTTCGCGCCTGTCCGTCCGGTCCGCCGGCCGGGCCCTCCTCGCCAGCCTCGCCCTCGCGGGCCTGACCGCCGCCTTCGCCTGGGCCGCGCCCGAGCGCAACGGCTGGGCCGCCCTGGCGCTGGCCGTGGCGCTGGCCCTCGACGGGCTGGCGCAGGGGGCGGGGGCCTGGCTGGCCCGCCGCGGAGGCGGGCCGCCCCGGATCGCCGGCCTGCCCTCCCTGGTGCTGGCCTTCGGACCGGCCGCCGGCCTCGGCACGGTCCTGTTCGCCGTCGCCCTGGCGGCCTGGCCCGCCGGCTTCCCGATCCTCGCCAGCGCGCTCGCGGGTCTGATCGCCATGGGCGCCATCGCGCGCCTCGTCCTCGCCTGGATCGTCCTGCGGATCGCGCAAGACCCGGAGGCTTAACCGGACCTTAGGCGATCCGGCCGCATTTCGTGCAGAATGCGGCGTTCCCGCCCCGGCCGCCGGGGTGGTGCCCGATCGACGAGCGGGTGGTGCGAGCGGATGCAAGACGGGATTCGGGCCGCGATGCAGGACGGGGCGGACAGCCGCCAGCACGGGATTCTGGCCGCGGCCGGGATCGCAGCGCTGACGCGCGCGGGCGCGATCCGGCCCGACATGCCCTACGCGCCCGACCAGATCCAGCCCGCGAGCCTCGACCTGCGCCTCGGCGCCCGGGTGTTCCGCGTGCGCACCAGCTTCCTCCCCGGCACCCGCACGGTCTCCGCCTGCATCGAGGCCTTCGCCCTGCACGAGATGGACCTTCGCCACGGGGCCGTGCTGGAAACGGGCTGCGTGTACATCGCCGAGCTGCAGGAGCATCTCGCCCTGCCGGGCGACCTCGCGGCCAGCGCCAACCCGAAGAGCTCCACCGGCCGCATCGACGTCTTCACCCGCGTCATCACCGACCGGGGCGCCGCCTTCGACCAGGTCGAGGCCGGCTATCACGGGCCGCTCTATGCGGAGATCTCGCCCCGCACCTTCCCGGTGAAGGTCCGCACCGGCTCGCGCCTGTCGCAGATCCGGTTCCGGCGCGGCGAGCCCCGCCTCAGCGACGCCGAGCTCGCCGCCCTGCACGCCGCCTCGCCCCTGGTCGACGCCCCGACCCCGACCTTCCAGGGCGGCATCGGCGTCTCCATCGACCTCGCGGGCTTCTCCGGCCTCATCGGCTACCGCGCCCGGCGCCATACCGGCCTCGTCGACGTCGACGCCCCGGGCACGCACCGGGCGGCGGATTTCTGGGAGCCCCTGCACGCCGACCCGTCCCGGGCCCTGATCCTCGATCCAGGCCAGTTCTACATCCTGGCCTCCAAGGAGGCCGTGCAGGTGCCGCCCGACTTCGCCGCCGAGATGGTGCCGTTCGACCCCCTGGTGGGCGAGTTCCGGGTCCACTACGCCGGCTTCTTCGATCCGGGCTTCGGCTTCGCCGCCGCGGGCGGGGCGGGGGCCCGCGCCGTCCTCGAGGTGCGCTCGCGCGACGTGCCGTTCCTGCTCGAGGACGGCCAGATCGTCGGCCGCCTCGTCTACGAGCGCATGGCCGAGCGCCCCGCCACCCTGTACGGCGCGGGCGCGGGCTCGAACTACCAGGCCCAGGGGCTGAAGCTCTCCAAGCACTTCGTCTGAGACAGGCCCTTCCTCCGAGAGGGCCGTTCCGCCTGACGGACGAGCGGCGGCCGGATTCGGGCCGCCGCCGGGGACCCGCTCAGGCGATCCCGAGGGCCCAGATCAGGGACAGGCTGACGACCAGGAGGACGACGAGGGAGCCGGTCACCGCCAGGGTGACCCGGCCGCCCACCCGCGCCAGCACCCGCACGTCGACGCCGAGGCCGAGCGCCGCCATCGACACCACGGTGAGGAGGCCCGCCAGCCGCGTCACCGGCTGGGAGGCCGCGTCCGGGATGAGCCCGGCCGAGCGCAGGGTCGCGAGCGCCAGGAAGCCCAGGATGAACCAGGGCACGATCTTGAAGAAGCCGAGGCGCCCGGGCCGGCCCTTGGCCGACGCGCCCTCCGCCGGCAAGTGCGGCGCGATGAACGAGAAGGCCACAACCACCGGCCCGAGCATCAGGACGCGCACGAGCTTGACCAGGGTGCCGACCTGGGTCGCCAGGATGCCCACCGGCACCGTGGCGGCGAGCACCTGCGGCACCGCATAGACGGTGAGGCCCGCCAGGGTGCCGTACTGGTGCTCGGACAGGCCGGCGAGGGGGATGAACAGGGGCAGGCCCAGCACCATCAGCACGCCGAGCACCGCCGTGAAGGCGATGGCGGCCACCACGTCCTTGCTGTCGGCCCCGATCACCGGCGCCACCGCGGCGATGGCGGAGTTGCCGCAGATCGCGTTGCCGCAGGCCACCAGGATCGCCATGCGGGACGGCAGGCCGAGCACCCGGCAGATGGCGTAGCTGGCCACGATCGCCAGCACCACCGTGGCGACGATGCCCACGAGGAGGCTCGTGCCGGAGGCGACGATGGCCCCGAGGCTGATCGAGGCGCCGAGCAGGGTGACGGCCAGTTCGAGCACCTGCTTGGCCGAGAAGGCGATGCCGGCCCGGAAGCGCTCGCCCGGGCTCCACAGGGTGCGCAGCGCGATCCCCAGCAGGATCGCGATGACCAGGGCCTCGACGTAGGGGTGGCCCGTGGCGCGCTCCTCCAGGGCCTGGACGGCCAGGGCCGCCGCCGTGACGGCGAGGCAGACGCAGAGGCCGGGCACCAGGGAGGCGATCCGGCCACCGGCGGCCTCCGGCTTGCCCGCTCCGGCGGGGGCCGTCGTGATGCTCTTGGTGCTCATGCTGCCTTTCCGCGAGGCAATCGGAAGGAAATTCTGCCCCGGGCGCGGCCGCGAGAACAATACTCTCCCGTGGCGAAAATCTTCGCAAAACCCATCCATTGATTGGGCAGGGTCGAAGCGCGACATTCACCCCCATGAGCAACCGGTCCGACAACGCAGCGATGGCCTACGATCCCTTCGGCGAGCCCGTCGAGATCGCGTGCCAGGGCGCCCCCACCGCGGGCGACCGTCGGGCGCGCAGCGTCGCCGTGATCGGCTTCTGGCTGGTCGCCGCGACTCTGACGGCGAGCCGCGTCTACCTGGCCGACGAGCCGGTGGCGCAGATGGTCGCGAACGCTCATGCGCAGGTTGCCGCCTTCATCACCGCCATCCTGTAAGGGTCCGGCGCCGCCCGGTGCGGCGTCCGTCATTCGGTCCGACGCCTAGTACGCCGCCGCGAGGTAGTCCGCGATGGCCTTGCCGTCCGCCTCGTCGACCGGGGCGTGATAGACCTTGCGCATCTTCGTCACCTCGCTGGTCCAGAAGGCCGCGCCCTGGCCCGGCGGCTGCATCGCGATGTAGTCCACCCCGTGGCAGCTCTGGCAATGGGCCTCGGCTGACGCGCGGCCGGCCTCGTGGCCGGGGGCCGAGCGCAGCTGCGCGGTCGGCTCCGGCCGGTCGTAGGTCCGGGGCGCGGCGGCGGCCGGCAGGCCGGCCCAAAGTCCGGCCAGGAGGCCGGTGGCGGCCAGCGCCGCCGCGCGGGAACGCACGGTCATCCTGTCTCTCCTCATGCGGCCTGCACCCGGACGGTCTCGACGACGTTGCGCATGTAGCCCGGCGGGTTCCAGCGCGGTTCCATCGGCTGGGTGGCGCCGTCCTGGCCCGTCGCCCGGACCCGGAGGGCATGCGCCCCCGCGGGGAGGTCGACCGACAGGGTCCAGGGCCGGAACGCATAGCGCCCCAGATCGGGGCCGAGGTGCGCCTCCGTCCAGCTTCGCCCGTCATCGGTGGAGACCGCCACCGCCCGGATGCCCGAACCGCCGTCGAAGGCGATGCCGCGCAACGCCGTCCGGCCGGCCGGGATCACGGCCCCGTCGGCGAGGTTGGTGACGAAGGAGCGGATGGCGAAGCGGTTGATCGGCACGGTGGCCTTGGGGGTCTGGCCGGGCTCGACGCAGGCGCAGGCATTGTCCGGGATGCGGTAGGCCGCGCGCATCCAGAATCCCTCGTAAGGCTTGTCCGTCACCGTGATCGCGTTGAGGTGCTTGACCCAGTAGGTGCCGTAGAAGCCCGGCACCACGAGGCGCAGGGGATAGCCGTTGAGCCAGGGCAGGTCCTCGCCGTTCATGGCCCAGGCCAGCATCACCTCGCCGTCGCGGGCATGGTCGATGGCGAGCGCCTTGGCGAAGTCCGGGGTCTCGGGCAGGACCGGGCCGTCGAGGCCCTCGAAGACGACCTGCACCGCCCCGGCCTTCACGCCCGCCCGGTCGAGCACCGCCTTCAGGGGCACGCCGGTCCAGCGGGCGTTGCCCATGGCGCCGTTGGCGAGCTGCCCGCCGGCGACCCGCGGCGCGACGAAGCCACGCGAATTGCCCGAGCACTGGTTGACCGCGACGATCTCGGCGCCCGGCATCGCCTTCAGGGCGGCCAGCGACAGTCCGACCGGTCCGTCCACATGCCCCGACACCGTCAGGCGGAAGGTCTCGGGATCGATCGCGGTCGGAATGTCGGCGAGGTGGTAGCGAACGAAGAAGGCGTCGTTCGGCGTGATGACCCCTTCGTCGAACACCGCGAAGGGCGTCTCGAGCTGCGGCGGCCGCGCCGTCATCTGCAGGAGCGGGCGCTTGCCCGGATAGGCCACCAGGGGGCGCTCGCCGTTGCCGAAGGGCAGGGTGACGACCTCGCCGGCCCGGGCCGCCCAGGGCGCCAGGGCGGCGCCGGACGCCGCGATCAGGCCGGCCCCGGCCTGCCGGAGGAGCGTTCTGCGATCGGTCTCGGTCATCCCGGTCTCTCCCGTCCGGCTGAAGGCGTCCCGCGCGGTCAGCGCAGGACGGAGGCGTAGTGGATGTCCTCGGTGAGGCAGGTCGACAGGCGCCACTCCACCGGCCGGTCCTCGAGATCGACGGCGACCCGGTCGACCTCGAGCACCGGAATCCCCGCCGGCACCCCCAGCAGGGGCGCCTTGTCGGGGGCCAGGGCGATCGCCTTGAGGCGCTCGTGCGCGGTGGCGATCGTGATGCCGAACCGGGTCGCGTAGAGGCTGTAGAGCGTGTTCGGGAGCTCCATCGCGGCCAGGCCGGGGAACAGGCTCGACGGCACGGCGATCGTCTCGACGAGGCAGATCCGTCCGTCGAGGGCGCGCACCCGCTCCAGCCGCACCACGCGCGCGTTGCGCAGGAGTGCGAGCCGGTCGCGCTCGTCGATGGTGGCCGCGGCCTCCGCGATCGCCACGACGCGGCTGGTCGGGGTGCCGGCCACCGCCCCGTCGGGGCGCAGCTTGAAGAAGCGGAAGACGCTCTGCTTGTCATCGTGCTCGGCCACGAAGGTGCCGCGCCCCTGGCGGCGCACCAGCAGGCTGTCGGCGGTGAGGGCGTCGAGGGCCTTGCGGACCGTGCCCTGGCTGACGCCGAGCTCGGCCGCCAGCACGCCCTCGCTGGGCAGGATCTGGCCCGGCTGCCAGACGGCGTCGGCGAGGCGGCGCAGGAGCGTGTCGTAGACCTGCCGATAGAGCGGCCGGAACCCCACCGCATTCCCACCTGTGCGTTCCATGTCGGTGCGCCGCTGCTCCCCGGGCGTGGGCGGAGGAAAGGAGAGGTTTCCCAGCACGGTGTCCCGTCCCTCGTTAAGGCCGAGCCCCGCTCCGGGCAATCGGTCGATCCGCAGGGCCGGCGGCCGGGGGCGGGTCCCGCTCGGGAGGGCGGCCTTCATCGTCAGAGCGCCTCGATCTCGGCCACGAGGGCGTCCGGGACGGCGAGCCCCTCGGCCTCGGCCCGGGCCCGGAGGGCGAGGCGGCGGGCCCCGGGCAGGCGGGCCCCGTCCTGCGCCTCGATGGAGCCGGCGAGCTCCGCGAACCGGGCCAGCGCCCCGGGGCCGAAGGCATCCACCGCGAGGGCGATGACGAGCTGCCCGGTGCCCGGCGGATCGCCCTCGGCGTCGAGGAACGAGCTCGCCTCGCCGGCGAAGCGCCCGCCGGTCAGGCCGGCCGCGAGGAGTTCCACCATCAGGGCCAGCGCCGTGCCCTTGGCGTCGCCGAGCGGCACCATGGTGCCCTTCAGGGCCGCGGCCGGGTCGGTGGTCGGCGCGCCCGCGGCATCGAGGGCCCAGCCCTCGGGGATGGCCTCGCCGCGCTGGCGGGCGGCCATGATCGCGCCGCGGGCCACCTTCGAGAGGGACAGGTCGACCACGATCGGCGCGCGGCCGGGCAGGGGGCAGGCGAAGGCGAGGGGGTTCGTCCCGAACACCGCCCGGGATCCGCCCCAGGGCGCCATGGCGGCGGGGGTGTTGGCCAGCAGGATCGCCACGAGCCCGGCCTCGGCCAGGGCCTCGACGGGACGGCCGGCCGCGCCGCAATGGTGCGAGCGCCGGATGCCGGCCGCCGCGACGCCCTGCGCACGGACCACGGCCGGGAGTTGCTCCACCACCGCGTCGAGGGCCGGGTAGGCGAAGCCGTGGGCGGCATCGACGGCGAGGAGCCCGGGCCGGGGCCGGTTCACCGCGACCGCGGCGTCGCCCACCACCTTGCCGGCCCGGACCTGGGCCGCATAGGCGGCCACCCGCGAGAGCCCGTGGCCCTTCAGCCCGTCGGCCTCGGCGCCCACGAGGGCGCGGGCGACGCTGCGGGCAGCGGGCGCGCGGGTTCCGCAGCGGACCAGGGCCTCGCTGACGAGGGCGTGGGCGGCGGCGAGGCTCAGGGTGGTCATGGCGTTTCAGTCCTCGGAGAGGTGGCGGCGCACGGCCTGGGCCGTGACGCGGGACACGCGCACGTTCGATTCCCGGGTCACCCCGGCGATGTGCGGCGTCAGGATGAGGTTGGGCACGTCGCGGAAGAGGGCGCCCGCGGCGGCCGCGAGGGGTTCCTGCGGGAAGACGTCGAGGGCGGCCCCGCCGAGATGCCCGGCCCGCAAAGCCGCCGCCACGGCCGCGCCGTCGACCACCTCGCCCCGGGCGGCATTGATGAGCACCGCCCCGGCGGGCATCCGGGCGAGGGCGTCCGCACCGATCATCCCCCGGGTCTCGGGCGTCAGCGGCACGTGCAGGGACAGGACGTCGCTTTCGGCGATGAGCCCGGCGAGATCGGCGCGCGCCACCGGACCGCAATCCGGCCGCCAGGCCGGGTCGTCGGCCGGCAGGAAGGGGTCGTGGGCCGAGACCTCCATCCCGAGGGCGAGGGCACGGCGGGCGGTCTCGCGGGCGATGGCGCCGAAGCCGACGAGGCCGAGGCGCTTACCCGAGATCTCCCGGCCCATCAGGGCATTGCGCGGCCAGGTCCCGGCCGCCACCGCGGCGCTGGCCCCGTAGGCGCCGCGCAGGAGGAGCATGGCGGTGCCGATCACGTACTCGGCCACCGCGACGTCGTTGGCGCCGGTGGCGGGATAGACGGCGACGCCGCGGGCCCGGCAGGCCGCGAGGTCGATGTTGTCGAGGCCGACGCCGAGGCGCCCGACCACCTTCAGGTCGGGGGCGGCGGCCAGGAGGGCCGCGCTCACCTGGGTGCGGTTGCGGACCACGAGGGCGTCCGCATCGGCCAGCGCCGCCCGCAGGTCCTCCGGCCGGTCGACCAGGGCCGGGTCGTACAGGGTCGCGAACCCGCCGAGCTCGGCCGCGATGGCGGCCTCGTCCATGAACTCGGCGATCACGACCTTCGGCACGCGGCCGGTTCGGGATGTCGTCGTCTCTGAGGGCGTCAGGGTGGATGGTGTCACGGCGCTGGGCCTCCGGTTTGCGGGGACGCGGCCCGTCAGGTGGCGGGGATCGCGGCGGGCATCGCCCGGTGGCGGGCCGGGCTCGGGGCGGTGGGGGCGGGCGCCTCCGCCATCGCCTCGTCCGGCTCGTCCAGGCTGTCGAGGTCGGGCTGGATGCGTCCGTCGAGGACGGCGCGGGCATGGGCGAGGTCGATCTTGCCCTCCCAGCGGGCGATCACCAGGGTCGCCACCATGTTGCCGATGGCGTTGGTGATGCAGCGCAGCTCGTTGAGGATGCGGTCGACGCCGATGATCAGCGCGATGCCGGCGACGGGGAGGAGCTGGGACGCCTGCAGGGTGGCGGCGAGCACGAACAGGATGGCCCCGGCGACCCCGGCCACCCCCTTCGAGGTCACCAGCGCGATGGCGAGGATCCCGAGCTCCTGCTCCCAGGTGAGCGGGATGTTGAGCGCCTGGGCGATGAAGCCGATCGCCATGGTGAGGTAGATGCACGAGCCGTCCATGTTGAAGGACAGGCCCGCCGGCATCACGAGGCCGGTGACGCCCTTCTCGACGGAGAGTCCGCCGAGCTTGGCCATCAGGCGCGGCAGGACCGATTCCGTGCTGGTCGTGCCGAGCAGGATGAACATCTCCTCGCGGACGTAGAGGAACAGCTTCCACAGGCTCAGGCCCACGTAGAACCGCATCACGCCGCCGAGGAACAGCACGATGAACACGAAGAAGGTCAGGTAGAGGGACAGGATCAGCATCCCGTACTGGGCCAGGATGCCGAGGCCGAACTTGCCGATGGTGAAGGCCATGGCCCCGAACGCCCCGATGGGGGCGAAGCGCATGATGATGCCCACGACCTTCATCAGGATCTCGCCGAAGGCGTGGATGACCCGGAGGGGGAACTGCCCCTTCGGCCCCATGGCGGCGAGGCCCATCCCCACCAGCACGGAGAAGAACATCACCTGCAGCAGGTCGCCCTTGGCGAAGGCGTCGACAGCGCTGTGCGGGATGATGTTGGCGATGATCTCCATCACGCTCTGGGCGTGGGCCTTGCCGGCGATCGTGGCGACGCTCTGGGCGTCCAGGCTCTCCACCGTGGCGTTGATGCCGTCGCCCGGCCGCAGCAGGTTGACGAAGAGGAGGCCGGCGCCGAGGGCCACGGTGGTCGAGACCTCGAAGTACACGAGGGTCTTCAGGCCCATGCGCCCGACGCTCTTCATGTCGCCCACATGGGCGATGCCGACCACCACCGTGCAGAAGATCACCGGCCCGACGACCATCTTGATCAGGTTGATGAACATGTCGCCGAGGATCTTCAGGCCGACGGCGAAGCCGGGGGCCAGCACGCCCACGACGATGCCGAGGGCGATGCCGATCAGGACCTGGCCGTAGATCGATCGCAAGAATTTCATTGGCGCGAACCGCATCGGCATTCCTCCCACGCGCGCTTCGGACGGGATGCGCCGCTGCGCGGTCTTCATCCCTTCGCGAAAAAACTCCGCCTTCGCGAAAACCCCGATGGCGTCGGGGCGGGACGCCGCGTTCCGGGCCGGAACGCGGCGGGAGAGGCCGCCGGTCAGGCGCTCCGGTACAGCTTCGTCATCACGAACTCGCGGTGGCCGAGGGATTCGGCGGCCGTGAGCCGTCCGTTCGCGGTCCGCACCACCATGTCGATCAGGGCGTCGCCGGCCTGCGGGATGGTCATCTCCCGGGTGAGCACGCCCGAGACGTCGACGTCGATGTGCTCGCCCATGGTGCGCACCGTGCGTGGGTTGCCGGTGATCTTGATCACCGGGACGATCGGGTTGCCGATGACGTTGCCCTGGCCGGTGGGGAAGGTGTGGACCACGTAGCCCGCCGCCGCCATCAGGGTCACGCACTCGGCCGCCGCCGAGGAGGTGTCCATGTAGTACAGGCCCGGTCCCCGGGCGGGGGACTCGGCCGGCTGCAACGCGTCGATGTAGCGGCAGTCGTGGCCGATCTTCTCGAGGTTGCCGAGCGCCTTCTCCTCGATGGTGCTCAGGCCGCCGAGGATGTTGCCCTTGGTCGGCTGGGAGTCCGAGAGGTCGTCGGTCTTGTGGGCCTCGATGACGTCGTCCTGGTAGGACTTCCACATGGCGAACCACTTGTCGCCGATCTCCGGCGTGGCGGCGCGCTCGCGGCAGAGGTGCTCGGCGCCGGTGATCTCCGAGGTCTCGCCGAACACGCCGTAGATCCCCTGCGGGATCAGCTTGTCGTAGAGGTTGCCCACGGTGGGGCAGGAGGACAGGCCGGTGGTGGTGTCGGACTCGCCGCACTTCGTCGAGATCCAGAGGTCCGAGATCGGGCATTCCTCGCGGGGCAGCTCGGTCGCCCACTGCACGAAGCGCTTGGCCTGGTAGCTCGCCTTGGCGATGGTGGCGATGTCGCCGTGCCCCTCGATGCCGAAGCCGACCACGGGCTTGCCGGTCTTGGCGATGCCCTCGACGATCCGGTTGGTCCACTGGTCCTCGATGCCGATCACCACCACGGCGGCGACGTTCGGGTTGGAGCCGATGCCGATCAGGGTGCGGAAATGGAGCTCGAGATCCTCGCCGAACTGCAGGCGGCCATAGGCGTGGGGCAGGGCCATCGTGCCCTTGACGAGGTTGGCGACCGCCTCGCAGGAGGCGTTCGAGAGATCGTCCAGGGGCAGGAGGACGACGTGGTTGCGCACGCCGACGCGGCCGTTCTCGCGGCGCCAGCCCATGAAGGTGGCGGCCGCGATGTCCGCCGAGGGGCGGGCGGCGCCGAGGGCGCCGGTGGCGAACTGGTCGGGGGCTCCGCCGACGAAGGGGGAGGTGGTCTCGGGGGCGTTCATGATGGTCTCTCCGGGCATCGCGACCTCACCAGCGCTTCGTCTTGAGGTTCTGGACATGGACGTGTTCGCCCTTGGCGACGTCCTGGACGATCTTGCCGATGTCCTGGCCGTACTTGATGGCCGTATCGCCGGCCTTCAGGTCGGTGAGCGCCACCTTGTGGCCGATCGGGATGTCGTGGCGGACATGCACCGCGAAGGTCGAATCGTCCTCGGTGATGACGCCGAACGCATCGGTGTCGGCACGCAGGCCCTCGATGACCGCGACGGCGACGTTGTCCAGCGGGCTGTGGGCGAGAAGGTGCGGCTTCGTCCGCCCCTCGCCCGATCCGGCGTGGCTGTTCATTCCGAGATCCTCCTGGGTGAAGCCGTCGGCTCTTTGCGGCAACTGAGTCTTATATAAGACATGAGATTTTCTGGCGTCAATCCGCGAGGCGAATCTGTCTCGACCGGGGATCCGGGCGGGGGAACGAGCCCCAGCGTATCGCCTCAGCCTCCGGAGCGCGCCGTCCAGGCAGGCACCGGCTTGATCCCGCGGTAATCTTATATAAGACATAAGTACTCGCGTCGTGCGGTCCGGCCGTCACGCACCCCGACGATTTCCCGGCAGACCGAGACGCAGCGTGAGCGAGACCCTCCAGATCGTCCTGTGCCTGAGCTGCGCCGGCCTCATCTCCGGCCTGACGGGCTTCGCCTTCGCCCTGGTGGCCTCCGGCACCCTGCTGTCGATCCGGGCGCCCGTCGAGGCGACGGCCCTGGTGCTGACCTGCAGCATCCTCTCGCAGGCCCTGTCGGTGATGCGGCTGCGGACCCTGCCGCCGCGGGCGACGGCCCTGGCGATGATCGGCCCCGGCCTCCTCGGGGCGCCGATCGGCATCTACCTCCTGAACGATCTCAATCCCGCTCTGATCAAGGTGCTGATCGGGGTCTTCCTGATCCTCTACAGCGCCGGCGTGGCGCTGCTGCGCAGCGACTTCCGGGTGTCGTTCGGCAATGCCTGGAGCGACGGCGCCGTGGGCTTCCTCGGCGGCATCCTCGGCGGCATCGCCGGGCTGTCGGGCGCGCTTCCCACCGCCTGGAGCCTGGTGCGCGGCTGGGACCCGCGCATGCAGCGGGCGGTCTACCAGAGCTTCACCCTGGTCCTGCAGGTCTGGTCCCTGGCGATCCTGGCCGTGCTCAACCCGTTCCCGCCCGAGCTCCTGGGCGACCTCGCCCTCGGCCTCCCCATCGTCCTCGTCAGCGTGCTGGCCGGGCTGTCGCTGTTCGCGCAGATCGACCAGCGCCGGTTCCGCGCCCTCGTCCTCGCGCTGCTCGCCGCCATCGGCGTCACCACCACCGCCCTGGCGCTCCCCGGCCTGCTGTCCTGAGGCGCGCCCCCGACGGCGGAGATGGCGGACCGCGAAGCGATCCGGCCTCGACGGGATGCGCCGCCAGGGCGCCCGCTCAAGATTGCGCGTATCACGCAAAATTGTTGACCTCATGCGCGTTATGCGCAGAATGAGCGAATCGTTGCGGTCGACCTCCGGTCGCGTGCGACGAAAAAAATCGTCAAAAGCGAAAAAATTGCGCGAAACGCGCACGGAGGAGACGCGCATGCAGATTCCGATCAAGCGGGCCATCGAGGCGGTGCCCGGCGGCATGATGGTGGTGCCGCTCCTGGCCGGCGCCCTGATCGCCACCTTCTTTCCCGGCACCCCGAAGCTGTTCGGCTCGTTCACGGGCGCGCTCTTCTCCGGCGCCCTGACGATCCTGGCCGTCTTCTACGTCTGCATGGGCGCCAGCATCGACTTCCGCGCGACGCCCTACATCATGAAGAAGGGCGGCACCCTGCTGGTCGTGAAGGTCGGCATCGCCATCCTGCTGGGGCTGGTCTTCGGGCAGGTCCTCGGCGAGGCGCCCGTCGCGGCCGGCATGTTCGCGGGCCTCTCCACCCTGGCGGTGGTCGCCGCCATGAACGACACCAACGGGGGCCTCTACATGGCCCTGATGGGCCAGTACGGCCGCCCCCGCGACGTCGGGGCCTACACGGTGATGTCCCTGGAGAGCGGGCCGTTCCTCACCATGGTGACCCTCGGCGTCGCCGGACTCTCGGCCTTTCCCTGGCAGACCCTGGTGGGCGCGATCCTGCCGCTCCTCGTCGGCATGATCATCGGCAACCTCGACCGGGAGATGCGCGCCTTCCTCAGCCGGGCGATCCCCGTGATGATCCCGTTCTTCGCCTTCGCCCTGGGGGCCGGCCTCGACCTGACCAAGGTCTGGCAGGCCGGCCTGCTCGGCCTCGCCATGGGCGTCGCCGTGGTGGTGGTCACCGGCATCCCGCTGTTCTTCGCCGACCGGCTCACGGGGGGGACCGGCGTCGCCGGGATCGCGGCGGCCTCGACGGCGGGCAACGCCGCCGCCGTGCCGGCGATCGTCGCCTCGGCCAACCCGGCCTATGCCGAGGCCGCCGGACCGGCGACGATCCTGGTGGCGGCCTGCGTCGTCGTGACGGCGATCCTCGTGCCGATCGCCACCGCCTGGGCGTCCCGGCGCTTCGGCGGCGGCGAGGCCGAGGCCGAGACCGGGAGCCCGGAGGTCGCGCCCCCCACGCAGCCCGTCGCCGGCCGCTGACATGACCGCCGCCGATTCGGCCCGCCGCTGGCTCATCCTCGCCGACGACCTGACGGGGGCGGCCGATTGCGCCATCGCCTTCGGGCGGCGCGGCCTCGACGCGGCGGTGACCTGGGGGGAGGCCGCGGGCATCGCCGACCGGGACCTCGCGGTGCTGGCCTACGACGCCGACAGCCGCGGCCTGTCCGGGGACGCGGCGGCGGCGCGGCACGCCGCCCTGCTGGCGCGCTGGTTCGCGCCGGACCGGGTCCTGTTCAAGAAGATCGATTCGACCCTCCGGGGCCAGCCCGCCGCCGAGACCGCCGCCACCCTGGCGGTCCTGGCGGCCCGGACCGGGTCCGCCTTCGGGATCTGCGCCCCGGCCTTCCCGGCCACCGGCCGGACCACCCTGGAGGGCCGGGTCCGGGTCGACGGCCGCCCCCTGGAGGCGGCGGAGGTCTGGCGGCGCGACCACACCTACGCGAGCGCCGACCTCCGGGCCATCCTCGCCGGCGCGGGGATCCGCAGCGAGACGGTGTCGCTCGCTACCGTGCGCGGGACCGGCCGCGGCGGCGACTTGGTCGCCGACTTGGCCGCGGAGCTGGCCCGAATCGCCGCGACGGGGCCGGCCGTCGCGGTCTGCGATGCCGAGACCGAGGCCGACCTCGACCGGATCGCGGCGGCGGGCCTGTCCCTGGCGCCGGCCCCGTTCTTCATCGGCAGCGCGGGCCTCGCCCATGCGCTCGCCGCCCTCCCGACGGCACCGGCGATGCAGCCCCCGTCCCACGCGCCGAGCCGCTTCGGCAGCCTGATCGTGGTCGGCTCGCTGGCCGCCGCCAGCCGCGCGGCCGCCCGCCGGCTTGCCGGACGGGACGGCGTCACCCACCTGCCCGTGGACCCGGGGACGCTGCTCGTCGACGGCCCGGCCCGGGCCGCCTTCGCCGGCCGCGTCGCCGCCATCCTCGAGGCCGGGGGCGACGCCCTGGTGGAGATCACCACCGCGGGCGAGCCCGACATGGCCCTCGGACCGCGCCTGGCCCGGGGCCTCGCCGAAGCCCTCGACCCGGTGGCCTGCCGGATCGGTGCCGTGGCGGCCACCGGCGGCGAGACCGCCGCGGCGCTGCTGGCGCGCTTCGGCGTCGACGGCATCCGCCTCGTCGACGAGATCGAGCCGGGGGTCTCCCTCGGCCTGACCCTGGGGCGCCTCGCCGTGCCGGTCGCCACCAAGGCCGGCGCCTTCGGCGACGCCGACTCCCTCATCCGCATTCGCGAGCGCCTGCGCGCCGCCCGACTCGAAGGACGCTTCTCATGACCCGCCCCACGCTCGCGATCACCATGGGCGACCCCGCCGGCATCGGGCCGGAGATCATCATGAAGGCTCTGGGGCATGCCGACGTCCAGGCGACGTGCCGGCCCCTGGTCATCGGCGACGCCGAGCGCCTGCGGCAGGCCGGCCGGATCGTCGGCTCCGGCCTGACGGTCGATGCCCTGTCGGCGGCCGGGGAGGCGGATTTCGACGGCGGCGCGGTGCAGTGCCTCGACCTCAAGGTCGTGCCCGCCGACCTGCCGTTCGGGCAGGTCTCGCCGGTCGCCGGGGAGGCGGCCTACCGCTACATCGAGAAGGCCGTGGCGGTGGTCCAGGCCGGGCAGGCCCAGGGCATCTGCACGGCGCCCCTGTCCAAGGAGGCGCTCCACGCCGCCGGCCACAGGTTCCCCGGCCACACCGAGCTCCTCGCCCACCTCACCGGCACGCCGGAGGTCTCGATGATGCTGGTCTCGCCCAAGCTGCGGGTGATCCACGTCACCACCCATATCGGCCTCATCGACGCCATCGCGAAGATCGAGCCCGGCCTCGTCGAGCGCGTCATCGCCCGCGGCCACGCCGTCCTGGTGAAGGCGGGCCTCGCCGATCCGAAGATCGGCGTCTGCGCCATCAATCCCCATGCGGGCGAGAACGGCCTGTTCGGGCGGGGCGAGGAGGCGGAGAAGATCGCCCCGGCCATCGCGGCCTGCCGGGCGAAGGGCTGGGACGTGCGCGGACCGCTGCCCGCCGACACGCTGTTCTTCCTCGCCGGGCGCGGCGACTACGACATGGTGGTGGCCATGTACCACGATCAGGGCCACGGCCCGATCAAGGTCCTGGGACTCGAGGCAGGGGTGAACATCACCGTGGGCCTGCCGGTGATCCGCACCTCCGTGGACCACGGCACGGCCTTCGACATCGCCGGCACGGGGATCGCGGACGAGCGCAGCCTGATCGAGGCCCTGCGCCAGGCCGTCGACCTCGCGCCGAAATCGATCGCCGCCTGAGACCGCGTGGGTCCTGTCGCGTCGCCGCCGATCCGGGCGAAACGCCCTGGCCAGCGGCCGCGACCTCGGCCATGACGAGGGATCGAAGCCGGGAGAGCCACGAACCCATGTCGATGCGCAGCCAGGAGCGTCGGGCGTTGCTGCTGGAGGCGCTGAGCGTCGGCGAGATCGACGTCGACGACGTGGCGGCCCGCCTGAAGGTCTCCGCCTCCACGGTCCGCCGCGACCTCCAGCACCTCTCCGCCACCCGGGCCGTGCGCCGGACCTATGGCGGGGCGATCCTGACGCGCCACCCGCCCGAGACCACCCTGACCGAGCGGCTCGCCGTGAACGGCGCGGAGAAGCGGGCGATCGCCCGCGCCGCCCTCGACCTCGTGGCGGACGGGGACACGCTGATCCTCGACGCCGGCTCGACGGTGGCGGCCTTCGGCCAGCTCCTGGCCAAGCGGCGACTGCGGATCATCACCAACAACCTCGCGCTGCTGCCCTTCCTGGCCGAGGCGCCGGACCTCGACCTCGTCGTCCTCGGGGGCGCGCTCCGGGCCACCAGCATGAGCACCGTCGGCCCCCTTGCCATCGAGGCCCTGCGCCTGATGACGGCGGACCGGGCGATCGTCAGCGCCGACGGCGTCGTGGCCGGGCGCGGCCTGTGCGAGGCGAGCCTCGACCAGGTCGCCCTCAAGTCCCTCATGATGCGCCAGGCGCGCGAGGTGATCGTGCTGGCCAATGCGGGCAAGCTCGGCCGGGCCGAGCAGACCGCCTGGGCGCCGCTTCCGCGCGACTGGACCCTCGTGACGGATTCGCCGGAGCCGCGCGAGGAGCTGCGGCGCCTGGCCGAGGCCGGCGCCCGGATCCACGTGGCGCCCGACCGGGACGGCTGATCCGGGCTCCGCTCGATCGAAGCGGTGCCCGGATCGGCAAGCCGGCGCGGCGCGTGCGCGAAGCCCACATCCGCCATCCCGAAGGGATCCGCCGGATTGGGTAGTAGGCGCGCGCCGGCTACCGCCGCGCCGTCCGTCCGGGCTAGGATCGGTCGATCCTGAGCCGGGGGCCGGACGCGTGACGCGACGCCTGATGAAGTTCCTCCACACGATGGGGTCGACCGGCCTTCTGGGCGCGATGGCGGCCCTCGTCGTCATGCTCGGCGCGGCGCCGCCGCCGAGCGCCCTCGACGGCTACGCCGCGGCACGGGCCGCCATGGGGGCGGTCGCCACCTGGATCGTCCTGCCGAGCCTGGCGCTGACCCTGGTCTCCGGGCTGCTGGCCATGACCCTGAACCGCGGCTTCCTCAACGCGGGCTGGGCCTGGCTGAAGCTCGCCACCGGGGTGCTGATGTTCGAGGGCGTGCTCGTCTACGTGCAGGGGCCGATGCGCCAGGAGGCGGAGCAGAGCGCCCTGGCGCTGGCGGGACGGGTCGATCCCGCCACCCTGGCGGCCAGCCTCGGGCCGGAGCGCGGGACGCTCTGGGTGTTGCTGGCGGTGGCCACGGCGAACGTCGTCCTGGGCATCTGGCGGCCGCGGCTCCTGCGCCTGCCCCGCTAGGGATCCGCGGCCGGACCGCGCGGTCTCCAGCCTCTTCCGAAGGCTTTCCCGGGAAAAGCCGCCGTCACGACAGGCACAGGACAGCATTGTGCCCCGCCGCCAGCGATGATCCGGCGGCCAGCCGCGTCCTAATCAGGAACGGATTCCGCACAACCTCGGTCAGAGGCGATAAACGCGCCCAGCGGCCCGTTTAATCCCGAAAAATCCCGCCCCGTCGTAGAATTATTCTGCTTGCACCGATCCGTGGCATACCAAATAATGCAGGTGTGCTGCCCGACAAATGAACCATAGGATTCGCCTCAGGCGTGCGGGCCGCAATCGAGCATTCCAATCGGGATCTTCAACACAACGCATCCCGTCCCAAGCAGAACGAGGAAACGAGCTCATGGCGATGACTGCTGCCGCGCCCCCCGCAACGAAACCATCCGTCAATCGATGGTTGCAACTGATTCTCGGCGTGGCCTGCATGGTCGCCGCTGCCAATATACAATATGCCTGGACACTCTTCGTCCCCGAGATCCAGAAGACCTTCGGCTGGGATCGCGCGGCGATCCAGGTCGCGTTCACGATCTTCGTCGTGGTCCAGACCTGGCTGACCCCGATCGAGGGCTACTTCATCGACAAGTACGGCCCGAGCCGCGTGGTGATGTTCGGCGGCCTGATGACGGGCCTGGCCTGGGTCATCAACTCCTACGCCACCTCGCTCACCGGCTTCTATGCCGGCTCGGTGGCGGGCGGCATCGGCGTCGGCTGCGTCTACGCCACCTGCATCAACAACGCCCTGAAGTGGTTCCCGGACAAGCGCGGCCTCGCGGTCGGCCTGACGGCGGGCGGCTACGGCGCGGGCTCGGCCCTGACGATCATCCCGATCGCCAACATGATTTCGCAGGGCAGCTACGCCCAGGCCTTCTTCATCTTCGGGCTGATCCAGGGCGGCATCATCATGCTGGCGGCCATCGGCCTGCGCGCACCGTCCAAGGGCGAGGTCACCTTCTCCACCAAGGTGCTGCAGACCCGGCGCGACTACACCCTGCGCGAGGCCCTGCGCACGCCGGTGTTCTGGGTGATGCTGCTGATGTTCACCTGCACGGTCACGGGCGGCCTGATGGCGGTGGCCCAGCTCGGCGTCATCGCGCAGGATCTCGGCGTCAAGGAATTCCAGGTCAACCTGTACTTCTTCGCCATGGCCGCGCTGCCCTTCGCGCTGATGCTCGACCGGATCATGAACGGCATCTCGCGTCCGCTCTTCGGCTACGTCTCCGACCGGATCGGGCGCGAGAAGACGATGTTCATCGCCTTCACCATGGAGGGGATCGGCATCGTCGCGCTGGGCTACTTCGGCACCAACCCGTGGGCCTTCGTCATCCTCTCGGGCATCGTGTTCCTGGCCTGGGGCGAGGTCTACTCCCTGTTCAGCGCCACCGCCGCCGACACCTTCGGCTCCAAGCACATCGGCAAGATCTACGGCGTGCTCTATTGCGCCAAGGGCTTCGCCGCGCTGTTCGTGCCGGTGGGCAACCTGCTGATGCAGGCGACCGGGACGTGGGCGACGGTGCTCTACACCGTGGCGGTGATGGACCTCGTCGCGGCCTTCCTCGCCATCGCCGTGCTGCGGCCGATGCTGAAGCGCCACCACGCCGCGCAAGGCGTGGCCCAGCCGGCCGGCGCCCTGGCGCACGCCTGACCCGCCCGCGCCCCGGCCCCCGGGCCGGGGCATCCCCGGGCGTCCCGCCGCGCCCGGCCCGACGCGACGTCCCCCTCTCGAGCCGGGCCCGGAGCCCGGCTCGAAGCCGTCCGCCCCCGGGCGATCCCGAGCGGTGTCGGGCGGGCCCCCACCGGGCAACATTCCGGGCAAGGTTTCGAGCAAAGGTTCCGAGCAAAGGTTCCGCGATGGTCCTCTCCGTCCTCCTCGCCCTGGTGAGCATTCCCTTCGCGATCGTCGTGCTGCAGACGGCGGACTTCAATCGCGACGTGTTCGCCGTGCTGTACGTCTCCTCCCTCGGCCTCGTCCTGTCGGCCATCCTGCTGGTCGGCGGCTACTACCTGCTGCCGCTGCCGCCGATCGTCCCCGAGCCGCTGCACCGATGATCGCGGGATCGGGGCCGCGGAAGCGACCGGCCTCGTCCGAGCGATCGTCCCGACCTTCGCGGCCCCACCGTCGCTTGCCGGCCGTCGAGGCCGGCCCCGGTTGCATGACCGCCTTGCGGTATGTGGCATACCAAATCCCGTTGTGCGGTGCGACAATCCTCCGTCGCACCGCAACCGGGATACTTCGATGCTCTCTCTGTTCGTTCTCGGCCTGGCCGCCGTCGCCATCGGCCCGATGCTGGCCCTGCTGGTGGACGAGGAGGCCACCGGACCGGCGGCCGCCGACACGGGCTCCGCCGGCATGTTCGTCGCGCTCAACGACAACGCCCTGTCGACGGCCCGGCGCGCGGCCTGAGCGAGGCTCGCTCCCGACGTTTCGACCCGCCCGACGCCCGTCGCGGCGGGTTTTGTCATGCGCCGGCCTGGGCGGACGGCGTCAGGGCGTTCTGGGAGGCTTGGCCGCGGCGGCGCGGGCCGGCCGCACCGGCCTGGCTTCCGGCGCCGTCGGATCCTCGGTCGTGAGGGCCCCGGTCGGGTCGTCGAGCACCGGGATCCGGTCGAGGCTGAGGGCCGAGCGCGCCCCGTCCCCGCGCCCCGAGGTCGGCGGCGGGGCGGCGGGGCCCGGGCCGCGCGCGTCGCGGCTCGACCCGGCGTCGACCCCGGCTCCCGCCGTCGCGGCCGGCCGCCTGGCGGGCGCGAGAGGGGGCGCGGGCTCGGCCACGGCCCGGGCGACCGGCTCGGCGGCCCAGACCCGGGCGGCGGCGGGCGCCTCGTCCAGGGCCGGGGAGGGCGCCTTCACGGTGAGAACCAGCAGGATGGGCAGGCCGAGGCCGGCCACCAGGGCGAGGCCCGCAATGGCGCCGGAGCGCATGCCGCGCAGGATCGGATGCGGCGCGGCCTCGGAGATCGAGCGCAGCGGTCCGATGCGGTGCCGGGCGGTGCGGCGCCACCGCCGGGGACGGGCGGGGCGGCGGGACAGGCCTGCGGAAGACTCCACGCCCAAGACTCCCCGCCCATGACACAGCGTTGCGAAACCGGGCCAGTCCGCCAATTCGAAAGTGTTCGCCTACCGATACCGACAAATCAACATCTTTTGTCAGTGAAGCGTCGGCCGGGACCGCCGCATCTCTGATGTCGCGCAGATCAGGCGCCTGCCGCCTCCTGGTCGACCAGCCAGACCAGGCGGCCAACACTGCGCAGGTGCCGGACGGGCAGGTCCTCGCCGCGGGCGAGTCGGCGCAGGGGTTCCTGCTTCCCGGCCCCCGTCACGAGGACCAGGGTCTCCCGGGCCGAGGCGAGGGCCGGGAAGGTGAGGGTGATGCGCGGCACGAAGGGGGCGAGCCCCGCCTCCGGCACCGGCGCCGTCCAGGCCTGCCGCTCGGCCAGGGCCGGCTTGGCCGGAAACAGCGAGGCCGTGTGCCCGTCCTCGCCGAGGCCGAGGAGGACGAGGTCGAACAGGGGCCGGGCGGGATCGAGGACGGCGGCGCCGTAGAACGCCCGCAGGGTCTCGGCATAGGCGCGCGCCCCGGACTCCGGGGTTCCGCCCGTGTCCATCCCGTGCAGGTGCCCCTCCGGGATCGGCGCGTCGCCGAAGGCCTCGCGCGCCATGCGGACATTGCTCGCCGCATCCGTCCACGGCACCATCCGGTCGTCGCCGAAGAACCAGTGCAGGCGCTCCCAGGGCAGTTGCGCCCGGTAGTCCGGGCCGCTCAGCCGGGCGTAGAGCCGCTTGGGCGTGGAGCCGCCGGAGAGGCAGACCGCGATGGTCGGACGCGGCGCCGAGCCGCACAGGGCCACGAGGCGGGCGGCGGCGGCCTCCGCCACCGCGTCGGCATCGGGCAGGATCTCGGCGGCCTCGGGCAGGGGGATCATCGGCGCGGAACCTCGATGGGGGCGGGACGGGTCCGGGGGCGGCCCCCCGGACGCGCGGGCGACCGCCGCGGGGTTATTTCGGCTCCTGGTGGCCGCCGAAGCCCTTGCGCATGGCCGAGAGCAGCTTGTCGGCGTAGCTCGCCTCCTCGCGGGAGCGGAACCGCGCGTAGAGGGCGGCCGAGAGCACGTTGGCCGGCACGGATTCCTCGATGGCGGCGTTCAGGGTCCAGCGGCCCTCGCCGGAATCGGCGACGAAGCCGGAGAAGTCCTCCAGGTGCTCGTCCCGGGCCAGGGCCCCGGCGGTGAGGTCGAGGAGCCAGGACGAGACCACGCTGCCGCGGCGCCAGACCTCGGCGATGTCGCCGATGTTCAGCCGGAAGCGCTGGGCCTCGGGCAGGTCCTCGGAATCGGCGTGCCGGAGGATGTCGAAGCCCTCGGCATAGGCCTGCATCAGGCCGTACTCGATGCCGTTGTGGACCATCTTGACGAAGTGGCCGGCCCCGCTCGGACCCGCATGGATGTAGCCGGCCTCCGCGCGGGGATCGCGGCCCTCGCGCCCCGGGGTCTTCGGGATGGTGCCGAGGCCGGGCGCCAGGGTCCGGAAGATCGGGTCGAGGCGCTCCAGGGCGGCCGTGTCGCCGCCGATCATCATGCAGTAGCCGCGCTCCAGGCCCCAGACGCCGCCGGAGGTGCCGACGTCGACGTAGTGGATGCCAGCGCCCTTCAGCGTGGCGGCGCGGCGGATGTCGTCCTTGTAGAAGGAATTGCCGCCGTCGATGATGACGTCGTCCGGGGCCATCAGGCCCCCGAGACTCGTCACCGTGGCCTCGGTGATGGCGCCCGCCGGGAGCATCACCCAGGCGGCCCGGGGCACGGAGAGCTTGGCGACGAAGTCCTCGAGGCTGTCCGCCCCCGTGGCGCCCTCCGCCACCAGGGCGGCGACCGCCTCCGGGTTCTGGTCGAAGACCACCGCCTGGTGCCCGTCCCGCAGGAGCCGGCGGACGATGTTGCCGCCCATCCGGCCGAGGCCGATCATGCCGAGTTGCATCCCGTGTCTCCCGTGCCCGCGACGGCGCGCCGGATTCGCGCCCGGCCGTCGCACGCTCCCTCGTGCGAAGGGCTAGCGCATTTGGCCTGCCAGGGCGAGGCGGCGGACCGGCCGCCGCCCCTGCGTCCGGCGCGCGGGTCTCGCCCTTGCCGGACGCCGTCGCCGCCCTCAGGCGGAGGTCGGCCCGACGCCGGGCTCGGCCAGCACCGGGCTGGCGCCGACCTCGGCCGCCTGCGCCTCGACCACGGCGGCGGCCGTGACGTTGACGATGCCGCGGGCGGTCACCGAGGGCGACAGGATGTGGGCGGGCTTGGCCGGGCCGATGAGCAGGGGCCCGACGGGCAGGGCGTCGGCCAGCACCTTGGCGAACTGGAAGGCGATGTTGGCCGCATCCAGGTTCGGCAGGATCAGCACGTTGGCCGCGCCCTTCAGGCGCGAGGCCGGCATCACCCGGTCGCGAATCAGCTCCGACAGGGCGGAATCGGCCTGCATCTCCCCGTCGACCTCGAGGTCGGAGCGGCGCTCGCGGATCAGGCCCAGGGCGGTGCGCATCTTCACCGCCGAACGCGAATCCGACTGGCCGAAATCCGAATGGCTGAGGAGCGCGATCTTCGGGGTCAGGCCGAAGCGGCTGACATGCTCGGCGCAGGCCACGGCGACGTCGGCGATCTCCTCCGCGCTGGGATCCGGCCGCACATGGGTGTCGGCGAGGAAGTAGGCGCCCTCCTTGGTGACGATCAGGCTCATGGCGGCGAAATCGAGCACGCCGGGCGCGAGGCCGATCACGTCGCGGATCACCCGCAGGCGGGTCTCGAAGCGGCCCTCGAGGCCGCAGATCAGCGCGTCCGCCTCGCCGCGGCGCACCGCGATGGCGCCGATCACCGTGTTGTTGGTGCGCACCAGGGTGCGGGCGGCGTCGGGCGTGATGCCGCGCCGGCCGGCGGCCTCCAGGTAGGTGGCGACGTAGTCGCGGTAGCGCGGATCGTCCTCGGGATCGATGAGGTCGAAATCGACGCCCTGCTTCAGGGAGAGGCCGAAGCGCTTGATCCGGGTCTCGATCACCCGGGGCCGGCCGACGAGGATCGGCCGCGCGACCTTGTCCTCGCAGATCGCCTGGGCGGCGCGCAGCACGCGCTCGTCCTCGCCCTCGGTGTAGATGACCCGCTTGGGGTTCTCCTTCGCCTTGGAGAAGATCGGCTTCATGATGAAGCCCGAGCGGTGGACGAAGCGGTCGAGGCTGTCGGTATAGGCCTGGATGTTCTCGAGCGGCCGCCCGGCGACGCCCGAATCCATCGCGGCCTGGGCCACGGCCGGGGCGATGCGCAGGATCAGGCGGGGGTCGAACGGGCTCGGGATCAGCGAGCGCGGGCCGAAGGGCCGGGCCTCGCCGCCATAGGCGCGGGCGACCACGTCGGAGGGCGTCTCGCGGGCGAGCGCGGCGATCGCCTTCACGGCGGCCTGCTTCATCTCCTCGTTGATCGAGGTGGCGCCGACGTCGAGGGCGCCCCGGAAGATGTAGGGGAAGCACAGGACGTTGTTGACCTGGTTGGGGAAGTCCGAGCGCCCGGTGCAGATCATCGCGTCGGGGCGCTTCTCCTGCGCCAGGTCCGGCATGATCTCGGGGTAGGGGTTGGCCAGCGCCATGATCAGCGGCTTGTCGGCCATCGTTTCCAGGTATTCGGGCTTCAGGACGCCGCCGGCCGAGAGGCCGATGAACACGTCGGCGCCGGGAATCACCTCGGCCAGGGTCCGGGCCTGCGTCTCCTGGGCGTAGACGTCCTTCCAGCGGTCCATCAGCTCGGGCCGGCCCTTGTAGACCACGCCCTTGATGTCGGTGACGGTGATGTTCTCGACGCGGGCGCCCAGCGACACCAGCAGGTTGAGGCAGGCGAGCGCCGCCGCACCCGCGCCCGAGGTGACGATGCGGACGTCGGAGAGCTGCTTGCCGGCGAGCTCCAGGCCGTTGAGGACGGCGGCCGCCACGATGATCGCGGTGCCGTGCTGGTCGTCGTGGAAGACCGGGATGTTCATCCGGGCCCGGCACTGCTCCTCGACCTCGAAGCACTCCGGCGCCTTGATGTCCTCGAGGTTGATGCCGCCGAAGGTCGGCTCCAGGGCGCAGACCACGTCGACGAGCTTGGCCACGTCGTGCTGGGCGACCTCGATGTCGAACACGTCGATGCCGGCGAACTTCTTGAACAGGACGGCCTTGCCCTCCATCACGGGCTTCGAGGCGAGCGGCCCGATGTCGCCGAGGCCGAGCACGGCCGTGCCGTTGGTGAGCACCGCGACGAGGTTCTGCCGGATGGTAAGGGTGGCGGCCTCCTGCGGATCCTCGTGGATCGCCATGCAGGCGGCGGCGACGCCGGGCGAGTAGGCCAGCGCCAGGTCGCGCTGGTTGCCCAGCGGCTTGGTCGCCTGGATCTCCAGTTTCCCGGGCCGCGGCAGTCGGTGATAGACGAGCGCTCCCGACTTGAGATCGTCGGACATATTGTCGCCCATGGTCGTCCTCCTGAGGATTGCGCGCTGCCCCGGCGTCGGAGCGCGTCTCCCATCATCGGCGGGATCTTCGCTGGGGGCTCCTGTTGCACCGGCTGCCGGATGGGCGCAACCCGCGCGCGGAGACCCCGAATCGACCGTGCCCGCCCGCTCTTCGGGCCGGTTTTCCCTTCGGCACAAACTCCTACGGCGGGGCATTCCTGTCGCGTCCGGACCGCGGCCCGACGCTGACGATCGGCGGATTTTGTTCCATCGCGACGGGGATTGCGTTCCTGGCCGCCCCCGCGACGCGCGCTCCGGACGGCCCGGCGTTGCGGCCTCGCGCCGAATCCCGTACCCGCTAGCGCTCGCCGTCCCCACCGCACGACGTGAAACGATCCAAGGCCCGCGACGATGTCCGACACGCCCCCCGACCGCCTCGCTGTGAATCCCAACAGCCCGTACTACGACGAGAAGATGCTCGAGCGCGGCATCGGCATCCGCTTCAAGGGCGTCGAGAAGACCAATGTCGAGGAATACTGCGTCAGCGAAGGCTGGGTCCGCCTCTCGGCCGGCAAGACCCTGGACCGGGCCGGCAACCCGATGACGGTGAAGCTCAAGGGCCCCGTGGAGCCCTACTTTCGCGATGACGCGCCGGCCGAAGCCTGAGGCTCAGGCCGACGCCGCCTCCAGGGGGGAACGGCGTCGGCGCCCCGTAGGGCGCGATCCTAGTGCCGCGGCTGTTGTCCGCCTCTCAGCCGTGCAGGAATTTTGCAAGCGCGGCCCGGTCGCCGGCGCGCAGCGGTTCGGCGACGCTCAGGACCATCCGGCGGCGTCGCCGGAACCCGTCAATGTCGGGGGACCGGTCTTCGCGAAGCTCCGGCTCCAGGGTTTCGCATAGCGCCCCCGCGGCATCCAGGAGGCTCGTCAGAAGATCGGCCCCCGGCAGGAAGGTCCGCACCATCCTCCCGTGCGGGGTACGGAAGTCCTCGTGGGAACCGCGGTCGATCAGGACGCGCAGGGCCACGTGGCGAACCGGACGAAGCCAGAGACAGTCAGATCCGATCTGAATCAGGTCGTCGTATCGCACCGTCAGCGGTCCGCTCGTCCGATCTCGCCGCCGCAAGGACCATGCATCCTCAAGTTGCATTCTTTCGCGCTTGGGGAAGTCGGGAATCGCGCCTCGGGCGTCCCGATCAGGCCGGACCCGCCCGCTCCCGCTTCGCCCGCTCGCCGTTGAAATTCCGCACCGCCACGGCGACCGCCTCCGCCAGAGCCGCCTCGGAGGTCGGGTCGCGCAGGACGAGGCTGGTGATGGCGTCGGGGTGGTTCTTGCGCTGCTTCGGCGTGCGGGCGTGGTTCGAGACCCGCAGGGCGAAGGCACAAGCCGCGGGCTTGAGATAGACGCTGTCGCCCCGGGTGTTGCGTGCCACCACCGCGAAGCCCTGCGCCGCGAGGATCGCGACGGCGCGGGCCAGGGCCTCGGCGGGCCGGAGGACGGTCATGCGCGCGACGTCCCGTGAGCCCACGGTCTCGGGCCGCTCCCCCTGCGGGGACGGCCCCGAGGACGGCCGCCTCAGGCGCCCTTCTCGGGCAGGTTGAGGCGGATGTGGAGCTCGCGCAGCTGCTTCGGCGTGGCCTCGGCCGGGGCGCCCATCATCAGGTCCTCGGCGCGCTGGTTCATGGGGAACAGCACGACCTCGCGCAGGTTCTGCTCGCCGCAGAGCAGCATGACGATGCGGTCGATGCCCGGCGCGATGCCGCCGTGCGGGGGGGCGCCGAGCTTCAGGGCGTTGAGCATGCCGCCGAACTTCTCCTCCAGCACCTCGACGCCGTAGCCGGCGATGCCGAAGGCCTTCTCCATCACGTCGGGGCGATGGTTGCGGATCGCGCCCGAGGACAGCTCGGTGCCGTTGCAGACGATGTCGTACTGGAACGCCTTGATGTTCAGGATCGTCTCGGCATCCGCCGGGTCGAGGGCCAGGAACGCCTCCCGGTCGAAGTTCGGCATCGAGAACGGGTTGTGCGAGAAGTCGATCCGCTTCTCGTCCTCGTTCCACTCGTACATCGGGAAGTCGGTGATCCAGCAGAACGCGTACTGGTCCTTATCGGACAGGCCGAGCTCGTCGCCGATGCGGATGCGGGCCTTGCCGGCGAGCGCCGCCGCCTTGGCCTCGGTGCCGGCCGAGAAGAACACCGCGTCCCCGGCCTTGGTCCCGGTCTTCTCCGCGATCAGGGCCTGGACTTCGGCGGGGATGAACTTGGCGATCGGGCCCTTGCCGGTGAGCGTGCCGTTGTCGTCCTCGAAGATGATGTAGCCGAGGCCCGGCGCGCCCTCGGCGCGGGCGAAGTCGTTGAGCTTGTCGAAGAACGAGCGCGGCTGGGTCGCCGCCCCCGTGGCCGGGATGGCCCGGACCACGCCGCCGGAGGCGATCACGCCCTTGAAGGCCTTGAACGCCACGTCCTCGCGGGCGAACGCGGCCGTCACGTCGGCGATGATCAGCGGGTTGCGCAGGTCCGGCTTGTCGACGCCGTATTTCAGCATCGCCTCGGCATAGGGGATGCGCGGGAAGGTACCGGTGACGCGCTTGCCCTCGGCGAATTCCTCGAAGACCGAGCGCAGTACCGGCTCCACCGCCTGGAACACGTCCTCCTGCGTGACGAAGCTCATCTCGATGTCGAGCTGGTAGAACTCGCCCGGCGAGCGGTCGGCGCGGGCATCCTCGTCGCGGAAGCAGGGCGCGATCTGGAAGTAGCGGTCGAAGCCCGCGATCATCGTCAGCTGCTTGAACTGCTGCGGGGCCTGCGGCAGCGCGTAGAACTTGCCCGGGTGGACGCGGGACGGGACGAGGTAGTCGCGCGCGCCCTCCGGCGAGGAGGCGGTGAGGATCGGCGTCTGGAACTCGAAGAAGCCGCCGTCCCGCATGCGCCGGCGCAGGCTGTCGATGATCGCCCCGCGCTTCATGATGTTGGCGTGCAGCTTCTCGCGCCGCAGGTCGAGGAAGCGGTACTTGAGCCGCGTCTCCTCCGGGTAGTCGAGGTCGCCGAAGACCGGCATCGGCAATTCGCCCGCGGGGCCGAGCACCTCGAGGTCGTCGATGTAGACCTCCAGCGTGCCGGTGGGCAGGTCCGGGTTCTCGGTGCCGGCGGGGCGGGTGCGGACCCGGCCGTCGATGCGGATGACCCATTCCGAGCGCGCCGCGTTGGCGGCCTGGAAGGCCTTCGAATCCGAATCCACCACGCACTGGGTCAGGCCGTAATGGTCGCGCAGGTCGATGAACAGCACGCCGCCATGGTCGCGGATGCGGTGGCACCAGCCGGAGAGGCGGACGCTCTCGCCGACGTCGGACGGCCGGAGCGCCCCGCAGGTATGGGTCCGGTAACGGTGCATGACGGGCTGCTGCATAACGGGCTGACGGATCACGGGCTTTGGGGATTGAGCGGCGCACCATTCACGCGGGGGAGGTGAAGTCAAGGCGACGGCGATGCGCGGGTGAGGCCCGAAGACCGCCGAAACCCGGCGGATCCAGGCCCGGAACCCTTCCGGAATCGCCCGGCGATTCCCATATCAGACATATGAATTCAAACGCTTTTTTCGACATTCTGCGTCAGGCGGGAGCGACTCACGAGGCCGCGACCGCCGCACCCGCGACGGGCGAGCGGCAGGAGGGCCGGTGGCGCGTCCTGCCCCTCGAGGGCACCTTCGAGATCGTCTACGAGGATTCGCGCGGGGCTTGGAGCACCCGGCGGGTCGAGGCGCGCGAGCTGAAGCTCGGGCCGGGCCGGACGCTCTTGGGCGGCATCGACCGGGGGCGGGGCGGCTACCGGGGATTTCGCGCCGACCGCATCCGCCGGCTCGTCGATCCGGCGAGCACCACGCGGCTCGAGGCCGGCATTCTCGACTGGCTCCTGGCCCGGGCCGAGGCACAGCGCCGGGAGCGCGCGGCCCAGATCCGGGCGCTGGCGGCCCGGCGCCGCCCGGTGAAGACGCGCGCCGGGCCGCGCGAGGTCGCCGCCTAGGGGTATTCGCGGCTTCGAATTCTGGTGACCGGGTCCGGCGTCCCTCGCCTGGGGCGAGAACCTTCGGTATAGCCGATTCATGGATCTGATCGCCACCACTGCGGCCCTGGCCGAGGCCTGCACCCGCCTGTCCGCCCATCCCTTCGTGACCGTCGACACGGAGTTCATGCGCGAGACGACCTACTATCCGAAGCTCTGCCTCATCCAGATGGCGGCGCCCGACGGCACGGGCGTGCTCGTCGACCCCCTCTCCCCCGACATCGACCTGGCGCCGTTCTTCACCCTGATGGCCGACGAGGGCGTGGTGAAGGTGTTCCACTCCGCCCGCCAGGACCTGGAGATCATCTGGCTCCTCGGGGGCCTGCTGCCGCAGCCGTTCTTCGATACCCAGGTCGCCGCCATGGTCTGCGGCTACGGCGACTCGGTCTCCTACGAGCAGCTGGTCAACGACGTGGCCAAGGCCAAGATCGACAAGTCCTCGCGCTTCACCGACTGGTCGCGCCGGCCGCTCTCGGACGCCCAGCTCAGCTACGCCCTCTCCGACGTGACGCACCTCGTGAAGGTCTACGAGGTGCTGGCGGGCCAGCTCCTCTCCACCGATCGCGGCGAGTGGCTCGACGAGGAGATGAGCGTGCTCACCTCGCCGGAGACCTACCGGGCCGATCCGGCCTCCGCCTGGCGCCGCCTGTCGGGGCGGATGCGCAAGCCCCGCGAGATCGCCGTGCTGATGGAGGTCGCCGCCTGGCGCGAGCGCGAGGCCCAGAGCCGCAACGTGCCGCGCGGGCGCATCCTCAAGGACGAGGCGGTGATCGACGTGGCGACCTCGGCGCCCCGCAGCGTCGAGGCGCTGGGGCGCCTGCGCTCGATTCCCGCCGGCTTCGAGCGCTCGCGCACCGGCACCGACATCCTGGCGGCGGTGGAGCGGGGCTTCGCACGCGACCTCTCGGACATCGCCCCGCCCGAGCGCACCCGCAGCCGGGGCGGCAACGGGGCGCTGGTCGAGCTGCTCAAGGTCCTGCTGAAGGCCGTGTGCGAGACCGAGGGCGTCGCCCCGAAGATCATCGCCACGGTGGACGACCTCGAGGCCATCGCGGAGGACGACGCGGCCGACGTGGCCGTGCTGCACGGCTGGCGCCGGACGCTGTTCGGCGAGAAGGCCCTGGCCCTGAAGAGCGGCCGCCTCGCCCTCTCGGCCGAGCGCGGCCGGGTGGTGGTGCGCGACCTGGCGTGAGTCCGTCCGGCGCGAGTCTTTCGGGCGCGACGCGCCGCGGCGGAGGCCCGGTCGGGCGGCCGTCGTGGAGCTGAAGTGGCTGGAGGATTTCCTCAGCCTCGCCCAGACCCGCAGCTTCTCCCGCTCGGCGGAAGCCCGCCACGTCACCCAGTCGGCCTTCAGCCGGCGCATCCGGGCCCTCGAACTCTGGCTCGGGGTGGCCCTGGTCGACCGCAGCACCTACCCCACCACCCTGACCCCGGAGGGCCGCCGCTTCCGCGACACCGCCGAGGAGAGCGTGCGGGTGCTCCTCGGCGCCCGGGCGGACCTGCGCGCCGGCCTCGACTCCCCCGAGCCCCTGGTGCGGATCGCCGGGCTGCACACCCTGGCCCTGACGTTCTTTCCCGCCTGGTTCCGGACCCTCGCCGCGCGCACCGGACCGGTGGCGACGCGGCTCCTGCCGGACGACTTCCACGACTGCCTCCAGGCCCTGGTGGAGGGCGGCGCGGACTTCCTCCTGACCTTCCACCATCCGGGCGTGCCGATCCCCCTCGACCCGGCGCTCTACCCCCACCGGGTCGTCGGCGCCGACGCGCTGGTTCCGGTGCGGAGCCCGGACCTCGCCGCCGGGGCGGAGGGCCGGCCGGTGCCGCGCCTCGACTACGGACGGGATTCCTTCCTCGGCCGCGTCAGCGCTCTCGCGCAGGCCGAGCTCGGCCTGCCGCCGGGGCCGGTGGTCCACGCCAACCCCATGGCCGAGGCCCTGAAATGCATGGCCCTCGAGGGACACGGCCTCGCCTTCGTGCCGCGCAGCCTCGTCACCCGGGAACTCGCCGAGGGCCGCCTCGTCGCCGCCGGGCCGGCGGTGCCCCTGGAGATCCGCCTCTACCGCAACGGCGCCCCGGCCCACGGCCCCCGGGCACGCGCCGCCGTGGCGGCGATCTGGGCGGCGGCGTCCGAACCCGCCTGACGCTCGAGGCAGGTTCGTCCGAACCCGCGTGACGTTCGGGGCGGGTTCGTCCGAACCCGCGTGACGTTCGGGGCAGGTTCGTCCGAACCCGCATGACGTTTGGGGCGGGTTAGTCCGAACCCGCATGGGCCGTTCCGACACGGCATTGGCCCCCGCGCCGGTCTTCGCGCATCCCGTCCGCGGGACGCGCGACGGGGATCGGGACGATGGCGGGGAGCGAAGGGCCGGGCGTGCCATTGCTGGGCGTCCTGGGCGGGATGGGGCCGATGGCGACGGTGGATTTCCTGCGGAAGCTCGTGGAGGCGACGCCGGCCGCCCGCGACCAGGACCATCTCGCCGTGATGGTGGCCCAGGCCGCCGACATTCCCGACCGGACCCGGGCCATCCTGGGGGAGGGGCCCGACCCGCTGCCGGCGATGACCCTGGCCCTGCGCCGCCTCGAGGCCGCCGGCGCCACCCGCCTCGCGATCCCCTGCAACACCGCCCATCACTGGCACGGCGCGCTCCAGGCGCTGACCCCCGTCCCGATCCTGCACATCGTCGATGCGGTGGCGGCGGGGCTCGCCCGCCGGGGCCTCGCGGGCGGCCCGGTGGGGCTGCTCGCCACCGACGGCACCCTCCGGTCCGGGCTCTATCCCCGGCACCTCGGCCGCCACGGCTTCACCTGCCGCGTGCCCGCGGACCAGGCGGCGGTGATGCGGGCGGTCCGCCTCGTCAAGGCGGGGCAGGGGGCGCAGGCCCGGCCCCTGCTGGAGGCCGCGGCCGCGGGGCTGGTGGCGGAGGGGTGCCGGCAGGTGGTGATGGCCTGCACCGAGATCCCCCTCGCCCTGGCCGATCCGGCCGGTCCGGCGAGCGCGGTCCTGCTCGACGCCACCGACGCCCTGGCGCGGGCCTGCGTGGCAGCGGCCGCGCCGGCCCGCCGGGCGGCGTGATCGGTCAGGCCGGCTCGGCCCTCCGTCGTCTGCCTCAGTTTGCCTTGGCGTTGACCTCGAGGCGGTCGAACAGGGCGGCCGGGGTCGGGGCGGCGCTGAACTCCAGCATGCCGATGCCGGCGGCGTTCTTCGGCCGCAGGCTGACCGAGAGGGTGCCGGGCTTGGTCACGAACTGGCCCATCGCGGCGCCGATCGCCTTGGCGCCCGCCGAGTTGCCGAGGATCGCGGGCACGCCGAACACGCTCGCGGTGACGTATTCCTGCTTCAGCTCCTCGGGCTTCAGGCTGAGCACCTTCGACTGCGCGGCGATGAAACGGTCGAACAGGCCGGTGTTCTCGATGGTCAGGTCGAGGGCCTTGGCGGTGGCCGACAGCATGGCGAAGCTCGACACCGCCATGTCCGGGTTGAAGACCTCCGGGCCGATGCCGCCGATCATGCCGTTGAGGCGCAGGCTGCCCATGTCCTTGCCGGAGACCGAGACCTCGCCGAGCTTGAGCTCGCGGGCGGCCTCGTCCCAGGAGGTGTCGGCCACCAGGGCGAGGTCGAGGTCGCTGTAGCCGTAGAGGCCGAGGGAGCCGAGGCCCGGCACCCCCGCCACCGCGGAGGCCGGCAGGGTGAGGCCCGACAGGCTCAGGCGCCCGGCCGTCGGCACCCCGTCCCGCGGGGGCGCGAAGTTCATCGAGCCGTCGCGCAGGCCCACATGGGTCGGGGCGGGCGGCGCCCGGTCGGCCAAGGCCTTGTCGGCCAAGGCCCTGTCGGCAGGGTCGCGGGGCGCCTTCGCCTCGGGCGGCAGGTCAAGGCTGAGATCCTTCAGGGCCAGGGTGCCGAGGGCCGGCGTCAGCAGGCGCAGCTCGCCGTCCGAGGGCGGCGTGGTCAGGGTGGCGAGCTTGCGCAGGGCCGCGACCGTCGGGCCGAGGGAGAAGCCGTCGAGGGACAGCCGGGCGAGGCGCGCCTTGGCCCCGTCGATGCCCGCGAAGCGGATATCCTCCAGGAGGAGGCCGGCGCCGGTCAGCCCGAGGCGGGCGATGCCGAGGCTGAAGGCGTCCCGGGGCTTGGCCTCCTGGATGCTGAGGCCGGTGGCCTCCAGGGAACCGACGGAGACCGCTTCGGCGAGGTCGGCCCCGAGGCTCATCAGCCGCGCGCGCTCGGGCGGCGCGAGCCGCTCGTAGTCGACGGCCGTGAAGGCCTGGAGCGCCCCCGTCCAGGTCGCCGGGATCTGGCGGCCGCTGAGGTCGCGCCCCTCGATCCGGGCGATCTTCACGGCGGTGCCCCGGGCATCCACGTAGGCAACGTCGTCGACCGCGAAGGTGGCGTAGATCCGCTGCAGGGCGCTCTTGCCGTCGCCCGGCTCGCCGTAGAGGCGGGCGAGGACGGTCAGGTCGAGATCGGTCGCCCGCATCCGGCCGTAGGTGCCGGTGCCCTTCTGGGGGCCGCCCTCCAGGAGGATCGAGGCCCCGGCGGCGGTGAGCTCGGCGGCGCGCCCGGCGCGGACGTCGCGGGCCACCACGTCGCGATAGGTGACCACCGGCGTCGCCCCGGCGGTGCCGGTGCGCTCCACCCGCAATTCGGGCATCGCCAGGCTCGCGGCGTCGAGGCGCACGAGGCGGGCGGCCCAGGATTCGCCGGGGCCGGGCTTGAGCAGGGCGGTGAGTTCGTCCTTCGAGAGGCGGGTGCCGCTGGCGGTGAGGCGCGGAGCCTTCAGCACCGTGTCGCCGAAGGTCAGGGTGACGTCCTGCAGGGTGACGTCCTGGACCGCCGAGGCGGCCTCCTGGGCCCGCGCCGCGCCGGGCTGCACGGCGCTCCCCGCGCCGAGGAGGACGAGGACGCAGGCCGAGGCACCGGTCGCCCACGCGAGGAGGGGGCGGCCTTTCGAGCAGGTCATGGGCTTATCCGGATCGCTGGCGAAGAGGCGCTTTCAGGGGAAAGGCCCGGAGGCGTCGGGGAGAGGGCCCATCCGTGCCGCAGTTTCACGCGGGAGGCAATCGCGGGGGCGGGCCCCCGCGGGGGCCGCGCCGCATTCACAGCGAGAACGAGGTTCCGCAGCCACAGGAGGCGGTGGCCTGGGGGTTCTCGATCTTGAAGGATTGCCCGATCAGGTCGTTCACGAAATCGATGGTCGAACCGCTCATGTATTCCAGCGACATCGGGTCGACCAGGACGGTGGCGCCGTCGCGCTCGATCGCGACGTCGTCGGCGGCCCGCGCCCGCTCGATGTCGAAGGCGTAGGAGAAGCCCGAGCAGCCGCCGCCGTTCACGCTGATCCGCAGGGAGGCGCCGGGCGGCTCGGCGCCCATGATCTCGTTGATGCGCTTGGCGGCGCGGGGCGTCAGGGTGATGTCGGCCATCGGGGTATTCTCGCGGGGTGCTCTCGAGATCCGCCGGCCGTCCCGGCCGATCGTGGACCGTGGCGGCGTTGGAACAACTGCTAGGGAGCACAAGATATGCCTGGGACCCTGATGCTGCAACGCGTCGGGGGACCGGGCCGAGGCGGGCGGACCAGGATCGGTCGATGAATGTGGGGCGGCGAGACGTGATGCAGGCGGACGAGACAGGCCCCGGCGCGGCGCGGCGGCGCGGCGAGCGCTGGCGGGCGCCCTACGCCACCGATCCGGCGGCCACCCGCGGGCGCCTGATCCCGGAGGCGATCTCGCCCACGCGCAGCGACTTCCAGCGGGACCGCGACCGCATCATCCATTCCTCCGCCTTCCGGCGCCTCAAGCACAAGACCCAGGTCTTCGTCCATCACGAGGGCGACCATTACCGGACGCGGCTGACCCACACCCTGGAGGTGAGCCAGATCGCCCGGGCCCTCGCCCGGGCGCTGGGCCTCGACGAGGACCTCGCCGAGGCCCTGGCGCTGAGCCACGACCTCGGCCACACCTGCTTCGGGCACACGGGAGAGGACACCCTGGATGCCTGCCTGGCGGACCAGGGCGGCTTCGACCACAACGCCCAGGCCCTGCGCATCGTCACCCGGCTGGAGCGGCGCTATGCCGGCTTCGACGGCCTCAACCTCGCCTGGGAGACCCTGGAGGGCCTCGTCAAGCACAACGGCCCGCTGCTGGAGCCGGACGGGCGCCCCACCCGGCGCTGGACGGGCCGCGGCATCCCGGCCGCGATCCTCGAATACAACGCCCTCAACGACCTGGAACTGGACCGCTTCGCCGGGCCCGAGGCGCAGGCCGCGGCGCTGGCCGACGACATCGCCTACGACAGCCACGACCTCGACGACGGCCTGCGCGCCGGCCTGTTCGACCTCGCCGACCTCGCCGCGGTGCCGTTCCTGCGGAGCCTGCTCGACGAGATCGAGGGCCTGTACCCGAGCCTCGAGCCCTCGCGAAGGATCCACGAGCTGGCGCGGCGCGTCATCACCCGCTTCGTGGAGGACGTCATCACCGAGAGCACCCGGCGCCTCGCGGCCCTGAACCCGCGCACCGTGGCCGACATCCGGGCGGCGCAGGCCCCGGTCGTCGCCTTCTCGGCGGCGATCGCGGAGGCGGATGCGGCGATCAAGGCCTTCCTGTTCGCCCGGATGTACCGCCATCCCGGCGTGCTCGCGGTGCGGGCCAAGGCCAACACCATCGTGTCCGACCTGTTCGACCGGTTCACGGCGGAGCCCGGGGCGATGCCGGCGGAATGGTCGGCGGGGCTGGACGGGGCGGAGCCGGGACGCGTCGCCCGCCGGGTCGCCGACTACATCGCGGGCATGACCGACACCTACGCGGTGCTGGCCCACCGACGCCTGTTCGCGACGACGCCGGACCTGCACTGGAGCCCGGGCGACCGCAGCCTGCCCCTCACCGACCCGTAGGCGGCCGGGCGCCCCTAGAGCGTCAGCCCCTCGTGGAACAGGTCGGGGGAGATCGGCAGCATGAAGTGCACGCCGATGCCGCCCTCGAAGTGGCGCACCACCCGGCCGGGGGTGCGCCCGACCATCAGGCTCATGCCGATGGCCGGAGTGCTGGTGGTGCTCAGCGCCACGCCCGACATGGAGATGTCGATGATCCGGGCCGGCACCTCGCGCCCGCTCTCCAGGCGCAGGACGACGCCCGTGACCAGGGGCGTCAGGCGCTCGTGCGTGCGGCCCTCCGGCAGGCCCAGGCTCTCGCGGTTGGCGAGCCAGGTCAGCTGCGAGGCGATCTTGTCGCGCTTGCGCGGGGTCGCGCTGAGGCGGACGGCGAAGCCGCCGGGAATCAGGCGCGCGATGGTGCCCTCGATCCGGCCGACATGCTCGAGATAGAGCACCACCCGCTCGCCGACCTCGCCCGGGACGGCGCAGTTCAGGCGCACGCCCCCCGGCGACATGTCGACGGTCTGGCACGGATATTCCCGCCGGTCCGCCAGCATGTAGCGCCCCAGCATCGAGACCTTGACGCGGTGGTGCCGGCGCAGGTCCGAGATGCGGACGTCACGGGGCAGCCTCGCGGGCGGACGGGTGGCGACCTCGATCATGGGGACAGGGCGACTCGTTTCGAGGCTTCACTGCCCATCAGGCTAACACCCGCTGGTTACGAAAGGTTTGCCCGTCAGGCGCGGCCGCCGGGGTGGACCAGGAGGTGGCCGCGGCGGAGCGGCGCGCTGTCGTTGGCAGGCTCGGGCAGGTTCTGCAGGGTCGCCCGGGCATCGCGGGAGGCCGGGGCGGTCTCGTGGCCGAGGATGCGCAGGGAGGTCGTGCGCATCCGCGTCAGGGGACGCAGGCCGAGCCAGTGCGGCACGCAGGTCGGGCTGAGGGCCCCGAGGATGCGGGTCTGCGTCTCGCCGTGGTGGCGCAGGGGCAGCAGCAGGAGCTCGAGGTCGATGGTCTCGTCGCGCTCCGTCCGGCCCTGCAGGCCCGCCACGGCCCCGACGGTGTCGACGGCCACGGCCTCGACCAGCAGCCACGGATCGGCGTCGGGCCGTCCCCAGAGGCCGGCGAAGTCCCGTCCCTTCAGCTCGCGCCCGAACAGGGCGCAGACATGGGTCCCGGCCAGGCGGACCGAGGCCGCCCCGCGCGCCATGTCGACCTCGAGGATCAGGCTGTCGGCGAGCAGGTTCCGGATCTCGCCGGGCTCGATCTCGCTGCGTTCCGGCGCGGCGCGGCCATTCCGCAACCGGTCCCAGTAGGCGTGGAGCAGGCGGCTGGTCGGATGCTTCATGGGAGTCCCACAATGGCACGGTCCGGCGACGGACCTTCTCGGATCGGGCGCTTTCGGGACGGTTCTGGGCCGCTCCCGAGGTCTGTGCCAGGCTCGGCGCAGAGCTTATGCCGACCATCCTCGCGGCGCCCCCTTAACCCTTCATCAAGGCTAACGGGTCGACGGAGTTGTCCACCGCCAAGTTTGCACGCGCTCCGTGCCGGCGGATTTTCCCGCGCGGCGGGGCCCGTTCCCGCATCGCGGAGCTTGTTTCCCGCATGGCGGGGCTTGTTTCCCGCATGGCGGGGCTTGTTTCCCGCATGGCGGGGCTTGCGGCCCCGCCTGCCGCCCCGACATGGTGGCCGCATGGATGCCAGCCCCGACCTGCCGCCGCAGAACCGCGTTCCGATCTTCAACATGCCGGGCGTGGTCACCGCGTCGATCGGCGTGCTCGTGGGCATCCACGCCCTGCGCGAATTCGTGCTGCCGGACACCTGGGACATCGCCGCCCTGATCGACCTCGCCCTGATCCCGGGGCGCTGGAGTGTGGCCGTCGATCCGGCCCGGGCGGAGGAGCTCCTGCGGGCCGCCACGGCCCTGGCGGGCGACCCCGACGTGGTCGAAGCCCGGCAGGCCTTCGCCCGCTACGTGGTGGCCGACCCCGCCGCGATGCCCTGGACCTTCGCCACCTACGCGCTGCTGCACGGCTCGTGGATGCACGTCACCTTCAACACCGTCTGGCTCGCCGCCTTCGGCTCGCCGGTGGCCCGCCGCTACGGCGCCTGGCGCTACGGCCTGATCGCCCTCGTGGGCGCGGTGGCGGGCGGCATCCTCCACGTCCTCCTCGACCCCCTGAGCACCGCCCCCCTGATCGGGGCCTCGGCCGGCGTCTCGGCCCTGATGGCGGCCGCGGCCCGCTTCGTGTTCCAGCCGCCCCCCGTCTATGCCGGCGCGCCCCCCTGGCAGCGCCCGGCCGCGCCCCCGCTCCAGACCATCCCGGAGCTGATGCGCAACCGCACCGCGGTGGTGTTCCTGGTGATCTGGCTCGTGACGAACTTCCTGTTCGGCGTCATCGCCCTGCCGCTGGGCGCCGAGGCGACCTCGGTGGCCTGGGACGCCCATCTGGGCGGCTTCGTCGCGGGCTTCTTCCTGCTGCCGCTCCTCGACCGGGCCCGGCGCTGACGACGGGCTCACGCCGCCGCCCCGGACCGTGAATTATCCTGCGTCCTCGGCGACGGGATCCTGCGGGATCTTGCTATATGCGGTCGCCCGCCACACAATCGCCGCAGACCGAGCTGGGCACCCTGCCGTTCTGGCCAAGCCCGGCCGCCCCGTCCCAGGGGTGACTTGAGGGAAAGGACACGTCCATGACCGTTGCTCGCATCCTCGCCGAGAAGGGCCGCTCCGTCGTCACGGTGGAGCCCCAGCGCACCCTCGACGAGGCCATCCACCTCCTGGCCGAGAAGCGCATCGGCGCCGTCGTCGTCAGCGATGCGGACGGGGCGGTGCGCGGCATCCTCTCCGAGCGCGACATCATGCGGGCGCTCGCCGCCAAGGGCGCCAACGCCCTCGACGCCCGGGTCTCCGAGCACATGACCGCCGAGGTCACCACCTGCACCCGCGCCAGCAGCATCGAGGAGGTCATGCACCTCATGACCGAGGGCCGCTTCCGCCACGTGCCCGTGATCGAGGACGACCGGCTGGCCGGCCTCATCTCCATCGGCGACGTGGTCAAGCGCCGGATCGAGGCCGTCGAGGCCGAGCACCGGGCCATGCGCGACTACATCACCATGGCCTGAGTCAGGTGCGGGCGTGAGGCAGGATCGGGCCTGAGTCAGGTCCGGGCGGCGGCGGCCGCCACGAGGCCGCGGATCTGCGGCAGGGCGGCGCGCGCCGCCTCGCGGCCGAGGGCGATCCCCTCGGCCGCCCGGTGGAACTCGAATAGGCCCATCCCGGCCAGGCGGGGCACGATGGCGATGTCGGGCGGGTCGCCGGCCAGGCGCGCCCGCGAGATCCTGTCCTGCGTGATGTTGAAGGCGTCGAGCATCACCCGCGCCATGCCGGGGGTGGCGAGGCCGTCGGCCGGCCCGGACGCGCGATCGGACGCGGCACGGCGCAGGCCCGGCCGGCGCAGGCTCCAGCGCCGGGGCCGGCGGGGGGCGGGCGCCACCGCCTCGGCCGTGACCCGCGCGGGCGCCGCCTCCCGCACGACGGGGCGCGGGTCGCCATTGAGGTTAACGCAGATCACGAAGTCGGCCCCCAGGGCCCGGGCGATCGTCACCGGCACCGGGTTCACCAGGGTCCCGTCGAGGAGGAGCCGGCCGCCGCAGCGCACCGGCGGGAAGATGCCCGGCAGGGCGTAGGAGGCGCGCAGGGCCTCCACGAGGCTGCCCCGGGTGAGCCAGACCTCCTCGCCGCTGTCGAGGTCGGTGGCGACGCTGGCGAAGCGGATCGGCAGGCCCTCGATCCGGCGGTCGGCGAGGTCGTGCTCCAAGCGCCGCTTCAGGCGGTCGCCCGCGATCAGGCCGGAGCGGAGCCGCAGGTCGAGGAGCCCCATCACGCTGCGCCGGGTCAGCGACAGGGCGAAGGCCTTGAGCAGCCCGAGCTGGCCCGCCGCGTAGCAGCCGCCCACCACCGCGCCGATGGAGCAGCCCGCCACCACGGCCGGGTGGAGTCCGGCCTCCTCCAGCACTTCGATCACCCCGATCTGCGACCAGCCCCGGGCCGAGCCGCCACCGAGGGCGAGGCCGATGCGGGGGCCGGGGGCGGGGGGCGCCGCCACGGGCTCGACGGCCCCGGCGGGGAAGCGCGCGTGCGGGGAGGCGCCCTGGCGGACCTCCGCGGCGGGACGCACCGGGGACAGGCCGTCCCACATCAGCGACACCGGGATGCGGGAGAGGGGGCGAAGAAACGCGGGACGCGGCGACCGCGACGGGGCGGGCGCCGCTCCGGACGGGCACGCCGCGCGCCGGGATCAGGCATCGGCGGGCCGCAGAATCGCCTGGCCGGTCGCCGGATCGTGATCGACGCGGCGGTAGAAGCAGGCGCGCCGGCCGGTGTGGCAGCAGCCGCCGTCGCCACCGACCGCGACGCGGATCAGCACCGCGTCCTGGTCGCAATCGACCCGCATCTCGACCACGCGCTGGACCTGACCGCTGGTGGCGCCCTTGTGCCAGAGCGCGCCGCGGGAGCGGGACCAGTACCAGGCCTCGCCGGTCTTCAGGGTGAGGGCCAGGGATTCGGCGTTCATGTGGGCGAGCATGAGCACCTGCCCGTCGGCGGCGTCGACGGCGATGCAGGAGACGAGGCCGTGTGCGTCGAAGCGGGGGGTGAAGGCGGCCCCCTCCTCGACCTCGGCCCGGCTGCCCGGTTCCGGGAAGGCGCGGGTCATCGGGAGACAGACGTCATCGCGGGCCGGCTCAGGACTTGTTGCGCACGAGGGTGAGGAAGCGGACCTGCTCGTTGGCGTCGTTGCGGAAAGCGCCCCGGAACTGGGTGGTGATGGTGGAGACGCCGGCCTTCTGGACGCCGCGCATCGCCATGCAGAGGTGCTCGGCCTCCACCATCACGGCGATGCCGCGGGGCTTGAGGATGCTCTCGATCACGTCGGCGATCTGGGCCGTCATGGTCTCCTGGGTCTGCAGGCGGCGGGCGAAGGTGTCGACCACGCGGGCGAGCTTCGACAGGCCGACCACGCCCTTGGTCGGGTAGTAGGCGATGTGCGCCAGCCCCATGAAGGGCACCATGTGGTGCTCGCAATGGGAGTAGAACGGGATGTCGCGCACCAGCACGATGTCCGAGTAGCCCTCGACCTCCTCGAAGACCCGCTCGAGCAGCGCGTCGGCGTCCTGGCCGTAGCCGCCGAAGATCTGGCCGTAGGCCTTCACCACCCGGGCGGGGGTGTCGCGCAGGCCCTCGCGGTTCGGGTCGTCGCCGGCCCAGCGCAGGAGGGTACGCACGGCGGCCTCGGCCTCCTCGCGGCTCGGACGGCCCGTGGCGATGGCCTCGGGCACCCGCTGGGCGGAGGCGGGCAGGGGAGCGATCTCGGGCGCGGGCGCGGGCGCTTCGCCCCGCGCGTTGTCGTTGCGCATGGCGCTGAGGGCGCCGTTCTGGCGGGTCGGTTCCATCCCGGATTCCTCCGTCTCGGTCAGGCGGTAGGAGAGGGACTTGAGCGCGGCATCCATGGCATCTTCCGCCCGGGCGATCCGGGTCGTCATCGGGTGGCTGTCAGGCTTTGCGTACATCGTCGAACCATGGGGCCGTCGGGTGAGGACGGCCGATGCCCGGACGGTGCCGTCTGCGGTGGCGCAACCCCGGCCGTGGGCGCGACCCGGGTCGACGAGCCGCCTCCTCGCGAAACGGTGCGTGGGGGCCTATATCGTCGTTATCGCGCCGTCGCGCAATGCAGGCTGCGCGGATCAGATCTCCGGGATCGGAAGCCGGCTGTGCGCCCGGCCGTCCCGGTGGAACGGCAAATGGACCCGGCGGGACCGCAAGTGAACCCGGCGGAACAGCCAGAGGATCGGAATTCCATGCTCGACGACATCTACAACCGTCGCATCCTCGAACTGGCCGCCGACATCCCGCGCCTGGGACGCCTGGCGGCCCCGGACGCCAGTGCCACCGCGCATTCGAAGCTCTGCGGCTCCACCGTCACGGTGGACCTCGCGGTGCGGGACGGCACGGTCACCGACTTCGCCCACGAGGTGAAGGCCTGCGCCCTCGGCCAGGCCTCGTCCTCGCTGATGGCCCGCCACGTGGTCGGCACCAGCGCCGGGGAGCTGCGCGCGGTCCGCGCCGCCATGCGGCGGATGCTCAAGGAGGGCGGCCCGGCGCCCACGGGCGCCTGGGCGGATCTCGCCGTCCTCGAGCCGGTGCGCGACTTCAAGGCCCGGCACGCCTCGACGCTCCTGACCTTCGACGCGGTGGTGGACGCCCTCGACCGGATCGAGGCCGGGGCTGTGGCGGCCGCCTAGCATGCTGCTCCGCCGCATCGCCCACGGGGCGATCCGCACCTATCAGCTCACCCTGTCGAGCCTGGTCGGCCGCCAGTGCCGGCACTGGCCCTCGTGCTCCCACTACACCGACGGGGCGATCCAGCGGCACGGGCTCTGGGCGGGCGGCTGGATCGGGTTCGCCCGCATCTGCCGCTGCGGCCCCCTCGGCACCCACGGCATCGACCTGGTGCCGGAGGCCCTGCCGGCGCACGCCGCCTGGTTCACCCCCTGGCGCTACGGCCGCTGGCGCGGCGTGAACGCGCCTCCCTCGCCCTTCGCCTGCGAGCCCTGCACCTGCGCGGCGGTGGGGGAGGGGGCCGCCCCTAGACCGGCGCCGCCGTGATCCACTTCAGGAACACCAGCGTCCCCGTCACCGTGAGGGCGCCGCCGATGCGGGTGGCGATCTGGGCGAAGGGCATCAGCGCCATCCGGTTGGCGGCGGTGAGGATCGCCACGTCGCCGGTGCCGCCCTGGCCGCTGTGGCAGGCGTTCACGATGGCGGTCTCGATCGGGTACATGCCGAGCCGGCGCCCGACGCCGTAGCCCGTCGCCATCAGGGTGACGACGGTGGCCACGATGGTGATCAGGTTCGGCAGCGTGAAGGCCGCCACCAGCTTGTCCCAGGGGGTGAGCGAGACGCCGATGGCGAAGAGCAGCGGGTAGGTCATGCCGACCTGCACGAACTTGTAGACGATGAAGCCGCCGGCCTGGAGCCGGGGCGAGACCGCGCTGGCGAGCTTGGCCAGCACCGCCAGGAACAGCATCGCCACGGGGGCGGGCAGGCCGGTGAGGTGGTGGCACATCACGCCGAGGAGGTAGAGCGTCACCGCCGTGAGGCCGGCCGCCGCCACCGTGGCGGCGTCGATCGGGCCGGTCTCCACGGGCGTGCCCGCCTCCATGTCGTTCTCGGTGTGGGGCTGCAGGCGGCCCTCGCCGGTGAGGTGCGGCTTGCGCCTGCCCACCCAGTTGAGGGTGCCGGCCAGGATGATCGCCGTGAGGCTGCCCAGCATCACGGGCGGCAGCACCTGGGCGAAGACGTCGCCCTGCGGGATCCCGAGGATGTTGCCGTAGCCGATGGAGAGCGGAATCGCGCCCTCGCCGACGCCGCCGGCCATGATCGGCACGACGATGAAGAAGAAGGTGTGGTGCGCCCCGAGCCCCAGCAGGGTGCCCACCAGGGTGCCGACGCAGCCCGCCGCCAGGGAGCCGAGGCCGAGGGGGACGAAGATCTTGAGGAAGCCCTTGATCAGCACAGCCCGGTCCATGCCCAGGATGCTGCCGACGATGATCGCCGCGATGTAGAGGTAGAGGAAGTTGGTGAACTTGGTGAAGTCCGTGATCGCCTTGACGATCGGGCCCGGGATCAGCGCGTAGTAGACCAGCGCCGAGGGGATGAAGGTGGCGAAGATCGCACCCGCCCCGATCTGGCGCAGGACCGGCAGGCGCTTGCCGATCTCCGCGCAGGTGAAGCCGCCGAGCACCAGGACGGCGATCATCGTCGGCGCGTCGGCCTTGATCTCGCCCTCCGCGGTCAGCACCCAGAGCAGCGCCACCAGGATCAGGTAGACCGGCAGCGGGATGATGCCGATCTGCAGGTCGACGAGGCGCCACCAGCCCTGAGGCCAGAAGCGTGTCCCGGTCTGGACCCCGGGCAGGTGGGCCGTCGTGGTGATCGCGACGCCTTCGGGGTGCGCCGTCGGTACGGGGCTCGGCATGAACGTCTCTCCCGGCGAAAGCCCGTTTGCCCCGCGGGGCCGGCTCGTCCGTGTTTTCTTGGATTTTTTCTGGTCTCGACCGTGCGGCACGGAAGGCCATCGGCGAGCATCAGTCGGGTTGGACCGGCTTTGTCAATTGATCGGCCGGCACGGGCCGCGATGGTGATTGAGGATCCCTGGCGATTGTCAGCAACCCGGGGCGGGAGCGGTCGCCCGGGGGCCGGGACCGGATGCGCGGAATCCGCGTTCCTTCCCGATGCGAATGGGTCTAAACGGCCCGGCGCGGCGCCGCATCGGGGCCGCGCCGACCCCGACCCGCCCCCCGCTTACCTGCCGCGTACGCAGGAGTGAGCCTCCAAGGAGCCCCCGGCCATGCCGATCCTGACCTTCCCCGACGGCAACACCCGCAGCTACGACGCCGCGATCACCGGCCGTGCCGTCGTCGAGGGCATCGCCAAGTCCCTGGCCAAGCGCACCGTCGCCATGGCCCTCGACGGCACCGTGCGCGACCTCGACGACACGATCGCGCAGGATGCCCGCATCGAGTTCCTCGACCGCACCGACCCGCGCAGCCTGGAGCTGATCCGGCACGACTGCGCCCACGTGCTGGCGGAGGCGGTGCAGGCCCTGTGGCCGGGCACGCAGGTCACCATCGGCCCGGTGATCGAGAACGGGTTCTACTACGACTTCGCCCGGGACGAGCCCTTCACCCCGGAGGACTTCCCGAAGATCGAGGCGAAGATGCGCGAACTCATCGCGCGCGACGCCCCCTTCACCAAGGAGGTCTGGAAGCGCGACGACATCCGGGCGCTCTTCGCCGGGAAGGGCGAGGCCTACAAGGTCGAGCTCGTGGACGCGATCCCGCCCGGCGAGGACCTCAAGGTCTACCGCCAGGGCGACTGGTTCGACCTCTGCCGCGGCCCGCACATGACCTCGACGGGCAAGGTCGGCACCGCCTTCAAGCTGATGAAGGTGGCGGGCGCCTACTGGCGGGGCGATTCCAACAACCCGATGCTGACCCGCATCTACGGCACCGCCTGGGCGACCAAGGAGGACCTCGACGCCTACCTGCACCGCCTGGAGGAGGCCGAGCGCCGCGACCACCGGCGCCTGGGGCGCGAGATGGACCTGTTCCACTTCCAGGAGGAGGGGCCGGGCGTCGTGTTCTGGCACGCCAAGGGCTGGACCGTGTTCCAGGAGCTGATCGCCTACATGCGCCGGCGCCTGCGCGGCGACTACCAGGAGGTCAACGCCCCCCAGATCCTCGACAAGGCCCTGTGGGAGACCTCCGGCCACTGGGGCTGGTACCGCGAGAACATGTTCGCGGCCCAATCCGCCGGCGACGAGGCCGAGGACAAGCGCTGGTTCGCGTTGAAGCCCATGAACTGCCCCGGCCACGTGATGATCTTCAAGCACGGCCTGAAATCCTACCGCGACCTGCCCCTGCGCATGGCCGAGTTCGGCGTGGTCCACCGCTACGAGCCCTCGGGCGCCATGCACGGCCTGATGCGGGTGCGGGGCTTCACCCAGGACGACGCGCACATCTTCTGCACCGAGGACCAGCTCGCCGACGAGTGCCTGAAGATCAACGACCTGATCCTCTCCACCTACGCCGATTTCGGCTTCGGCGAGATCGTGGTGAAGCTCTCGACCCGCCCCGAGAAGCGGGTGGGCTCGGACGCCCTCTGGGACCATGCCGAGGACGTCATGACCCGGGTGCTCACCCAGATCGAGGAACAGTCGGGGGGCCGGATCAGGACCGCGATCAACCCGGGGGAGGGCGCCTTCTACGGGCCGAAGTTCGAGTACGTGCTGCGCGACGCCATCGGGCGCGACTGGCAGTGCGGCACGACCCAGGTGGACTTCAACCTGCCGGAGCGCTTCGGCGCCTTCTACGTCGATGCCGAGAGCGGCAAGAAGCCCCCGGTCATGGTCCACCGCGCCATCTGCGGCTCCCTGGAGCGCTTCACCGGGATCCTGATCGAGCACTTCGCCGGGCATTTCCCGCTCTGGCTCGCGCCGGTGCAGGTGGTGGTCGCCACCATCACGGGCGATGCCGACCCCTACGCCCGCGCGGTGGTCGCCGCCGCGACCCGCCTCGGCCTGCGCGTCGAGGCCGACCTGCGCAACGAGAAGATCAACTACAAGGTCCGCGAGCACTCGCTGGCGAAGGTGCCGGTGATGCTCGTCGTCGGCCGCAAGGAGGGCGAGGAGCGCACCGTCTCGGTCCGGCGCCTGGGCAGCCAGCACACCCGCACCGGCGGCCTCGACGAGACCCTGGCCGCCCTGGTGGCGGAGGCGACCGCGCCGGATCGCATCCGGGCGGAGGCGGTGGCCGAGACCGTGCCGAGCGCCGACGTCGCCCTCGACGGCCAGCACGGCGAGGCCCCGACGCCGTAGGGCGGCGGGTTCGGCCTCCGGGCGGTTGCGTCCTCCGGGCGGTGCCCGGGGGATGCCCGGATCAGGGGGCGCAATTGGCGGCGTAGAGGGCCAGGATGCGCTGCAGGGCGGCGTAATCCTGCGGCGTCGCCGGGTTGCGCAGTTCGGGCCCGTCCGGGACGAGGCCGGCGATGCCCGCCGCGAGGTCGGCGACGAAGCGGCGGGGCCCCACGGGATTGCCCATGCGGTTGGTGGTGTCGACGACGCCGCAGAAAGCCCCCGCGCGCCCGGCACGGAGCTGGCCGTAACGGGCGGTGGCGGGCGTTCTCAGTCCCTGTCCCAGGAGGGCGATCACCCGGTCCGCGCGTTCCGGACCGATCTCCCGGTCGGAGCCGTCCGCCACGAGCGCCCGCGCGGGATCCGCCCCCTGCGCCCGCGCGGGACGCGGCACCAGGAGAAGCGGCGCCAGGAGCAGGACGAGGGCACCGATCGCAAGTCGCCTCATGCGTGTCGTCTCTCTCCGCCGGTCGGGACGCCTCGGCTCAGCCCGCCTTGGCGATCACCTCGACGTCGCGGTTCAGGCCGCTCTCGACCTTGAATTCGCGGGTGTAGACCTGCCCGTCGTGGCGGGCGATCAGGACGTAGTCCCCCTCCGCCAGGGTCACCTGCGGGAAGGCGCCGATGGCCTCGCGGATGGTGTCGCCGCCCGGCGTCAGCACGCTGAAGGCGGTGCCGGCGAAGGCCTCGGCGCCTTCGGCCGCCACCAGCTTCAGGGTCAGGGTGGCGGCGCGGTGGTTGAGGGTGGCGTCCGTGACCTTGCCGTTCTCCACCTTGAGGTCGGCGCGCTGGATCGCGTTCGAGCCGCCATAGGTCGAGACCACGTGGTAGGTGCCCTCGGGCAGGCGCAGGAGCTCGCCCGCCTTGACGCCGCTGCGCACGAGGCGCCCCTCGGAGTTCGTCCCGATCGGCACGAAGACCGAGAAGGCGAGCTGGTCGGCGCCGAGCTTCACGTCGCCGATGGCGCCCGAGAGCTTGAGCGCCCCGGCGCTGACCTTGAGCTGCTCGGCGGCCGGCTGGCCCGCCATGACGACCCGGCGCGCGGCGCTGGCGAAGCCGTAGGTCACGGTGGCGACGTAAGCGCCCGGCGGCAGGGTGAAACTCGGCTCGGCCGCCTCGGAGCGGGCGACGATGCCGGGCTTCGTGCCGTCGGGGCGGTCCTCGTAGATGCGCCAGGCGAGGCCGGAGCGCAGGGGCTTGTCGCCGCCCGCGAACACCGCCGTGAGGGTCAGGGCCGCGCTCGCCGCGCTGGGCAGCGGCGGCGCCGAGGGGTCCGACATCGACGGGGAGGGCATCGAAGGGGAGGGCATGGACGGGGAGGGGAGGTTGGGCCCGATCCGGTTGTGGAAGGCGTTGCCGTCCTGCGCCGCGGCGGTGCCGGGGTGACCGCCGAGGAGGAGGGCGCAGCCCAGCCAGACCGATCCGTACCCTGCCCGCGCCATCCCGCACCTCCCAATCCTGACCGGGGCGTCCCGCCGGCGTTGCCAATCTGCCGCCGGCGCGCCATGTCACGGACGGCCGCCGCGCCCGGTGCCCGCCCTCTGGAACCGGACCATGGCGGCGGCAAGGCCATCCCGCCTCCGAGGGCCGGTCGTCTGCGGCCCCGCCCCTCTCGCCCGATCCTGCTCCAGGGACGCCATGAACGCCACCCTCGATCTCCTGCGCACCCGCCGCTCGGTCCCGCCCCTCCGCCTCGCGGGGCCGGGCCCGGACGCGGCCGAGCTCGACGCGCTCCTCACCATCGCGTCGCGCGTGCCGGACCACGGCAAGCTGGCGCCCTGGCGCTTCCTGGTGATCGCGGGCGAGGCCCGCACCCGCATCGGCGACGCCATCGCGGCGGCCTATGCCGCCGACCACCCGGAGGCCGACGCCGCGCGCCTCGACCTCGAGCGCCACCGCCTCGCCCTCGCCCCCCTGGTGGTGGCGGTGGTGTCGCGGGCCGGCCCGCACATCAAGATCCCAGAATGGGAGCAGGTGCTCTCGGCCGGCGCGGTGGCGATGAACCTCGTGGTGGCGGCCAACGCCGCGGGCTACGCCACCGCCTGGCTCACCGAGTGGTTCGCCTACGATTCCCGCATCCTCGACGTCCTCGGCCTCGTGCCCGGCGAGCGCCTCGCGGGCTTCATCCATATCGGGCGCGCCCAGGAGGTGCCGCCCGACCGGCCCCGCCCGGCGCTCGCCGACATCGTCACCCGGCTCTGAGGGGCACCCCATGCATTACGACGCCGAGACCAAGGGCCTGCCGCACAACCCGCTGAAGGCCCTGGTGGCCCCGCGCCCGATCGGCTGGATCAGCGCGATGAACCGCGACGGCGCGGTGAACCTCGCGCCCTATTCCTACTTCAACGCCGTGGCGGCCGGCCCCGACATGGTCATGTTCTCCTCGGCCGGGCGCAAGGACGCGATGACCTTCGCGGAGGAGGGCGGCGAGTTCGTCTGCAACCTCGCCACCTACGACCTGCGCGAGGCGGTGAACGCCACCTCGGCGCCCCTGCCCCGCGGCGAGAGCGAGTTCGCCTTCGCGGGCCTGACCCCGGCGCCCTCGCGAAAGGTGCGCCCGCCCCGGGTCGCCGAATCGCCGGCCGCCCTGGAGTGCAAGTGGCTGCAGACCGTGCCGCTGACGCCGCTCGACGGCAGCGACGCCTCCCACTTCCTGGTGATCGGGCAGGTGGTCTCGATCTACATCGACGACCGCTTCATCCGCGACGGCCTCGTCGACACCGGCGCCATGCGGCCGATCCTGCGCGGCGGCTACTTCGACTACTTCACCGCCGAACCGGAGACCCGGTTCGAGCTGCGCCGGCCGGCCGGCGGGGGCGGGTAGGCCACTCGGTTAGGCCACCCGCCGCCGGCCCAGGCGCTCCGCGATGGCGATGCCGCCGATGACGAGGGCCAGCGCCAGGGCGTCGTGCCAGCGGAACGGCTCGCCCACCAGCAGGATGGCGAGGCCGGCCCCGAAGATCGGCACGAGGTTGACGAAGAGGCCGGCCCGGTTCGGGCCGATCAGCTCGACGCCGCGCAGGAAGGCGAGCTGCGCGATGAGCGAGGGCCCGAGCGCCACGAACAGCACGATGGCCCAGCCCTTGCCGGTCGGCCAGATCGTGTGGCCCAGGGCCCATTCGGCGGCGAGCGGCGGCAGCGAGGTCACGAAGGCGGAGAGCGCCACGGCGGTGAAGAAGCTCAGGCCCGAGACCCGGGGCCTGCGGGAGAGCGCCACGGTGTAGCCGGCATAGAGCCCGCAGGCGACCAGCATCAGCACGTCGCCCCGGTTGAAGGCGAAGGTCGCCAGCACCCGCCAGTCGCCGTGGGTCGCCGCCACCATGGCGCCCGCCAGCGTCACGGCGACGCCGAGGAGCTGCGCCCCCGTCACCGCCACCCGGTGGACGAGATAGTTGATCAGGATGACGAGGACCGGGATCGACCCCTGGAACAGGGCGATGTTGATGCCGCTGGTGAACAGGCCGGCGGCGTAGAACAGGCTGGCGTAGAGGGTGTAGCCGCACGCTCCCATCAGCAGCACGTAGCGCCAGTGGCGCTTCAGCCGGTCCCACTCCGCGTTGAGGCCGGCCCGGGCCGGCAGCGCCAGGGCGAGGCAGGCGAAGGCCCAGCGCAGGCAGGTGAGCACCTGGGGCGAGACCTCGCCCGCCGCCCACTTGCTCGCCACCACGTTGCCGCCCCAGAGCAGCATCGTGAACACGAGGAGCGGGTAGGCCGTGGTCGCCGGCTCGGCCGCGCGTCCGGCGGGCGTCTCCGGGACGCGCATGGGGCGGATCTCCCTGGGCTCGGGCCGGGCTCGCGGCCGGCGACCGGGGGATAGCCCGCCGGGGGCCGCGGGGACAGGCCGTCCGGCGCAACACCGCCATCGAAATCCGTCCGCGGCCGCCGCGGCGCGAATCCCCGCGGCCCTGCGGAGAACCGGCAGCGTGCCCATCCCCCGGTATCGCTCGGCGCACCGATTCCCTCTGCGGGTGAACACGGTTATGCCGGGCGGAACACAGCGGCGACACGGCCGCGGACCAGGGGGAGGGCGAGACAGTCGGTGACGTGGCGATCGCTCCTCCTCGCCCTCCTCCTGGTCGGCGTGCTGGCGGCCGGCCTCGGCGGCCTCGCCGTCTCGCCCCAGGGCGCCCTCCTCCTGGGCGAGCTGCGCGAGCACGTCGAGGCCCTCCAGGCCCGCCCCGGACCGGCGAAGCCCGCGCACCTGCCGGCCCAGCGCACCGCCGTGGAGGAGGGCCGCACCGTGGTGCGCCTCTCGGCCGCCGAGCGCGCCCGCATCGGCATCACGACCGAGGCCCGGCCCCTGGCCGAGCACCGGGAGGAGTTGCAGGCCTATGGCAGCGTCCTCGACCTCGCCCGGGTCACCGACCTGACCAACGCCTATGCCAGCGCCCAGGCCGCGCTCCAGACGGCCCAGGCCCGCGCCGAGGTCTCGCGCAGCGCCCTGCAGCGGGCCAGGACCCTCGGCCCCTACGCCACCACCGTGCAGGTCGAGACCGCCGGGGGCACCGCCCAGACCGACCAGGCCGCCCTGGCGGCGGCGGAATCCCAGGTGCGCACCCTCTCGGCCACCGCCCAACAGGAATGGGGGCCGGTGATCGGCCGGGCCATCGTCGCGCGCGCGGCCACCGTCACCCGGCTGATCGAGCGCACCGACTTCCTGGTGCAGGTCACCCTGCCGCCAGGGGAGGGCCTGAAGGGCCCGCCGGCGGCGGCCTTCGCCGAGGTGCCGCCCCAGAGCGCGCGGGTCGCCCTGGCCTACGTCTCGCCCGCCACCCGCACGGACCCGCGCATCCAGGGCCTGAGCTTCTTCTACACCGTGCCGGGCGACAGCGGCTTCCTGCCCGGCATGAGCATGCTGGCCTTCCTGGCCTCCGACCGCAGCGTCACCGGCCTCAGCGTGCCCGAGGACGCGGTGGTGCACTGGCAGGGGGCCGCCTGGATCTACCGGGCGGTGGGGCCCGACGCCTTCGCCCGCCACCGGCTGAAGGCCGACCCGCCGATGTCGGCCGACGCCTACGTGGTGGAGGACCTGCCCGGCGGCACCGAGATCGTGCTCTCGGGGGCGCAGGCGCTCCTCTCCGAGGAGATGAAGAGCCAGCTCCAGGTCTCGGGCGGCGTCGATGACGATTGAGGCGCCGGGCTCCGGACCGGGAGGCCCCCGCGGCCCCCAGGCGGCCCTGGTCGCCTTCGCGGTGCGCTTCCGCGGCGTCGTCCTGGCGCTCAGCCTGGCGCTCGCCGCCTACGGCTTCGTCGTCCTGGCCGATGCCCAGTACGACGTCTTCCCGGAATTCGCGCCCCCCGCCGTGGTGATCCAGACCGAGGCCCCCGGCCTCAACCCGGAACAGGTCGAGGTGCTGGTGACCCAACCCGTGGAGGTCGCGGTCAACGGCCTGCCGGGGGTGGTCTCCCTGCGCTCGAGTTCGATCCAGGGCCTGTCGGTGATCACCGTCACCTTCGGGGCCGGCAGCGACATCTATCGGGTGCGCCAGCTCGTCACCGAGCGGCTGACGGCGCTGGCCGGCCGCCTGCCGCAAGGGGTGCTGCCGCCGGCGATGACGGCGCTCACCTCCGCCACCAGCACGGTGCTGCTCGTCGGCCTGACCACGCAGAGCCGCTCGGACATGGACCTGCGCACCCTGGCGGACTGGACCGTGCGCCTGCGCCTCCTCGCCGTGCCGGGGATCGCCCAGGTCTCGGTCTATGGCGGCGCGGTGCGCTCGCTGCAGGTGCAGATCCGCCCGAACGACCTCGTGCGCTTCAACATCGGCGTCAACGACGTGCTCGCCGCCGCGCGGAAAGCCACGGGCGTGCGCGGGGCCGGCTTCGTGGACACGCCCAACCAGCGCATCGCCCTCCAGACCGACGGGCAGTCGCTGAGCCCCGAGGCGGTCTCTCGGACCGTGCTGATCAACGAGGGCGGGGCCAGCGTGACCCTGGCGGACGTCGCCACCGTGGTCGCCACCGGCGAGCCGGCGATCGGCGCCGCCCTGGTGGACGGCCGGCCCGGGGTGCTCCTCATGGTCGGCGCCCAGTACGGCGCCAACACCCGCGCGGTCACCGCGCGGGTCGAGGCGGCCCTGGAGGACCTGCGCCCGGCCCTGGCGCGCGAGGGCGTGACCCTGCACGCCGACCTGTTCCGGCCGGCCAACTTCATCGCCATCGCCAACGGCAACGTGCTCCAGGCCCTCGGGCTCGGCGGCATCCTGGTGGTCGTGGTGCTGTTCGTCTTCCTGTACGACTGGCGCACCGCCGTGATCTCGGCGCTGGCGATCCCGCTCTCGCTCATCGCCGCCGTGGTGGCGCTCCAGGCGCTGGGCGAGAGCCTCAACACCATGACCCTGGGCGGGCTCGCCATCGCCATCGGCGAGGTGGTGGACGACGCGGTGATCGGCGTCG
>NZ_LMML01000009.1:90943-160880 GCF_001422215.1 Methylobacterium sp. Leaf89 | reverse complement strand
GGTCCTCGACGCCATCCTGGAGGTGCGCACGGCGGTCGCCTACGCCACCATCGCGGTGCTGCTGGTCTTCCTCCCCGTCCTCGCCCTGTCGGGCATCGCCGGCCGGCTGTTCGGCCCCTTGAGCCTCGCCTACATCCTCGCCGTGGTGGCCTCGCTCGCCGTCGCCCTCACGGTGACCCCGGCCCTGGCGATGGGGCTGCTCACCGGCCGGCGCGAGGCCTCGACCCTGGACCCGCCGGTGATGCGCGTCGCGCGCGGCGCCTACGCCCGCCTGCTCACCCGGATCGACCGCGCCCCGCGCGTCCTCATGGCCTGCGGCCTCCTCGTCACCCTCCTGGGGGCCGCGATGCTGCCGTTCTTCGGCTCGACCTTCCTGCCCGACCTCAAGGAGGGCCACCTGATCCTGCACATGGCGGCGGCGCCCGGCACCGCCCTGCAGGAATCCCTGCGGCTCGGCACCCGCATCACCGCGGAGCTGAAGGCGATTCCCGGCATCCGGGCGGTGGCGTCGCAGATCGGCCGGGCCGAGGCCGGCCAGGACACCGCCGGCACCCATTACAGCGAGATCCACATCGACCTCGAACCCGGCCTCGACGGGGCGGGGCAGGGGGCGGCGGAGGCCCGGATCCGGGCCGTGATGGCGGGCTTCCCCGGGGCCGCCTTCTCCCTCAAGACCTTCCTCACCGAGCGCATCGAGGAGACCGTGTCGGGCTTCACCGCCCCGGTGGTGATCAACGTCTTCGGCACGGATCTCGGCGCCATCGAGACGGCCGCCCGGGACATCGCCCGCGAACTCGCCGAAGTGCGGGGCGCCGTCGACATCCAGCAGAGTTCCCCGGCGGGCCTGCCCCAGGTCAATGTGGGCTTGCGGCCCAACGACCTGCGCCACTGGGGCCTCTCGGCCATCGAGGTGATGGAGGTGGTGCGCACCGCCTACCAGGGCGACATCGTCGGCCAGACCTATGCGGGCAACGCCGTGTTCAACGTCCTCGTCATCCTCGATTCCGCCACGCGGGGCCGGCTCTCGGCCCTGAGCGACCTGCCCTTGCGCGGCTCCGGCGGCCGGGTGGTGCGCCTCGCCCAGGTGGCGGACATCTACGAGACCTCCGGGCGCTATCAGGTCCAGCACGAGGGCGCGCAGCGGGTCCAGGCGGTCACCGCCAACGTGACGGGGCGCGACGTCGCCGGCTTCGTGGCCGATGCCAAGCGCAAGATCGCCCGCGCGGTCGCCCTGCCCCCCGGCACCTATGTGGGCTTCGCCGGCTCGGCCGAGGCGCAGGCGCGGGCCCGGCGCGACCTCCTGGTCTATGCGGGGCTGGCCGGCCTCGGCATCGTCCTCCTGCTGGCCATCGTGACGGGAAGCCTGCGCAACCTGCTGCTGGTCCTGGTCAACCTGCCCTTCGCCTTCGTGGGCGGCGTGCTGGCGGTCTTCGCCACCGGGGCCGTGCTGTCGCTGGGCTCGATCGTCGGCTTCGTCACCCTGTTCGGGATCAGCTTGCGCAACACCATCATGATGATCGCCCATTACGAGCACCTCGTGGTGGAGGAGGGGCAGGCCTGGGACCGGGACACGGCGGTTCGCGGGGCCGCCGACCGGATGGTGCCGATCCTGATGACCTCCCTGGTCACCGGCCTCGGCCTGCTGCCGCTGGCGCTGGGCGCCGGCGAGCCCGGCCGCGAGATCGAGGGCCCGATGGCCATCGTGATCTTGGGCGGCCTCGCCACCTCGACGGTGCTCAACCTCCTGATCCTGCCGACCCTGGCCCTGCGCTTCGCGCGCTTCGGCACGCCGCAGGGCAGGGCGCTCGAACCGGTCGCCTGAGGCACCCTCGCCCCGCGCGACCCGGACGGCACGGCGGCGTAGACCAGGAGGGCCAGATCCGGGGCCAGGCGAAGGCCGGATGGCCGTCCCGGACCCGGGTTCAGACCCCGTCCCAGACCCCATGAACGCCGTTCGCATAAGATATATTATGGAACCAGAACCCGTCGAACCGGGGCAGGGGCCTCCCGCGACGAAGGGTTCACCCATTCCCGACACCGCGTATTCATGCAATCTCCACACGGGCGATTCACGTCGTTGCTAGTTCTTGGGCGCGCAGCGACCGCCAGGGGTGCTAAACCGCTGGCGGATGTCACAATTCCTCCTCATAATACATGATACCGGGCACCAGCCGAGCGGATGCCCGTCCGAATCGATCCTCTCCGAAGCGAATGCGATGCCGATCCTTGCACGCCCCTCCGCTGCCCTGAGCCTGGTCCTGCTGGCCGTCGGATCCGTTTCGCTCGCCACCGGCGCGCCGGCGCGCGCGCAGGCCGAGCCGCAGCGCACCGCCCTGGTGCAGCCGCCCCAGGCCGCGGCGATGGAGACGGCCCGACCGATCGTCCGGACGGCGATCCCGCGCCGGGCGCTGGCCCGCCTGCCCCGTCTCGCCGGCCTGATCGCCCAGGGCCAGGCCGTCCGCATCGTGGCCTTCGGCTCGTCCTCGACCGAGGGCTCCGGCGCCTCCTCGCCGGCCACCACCTACCCGGCCCAGCTCCAGCGCGACCTCACGGCGCGGCTCGGGGCGATGGGCGCGGAGCATTCCGCCGTCACGGTGCTGAACCGGGGCAAGGGCGGCGACGATTCCGAGGCCATGGCCCGGCGGCTGGAGCGCGACGTGCTCGCCGACAAGCCGGACCTCGTGATCTGGCAGACCGGCAGCAACGACCCGATGAGCGGCGTCAGCGTCGCGCGCTTCGCCGAACTCACCCGCGCCGGCATCCTCGCCATGCGGGCCACCGGTGCCGACGTGGTCCTGATGGACCAGCAATGGTGCAAGAAGCTCTCGACCACCGCCGGGGCCGAGGCCTACGGCGCCGCCCTGCACGCCATCGCCACCGAGCTCAACGTGCCGGTGATCCGCCGCAACGCGATGATGCGCGCCTGGGCCGCCCAGGGGCTCCTGTCCCCGACCCAGATGATCGGTCCCGACGGCCTGCACATGACCGATGCGGGCTACGACCGCCTGGCCCGCGCCGCCACGGCGCAGCTCCTGGCCAATGCGGGCCTGCCGCAGGACGCCGGCACCCAGAACTGAGCCGAGGAGGGGATCGGGGGAGGCGGCGGACCGCCCTCCTCCCGGGAGTCCGTCCGGTTCATCCTGGCCGAGACGGACTGGCGATTCCTCGTCTCGCCGTTCGTCTTCTCGGGAGAACCGGTTTCCCCCGATCCCGGACGAACGCTAGAGATCCAGCGTGACGCTCAGCCCGTCATGGGCCGGCACGACGTTCGGCGGCAGCTTGGCGCTCAGCGTGGCGTAGTCGAGATCCGTGTGCAGGTTGGTCAGGATGGCCCGGCGCGGCCGCACCGTCTCGATCAGCGCCAGGGCATCCGAGACCGAGTAATGCGTCGGGTGCGGGGTGTCCCGCAGGGCATCGATGATCAGCAGGTCGAGGCCGTGCAGCCGCGCCTGCGACGCCGCCGGCATCAGGCTGACGTCGGGCGCGTAGGCCGCCGGGCCGAAGCGGAAGCCGAGGGCCGCCTCGTTGCCGTGCTCCAGGCCGAAGGGCAGGGCCGTGATCGCCCCGCCCGGCCCCTCCACCACCGTCGATTCCCCGTCCGCCAGGTCGTGCATGTCGAGGATCGGCGGATACTCGCTGCCGGGGGGCGTCTCGAAGCAGTAGCCGAACCGCGCCTCCAGCAGGCGGCGCGTGCGGGCGTCGGCGAAGACCGGGATGCGCCGGCGCATGTGGATGACCAGAGGCCGCACGTCGTCGATGCCGTGGGTGTGGTCGGCATGGGCATGGGTGAACAGCACCGCGTCGAGGCGCTGGACCGCCGCGCCGAGCAGCTGCTCGCGCAGGTCCGGCGAGGTGTCGACGAGGAGGGTGGTGGCGGCTCCTGCCGGGTCGCCGTCCTGCCGCTCCACCAGGAGCGAGCAGCGCCGGCGCCGGTTCCGCGCCTCCTGCGGGTCGCAGGCGCCCCAGCCGTAGCCCACGCGGGGCACGCCCCCGGACGAGCCGCAGCCGAGGATCGTCAATCGCAATGCGCCCATCGGCACCTCCGCCCCCGTTGGTATCGGAGGGGGCGGGGGCCTGTCACGCCCGATCCGAGCCCCCTGCCCGGCTCAGGCCGCGGCCTTGTGGAACAGGCGGTGGAAATTGGCCGTCGTCAGCGCGGCGAAGTCCGAAAACTCCATCTCGAGGGTCTGGGCGAGGGCGCGGGCGGTGTCCGCCGTGTAGGCCGGCTCGTTGGTGCGGCCGCGATGGGGCTCGGGCGCCAGGAACGGGGCGTCGGTCTCCACCAGCAGGCGGTCGCGCGGCACCGACCGGGCGATCGCCCGCAGGTCGTGGGAGCGCCGGAAGGTGACGATGCCGGAGAAGGACACGCAGAAGCCGAGCTCGACGCCGACCTCGGCCAGGCGCGCCCCCGACGAGAAGCAGTGCAGGACGGCCGTGAAGGCGCCGCGCCCCATCTCGTCGACGAGGATCGCCTCCATCTCCGCATCGGCGTCGCGGGAATGGATCACCAGCGGCAGGCCGGTCTCGCGGGCGGCCGCGATGTGGCGGCGGAAGACCCGCTCCTGCACCGCCTCGGGGGCGGCGTTGTCGTAGTGGAAGTCGAGGCCCGCCTCGCCGATGCCGATGCAGCGGGGATGGTGCGTGCGCGCCACGATGGCCTCGGTCGGCACGTCGGGCTCATCGCCCGCCCCGTCCGGGTGGGTGCCGATGGTGTGCCAGATCTCGGGGTTGGCCTCCGACAGGGCTTCGTAGGTCCGGGCCTTGGCGATCCGCGTGGAGATCGTGACCATCCGGGTCACCCCGGCCGCGCGGGCGCGGGCGAGGACGTTGGGCAGATCCTCCGAAAAATTCGGAAAATCGAGGTGGCAGTGGCTGTCGACCAGCATGAGGCGAGGCTCGGAAAACGGTGGGGTGGGCAAGATGCCGTCGGACGAGACGCCGTCGTTCACGCCGAAGACGCCTCCGGCTCCACGAAGCGCGGGAACAGGCCGACGGGGGCGGGGAGCGGCGTCCCCGGCACGAGGCGACCGCCCTCCCCCACATCGGCCAGCTGGCGCCGGTCCGCCGGCACGGCCAGGAGGTCGAGGAGCCGGGCGCCGGAGCCCGGCATGAAGGGCTGCACCAGGATGCCGATGGCCCGCAGGGTCTCGGCCACGACGGAGAGCGCCGCCGCCATCCGGGCCGGATCGGATTTGCGCAGGACCCAGGGCTTCTGCGCGTCGAAGTAGCGGTCGGCGGCGGTGATCACGGCCCAGATCTCGGCCAGCGCCGTGTGGAGGGCGAGCCGGTCCATGGCCGCCCGCACGGTGGCGGGCAAGGCGTCGGCCAGGGCCAGCAGGGCGCGGTCGTCCTCCGTGAGGACGCCGGGCTCGGGAATCGTGCCGCCGAGGTTCTTGGCGATCATCGAGAGGGAGCGCTGGGCGAGGTTGCCCAGCCCGTTGGAGAGGTCCGCCGTGTAGCGGGTGATGATCGCCTCATGGCTGTAATTGCCGTCGCCGCCGAAGGGCACCTCGCGCAGCACGAAGTGGCGCACCGCGTCGACCCCGTAGGTCGCGATCAGGTCCATCGGGTCGACGACGTTGCCCAGCGACTTCGACATCTTCTCGCCCTTGGAGAGCAGGAAGCCGTGGCCGAAGACGCGCTTGGGCAGCGGCAGCCCCGCCGACATCAGGAAGGCCGGCCAGTACACCGCGTGGAAGCGGACGATGTCCTTGCCGATGACGTGCAGGTCCATCGGCCAGAACTTCGTCCGCGCGTCGGCCTGGTCGGGAAAGCCCGTGACGGTGAGGTAGTTCGTCAGGGCGTCGACCCAGACGTACATGACGTGGTCGGGGTGCCCGGGCACCGGCACGCCCCAGTCGAAATTCGTGCGGCTGACCGAGAAGTCCTTGAGGCCGGAGCGCACGAAGCTCGCCACCTCGTTGCGCCGGGTCTCGGGGCCGATGAAGTCGGGCTCGGCCTCGTAGAGGGCGAGGAGCCGATCCTGGTAGGCCGAGAGCCGGAACAGGAAGTTCTCCTCCTCCATCCAGGTCACCGGCGTGCCGGTGGCCTTGGCCACGGGGACGCCGTCGGTTCCGGTCTCGAGTTCGTCCTCGGCGTAGTAGGCCTCGTCGCGCACCGAGTACCAGCCGGCATATTTCGACAGGTAGAGGTCGCCGTTGGCCTCCATCCGGCGCCACAACTCCTGGGCGGCCGCGTAATGGTCGGGCTCGGTGGTGCGGATGAAGCGGTCGTGGCTGCAATCCAGGGCCTCGGCCATGGCACGGAAGCGCGCGGACATGGCGTCGACGAGGTCCCGCGGGGTGATCCCGGCCTTGGCCGCCGTCTGCTGGATCTTGACGCCGTGCTCGTCGGTGCCGGTGGAGAACAGCACCTCGTAGCCGTCGAGGCGCTTGAAGCGGGCGATCGCGTCCGTGGCGATCACCTCGTAGGCATGGCCGATATGCGGCGCGCCGTTGGGATAGGAGATCGCGGTGGAAAGACCGAAGGTCTTCGCGGTTGCCGGGTCGGTGGCGGTCACGTCGAGGGGTTCCCCGGATACAGGGTTCACAGGATCAGGCCCCGGAATCGGGTCCCGGGATCACAGGACGGCGGGAGACGACCAGGCCCTGTCAGGCGGCGTCGCGGAGCGCGCCCGCCAGGTCGCCGAACAGGGACAGGACCAGCGGCCGGCGGTCGAGATTGTAGGTCGCGGCCTCCCGCGCGGCGCGGGCGATCTTGTCACACACCTCGACCAGGGCCGCAAGGCGGGCGGGCGGCGCGTGCCGGCGCCGGTCGAGCTCGGCCGAGACGAAGCGGAACACCGTGTCGAGGCTGGCCGCGAAGAGGTCGTCGGAGTCCCGCCCGCTGAGCTTCTCGGCCAGGGCCAGGATGCGGCGCCAGTCCGGGTGGTCGAGGCGGGCCAGCAGGGTCTCGACCTCCGCGACGAGGCTGGCCCGGGCGGGATCGAGCAGGGCGACGGCCTCGGCGACCGAGCCCTCCGAGAGCTGCGCCGCCCGGGCGAGCGCCTCGGGGCCAGGCTGCACGAAGGGCGGCGCGAAGCCGCCGATCACCCGCGCCACCTCGGCCTCCGCGAGGGGGCGCAGGGTCAGGGCCCGACAGCGCGAGCGGATGGTCGGCAGGAGCCGGCCCGGCGCGTGGCTGACGATGAGGAACAGGCAGCGGGGCGGGGGCTCCTCCACCATCTTCAGGAGCGCATTGGCGCTGTTGGCGTTGAGGTCCTCGGCGCTGTCGACGATGCAGATGCGGTAGCCCGCATTGCCCGCGGTGGAGCCGAACAGCGCGAGGGCGCCGCGGGCCGCATCCACCGAGATCCGGGTCGCCAGGGTCTTGGCCTGGGGGGCCCGGGTCCGGCGCAGGGCCACGAGGTTGGGATGCGACAGGGCCGCGACCTGGCGCGCCGCCGGATGGTCCGGGTCGACGGCGAGACTCGCGGGCGCCCCCTGCGCCGCCGGATGGGCGATGAGCCAGCGGGCGACCCGGTAGGCCAGCGTCGCCTTGCCGATGCCGCGCGGGCCGCCGATGAGCCAGGCATGGTGCAGGCGCCCCGAGGCGATCGCCGCGACGAAGGCGGCCTCCGCCTCGGCATGGCCGACGAGATCGCTCTGCTCGCGCGGGCGCGGGACTTCCGTCAGGTCTCCGGGCTCGACGTCCTCGGGGGCGCGCTCAGGCCGCATCGCCGTGCTCCGTCCCGGGGCGGTCGTCGCTCCGGCCATGGCCGGCCCGCGCGGGCAGCAGCCCGGGCAGGCGCTCGGCCACCACGGCGCGGATCGCGGCCTCGACGGCGTCGGCGGGCAGGGCGGCGTTGACGACGGCGCAGCGTCCGGGCTCCGCCGCCGCGATGGCGCGGAAGGCCGTGCGCAGGCGGGCATGGAAGGCCAGGGCCTCGGCCTCGAAGCGGTCGACCGCGCCCTCGGCACCCGCGGCGCGGCGCGCTTGCGCGCGCGCGAGCCCGAGCTCCGGCTCGCAGTCGAGGATCAGGGTCAGGTCGGGCCGGGTCGGGCCGACGACGACGCCCTCGAGGGCGACCAGCACATCCGGGTCCAGGCCGCCGGCCGCGCCCTGGTAGGCCCGGGTCGAATCGGCGAAGCGGTCGCAGAGCACGATCTCGCCCCGCCCCAGCGCCGGGCGGATCAGGGTGTCGAGGTGGTCGATCCGGGCGGCGGAGAACAGCAGGGCCTCGGCGAAGGGGCCGTAGGGCTTGGCCAGGCCCGCGAGCAGCGCCTCGCGGATCCGCTCGGCCTTGGGCGAACCGCCGGGCTCGCGCGTCGTCAGCACGGGGCGGCCGGATTCGGCACGCAGATGCGCGGCGAGGCGGCGGATCTGCGTGGACTTGCCGGCCCCCTCCCCGCCCTCGAAGGTGATGAAGGTCCCTCCCCCCGTCCCGGGCGCCGTCACGATTTCGCGCCGGCCTTCTCGAACGCCTTGCGGAACAGGCCGGTGCCGACCTCCCAGGCCGCGTCGAGGGCCCGCTGCGGGAGCGTGCCGGCCTCCACCGTGTCGCCGGCATAGAGCGGCTGGTCGAGGGCCTGGGTGTCGCCGCGGGTGATGCGCAGGCGGCCGATCTCGCGCCCCTGCTCGACCGGGGCGACCAGGGGGCCCTGATAGACCACCCGGGCGGTGATCTTGTCGCCGGAGCCCCGCGGCAGCAGCACCCGCACGGCCTTCTTGGCGACGAGGGGCACGCTGCCCGCCGCGCCGCCGTAGACGGAGGCCTCCGCCACGGTCTCACCGGCGGTGAAGACCTGGCGCGGCTCGAAGGCGCGGAAGCCCCACTCCATCAGCTTGCGCGATTCCGCCGCCCGGTCTCGGGCGGTCTTCAGCCCGCTCACCACCATGATCAGGCGCTGCCCGTTCTGCACCGCCGAGCCGGTGAGGCCGTAGCCGGATTCCTCGAGGTAGCCGGTCTTCAGCCCGTCGGCGCCGAGATCGAGCGTCAGCAGCGGGTTGCGGTTCTGCTGCTTGATCTTGTTCCAGGTGAACTCGCGCTCGGCGAAGATCTTGTACAGGTCCGGGTAGGTCTCGATCAGGTGCAGGGCGAGCTTGGCGAGATCGCGGGCGGTCACCTTCTGGTCGGGGGCCGAGTAGCCGGTCGCGTTGCGGAAGGTCGAGCGCGTCAGGCCGATCTCCCGCGCCCGCGCCGTCATCATCCGCCCGAAATTCTCCTCCGAGCCGGCGATGCCCTCGCCGATGGCGATGGCCGCGTCGTTGCCCGACTGCACGATGAGGCCGCGCAGCAGGTCGGACAGCTTGATGCGGCTGTTGAGCTGCGCGAACATCGAGGAGCCGCCGCCCCCCGCTCCGCCCCGGCGCCAGGCGTCCTCGGTGATCTGGAACTCCGAGTCCATGGTCAGCCGGCCCTGCCGGATCTCGTTGAACACGATCTCGGTGGTCATCAGCTTGGCCATGCTGGCCGGGGAGAAGAGCTCGTCGGCCCCCTTCTCGAACAGCACCGAGCCGGAATCGGCATCGATCAGGATCGCGTGGGGCGCCGCCGTCTGGAAGCTCTGGGCCAGGGCGGAGCCCGCCGCGAACAGGCTCAGCGCCGCGGCCAGGACCAGCCCCGACACCGCCGCGCGGCCCGCTCCGTTCCGACCCGCGAGGAGCTCTCTCACACTCATACCCTGTCTCACGCCCTGCCTCACGCCGCCCCGTGCATCGCCCCCACGATCAAGCGTGACGTTACAGGTATTTGGCGCCGAGATCGAACCCAAATCACGTGTGGGTCCCCTCGCGCGTCGATGGGTCCCGACGGCCGCGGACGCGCCGCATGCCGCCTCGGCGGGCGTCTCAGCGGGCCTCGGCGAACTGGGCGCGGGTCCGGGCCGGCGCCTTGGCGGCGAGAGCCGTTCGCGCCGCGGGGGTCGCCTTGGCCGGGGGCGCCCCCTGGGCCAGACCGGCGGCCTTGCCGGCCGGCTTGCCGACCGGACCGGCCTTGGCGACCGCGACGGGCTTGGCGACCGCGACGGCTTTGGCGACCGCGACGGCCTTGGGCGCCGCCTTGACCTCCGAAGCCATCCTGGCCTCCGAACCGGTCCTGGCCTCCGAACCGGTCCTGGCCTCCGAACCGGTCCTGGCGACCGCCATCCGGGCGACACCGGGCTGGTGGCCCGATCTCGGTCCGGCGGCCGACAGCCCGGCGGGAGCCGTCCGGGATGCGGGCGCCGGGGTCGCGGCGGCGAAGCGGGCGGTGGCGGCGCGGGGATCGCTCCTGGCCGGCGCCCCGCCGGCCTGGGCGACCGTCGCGAGCCCCTGCCCCTGCCCCAGCCCCTGGCCCTTGCCGGCCGGCGACGCGGCGGCGAGGCGGCTCGCGGTCGCGTGCGGCTCGGGCCGCGCCCCGGCGAGCCGCAGCGGCGGCGGGGTCAGGCTGAGGGGCGCGGGCCGGGCGGCGGCCAGGGTCTGGTGCGGCTCGGACGGGCTGTGCCGCACGGGCCGGAACCCCTCGGCCCGCAAAGCCGTCGGCTGCAGCGCGGCCGGGACCGCGACGGTGGCGGCGCTCGCCACCAGGATGGGGGCGGGCTTGGCCGGACGGGGCGCCGGCGCCGCCTCGGTCGCGGCGACCGGGGCGGCCTCGGCCGCGGGCTGGTCGTCGGCCTCCTTGAAGGCCAGGGCGGGGCGGCTCGCCCGGGCGAGGCGCTCGGCGGAGACCTGCGCCGTGTCCGGGCCGAGATCGGCCAGCATGACCGGCGAGGGGCCGTTGACGGCGGCGGGCCGGCCGTCGGTGCGCAGGGTGGCGAGGAGCTTGCGGTCGTCGCTGCCGGCGGTGGAGGCCTTGCCGGCATACTCGACGCGGACCCGTGCGGTGCCGCTGCGGCGGAATTCGAGCGCCTCGGCCACCTCCTCGGAGACGTCCATCAGGCGGTTGGCGTGATAGGGGCCGCGATCGTTCACCCGGACGATCATCGAGTGGCCGTTGGCGAGGTTGGTGACGCGGGCGTAGCTCGGCAGCGGCAGGGTCGGGTGCGCCGCGGCGATGGAGTGGCGGTCGAACACCTCGCCGTTGGCGGTCATGCGCCCGTGGAAGGCCGAGCCGTACCAGGAGGCCAGGCCCTCGCGCACATAGCCCTTGGCGTCCTCGCGCGGGACGTAGGTGCGCCCGGCCACTACGTAGGGCTTGCCCGAGAAGCGGCGGCCGCCCCCCTTCGGGATCACGTCGCCCTCGTTGTAGAGGCGCGGGCTGGCCTTGACGCCGTATTTCGGATCGAGGCTGGAGCCGGTTCCGGAGGCGCCCGCGAGCTTCTGCGGGGACTGCGCGCAGTTGGCCGTGGTGAGGGCCACGGCCGAGACCGCCAGCAGCCGCCAGAGCGGCAGCGGGGCCGGCCCCGGATGTCCCGGCTTCGTCGTACGCGCCATCGCGATGATCCGCCCCAGCCCCCGCCCCGATCCACAAAACACATTCGAGAGGGACCGCCGGCGGGCGAGAGCAGGACCGGACGAGCCCCCGGGACCGGCGCCCTGCGCCCTTCCCGAGACGGATAAGATTGTCCGAATGCCGTAAAGGAAGGCTGAACGCAGGCCTGTCCCGGCGGGGGGACCGGGCCGGGGCCGCGAGCCCGGACGGAGGCTCAGCCTGAGGATCGTCCGCCAAGCCTTTGCGAGATCGGTGAAAAATCCTGGTCCGATCGATCGCGGCCGCGGGCCGTCACGCACCGCACGAGGCTGATCCGAAACATCGGAAAGCCCCGGCAAGCTCTTGCTGCAGCTCTTCTTTCTTGCTCAGCGCCCGTCCGGCTCGTTGAGCTGGTCGATGGAGCGGGCGCCGCGCTGCTTGAACAGCAGATCCAGGGCCTCGAGCATCAGGCCGTGCATCTTGGCCCGCTCCGCATGGGCGATGTCGCGCAGCTGATCGTAGACCGGCGGCTCCAGGTAGACCGACATCTGACGGGCGCGCTGCTTCAGGGTGGCGGTGGGGCGCCGCAGCGGGGGCGCGCCGGTGTCGAGCTGGACGATTTCGGCGGTCTGCTGGGGGCCCTGGTGGGACTTGCCCGGCGGGGTCGAGGCGGCAACGATGGAGGCGAGACTCAGCTTAGGCGGCTTTGGCATGCTTGCTCACCTGCATGCGCTTCTCGATCCAGCTCCAGAGCTTGCGCACCTCGGAGGCGGCCTGGCCCTTCGGATTGAACTCGGTGACGCCCTGGCCGACGCCGATGGCGTCCTGGTGGTCGGTGCGGGCGACGATGTTCACGTCCGGCAGGATGCCGAGCACGGCGAGGCCGTCGGCGGCATCGCGGATGCGGTAGGAGCGGGGCGGGGTCTGGTTCAGCACGAAGGCGAACTTCTTCTCCAGCCGGTAGATCGCCGCGAGCGTCGGCTTGAAGGCGCGCAGGTCCGCCGGGGTCGGGCGGCACGGGATGACGCAGAGATCGGCCGCGCGGATCGCCGAGAGGGTGCCGGCGGAATCGACGCCGGGGGTGTCGATGAAGACGTAGTCGTAGGCGGAGTCGCGCAGCTGGGCCATCACGCCCTCGATCTGCGTCGCGTCGATCTGCGCCACTTCCGGGCCCTCGGCGGTGCGATGGTCGAGCCAGTCGCTGATCGTGGCCTGGCGGTCCATCTCGAGGATGCAGACCGAGAGGCCGCGCTCCTGGGCGGCGACCGCCAGGGAGATGCAGAGCGTGCTCTTGCCGCTGCCCCCCTTCTGGGTGACGAACGTGATGGCTTTCATCCTGGCATCCCTTCGCGAGCGTCGACGAGTTCGGGTGACGGTTGGGGGCGGACGGATCCGGCAGTCTGGATCGCCGGTGGACGGGGCGGTGGCCTTCCGTCCTGTGACCCAAGGATGCTGCGATCCCGGATGTCGCCGATCATGGTTAACCAACGGTTAAGCCCGGCGCGGCGGCGGAGATATGGACAGGCAATTTCAGGTTGCCGGTCTCGCGTGGAATTCGGCCTGGGACCCTTTTCGCAGCGAATCTTCCGCTCTAGGGTGCTGCACGCCCAGCGCTCTGTGCGGCCGTTCAGGCAACCTCAGGTCGTCTGCGCGGATCCGCTCCTGCCGGTGAGGAGACCCATGATGCGATCCCCGCCGCCGGAGTCGGAGGCCGACATTCCCGGGGGCCTGCGGGCGGCCCTCGCCGCCTCGGGCGTGGTCGGCGCCTGGGTGCACGACATCTGGGCGGACCGCCTCGTCGTCTCGGCCCCGGTGGCCCGGGCCGTCGGGTGGCCGCCGGAGGCGGGCGCGCGGGGCGTGCCGCTGGCGCGCTTCCTCGCCCGCATCCACGACGCGGACCGCGCGCGGGTCGACAACGCCCTCCACGCGGCGATCGCCCGGGGCGGCGCCTTCGCGGTGGCCTTCCGCACCCGCGGCCCGCGCCGGCTGGACCTGCGCCGGCTGGACCTGCGCCGGCTGGACCTGCGCGGACGCATCGAGGCCGACGCCGCGGGGACCCCGGCGCGGGCGCGCGGCATCGTCCTCGACCTGGCCGAGGACCGCGCGGACGGCCCCCGGGACCAGCATGCGGTGAACCGGATGGCCGAACACGCCATCGCCCTGCGCGGCCTCGCCGACGATCTCGCCCGGCCCGGCCTGTCGCGGCTCCTCGATCGCCTGATGGTGGAGATCGGCCTCGAGCTCGCCCGCCACCTCCGGGACAGTCCGGACGGCCAGCGGCACTGACACGAAGGGCCCGGATCAGCGGGGCAGGGCCGTGGCCTCCCGCGTCGGGTGGCCCCGGTGGCTCGCGAGCTCCCGCAGGATCGGCCCGGCTCCGGGCCGTGCCAGGGCCTCGGCGTAGGCCGCGATCAGGCCGGCGCAGTCCCGGGCGATGCGCGTCGTGCGCGCGGGCTCGGCAGCGGGCGCGGCCATCGCCGCGCCCGCCCCCTGCCCGGCCGCCCGGGCGAGCACGGTCGCGGCCGCATCGTCGTCCAGGATGTCCTGCGCCGCCAGGAGGTTGCCCGCTCCGCCGATGCTGAGGCAGACCTGCGGGTCGGCCCGGCGCATCGCCCGCAGGAGAACGCGGCCGGTGGCGACCCAGGTGGCGTCGTCGGCGCCGCGCAGGATACGGGCGATGGCGCGCGCGGCCCCCGCCCGCAGGCGGTCCAGGGCCGCGCCCTCGGGCAGGCCGGCCCGGTAGCCGTCGAGATAGGCGGCCGCCAGCGCGTCGAGGACGTCGCCCCGCCCCGCGAGGGCGCCCCGCCCCGCGAGGGCGCCGAGGAGCGGCAGCGCGCCCAGGATCGCCGCCCGGGCGCCGGCGGAACTCGGATCGTCGTCGAGGGTGGAATCGGGGAAGCGGTCGGTGTCGACCAGCGCGGTGGCGACCCGCGCCCGGATCAGGCGGGCGGGCTCGGGGATCCACAGGCTGTCGGAGGCCACGGCGAGGGCCTCGGCGGCGAAGGCCGGGTCGACGCCGGCGGCCAGGTAGGCCGCCCGCTCGGCCGAGGCGTCGGCCTGCACCACCTGGCCGAACAGGCCGGGATCGTAGGGGGCATGGAAGCCGAGGCGGCCGTCCGTCACGAGGTAGCGCTCGGCCCCGCGCACGAAGGCCAGGGTGCAGGCGGAGACGCAATAGTCCGGCACGTAGGTGGCAAGGCCCCGGGCGGCGATGAGGTCGCCGATCGCCGTCGCCTCCTCCACGAGGCCGCCCTCGCTGGTGAGATGGATGCGCGTCACCTCCGGATGGATCGCCAGCAGGGCTGCGAGGCGCGCGGCCGTCCCGGCCCCGATCACCCCGGCGAACCGGATGTCGCGCCCCTCCGGCCCGAGGGCGATGCGCGCTGGGGGCCCGGGCTCCTGCGTGTGGAAGCGGTCCTCCAGGTGCAGGGACAGGGCGGTGTAGGCCGCGCCGAGGGCGGGAAGCGCCCCGGCGGCCGCCAGGACGGCGCAGGCGACCCCGGCGACCAGCACCGCACAGAGCGTCCGCGCGCGCCCCTGCCCTCCGAACCCGTCCGCCCGAACCTCGTGCGCCGCCATCCGCAAGCCCTCCCGATCCTGGCCCGCGACAGTCGTCGTCGCGGCCGGATCGGACGATTATTGGCCCGGCGAAGTCTCGTGCAAACACCCGGCCAAGTCTCGGACAGTCACGGGTCGCGCCAGCTTTGGAGGAAAGGGATTTTTGTTGATGTGTCCCTGCGGCGACGCGGGAGAATCCCCTGTCGGTCGGGCAGGAGGCCGGAGGATCCTTCCGGCGGATGGGCGACCATGTCGCAGGGGGGCTCAGTCCGCGCTGGCCGGCTCGGGCGGGCGCAGGAGATAGGTGTCCATGATCCAGCCGTGCCGGGCGCGGGCGGCCGCGCGGACGGCGCCGATCTCGTCGGCCACGTCGCCGAGGCGGCCCGAGACCAGGATCTCGTCGGCGGTCCCGAGGAAGGCGCCCCAGTAGATGGTCAGGTCCGGGTCGAGATGGTCGAAGCGGGGCCGGCCGTCGAGCATCACCACGGTGGCGTCGCTGCCCGCGGGCAGGCCGCCGGCGATCTGCCGGCCGGTGGTGATGGTGATCGGCCCGCCGATGCGGTTGAGGGGGATGCGGTGGCCGGCCGCGAGCGCCTGGACGCTGGTGATGCCCGGGATCACCCGGACCGCGAGGTCCAGGGTTCGGCGCGCCCGGATGCGGTCGAGGATGCGGAGCGTGCTGTCGTAGAGGGAGGGATCGCCCCAGACCAGGATGGCGCCGCAGCCCTCCGGGCCGAGTTCCGCCGCGATCATCGCCTCGTAGAGCGCCGCGCGCGCGGCGTGCCAGGCCTCGACGGTGGCTCCGTAATCGGACGGATTGCGGTCGCGCTCGGGATCCTGGGCCTCGACGAAGCGGTAGGGCCTGTCCGTGAGATACCGGCTGCAGATCTCCCGGCGCAGGTCGACGAGGTCGGCCTTCGCGCGGCCCTTGTCGAGGGCGAAGACCACGTCGGCGGTGTTGAGGGCGCGGATCGCCTGGATCGTCATGTGCTCGGGGTTGCCGGTGCCGATCCCGATCACCAGGAGAGTTCTCATCGCGCGCCGTCCTCCGCTGCCGCCTGCAGGCGGTGCCGCCCGAAGGCGGAGCCTCCGGGTCGCCCGCTTAGAGCATGCGGCGGGGGAGGGGAACCGGTGCCGCGAGAAACCCCGTGCGTTCCCAGCCTCTTAGGTCGAGCCGGGGTGCCCGCGGGCACGCCCTGCGCGAAAACCGGCCTGTCGTCGCCCGGCGCGGTGTGCTATGTCGGTCGTTGATATGATGCGCGTCCGGCACATGGCACTCTGGCTCGCGGCGGTGATCGTGCTGATCGCCGTCGGCCTCATGCCGTCCGGCGCCGAAGCCCATGCGGGCCATCCGCACGCCGCGGGTGTGACCGCGACCGCCCCCTCCCCCGCCGTCTCGGCGGAGGCCCGGCTCGGCGGCGAAGACCGGATCCTCCTGCCGCGGGCCGCGATCCGGACCCGCGTGGTGCTGGCCGCCGCCCCGATCAAGGCGCTGAGCACCGGCGCCTGCGACGGCCTCTGCGGCCATGCCGGCTGCCGCAGCTCGAACGCCTGCTGCACCGGGGCCGGGCTCGCCCCGGACAGCGACGCCGTGGCCGGCCCGCGCGGGCCCGGCGACCGCGCCCTGGCACGCGCCCTCCCCGCCCGGACGGACATCGTCCCGGAAACCCTCCCCGAACCGCCTCGATTCGACGCCTGACGCTGCCGCGCGTCCCATGAGGCCCGCGAGACTCCCGATGGAGGCTCGCGGCCGGGACGCCGTTCCGTGCTCCTCGGCGAAAGACTCCCGGTCCATGTTCCGTTGCCTCGCGGCCGCCCTGCGCGCGCTCGCCCTCCTCGTCGCCCTCGCGCTCCCCGCCCTGCCCGTCCTGTCCGGGGCCGCCCTCGCCCATGAGGGCCACGATCATGGTGCGGACGCGCCGCCGGCTCCGGCCGCGACGGCCCCGCGGGCGGAGGCCGTCTCCGAGCGCTTCGAGCTCGTCGCCGTGGTGCAGGGCACCGATCTCGTGCTCTACCTCGACGCCTTCGCCACCAACGCCCCCGTCCCGGAGGCGGGCGTCGCCGTGATGACGCCCGAGGGCCGGCGCAAGGCCGCCGAGACCGCGCCCGGCACCTACCGCCTCGCGGCGCCCTGGCTCGCGGCCGGGACCGACCACGACCTCGTCGTCGGCGTCTCGGCCGAGGGCCGCACCGACCTCCTCGACCTCGATCTCCACCTGGCCGCCCCGATCGCGGCCCCGACCGCCGGACCTTCGGCCTCGGGCGCCGCCGCCTCGGCCACGGCCCTGGCCGATCGCCTCGCGCGGCAGAGCCCGGCGGCGCTGGCGGCCGGCGGCTTCCTGATGGGGCTCGGGGCGTTCGCCCTGGCGCTCCGGCGCCGCGCGGGCCAGTCTCTGGCCGTGATCCTGGCCGTCCTCCTCGCCGTCGGGGCGACGCTGGTGCTCGCCCTGTTCCTCGGCGGCGCGGCGCAGGCGCACGAGGGCCACGGCCCCGACCAGACGCAGCCGCCCGTCACCCCGGCGGCGCTCACCGGCGGCACCCTGATGGAGCGGGCGCGCCGCCTGCCCGACGGCTCGGTCTTCGTGCCGAAGTCGCTGCAGCGGCTGCTGGCCCTGCGCACCGGCCTGACGGCGCAAGCCTCCGTCACCCGGAGCGTCGCGTTGCCGGGCCGGATCATCCCTGACCCGAATGCCAGCGGCGTGGTGCAATCCTCCGTCGGCGGCCGGCTGGCGCCGCCGGAGCGGGGCTTTCCCCGCCTCGGCACCCGGGTGGCGCGCGGCGAGGTGCTCGCCACCGTGACGCCGCCGGTCCAGGCGGTGGACGTCTCCGACATGCGCCAGCGCCAGGGCGAGCTTGACCAGCAGATCGCCATCCTGGAGCGCCGGGTCGGGCGCTTCGAGCGGCTCTCCACCACCGGCGCGGTGGCGCAGACCCAGCTCGACGACGCCCGCTCGGAACTCGGCGGCCTGCGGGACCGCCGCGCCGCCCTCGACGCCATCCGGCGCGAGCCCGAATCCCTCGTCGCCCCCGTCGACGGCGTCATCGCCGAGGCGAACGCGGTGGCGGGCGCCATGGCGGCCCCCGGCACCGTGGTCTACCGCATCGTCGATCCGGGCAAGCTTTGGGTCGAGGCCCTGAGCTTCGAGGCGCTGGCCGAGGGCAGCCGGGCCACCGCGCGCCTGGGCGACGGCGGCACCCTGCAGCTCGCCTATCGCGGCACGGGGCTCGCGGACCGCAACCAGGCGGTGCCGGTCCAGTTCGCGGTGGAGGGCGAGGCGAAGGGCCTGCGCCTGGGCCAGTTCGTCACCGTGCTGGCCCCCGTCGGCCAGGCCCGCCCCGGCCTGCCGGTGGCGCGCTCCGGCGTCGTGCGGGCGGAGGGCGGCAGCCTCGTCTACGAGCACGTCAGCGCCGAGCGCTTCCTCGGCCGCCCGGTGCGGGTGGCGCCGCTGGATGCCGACCGGATGCTGGTGGAGGACGGGATCGCGGCCGGGCGCCGCGTCGTCGTCCAGGGCGCCGAGCTCCTCGACCAGATCCGCTGAGGAGAGGCCCGATGTTCGAGACCATCGTCGCGCAGTCCCTGCGCAACCGCCTGCTCGTGCTGGCGCTGGCCGCCGCCCTGGTGCTGACCGGGCTCCTCGCCCTGACCCGCCTGCCCGTCGACGTGCTGCCGGACCTCAACCGGCCCACCGTCACGGTGATGACGGAGGCGGAAGGGCTCGCGCCCCCGGAGGTCGAGCAGCGCGTCAGCTACCCGATCGAGACCCGGATGAACGGCCTGCCCGGCGTCACCCGGGTGCGCTCGGTCTCGGGCATCGGCCTGTCCATCGTCACCGTCGAGTTCGCCTGGGACGCCGACCTCTACCGGGCGCGCCAGTTCGTGGCCGAGCGCCTGGCGCTGGCCCGCTCGGAGCTCCCCGCCGACGTGATGCCCCAGATGGGGCCGGTCTCGTCGATCATGGGCGGCATCCTGCTGGTGGCGGTGACCTCCGAGACCGCGAGCCCGATGCAACTGCGCGAGACCGCCGACTTCACCATCCGGCCGCGCCTCCTGTCCATTCCGGGCGTGGCGCAGGTCATCCCGATCGGCGGCGCGGTGCGCCAGTTCCGGGTGGCGCCGAACCCCGCCGCCATGCGGGCCCTGGGCGTCACCCATGCCAGCCTGACCCAGGCCCTGGAGGGCTTCGGCACCAATGCGGGCGGCGGCTTCACCGATGCGGGGGCCCGCGAGGTGCTGATCCGCGCCATCGGCCGGACCATCGACCTCGACGACCTGCGCAACCTCGTGGTGGGCACGCCCGCGGGTCCGGTCTACCTGCGGCAGGTGGCGGAGGTGGATTTCGCGCCCCGGCCCCGGCGCGGCGATGGCGGTTACCTGGGCAAGCCCGCCGTCATCGTCTCGGTGGAGAAGCAGCCGGGCGTCGATACGGTGCGGCTGACGAAGACCGTGGAAGAGGCGCTGGCCCAGCTCGGCCCCAGCCTGCCGCCCGGGATCCAGGCCGACAAGGTGCTGTTCCGGCAGGCGGATTTCATCGAGACCTCCCTGCACAACGTGGTCCAGGTGCTCCTCGAGGCCGTCGCCGTGGTGGCTTTGGTGCTGTTCGCCTTCCTGATGAACGCGCGCACCACCCTGATCTCGCTCACCGCGATCCCGGTCTCGATCCTCGCCACGGCGGCGATCTTCTCCGCGCTCGGGCTGTCCATCAACACGATGACGCTGGGCGGCCTCGCCATCGCCATCGGCGAGCTCGTCGACGACGCGGTGGTGGATGTCGAGAACATCCTGCGGCGCCTGCGCGAGAACCGTCACGAGGGCGCGCCCCGCTCGGCCTTCGCGGTGATCGTGGCGGCCTCCAACGAGGTCCGCTCCGGCATCGTCTACGCGACCGTGATCATCTGCCTCGTCTTCGTGCCGCTCTTCGCCCTGTCGGGCATCGAGGGCCGGCTCTTCGCCCCCCTGGGGCAGGCCTACATCATCGCGATCCTGTCGAGCCTGCTCGTCTCGCTCACCCTGACACCCGCCCTCGCCTCCTGGCTGCTCCCCGGCCTGAAGACCCTGGAGGCGCCGGAGGGCCGGCTGATCCGCGGTCTCAAGGCCGGCAACGGCCGCCTCGTCGCGTTCGCCTTCGGTCACCCGCGCGCCGTGATGGCGGCGGCCGTGCTCGGCGTCGGTGCGGCGGCCTTCGCCGCCACCACGCTGCCGCGGGCCTTCCTGCCGGCCTTCAACGAGGGCTCGTTCACCGTCAACCTCGCCTTCACGCCGGGCATCTCCCTCGCCGAATCGAGCCGGATCGGCGCCATCGCCGAAGGTCTGGTCCTCGACATCCCGGAGGTGGACCGGGTCGGGCGCCGCACCGGCCGGGCCGAGCTCGACGAGCATGCCGAGGGCGTCCACTCCACGGACCTGGAGATCGCGATGAAGCCCGGCGGGCGGCCGCGCGCGGCCATCGTGGCGGATCTGCGGGCGCGCCTGGGCGTGCTGCCGGTCTCGCTCAATGTCGGCCAGCCGATCTCGCACCGCCTCGACCACATGCTCTCGGGCGTCCGGGCCGAGATCGCCCTCAAGCTGTTCGGCGAGGACCTCGACGGCCTGCGGCGCACGGCCGAAGCCCTCACGACCGCGTTCGAGACGATCCCCGGCATCGCCGACCTGTCCATCGAGAAGCAGGTCCGGATCCCGCAGCTCGAGGTCCGGGTCGATTCCGGACGCGCCGCCCTCTACGGCATCGCCCCCGGCGCCGTGGTCGAGGCGGTGAGCCGGCTGGCCAACGGCCGGGTGGTCTCGACCCTGGTGGACGGCCTGCGCCGCTACGACGTCACCCTGCGCCTGCCGGAATCCGGCCGCTCGGTGGCGGCACTCCGCGAACTCCTCATCGAGACGCCCACCGGCTGGGTACCGGCCCATGCGCTGGCCGACATCACCGAGCGCGACGGCCCCAACCAGATTCTTCGCGAGAACGGCCGGCGCAGGCTGGTCGTGCAGGCCAACACCCAGGCGGGCGCGGACGGCGCGGCGGTGGCCGCCGCCATGGCCGACACGCTGGCGCGCACGACGCTCCCCCAGGGCATCACCGCGAGCCTGGAGGGCGCGTTCCAGGCGCAGGGGGAGGCGACCCGCACCATCGGGCTCCTCAGCCTCGTCTCGCTGGCCCTGGTCTTCGCCCTGCTGGCGAGCCGCTACCGCTCCGGCGTGCTCGCCCTCATCGTCATGGGCAACGTGCCGCTCGCCCTCATCGGCAGCGTCGCGGCGCTCTTCCTCGCCGGGCTGCCCCTCTCGGTGGCCTCGATGATCGGCTTCGTGACGCTCACCGGCATCGTCGCCCGCAACGGCATCCTGAAGATCAGCCACATCCTCAACCTCGGCATCGCCGAGGGCCTGCCCTTCGGGCCGGCCCTGGTGCTGCGGGCCAGCAACGAGCGGCTGGTGCCCGTCCTGATGACGGCGCTGGCCGCCGGCATCGCCCTGGTGCCCCTCCTCGTCGACGGCACGGCGCCCGGCAAGGAGATCCTCCACCCCGTCGCGGTCACGATCTTCGGCGGCCTCTTCAGCGCCACCCTCCTCGACGCGGTGCTCACCCCCGTCCTCGTCCTGCGCTTCGGCCGGGGCGCCTTCGCCCGCCTCCAGGCGGCGCAAGGCCCTGCCTCGGCGCCGGCCGCGGGCGCCCCCGCCCCGGCCCTGTTCTGATCTCCCGGAGACCGACCCCCATGAAGACCGCCGCCGCCGTCCTCGCCACCCTCGCCCTCTTCGCCCTGACGGGCGCCGCCCCGGCCCATGAGGATCACCCCGCGGGGGATGGCCACGACCACGGCCACGCCACACCGGGCCATTCGCACGCGGAAAAACCGGCCGGCGCGGCGAAGGCCGGCGCATCCCCCTCCACCAGGGCGTTCCAGGAGGCCGCCATGCGCATGCACGGCGACATGGACATCCGCTATTCCGGCGATGTCGACCGCGATTTCGCCGCCGGCATGATCCCGCACCATGCCGGCGCCATCGCCATGGCCCGGGTCGCCCTGCAATACTCGAAGGACCCGGAGGTCCGGGCGCTCGCCGAGCGCATCGTCACGGCGCAGGACACCGAGATCGCGCAGATGCGGGCCATCCTGGCGCGCAAGGAGGCGGAGGCGAAGGCCGCCGCGCGCTGAAGGCCCCCCTGGTCGGGCACCGCGCCGGTTCTATCTGGAGCCTTTCCAGACAAGCCGGCCGGAGGTGTCCCCCGCATGAGCTTTCCCATCACGCTGACCGTGAACGGCGTGCGCCGCAGCGTCGTCCTGGAGGATGCGCGCGTCACCCTCCTCGACCTGTTGCGCGAGCGCCTCGACCTCACCGGGGCCAAGAAGGGCTGCGACCGGGGCCAGTGCGGGGCCTGCACCATCCTCCTCGACGGCGTCCGGGTGAATGCGTGCCTGGCGCTCGCCGTCAGCCACGACGGGGCCTCGATCACCACCATCGAGGGCCTCGCCGCGGGCGACGCCCTGCACCCGGTCCAGGCCGCCTTCCTGGAGCATGACGGCTTCCAGTGCGGCTTCTGCACCCCGGGCCAGATCCTCGGCGCGGTCGGGCTGATCCAGGAGGGCCAGACCGGGGGCGACCCCGAGCGGGTGCGCGAGGGCATGAGCGGGAATCTCTGCCGCTGCGGCGCCTATGCGGGCATCACGCAAGCCGTGCTCACCGCCCATGCGGCGATGAGCGGGCCGGACGTCCTGCCCGGCCGCCAGCTCGCGGAGGATGCGGCGTGAAGGCCTTCGACTACATCCGCGCCACCAGCGTCGCCGAGGCGGTGGCGGCCGCCGCCCGGCCGGGGGCGGCCTATCTCGCCGCCGGCACCAACCTCGTCGACCTGATGAAGGGCGGGATCAGCCGGCCCGACACCCTCGTCGACGTCACCCGCCTGCCCGGCCTCGACCGCATCGAGCGCGGCGCCGACGGGTCGACCCGGATCGGCGCCCTGGTGCGCAACGCGGCCCTGGCGCACGACGCGACCATCGCCCGGCGCTACCCGGCGCTCGCCGAAGCCCTGCTCTCGGGCGCCTCGGGCCAGCTCCGCAACGCCGCCACCACCGCCGGGAACGTGCTGCAGCGGACCCGCTGCCAGTATTTCTACGACACCGCCAGCGCCTGCAACAAGCGCGACCCCGGCGCCGGCTGCGCGGCGCTGGGCGGCGTCACCCGGAGCCACGCGGTGTTCGGCTGGAGCGATCACTGCATCGCCACCCACCCGTCCGACTTCTGCGTGCCGCTCGCCGCCCTCGACGCCACCGTCGAGATCGCGGGGGCCGGCGGCACCCGCTCCGTGCCCCTGGAGGCGTTCCACCGCCTGCCCGGCGATCACCCGGAGCGCGAGACCGTGCTGGAAGCGGGCGACCTCGTCGTCGCCGTCACCCTGCCCCCCGAGGCGGAGGCCTTCGCCGGGCACAGCCGCTACCTCAAGGTCCGCGAGCGCACCTCCTACGCCTTCGCGGTGGTGTCGGCGGCGGTGGGTCTGGCGATGGACGGGGACCGGATCGGGCAGGCCCGCATCGCGCTCGGCAGCGTCGCCCTGAAGCCCTGGCGCGCCCGGGCGGCAGAGGATCTGCTGGCCGGTGCCGCCCCCACGCCCGAGACCTTCGCGAAGGCGGCCGAGGCGGCGCTGGCCGACGCCAAGCCCTCGGGGGACAACGCCTACAAGATCGAGCTCGCCCGCCGCATCGTGGTCCGCGCGCTCACCCTGGCGGCCGCCGGCACCCCGGACCGCGTCCCCGCGCTGCCGGCCAGTCCCTTCGCTCCCCATCCCCTCATCCCTTCGGCCGGAGCCCCCGCCCATGCCTGAGCGTCAGCGCCACGGCGCCTCCATCGGCCAGCCGCTCACCCGGCGCGACGGCCATGCCAAGATCACCGGGGCGGCCCGCTACAGCGCGGATTTCCGGCCCGAGGGCCTGGCCCACGCGGTGATGGCGGTGAGTGCGGTCGCCCGCGGCCGGGTCACCCATCTCGACGTCGCGGCGGCGGAGGCCCATCCCGGCGTCGTCGCGGTGATGACGCCGCAGAACGCCCCGGCGCTCGCCCAGTCGCCGGACCTGAAGGACAATCCCTTCGCCTTCCGCCTCGACCTCCTGCAGAACGACGGCGTGCGCTACGCCAACCAGCCGATCGCGGTGGTGATCGCCGAGACGCTGGAGGCCGCCACCGAGGGCGCGGCCCTGCTGGCGCCCCGCTACGATTCGGAGCCCGTCAGCGTCGCCCTCGGGGCCGGCGAGATCTTCCGCCCCGAGACCGTCGGGGCCGGCTCGGCCACCGACGAGGGCTCGGGCGACCTCGCCGCCGGCATGGCGGCGGCCGAGACCCGGATCGAGGCGACCTACGACACGGCCGCGCAGTACCACAACGCATTGGAGCCCCATGCCAGCGTGGCCGCGTGGGACGGCGACCGCCTAACCCTCTACACGCCGACCCAGGCGCTCTGGATCGCCAAGGGCCGGCTCGCCGGCCTGTTCGGCATTCCGCCCGAGAACATCCACGTGGTCTGCCACTATCTCGGCGGCGGCTTCGGCTCGAAGGGCTTCATCGCCGCGCCGCAGATCCTCGGCATTATGGCGGCAAAGCTCGTGGGACGCCCCGTCAAGCTGGTGACCCGGCGCGAGCAGATGTTCGGCCCGGTCGGCCACCGCGCCGCCACGCGCCAGACCCTGAAGCTCGGCGCCTCCCGGGACGGCACCCTCACGGCCCTCGACCACCACACCCTGACCCTGACGAGCCGGCACGACGACTTCATCGAGCCCTCCGGCATCCTCTCGCGCCACCTCTACGCGGCCGGCGCGATCGCCACCACGCACGCGGTCTCCCGGGCCGATATCGGCACCCCGATCTTCATGCGGGCCCCCGGCGAGGCCTCGGGCAGCGTCGCGGTGGAGAGTGCGCTGGACGAGCTGGCCCTCGAGCTCGACCTCGATCCCCTGGAGATCCGCCTGCGCAACTACGCGGAGGTCGAGCCGATCACCCATCGGCCCTTCTCCTCGAAGGCGCTGCGCGAATGCTACGCCCAAGGAGCCGCGCGCTTCGGCTGGGCCGCCCGCCCGCGCCAGCCGCGCCAGATGCGCGACGCCGACGGGCTCCTCGTCGGCTGGGGCCTCGGCACCGCCACCTACCCGGCCGGGATGATGCAGGGCGAGGCCCGCGCCACGATCCGGGCCGACGGCACGGGGCTCATCGAGACCGCCGCCCAGGACATGGGCCAGGGCGCCTGGACGGTGCTGGCGCAGATCGGCGCCGACGGGCTCGGCCTCCCGATTACCCAAGTCGAGCTGCGCATCGGCGATTCGAACCTGCCGAACGGCGGCCTGGCCGGCGGCTCCACCGGCACCGCCACCAGCGGCACGGCGGTGGACAACGCCGCGCAGGGCGCCATCGCCGCCCTGGCGGAGCTCGCCGTCACCGATCGGGCCTCGCCCCTCTACGGCGCCGGCAATGCCGGCGTCACCGCCGCCGACGGCCGCCTCGCCCGCCGGGACGACCCCGCCCGCTCCGAATCCTTCGGCGAGATCCTGGCCCGCGCCGGCAGGACCTCCGTCGAGGCCAAGGGACAGGGCGCGGGCGACCCCGCATCGCGAAAGACCTACGCGATGCACGCGCACGGGGCGGTCTACGCGGAGGTGAAGGTCGACCCCGACCTCGGCCAGATCCGGGTGACGCGCCTCGTGGGCGCCTTCGCGGCCGGGCGGATCATCAACCCGCATCTCGTGCGCAGCCAGTATTACGGCGGCATGATCTGGGGCGTGTCCCTGGCCCTGCACGAGCACGCGTTGCTCGACCCGCGCTCGGGTCGGGTGATGAACGGGAATCTCGCCGAGTACCACATCCCGGTGAACGCCGACGTGCCCGCCATGGAGGCGATCCTGGTGGAGGAGCACGACCCGCACGTGAACCCGCTGGGCATCAAGGGGGTGGGCGAGATCGGCATCACCGGCACCGCCGGCGCCATCGCCAACGCGGTCTGGCACGCCACCGGCGTGCGGGTGCGCGACATCCCGATCACCCTGGACAAGCTGCTGGGGTGAGGCGCAGGGCCGGCCGTCCCGGGCCCGCCGCCTATTCGCGGATCAGCGGGCCGGAATAGACCACCGGCCCGGTCGGCTGGCCGGTGGGCGAGCCACCCGCCGGCTCGACGGAGACCGCGAAGGTGCCGCCCGCCAGCGCGCCGGCCTCGGCCGGCAGGGCCAGCGCCTTGTCCAGCACCCTGGCGTCGGTGCCCACGAGGCCGAGGGTCTTCGGGGCCGCGCCGGCGCCGACGTACCAGAGTTCCAGGCTGTGCCCCGCCGGGGCCTGCGCCCCCACCGGGCGCACCCGGGCGGTCCCGGCCCGGGTGTCGATGCTGACGAGGAGCGCCGGGGCCTCGCCGCCGCGGCTGACCACCGCCACGTAGCGCCCGTCGCCCTCGCCCGGCCCGGTGCCGGGGCGCGGTCCGCCGACGGCGATGAACAGGGCGAGCCCCGCCGCCAGGGCGGCCGCCGTGCCGGCGGTCAAGCGCCAGCGCCGGAGGGCGCCCTGCAGGGCGCCAATGCGGTCGTCGTTGGCGGCGGGTCCGAGATCGCCGCCCGGATGGACGTCGATCGTCGAGGCGGGACGCGGCCCGTCGGCGGCGAGCCGCCGGGCGATCGCCGGCCAGACCTCCGGCCCCGGCACGACCTCGGGTGCCCCGAGGGCGAGGGGCGCGAGGCGGCGTTCCCAGGCGTCGCGCGCCGCGCGGGCGGCGGGGTCCACGGCGAGCTCGAGATCCACCGCCGCCCGCTCGGGCAGCGGCAGGGTGCCGAGCACGTACTCGGCCAGGCGCAGGTCGCGCTCCTCCGGATCGGGGGTCATGGGGCACCGTCCAGGCAGCCGCGCAGGGTCGCGAGGCCGCGATGCAGCCAGGTCTTGATGGTGCTCACGGGGCGGTCGTAGCGCAGGGCGAGATCCTCCCGGGACTGGCCCTCGCAATAGGCCAGCACGATGCAGTCGCGGTGCAGCGCCTCGAGCCGGCCGAGGCAGGCCTGGAGGGCGTTGCGCCCGAGGATCGCGCCCTCGCTGTCGTGGGGGTCGGCCAGCCGCTCCACCCAATCCTCCCCGTCCTCGGTCACCGGCCCCTGCGTCTCGCTTCGCCGCCGCACCCCGTCGATCGCCCGGTTGCGGGCGATGGTGCAGAGCCAGGCCAGCGGCCGTCCGGCCGCCGGGCTGTAGGTGGCGGCCTTCTGCCAGATGCGCAGGAACACGTCCTGCAGCACGTCCTCGGCCAGGCCGCGATCGGACTGGATACGCAGGACCACGCCGAGAAGTTTCGGGGCCGTCCGATCATAGAGGGTCCGCAGGGCGGCCTCGTCGCGCCGGGCGATCCGGGCGATCAGATCGACGAGGACCGCATCGGTGCGCGCCGGATCGTCCGCCGAGGGACCATCGGGCTGGGAACCGCCACGCGGGGGGCCGTCACGCAGGGGACTTGCACGCAACGGCTGGGCTTCCTCTGTCTCCGGCGCGCGCGGGATCGGTCCGGCGACGGTGCTTCGGATGGCACCGTCTCAACCCAGGTTAACCGAGGCGGCGCCGGTGCGCCACTGCGCGCGTCAGCGGCACGCGTAGAGCAGGCGACTGCGCGCGCCTCAGCGGCGCTCGTAGAGCAGGCGACTGCGCGCGCCTCAGCGGCACGCGTAGAGCAGGCGACTGCGCGCGCCTCAGCGGCGCTCGTAGAGCAGGCGGGCCCGGATGGTGCCGTCCAGCGCCCGGATCTCCTCCAGCAGGCTCTCGGCGTCGGCATCGGTGACGTCGGTCTCCACCACCACGTAACCGACCTCGCCGTCGGTCTGGTAGAACTGCGCCGCGATGTTCACCCCGCGCCGGGCGAAGGTGTCGTTGAGGCGCCCCAGCATGCCCGGGATGTTGCGCTGGACGTGGATCAGGCGGGTGCCGGTGGGACGGGCGGGCAGCTGCACCTGCGGGAAGTTCACGGTGCCGACGGTCGAGCCGATGTCGGAGTAATCGACGAGCTTGCGCGCCACCTCGGAGCCGATGCGCTCCTGCGCCTCCTCCGTCGAGCCGCCGATATGCGGCGTCAGGATCACGTTGGGCAGGCCCTGGAGCGGGCTGACGAAGCGCTCCTGGTTGGAGCCGGGCTCCACCGGGAACACGTCGACGGCGGCCCCCCGCAGGTGGCCGTCGCGCAGGGCGCGGGCCAGGGCGTCGAGGTCGACCACGGTGCCGCGGGCGTTGTTGATCAGGAAGGCGCCGGGCTTCATCGCCCGGATCTCGGCCTCGCCGATCATGTTGTGGGTCTCGGGCGTCTCCGGCACGTGCAGGGAGACCACGTCGCTCTGGGCCAGCAGGGTCTCCAGGCTGTCGGTGGGCTCGGTGTTGCCGTGGCGCAGCTTGTCGGTCTGGTCGTAGAACACCACCCGCATGCCCATGCCTTCCGCCAGCGTCGAGAGCTGCGAGCCGATATTGCCGTAGCCGACGATGCCCAGCGTCTTGCCCCGCACCTCCTGCGAGCCGGTGGCCGACTTGTCCCATTCGCCCGCATGGGCGCCCACCGAGCGCGGCACGATCCGGCGCAGCAGCATCACGATCTCGCCGATGACGAGCTCGGCCACCGAGCGGGTGTTCGAGTAGGGCGCGTTGAAGACCGGGATGCCCCGGTGGCGGGCGGCCTCGAGGTCGACCTGGTTGGTGCCCACCGAGAAGCAGCCCACCGCCAGGAGGCGCTCGCCGTGGGCCAGGGCCGCCGCGTCGAGCTGGGTGCGCGAGCGGATGCCGAGGATGTGCGTGCCCTTCAGGGCCTCGTGCAGGGCCTCCCGGTCCAGGGCCTTGGCCACCCGGACGACGTTGGTGTAGCCGGCGGCGGCGAACAGCTCGGCGGCGCTGTCGTTGATGCCTTCGAGCAGCAGGACGCGGATCTTGTCCTTCGGGAAGGAGAGTCGTTCGGCCATGGTCGTGTTCTTCTCGGATCTCGCGCCCGTGGCGGGCGGATGGGGCGCCGGCCCCGAAGGCCGCGCGACGCGGCCGGGACCGTGACGCCGGCGCCCGAATGGGCCGTGTGAGAAGCCAGTTCACGGGTCCGGTCAAGGGCCGGCCTTGAGCATCGGCGGCGATTGTCAGGCCGCCCCCTTGACCCGGCGGGCCGGCGCCGGAATGCCGGGACGACCCGTTTCCCGGACCGTCCGGCCCGGGCCGGACCGCCAGCACGAGGAGCCTTCCGATGAGCCAGACGCGCGCACAGGCCGACCTCCTCGGCCGCCTGGAGGCCAGCCTCGGCCGGGGCGGCCTGCTGACGGGCGAGGAGGATTGCGCGCCCTACGCCGTCGACTGGCGCCGCCTGTTCCCGGGCCGGCCGGCGGCGGTGGCGCGCCCGGGCACCACGGCGCAGGTCGCCGCCGTGATGGCCGCCTGTCACGCCGCCGGCGTCGCGGTGGTGCCCCAGGGGGGACATACCGGCCTTGCGGGGGGCGCAACCCCGGACGCCTCCGGCGGCCAGGTGGTGCTGTCGCTCGCCCGCATGAACGCGATCCGCCGGGTCGACCCCCTCGGGCTGACCCTGGAGGCGGAGGCCGGCTGCATCCTCAAGGTGGCGCAGGAGGCGGCGGCGGCGGAAGGGCGCCTCCTCCCCGTCAGCCTGGCGGCGGAGGGTTCGGCCATGCTGGGCGGCGTCATCGCCACCAATGCGGGCGGCCTCAACGTCCTGCGCTACGGCATGACCCGCAACCTCGTCCTCGGCCTCGAGGTGGTGCTCGCCGACGGGACCGTGGTCGACGGCCTGCGCGCCCTGCGCAAGGACAATGCGGGCTACGACTGGAAGCAGCTCTTCATCGGCAGCGAGGGCACCCTGGGCATCGTCACCGCCGCCATCCTGCGCCTGGTGCCGCGCCCGCGCCACACCGCCACGGCGCTCCTGGCGGTGCCCGATCCGGCGGCGGCCCTGCGCCTCCTCCGGGCGGCCCAGGATGCGCTGGGCGACACCATCCAGGCCTTCGAGCTGATCGCGGGGGAATCCCTCGCCCTGGTGGCCCAGCATGCGGGCCTGGCGAGTCCCATCGCCGCCGCCGACTGGACCGTGCTGATGGAGGCGGGATCGAGCCTGCCCGGCCTGCGCGAGGCCGTCGAGACGCTGCTGGGCGAGGCCCTGGAGCGGGGCGACGCCACCGACGGCGTGCTCGCCGAATCCGGCCCGCAGGCGGCCGCCCTCTGGGCCCTGCGCGAGCACATCACCGAGGCCGAGGCCCGGGCCGGCAAGAGCGTGAAGCACGACGTCTCGGTGCCGATCCCGGCGATCCCGGACTTCCTGGCGGCGGCGGGCGAGGCCCTGGCCGCGGGCGCGCCGGGCACCCGGCCGAACATCTTCGGCCACATGGGCGACGGCAACATCCACTACAACGTCCTGATCGGCCCCGGGCACGGATCGGACGCCATCAACCGCATCGTCCACGACGCGGTGGCGCGGTTCGGCGGCAGCATCTCGGCCGAGCACGGCATCGGCCAGTACCGGGTCGACGCCCTCGTCCACCACCGGCGGCCGGAGGAGATGGCGCTGGCCCGCCGGATCAAGGGCGCTCTCGATCCCCAGGGCCTGCTCAATCCCGGCAAGGTGCTGCGCGCCGGGCCTTGAGCGGTCGCAGGGTCGCTCCAGACTGTCGGAATCCGAGCCGGCGACCTATCTCCGGTCTCATCGACACGACACGACGGCAGGAAAGACGCGCCCATGGCCTCGCCCGGAGACTGGAAGATCCCCGCATCCGCCCAGCCCAAGGCCGCAGATTACGGCTACGACCTCGAGCAGGCGCTCACCGCCGTCGTGGCGCTCTCCACGCGGGTACCGCCGGAGGCCTTCACCGCCGAGACGCTGGGCACCGAGCGGGCCGGCAACGGCGTCGTCATCGGCGAGGACGGCCTCGTCCTCACCATCGGCTACCTCGTGACCGAGGCGGATTCCGTCTGGCTCACCACCCATGACGGGCGCTCCGTGCCCGGCCACGTGGTCGGCTTCGACGCGGTCACCGGCTTCGGCCTCGTCCAGGCGCTGGGCGACCTGCGGATCAAGCCGCTGAAGCTCGGGCGCTCCGCGCCCGTCAAGATCGGCGACCGGGCCGTGATGGCCGGGGTCGGCGGACGCGCGCGCAGCCTCGCCGTGGAGATCGTCGCCCGCCAGGAATTCGCCGGCTACTGGGAATACGTCCTCGACGAGGCCCTGTTCACCGCGCCCTCGCATCCGCACTGGGGCGGGGCGGCGCTGATCGGACCGGACGGGGCGCTCCTCGGCATCGGCTCCCTGCAGCTGCAGCAGGGCGGCACCGCCGGACCGAAGACCATCAACATGATCGTGCCGATCGACCTGCTGCCGCCGATCCTCGACGACCTCACCACCCGCGGGCGCGTCGACCGGCCGGTCCGCCCCTGGCTCGGGCTCTATGCCAGCGACGGCGAGGAGTCCGTGGTGGTGATGGGGCTCGCCGACGACGGTCCCGCCGAGGCGGCGGACCTGCGCCCGGGCGACGTCATCGTGGCGGTGGCGGGCGAGCCGGTGGCCGACCTCGCGGGCTTCTTCCGCCAGGTCTGGGCCCTGGGCGAGGCCGGGGTGCGGGTGCCCCTGACGATCCAGCGCGACGGCAAGCCCCTCAAGCTCTCGGTGACCTCCTCGGACCGGGAGCGCTTCCTGGTCTCGCCGCAGCTGCATTGAGCCGCCCCGCATTGATCCAAGCCCCGCATTGATCCAAGTCCCGGGCGGGTCTATCCCGTGCCGATGACGGACCACGCGGAATCCTTGCCCATCCACATCGTCGGCGGCGGCCTCGCCGGGTCGGAAGCCGCCTGGCAGATCGCCGAGAGCGGCCACGACGTGGTGCTCCACGAGATGCGCCCGGTGCGCGGCACCGAGGCCCATCACGGGGGCGACTTCGCCGAACTCGTCTGCTCGAACTCGTTCCGCTCGGACGACGCCAACGGCAACGCCGTCGGCCTCCTGCACCAGGAGATGCGCACCCTTGGCTCGCTGATCCTGCGCGCGGCCGACGCGCACCAGGTTCCCGCCGGCGGGGCGCTCGCCGTCGACCGCGAGGGCTTCGCCCGGGCCGTCACCGCGGCGATCGAGGGCCATCCGCGCATCCGCATCGTGCGCGAGGAGGTCGAGGGCCTGCCCCCCGAGGCCTGGGGCCGCACCATCATCGCCACGGGCCCCCTCACCGCCCCGTCCCTGGCGCAGGGGATCCGCGAATTGACCGGGGCCGAGTCGCTGGCCTTCTTCGACGCGATCGCGCCGATCGTGCACCGTGACTCTATCGACATGGGCAAGGCCTGGTTCCAGTCGCGCTACGACAAGGTCGGGCCCGGCGGCACGGGCGCCGACTACATCAACTGCCCCATGGATCGCGACCAGTACGACCGGTTCATCCAGGCGCTCGTCGCCGGCGACAAGATCGGCTTCAAGGAGTGGGAGGCCTCGACCCCCTATTTCGACGGCTGCCTGCCGATCGAGGTCATGGCCGAGCGCGGCCCCGAGACCCTGCGCCACGGCCCGATGAAGCCGGTGGGCCTCACCAACCCGCACGACCCCACCGTGAAGGCCTGCGCCATCGTCCAGCTGCGCCAGGACAACGCGCTGGGCACCCTCTACAACATGGTCGGGTTCCAGACGAAGCTGACCTATTCCGAGCAGGTCCGGGTGTTCCGCACGATTCCCGGCCTGGAGAACGCCGAGTTCGCGCGGCTGGGCGGCCTCCACCGCAACACCTATCTCGACAGCCCCCGCCTCCTCGACGCGACCCTGCGCCTGAAGGCGCGGCCGTCCCTGCGCTTCGCCGGCCAGATCACCGGCTGCGAGGGCTACGTGGAGAGCGCCGCCATCGGCCTGATGGCCGGCCGCTTCGCGGTGGCCGAAGCGCGCGGGGAGGCCCTCGCGCCCCTCCCCGCCACCACGGCGCTGGGTGCCCTGATCGGCCACATCACCGGCGGCCACATCGCGGCCGAGGAGGCCGGCGCCCCGCGCTCGTTCCAGCCGATGAACGTGAATTTCGGCCTGTTCCCGCCCCTCGACCACGCCCCGAAGGGCGAGGGGGGCAAGCGCCTGAAGGGGCCGGAGAAGGCGGTGGCCAAGAAGAAGGCGATGACCGACCGGGCCCGGGCCGACCTCGCGGCCTGGCTCGGCCACGGACCGGCGCAGATCGCGGCCGAGTAGGGAGCCCGCCGCGGCGCCCCGAACACGGCGCCCGCATTGAAACCGCTCCGCCCCTCCCCCGCCCTAGCGGCGGCGAAAAAATGCGGTCACCCTGGGATGAACGGCCCAGGGCCGAACGTATCAGGCGAGGAACTGCGATGGCGGGCCATGCGGATCACGACCAGGCCGGCTCCCGGGCCGCCGCCGTCCTGCGGGTGACGAGCGGCAACTTCCTGGAGATGTTCGACTTCTTCGCCTTCGGGTTCTACGCCGCCTACATCGCCAAGGCGTTCTTCCCGAGCGAGAGCGACGTCGCCGCGCTGATGCTGACCTTCATGACCTTCGGGGCCGGCTTCCTCATGCGGCCCCTGGGGGCCGTGCTGCTCGGGGCCTATGTCGACCGGGTCGGCCGCCGGAAGGGGCTCATCGTCACCCTGGCCATCATGGCCGCCGGCACGATCCTGATCGCCCTGGTCCCCGACTACGCCAGCATCGGCCTCGTGGCGCCGATCCTGGTGCTGGTCGGCCGCCTGCTCCAGGGCTTCTCCGCCGGGGTCGAGCTCGGCGGCGTCTCGGTCTACCTCGCCGAACTCGCGCCCCCCGGCCGCCAGGGCTTCTATGTCGCCTGGCAATCGGGCAGCCAGCAGGTGGCGATCATGGCGGCGGCGGCCATCGGCTACGCCCTCAACCGCCTGCTGATGCCGGCCGAGATGGGCGCCTGGGGCTGGCGCATCCCCTTCCTGATCGGCTGCCTCCTGGTGCCGTTCCTGTTCTACATCCGGCGCTCGCTGCAGGAGACCCCGGCCTTCCAGGCCCGCAAGGTCCACCCGCCGGTGGGCGCGGTGCTGCGCACCCTGGGGCGGAACTGGCGGATCGTCGGGCTCGGAATGCTGATGGTGGCGATGACCACGATCGCGTTCTACGCGATCACGGTCTACACCCCGACCTTCGGCAAGACCGTCCTCCGGCTCTCCGACACCGACAGCCTGATCGTCACCTTCTGCGTCGCGGTGTCGAACCTGGTCTGGCTCCCCGTGATGGGCGCGCTCTCCGACCGGATCGGCCGGCGCCCGATCCTGCTGCTGTTCTCGGGCCTGACCCTGGTCACCGCCTATCCGGCCCTGGCCTGGCTCGTGGCGCATCCGAGCTTCGAGACCATGCTGGGGGTGCTGCTGTGGCTGTCCTTCCTCTATGGCGGCTACAACGGCGCCATGGTGGTGGCGCTCACCGAGATCGTGCCGCCGGAGGTGCGCACGGCCGGGTTCTCCCTGGCCTATTCCCTGGCGACCGCGTTGTTCGGCGGGATGACGCCGCTGGTCGCCACCTGGCTCATCGCGGAGACGGGCAACAAGGCGGCCCCCGGCCTGTGGCTCGCCCTGGGGGGCGCCTGCGGTCTCCTGGCCACGGTCGTCGTCCACCGCCGGCGGGCGTCGGACCTGCCGGCGACCGGAATCCCGGCCCCGGTCACGCCGACGCGACCGTGAAGATCCGGCGTCCGGGCAGCTGGCCCGGGTCGCCGGTGTCGCGAAAGCCGACCTTGCGCAGGAGGCCGACCGAGGCCGCGTTCTCGGGGCGGCACTGGGCGATGATGACGCGGTGGGGGAAGCGCTCCTGCAGCAGGCCCACCGCGGCGGTGACCGCCTCGGTGCCGAGCCCCTGCCCCCGGGCCGCGCCGCCGACCCAGTAGCCGACCTCGGCGGCGTGGTCGCCGCGCAGGTGCAGGCCGATCACCGCCGCGAGCGCCCCGTCCGTCCGCAGCCATGCGCCGAGGAAGCAGTCCTTCGTCACCTTGGCCGGGCCGATGAGCTGGCGCGCGTCCTTCAGGGTGAAGGGGGCGGGCAGGAAGTCGACCGCCCCGGTGATGGCCGGGTCGTCGGTCAGGGCGCGCAGGGCCTCGGCGTCGGACGGCACCAGCGGCGCGAGGCGCAGCCGCGCGGTCTCCACCGGCTTGAGGTTCGCGAGGCTGTAGCGCGCGGCGAGCTTGCGGAAGAACATCCCCAGGACTTGCCCCCGCGCGGCCCGGGACACAAGCGGCATCGCGGGCGGCCGGCCCCCGGGCCGTGCGCGGTCACGAAAAAACCCGCCCCGGATCGTCTCCGGGGCGGGCCCTGTCGTCAGGGTGTCGAGCGGATCGCCCCTACGGGTGGATCACCATCGCGCTGAACGGGTGCACGTAGGCCTGCAGCATCACGAGGCCGCCGACCAGGCAGGCCAGCACGATCGAGTGCCAGAACACGAAGCGCAGGATCTTGCCCTCCTGGCCGAAATAGCCGGTGGCGGTGGAGGCGACGACGATCGACTGGGCGTCGATCATCTTGCCCATCACGCCGCCCGACGAGTTCGCCGAGGCCATGAGGATGCCCGACAGGCCGAGCTGCTCCGAGGTGATCTTCTGCAGGCCGCCGAAGAGCACGTTGGAGGCCGTGTCCGACCCCGTGAGCGCGACGCCGAGCCAGCCCAGCAGCGTGCCGAAGAACGGGTAGAGGATGCCGGTGCCGGCGAAGGCGAGGCCCAGGGTGGCGTCGACGCCGGCGTAGCGGGTGAGCACGCCCAAAGCCAGCATCGCCGCGATGGTGATGAGCGAGTAGCGCAAGACCCAGATCGTCTCGATGTAGGCCGTCACCAGGCGCCAGGGCGAGAAGCGCATGATCAGGCCGGAGATGATCGCCGCGAACAGCACGCCGGTGCCGGTGTAGGACATGTAGGTGAAGGCGAAGACGGCGGCTTCCGGATGAGCCTTGGCCACCACCGGCGGCACCTTCATGATGACGTTGTGCAGGCCCGGGACCTCGTACTTCCAGGTGAAGATCGGGTTGACGAGGCTCTTGAACCAGCCGGTGCCCCAGATCGCCACGATCACCGAGAGGATGATCCACGGAACCCAGGCCATCGCGATCTCGCGGGAGGTCGCGGTGCGGCCGCCGAGATCCACCTTGGGCAGGTCGCCCGGGACGGCGGCGCCCAGGGAGACCGGACGGCCGCCGTTGACGTAGCCGATCGACGGGTCGTTGCCGCGAAGCGCCGGGGAGGTCCAGACCTCCTTGGGCTGCCAGACCTTGAGGAAGGCCACCAGGGCGGCCATCGAGATCAGGGAGGCGCCGATGTCGACGATCCAGGGGTTCACGTAGTTCGAGATCAGGAACTGGGCCGCCGCGAAGGAGCCGCCGCAGACCAGGATCGGGGGCCAGATCTTGATCATGCCGCGGAAGCCCGCGAACACCCAGATCAGCCAGAACGGCACGATGATCGAGAAGAACGGCAGCTGCCGGCCGATCATGGCGCCAAGGATGTAGGGATCGTAGCCCGTCACCGAGGCGAGGCCCTGGATGGGCGCGCCGAGCGCCCCGTAGGCCACGGGCGCCGTGTTGGCGATGAGCGAGAGGCCGGAGGCGGCCAGCGGCGAGAAGCCGAGGCCGATCAGGATCGCGCCCGTCACCGCCACCGGGGTGCCGAAGCCGCCCGCCCCCTCGAAGAAGGCGCCGAAGGCGAAGGCCACGAGGAGGAGCTGGAGGCGCCGGTCCGTGGTGATGCCCGCCACCGATTGCTGGAGGGTGGCGAACCAGCCCTTCTCCACCGTCAGGCGGTAGAGGAAGATGACGTTCAGGATGATCCAGCCGATGGGGAACAGGCCGAGGGCGACGCCGTAGCCGGAGGCGCGCAGGGCGAGGTCGCCCGGCATGCCGAACAGGAAGACGGCGACGCAGAAGGCGAGCACGAGGGAGAGCACGGCCGCGATATGGGCCTGGACCTTGCCGCTCGCGATCATGCCGAGCAGGGCGATGACGGGCAGCGAGGCCGCAAGCGTCGAGAGCCAGGCGTTCCCGAATGGGTCGTAGACCTGATTCCAGGTGGTCACTGTGTTCACGGGGGCCGTCCTCCTCCAGGGCAACCCGATCTCATGCCGGGCCTTGTTCCCGTTGCTAGCAGAGCCGTTCGGCCGGCTCAACGCGGTTAATCATGTATTCAGAGGGTGTTGCACGAAGATCCGTCCGCGCCGCCGGCGCACCCGCCCCGGTCCGCGACGCCGCGGCCGCCGCATTCCTGGCCGGGCCAGCGGAACATGCGCGTCCGGCGACCACTTCCCTGTCGAGACCCCGAACGACGGGAAGCGGAGATTTAATCCATGTTTATGCGCGTCGACAAGCTACAGGCCGAGCTTCCCGCCCCCAAGCGGAAGGATCCCAACGCCGCTGCGGCCCTGCAGGAACTGCTCGGTGGCAAGTACGGCGAGATGTCGACCCTGGGAAACTACATGTTCCAGAGCTTCAATTTTCGAAGCAAATCGAAGCTGCGCCCGTTCTATAGCCTCGTCGCCGCGATCACGGCCGAGGAACTCGGTCACGTGGAGCTCGTCAGCAACGGCGTGGCGATGCTGAACAACGGCCCCGACAACGACGGCGACGAGAAGGACGGCGGCGACATCTCGAAGGCCCCGTTCGAGGACATGAAGGACATCCGCCTCGCGGCCGCCTTCCTGTCGAACGGCGGCGGCGTCACGCCGGTCAACAGCAACGGCGCGTCCTGGAACAACGACTTCATCACCACCACGGGCAACGTCGTGGTGGACCTGCTGCACAACTTCCACCTCGAGTGCGGCGCCCGCCTGCACAAGCTGCGCGTCTACGAGACCCTGACGGACCCGACGGGCCGCGAGGTCTGCGGCTATCTGCTGGTGCGCGGCTCGGTGCACGCCCACGCCTACGCCCTGGCGCTGAAGAAGATCACCGGCGTCGAGATCGAGAAGTTCCTGCCGACCCCGAACATCAACCTCGACAAGATCCCCGAGTGCCAGAAGTACCTGCAGGAGGGCTCGCACCGCCGGCTCTACACCTTCAGCCCGGGCGACTACACCGAGATGGCCGGCATCTGGGGCAACGGCGAGGTGGCGCTTCCGGGCGACCCGCCGGGCGAGCTCAGCGTCGTCGAGGGGATGCCCGACGGCGGCAAGATCCACCAGCTCACCGGCGTGCCCTCGGCCTTCACCCCGGACTACGCGCCCCAGGAGATGTTCGAGATCGCCGAGAAGCTGACGAAGAAGGCCCGCTGAGGCGGATTTTTCGCGACGGATGACGGGGCGGCTCGTTCGGGGCCGCCTCTTTCGCGAGGGATGACGGGCGGCTCCTTCGGGGGCCGCCCTTTTTCATGGGCGACCGGCCCGCCCTCAGGCCCGGCGGGAGGCCCGCCAGAGGGTCCAGAGGCGGCGCCAGCGCGGGATCTCGACAACGGTGTTGAGGGGGTCGTAGCCCGGCCGCTCCATGGCGGCGAGGTAGGGCTCCACCAGGGCGACGGCTAAGAAGGCGGGGCGGGCCGCCGGCGCGATGGTGGCGCGGGCCGCCGCGTAGGCCTTGAGGTGGCGGCGGGCCAGCGCCCGGAGATCGGCGGTGGCCCGCAGGAGCCCGGGGCCGCCGCGCCCGGTGACGATGTCCTCGCGGGTGACCCCGTAGGTCTTGAGGATGTCGGCGGGCAGGTAGACCTGGCCGGCCCGGGCGTGCCAGGGCAGCGCCCGCAGGAGGCCGGTGACCCCGTAGGCGACGCCGGCATGGCCGGCGGCCGCCGCCCCGCCGGGCTCGACCCCGTCGCAGAGGACGAGGGCGCCGAGGCGGATCAGGGCCGAGACGGTCTCGCCGCAATAGCCCTCGAGGTCGTTCACCCGGGGCATCGGGTCCTCGTAGAGGTCGAAGACCCGGGCGTCGATCAGATCGACGAAGGGCTGGCGCCCCAGCTTGCGCCGGACGATGGCGTCGTCGAGGGCGGCGGCCACGGGGTTGGCCTTCACGTCGCCGCGGGCCTCGCCCTGGAGGGCGTCGCGCCACCATTGCAGGCGGATCTCGCCGGCCATCGGGTTGGAGGCGGCCTCGCGGACCCGCGCGACGGTGAGGCTGAAGGCGATGAGGGCGAAGAGGTGGGGACGGGCGCTCGCGGGCGCGAAGAGGGTGGCGAAGTAGCGGTCGGGATCGCCCTCCCGGACCAGGGCCTCGCAATGCTGGAAGGCGAAGGTGAGGTTGCCCTCGGCCGGGCTGGTCCGGGTGTCCGAATCCGTCATGTCCCGCAATTCATCATGCGACCGCGATCAGGGCGGCGGCGACCTTGCGGTTCTCCGCCATGAGGATGTTGTAGGTGCGCGCCGCCGCCCCCGTCTGCATCACGTCGAAGCCGATGCCGCCCTCCTTGAGCCAGCGCCGGAGCGCATCAGGAAAAGGCGCGATCTCGAGCCCGGTTCCGATCAGCAGCAGGTCCACCGCCCCGGCCTCGGCGAGGATCGGGCGCAGGCTGTTCCGGTCGATGGCGCGGGGCGCGCCCACGTCCCAGGCCCGGATGCCCGACGGCGTGACCAGGATCGAGCCGCGATGCGACATCTCGGCGAAGCGGAAGCCGCCGTTGCCGTAGGCGTCGATGAGGTGGCGCCCGGGAACGAAGCCGTCGTGCAGGCTGCCGAGGGACGCCATGCCCGCCCCTACTCCGCCGCCTGGGGCACGCGCCCGCCGGCCGGGCGCCCCTGCGCCTTCACGCCCGAGAGCATCAGGCCGAGATAGATCAGCACCGGCGTCGAGACGAAGATCGCCGAGTAGGTGCAGATCACGACGCCGGCCAGCATCACGATGGCGAAGCCCTTGATCGCCTCGCCGCCGAACAGCACCAGGGCGAGCAGCGACAGGAAGGCCGAGGTCGCGGTCATCACCGTGCGCGACATCGTCGAGTTGATGGAGAGGTTGAGGAGCTCCACCGTGGGGATGGTCTTGTAGCGCCGCATCAGCTCGCGGGTCCGGTCGAACACCACTACGGTCTCGTTGAGCGAGTAGCCCACGATGGTCAGGATCGCGGCGATCGAGGTCATGTTGAACTCGATGCGGCTGATGACGAAGACGCCCAGCGTCAGCACGATGTCGTGCAGCGTGCCCACGATGGCGCCGAGCGCCAGCTCCCGCTCGAAGCGGAACCAGAGGTAGAACAGCACGGCGAGCACCGAGAGCACGACGCCGATGGTGCCGGACTGCACGAGCTCGCCCGAGACGCGCGGTCCCACGGTCTCGGTGCGGCGGAATTCGTACTCGGCGTCGAAGGCGGCGTGCGCCTTCTGCATCACGGCGGTCTGGCCCTGCTCGCCCGGCTGCAGGGGGAAGCGCACCAGGACGGTGCCCTCGCCGCCCAGCTCCTGCACTTCCGTCTCGCCGAAGCCGAAGCCGTTGGCGGTGTGGCGGACGGCCCCGACATCGGCCGTCTTCGACTTCGCCTGCAGCTCCACCAGGGTGCCGCCCTTGAAGTCGATGCCGAAGTTCAGGCCGACGGTGAGGAACAACACCACCGTCGCCACCGACAGGAACGCCGAGAGCGGGAAGGTGATGCGCCGGAAGCGCATGAAGTCGACGTGCGACTCGTCGGGCCAGAGGCGGAGCAGGCGCATGATCGGTCTCGGGTCTTTCGGCGATGCGGTCGATCGGGCTTCTGCGTGGCCGCGCTCGTCTCCTCCGGGCTCCCCGTCATTCCGGGCTCGCCTGCGGCGCCCCGGAATGACGTGGTGGCGTGGCGACCGAGCGGATCACGCGAAAATCGGATCGACCTCCTCTTGCAAACGGTGAACGGGCGAACGGCGGATTAGAACGGCAGCGCCTTGGGCCGGGCCATGTTGTACCACAGGGCGATCATCATCCGGGTCAGCGTGACGGCGGTGATGACCGTGGTGAGGATGCCGAGGATGAAGACCACGGCGAAGCCCTTCACCGGGCCGGAGCCGAGGAAGAACAGGATCAGGGCGGCGATCGCCATGGTCGAGTTCGAATCGATGATGGTGGCGAAGGCCTTGTCGAAGCCGGCCTGGAGGGCCGACACGATGGAGCGCCCGGCCCGGACCTCCTCGCGCACGCGCTCGTAGATCAGCACGTTGGAATCCACCGCCGTGCCGATGGTGAGCACGATGCCGGCGATGCCCGGCAGGGTCATGGTCGCCTCCAGCACCGACATCAGGCCGAGGATGAGGCCCACGTGCACGATGAGGGCGATGTTGGCGAAGAAGCCGAACACCCCGTAGGTGGCGAACATGAAGGCGATGACGAGGGCGCCGGCCACCAGGGTGGCGTACTTGCCGGCCTGGATCGAGTCGCTGCCGAGGCCGGGGCCGACGACGCGGCGCTCGACCACGGTGAGCTTGGCCGGGAGCGCGCCGGCCCGCAGCAGGATCGAGAGCTCGTTGGCCTGGGCCACGGTGAAGTTGCCGGTGATCTGGCCGGAGCCGCCGGTGATCGGCGTGTTGATGCGGGGGGCCGAGACCACCTCGTTGTCGAGGACGATGGCCATGCGGCGGCCGACATTCTCCGAGGTCGCCTGGCCGAAGCTCTGGGCGCCCTTCAGGTTGAACTTGAAGCTGACCATCGGCTCCTGGGTCTGATGGTCGAAGGCCGGCTGGGCGTCGGTGAGGTCGGCGCCGGAGGCCATCACGCGACGCTCAACGGGGACGCGGGCGCCCTTCTCGTCCTTGGAGGGCAGCAGGTCGACGTCGCCGGAGGGCGAATCCGCCAGCATCCGGAACTCGAGCTTGGCCGTCTTGCCGAGCTGGTCCTCCAGCTTCTGCGGATCCTGGAGGCCGGGGACCTGAACGAGGATGCGGTCGGCGCCCTGCTGCTGGATCGAGGGCTCCTTGGTGCCGCCGAAGTCGATGCGGCGCCGGATGACCTCGATGGCCTGGGTCACGGCCCGGCGCGTCCGGTCGGTCAGGCCCGCATCCGTGAGGGTGAGCTGGATCACGCCCTCGGGCTTCTCGGCGACGGTCAGGGTCTGGCCGCCGCCCTGGCCCACCAGGGCGTTGGAGATCGGCTGCGCGAGCTCGCGCAGCTTCGGCAGCACCTTGGCGCGGGCGGCCTCGTTGGAGATCCGGAGCTGGACGCCGCGCGGGATGATCTGGATGCCGCCCTCCGGCGTCACCCCGCCGGCCTCGCGCAGGACCCGGCGGACATCGTCGCGCAGGGCCGTCGTCAGGGACTTGGCGAGGTCGTTCTGGTCGACCTCGAGGAGGAGCTGCGAGCCGCCCTGGAGGTCGAGGCCCAGCACGATGGCGCGCTGGGGCACGATCCAGCTGGGGAACCAGCTCGGCAGGGAGGCCATGAAGTGGCTGCGCTGCTCGGCCGAGAAGAAGCTCGGCACGGCGAGGCTGAGGCCGATCAGGATGACGGCCAGCGTCGTGACGATCTTGGTTCTCGAGAAGCGCAGCATCCGCCGGGTCCGTCCTGTGTCCGTTTCCTCAAGGGCGCCGCGGGCCGTGGGCCCGGCCTGCAGCGCCCGGGTCGCCGCCTTCAGGCGGCCTTGACCGGCGCGCCCTTGACGCGGACTTCCGAGATCATCGCGCGCACGACCTTGACGCGGACGTTGGGCGCGATCTCGACCTCGATCTCCGAGGCCTCGTCGGCGACCTTGGTGACGCGACCGACGATGCCGCCGGTGGTCACGACGGTGTCGTCGCGGCGGACGTTCTTGACCATGTTCTGATGCTCCTTCACGCGGCGCTGCTGCGGGCGGAGGATCAGGAAGTACATGATGACGAAGATGAGGACGAACGGCACCACCTGCAAGGCGATGTCCGCTCCGCCAGCGGCCGAGGTGGCCCCTTGCGCGAAGGCGGGGGTGATCAAGCGGGTGACTCCTCAAGGATAAGGCCCGCGCCGCCAGACCCTCGGTCGAGGGGGCGTCCGGGCTTGTCAAAAAGCGCGCGGACTATAGCCAGGGCCTAAGTGAAAGCAACGCCGCCCGGGTGAGGCGAATGGGTCCGGGGCCGCGAATCGCCGGCGGCGGCGCGATTTATCGGGTTCATCGCGGCGCTCCGGCACCGTAAAGCACGGGACCCGCCACGTCCGACCCGCCACGTCTGACCCGCCACGTCTGACCCGCCCTGTCCGCCCCGTCGCGGGACCCGAGTTCGAGGAGCCGTCCATGACCGCCACGCCCCCCGCCGACCCGGCCGTCGATCCGGCAACCCTGGCGGCGTTCCTGCCGGTGCTGGAGCGGATCGCCGCCGCCCTGGAGCGCGCCGCCCCCGCCCCGCGCGCGCCCGTCGACCTGACGGAAGCGGACGCCTTCCTGTGGGGGCCGGAGCGCCGGCTGATCCCGGTGCCACGCGTCAACCGGGTGGCGATCGGCCTCCTGACCGGCATCGACCGGGCCCGCGACACCCTGGTGGCGAACACCCGCCTGTTCGCCGACGGCCTGCCGGCCAACAACGCGCTCCTCTGGGGCGCGCGCGGCATGGGCAAGTCCTCGCTGGTCAAGGCGGCGCACGCGGAGATCAACGCGGCGCGGGCGCCCGGCGCCCTCCCCCTGAAGCTGGTGGAGATCCATCGCGAGGACATCGAGGCCCTGCCCGACCTGATGGCGACGCTGCGGGGCGACGCCCATCGCTGGATCGTCTTCTGCGACGACCTCTCCTTCGACGGGGACGACACCTCGTACAAGTCCCTGAAGACGGCGCTGGACGGCGGCATCGAGGGACGGCCCGAGAACGTGCTGTTCTACGCCACCTCGAACCGGCGCCACCTGCTGGCCCGGGAGATGGTGGAGAACGAGCGCTCCACGGCGATCAACCCGGGCGAGGCCGTGGAGGAGAAGGTCTCCCTCTCCGACCGCTTCGGCCTCTGGCTCGGCTTCCACAAGTGCAGCCAGGACGAGTACCTGGCGATGATCCGCGCCTATGTCGCGCGCCATGGTCTGCGCGCCGAGCCGGACCGGGTCCGCGCGGAGGCCCTCGAATGGGCGACCACCCGCGGCTCGCGCTCGGGCCGGACCGCGTTCCAGTTCATCCAGGATCTTGCCGGGCGCCTGGGGCAGCGGCTGGAGGGCTGAAGGCGGGTTCCCGCGCCATAGCCGATCGATACCCCCGGTTGCAAAGCTGGATTTTTTCTCCCTAGGATGGCGTTTCGCGTCGGGCGATCGCGGCAGCGATCCTCTCCCCACGTCACACCACCGGCCGAGACGATGGGCGAGGCGGAGCGCACGGTCTGGGACGATCTCAAAGCGGCCGCGAACATTGCGCTTCACGGGATCGATTTCGCCGACCTCGATGAGGTCTTCGACGGACGCTTCGCGCTGATCGTCGAAGACAGGCGCTGGGACTACGGTGAAAAACGGTTCAATATGCTCGTCGCACACGGCGGGCTCGTTCTGAACGTCACGTTCACGGTGCGGCCGCCCAGGTATCGTATCATCTCGGCTCGGCTCGCGGGCCGAAAGGAAAGGAGGATTTTCCGTGCCCGTCAGCAAGACAGCTAAGGCGCTTCCGGGACGAACGGACTGGACCGCCCTTCACGCCAGGCCCCCCGCGGAGATCGAGCGGCTCGCGGCCGATGATGCGGACAACCCCGCCTCCGACGAGAACCACTGGGCGGAGGCGACGATCGGCCTGCCGCCGGTCAAGACGACGGTGCACGCGAGCTTCGACCGGGATGTGGTCGCGTTCTTCAAACGTGGTGGGAAGGGCTACCAGGCGCGCATGAACGCCGTGCTGCGGCGCCACATGGAAGACGAACAAGCCGGCCGGACATCCGACTGATCCAGGCCGCAGACGCCTGCCCCTTCATGGTAAGCGGTGACACGAGAAAGGGCAGGGAACGCCGTCCCCTGCCCCTCTGCGCGACCCGACATCGGGCCGCGCCGGATCGTCCGAAAAAAGATCAGTCCTTGAGATCGGCCGGCACCTTGCCGCCGTTCTCCTCGAGCTTCTTGATGACCTGCTTGTGCAGCCAGACGTTCATCGTGGCCGAGTCCTCCTTGTCGCCGGTGTAGTGCAGTTCGTCGGCGAGCTGCTTGCGGGCGGTGAGGCTCGAATCGAGGTCGAGGAGCTTCATCAGGTCGACGATCGAGGTGCGCCAGTTCAGGGTCTGCGAATTCTTCGCCGCCATGCCGTTGAGCACCTGCTCGACGTCGACGGGGCCGCCGGCCGGGGCGCCGGTGCTGGTCGGGGTCGAGGCGGGGGCGTCCGAACCGCCGGCGGAGGGCTGTGCGTTCGCCTCGGACGGCTTGGCCTGCGCGTCGCCGCCGCCGAACGGATGGAGGATCTTGCTGACGATGCTGCCGAGGAGGCTCATAACAGGTTTCCCTCAATCTCACGTCGGCGGCCGGTGCCGCGACGGGGTGACAACGGGGTGGGTCCGGACCCGTTCCCGTAACGGGACGGATCCCGAAGGCGGCGCGGGCGAATTCGACGGGCTCTCGACCTTGCCGGCCCGCCTGCAACCCTTCGCCGGCAGGAGATTCATCTTCTCCTTCGCGCATGCGGCGGAGATGAAAACGCCAAACATCCGGGGTGGGGCGCCGAGACCGGAGCGGATTCTTGCGCTGACGCCCCGTGCGTGCCACTGCGCGGCATCCTCCTGGCCGGCCCCGCGCCGCCGCACGCCGTCCCGCCGCGTGCGCGCCCGGGTTCGGCCCGCCCCCGACCGGAACCACCCGATGCGCCCGACCCGCCGTACCGTCACCTTCGCCGCGACCTTCTTCGCCGCCACCCTCGCCGCCAGCGCGGGCCTCCTCGCCGCCGGACCGGCCGCGGCGCAGACCGCCGCGCCGGTCCCGGTCCGCATCGGCGTCATCCCGGTGATCGGCGCGGCGCCGATCTTCGTGGCCAACGGCGAGGGCTGGCTGAAGGAGGCGGGCCTCGCTCCCACCTTCACCACCTTCGAATCCGGCCCGAACATGATCCAGGCCCTGGCCTCCGGCACCATCGACGTCTACGTCGCCGGCGTCGCGCCGCTGGCCGTCGCCCGCACCAAGGGCATCGACGTGCGGGTGGTGGCCGCCACCGCCATCGAGGAGATGGTGTTCGTGGCCGGCCCGAAGCTCGCGCCCTACTTCGCCGACGGCGCCGACAAGGCGCAGGCCTTCGCGCAGTTCCGGGCCAAGGAGGGCAAACCCGCCCGCCTCGCCACGCAGCCGCCGGGCTCGGTGCCCAACACCACCCTGCAGCACTGGCTCTGGCAGGTGGCCAAGGCCGACAAGGCCAATGCCGAGGTGGTGGCGATGGGCATCGACGCGACCCAGCAGGCCATGCTGGCCGGGGCCGTCGACGGCGCCTCGATCCGCGAGCCGGCGCTCACCATCGTGCAGATGCGCAACCCCGCCATCAAGCTCGTCGCCACCGGGGGCGAGATGTTCCCCGACCAGCCGGGCACCGTGGTGGGCGTGTTCGGGGCCTTCGCCGACAAGAACCCCGCCGCCGTGGAAGGCCTGGTGAAGGCCGTGGTGCGCGCCACCGAGCTCCTGAAGAGCGATCCGGCCCGCGCGGCCAAGCCCGTGGAGGCGGCGCTGGGCAAGGGCATCACCGACACCGCCACCATCACCCGGGCGCTGACCTCGCCGGCGGCGAAGTTCACCGCCGACCCGCGCCAGATCATCGCGGCCACGAAGGCGATGCAGGCCTACCAGGTCTCGATCGGCACCCTCGACAAGGACGTCCCCCTGGAGGGCCTGTTCGAGCCGAAATACTACGAGGCCGCCACGAAGCGCTGAAGGCCCCCGTCAGGCCCGGTCCCGGGCGCGCTGCGCCTGGGTGAGCCCGCCATAGCCCCAGGACTCCGCCGGGACCTCGTTCACCACCACGTAGGTGGCGAGGGGCAGGCCCGCCCCGAGGGTCTCGGCGAGCAGCCGGTGCGCCGCCGCGAGGAAGGCCGCCTTCTGGGCCGGGCTGTTGCTGCCGGCCGTGACCGTGGCCTCGAGATGGGCCGCGGTTTCCACCGGTTCCGCGCCGATGCTCCAGGCCCCGGGCGCCGTGCCCTCCACCAGCACCGCCGTCAGGTCGGCGCGCTTGCCCAGGACCTCGGCCATCAGGGCGGTGACGCCCCCCTGGAGTGCCTCGCGGGCGCGCCCGCTCGGGGGCAGGCCGGAGAGGGTGACGCGGACGAACGGCATGGGGGGCTCCTGCGGGTGGGGGTTCGCGGGGTGTGGTGTTGACCCATCCAAGCTTAGAGGCGCAGCATCGTCGCGAAAATCGCGAAGATCCGAACGGATCGTTTGGGAAAACCGAATGGTCGCCACCAGCCTCGACCTCGATGCCCTGCGCAGCTTCGTCACCGGAATCGACCTCGGCAGCTTCGCAAAGGCCGCCGACCGCCTCGGCCGCTCGCCGTCCACCCTCAGCCTGCAGCTGCGCAAGCTCGAGGCGCAACTCGGCCAGCCGCTGACCCGGAAGTCCGGCCGGGGCCTCGCCCTGACCGAGGCCGGCGAGGCCCTCCTCGGCCCGGCCCGGCGCCTGCTCGCCCTCAACGACGAGACCCTGGCCCGGCTGCGCGAACCGGCGCTGGCCGGCACCGTCCGCCTCGGCCTGCCGCAGGATTTCGCCGAGACCTGGCTGCCGGGCCTCCTGGGCCCCTTCGCGCGCCAGCACCCCGGCGTGCAGGTGGAGGTGCGGGTGGAGACCAACGCCGCCCTGCTGGCGGGGCTTCAGGCCGGGCGCCTCGACCTCGTGCTGGCCTGGGAATCCGGCGCCGTGCCGTCGGAGGCCTGGCCGGGCCCGGCGCCGCTCGCGCGCCTCGACCTGCCGATGGCCTGGATCGGGCCGCGGGACGGGTTCGTGCGCGCGCCCGACGCGCCCCTGCCCCTGGTCGCCTTCGCCGCGCCGTGCCTGTTCCGCCAGGCGGGCCTGCGGGCCCTCGACGGGGCCGCGATCCCGTGGCGGGTCGCCTTCGCGTCGCCGAGCCTGACCGGGCTCTGGGCCGCGGTGGGGGCCGGCCTCGGCATCGCCCTGCGGGTGCCCCACGGGCTGCCGCCGACCCTCCGCGCCCTGGAGCCGGCCGAGGCCAACCTGCCGGCGCTGCCCCGGATCGGTCTGTCGCTGCGGGCCTCGACCGGGCGCCGCTCCCCGGCGCTGGACCGCCTCGCGCAGATGCTGCGCGCGGCGATGGCCCCAGGTCTGTTCAGCTGAGAGCCTGTTCGCCCGCGGGCCTACTCGGCGGCGAACAGGCCCGGCAGGCCGGATTCCGCGGCCGGCGGCGCCGCGGCCGCGGCGCCGGACTTGGCCTCGACCGGCGCCTTCGGATCACCGGGTCCGGTCTCGCAGGCCAGGGCCGGCAGGGCGACGATGCGGTTGCCGCGGTAATCCATGCGGCACACGATGGTGCCGCGGGTCTCCACATAGGCGAGCAGGCGCCGGGCCCGGCCGGGCGAGCGGCTGCCGATCGCCCGGGCCAGGGCCTCGTCGCCGGGACAGGGCTCGCCGGCGAGGGCCGCCCGGGCCAGCAGCAGGAACAGGCCCTGGACCTCGTCCGGCAGGGTGGCGGCGACCCCTTGCGCCTCCTCCCAGCGCCCGTCCGCCTCGTCCGGGGCGACGTCGGCCCCGTCGAACCCGGCCCGGGCGACCCCGAGGCGGCGGCGGAAGGCGGCCAGGCTGATCGCCTCGCCGTCGAGGCCGCGCATCCGGCAGCGCACGAGGAAGTCCTGGTAGACCACCGCCACCGGCTGGCCGCCGGCATCCGGGTCGGCGGCGATGCCGCGCAGGACCGCGTCGAGCCCGGCGCGGATCTCGTCCTCGCTCATCGGCTCGGGCGCCTCCACCGGCTCCGGACGGTAGGCGCTGAGCTCGCGCATCAGATCGGCCGGGGTGGCGCGCGGGGTCGGCGGCGTGCGCGGCGCCGGCGCCCAGGCCAGGGTCGGTTCGTCGGGCGAGCGGGTGAGGATGAGGGCGCGCAGGTCCGCATCCGCCGGGGCGGGCAGCGGCACGAGCTTCGGCGAGCCGGAGCGCGCCGAGGTCGTCACCGGGCCGATGCGCAGCGCCAGGGGCCGCCGGCTCAGGGCCGGGCCGAGCGCCACGAACTCGCCCCGGGACAGGTCGCGAAAGCGCTCGGCCCCGCGCCGGTCGAGGCCGAGGAGGTCGGCGGCGCGGGCCATGTCGATGTCGAGGAAGGTGCGGCCCATCAGGAAGTTGGTGGCCTCGGCCGCCACGTTCTTGGCGAGCTTGGCCAGGCGCTGGGTGGCGATGATGCCGGCCAAGCCCCGCTTGCGGCCCCGGCACATCAGGTTGGTCATGGCCCCCAGCGAGGCCTTGCGGGCCTCGTCGGAGACGTCGCCGGCGGCCGCCGGCGCGAAGATCTGGGCCTCGTCGACCACGATCAGGGCGGGGTGCCAGTGGGTGCGCTCGGCCTCGAACAGCCCGCCCAGGAAGGCGGCCGCGGCGCGCATCTGTGCCTCCATGTCGAGGCTCTCCAGGGTGAGCACCACCGAGACCCGGTGCGCCCGCACCCGCGCGGCGATGGCCTGCAGGTCGGCCTCCCCGTGGGCGCCGTCCACCACCACGTGGCCGTAGGCCTCCGCCAGGGTGACGAAGTCGCCCTCGGGGTCGATCACCACCTGCTGCACCGCGCCGGCGCTCTGCTCCAGCAGGCGCCGCAGCAGGTGCGACTTGCCCGAGCCCGAATTGCCCTGGACCAGGAGACGCGTCGCCAGGAGCTCCTCGAGGTCGAGGCGCGCGGGCTCCGCCCCCGGCCCCATGCTCAGACCCATCTCGATGCCGACCGTCATGCCTGCTCCGGCTCCCGCGCGGAGGCTGGTCCTCCGCACCTCCTGGCTCTCGCACGAAGACCTTAACACGCGCGCCATCGGGCCGGTCCGTCGCGCGGGGCCGGCATCCACAGGCCATGGGCCGCACCCGGCGCGCAGACAGAGCCGGCAGGTCCCCCTTTGTTCCTCTTTCGTTCGAGTCACCCTGGAAGGGAATGCGGAGGATGAGCCTCTTGTCCTAGGTGCAAGAACCTAGGCGCGATATCCTAGGCATCTTGGCCTTGACCGACGCGATCCCAGAGTCCCTACTTGAACAAAGGAGGAACGCGGGCCGGCGCGGAGAGCGGCCGGTGTCGAGGAGCCCCGCAGGCATCACCCCGCAGGCATTAAACTGCACCCGCGGCAAAAGCCGCCCTTGCCGCGTCGCCGGCCTGATCCAGTTAATCCCCCCATGAACCCAGTCCTCGTCGTCGCCCTCGTCTGCGCCTCCACCGTCCAGGCCCCGGATTGCTCGCGGGACACGGCGCTCGACATCATCACGGGCCCCGCCCACACCCTGCAGGAATGCCTGATGCAGGGGCCCGTGCTCGCCGCCAATGCGGGGCACGGCAACGACCAGGGCACCTACGTGAAGACGCGCTGCGAGCCGCGGCGCTGACGCGGCGCTCCCGGAGACCGGACACGCCATGGACGACGTCGACCCCGACCGCGCGGTGATGATCCGCCTGCGCGCCCGCCTCGCGGTGGTGGAGCGCGCGGCCTGGTTCGGCCTGGTCCAGGCCATGCGGACGCAGCCCGCCGAGACGGAGGCCTATCTTACGGCCGAGCGGGCCAAGTGCGCGGAGGGCTTCGGCCAGCGCGGCTGGGCCGCCGACCTGACGGAGGCCGAGCGCCGCCTGCTCGGGGCCGAGGTCGATGCCGGCCTCGCCGGCCTCATCGCGGATTCGAAGGCCGAACTCGGCCAGACGTGAACCGGGCCGAGCCCGAATCGCGCCGAGCCCGAATCGCGCCGAGCCTGAACCGGGCCGGCCGCGTTCCGAACCGGTCACGTCCCGAAGCGATCCCGCCAGGCCGGCGGCCCGGCCCATCCGGGCGGCACCGTCGCGCGATGCACGCCGATCGCCACGGCGCGCGCCAGGGTTCGGGCGGCCGCGTCGCCGATGCGGGCGAGGTCGGTGACGGGATCGGCCAGCGCCACCCGCCCGGTGGAGACCGCGAAGACGACGTCGCCGTCCAGCGGCGTGTGGACCGGGCGGATCGCCCGGGCGAGGCCGTCCTGGGCCATCACGGCCAGGCGGAGGGCCTGGGCCTTGGTGAGGGCGGCGTCGGTGGCCACCACCGCCAGGGTGGTGCTCGCCCCGGCCAGCGCCTTGCGCGGCGGCCAGGCGAAGGCATCGGCCGGCATCGCGGCGGGCAATCCGAGGCCCCCGAATTCGTCGCCGACCTCGTCGGCGCCGGCCCAGAAATGCGGCCCCTCCCCCAGCGTCACCCGGCCGAAGGCGTTCACCGCCACCAGCGCCCCGACCCGCACGGGCGATCCGCTCTCGGCCGGCCCCCCGGCCGCGACGCCGGCGGCCGCGAGGCCCGCGACGACCGCCGAGGCGGAGCCGATGCCGCCCTTCAGGTTGGCGGTGGCCGCCCCCGTCCCGGCCCCGACGGAACCGAGGGCGAACGCCCGCGTGGCGGCGAGGGCCGCCGCGTAGCCGAGGTCGCGGTAGGGCGAGAACCGGCCCCAGGCCTTGTCGCCGCCGTTGAGGAGGTCGAACAGGATCGCGGCCGGCACGATCGGCACCCGGGCCGGGCCGATCGCGAAGCCGCGCCCGGTCTCGGCGAGGTGGGCGACGACGCCCGCGGCGGCGTCGAGGCCGAAGGCCGAGCCGCCGGAGAGCACCAGGGCGTCGATGCGCTCCAGGGTGCGCTCGGGATCGAGGAGTTCGGTCTCGCGGGTGCCGGGGCCGCCGCCGCGCACGTCGACGCCCGCCACCACGGGTTCGTCGAAGAGGAGCGCGGTGACCCCGCTGGCGAGGCGCGGATCGCTGGCGTGGCCGACCCGGAGGCCGGCGATGTCGGTGATGCGGTTGGTCGGCACGGGTCACCTCCTCCCGGGGGGCCAGGATCGCACGCGGCGGGGCTTCGGGCGAGGGGTTCGGGGCGAGGGGTTCGGGGCGAGGGGTTCGGGGCGAGGGGTTCCGGCGCGGGCCCTCAGGCGGCCCGCGCCTGCCGGGCGGCGCGATAGGCGTCGGCGGCGTAGATCGCCAGCGCCAGCCAGATCAGCCCGAACAGCACCATCCGGTGCGGCTCCAGCCGCTCGCCGTAGACGAGGGTGCTGAGGAGGAGGAGGCAGGAGGGCGCGAGGTACTGCATCAGCCCGAGCGTCGCCAGGGTGAGCCGCTCGGCGGCCGCCGCGAACCAGATCAGCGGCAGGGCCGTGGTGACTCCGGTGAGCAGGATCAGGCCGGCCCGCACGGGGTCGCCCTGGATCACCGGCGGCGCGAAGGCCGCGAGGTAGAGCAGCGCCACCGGCAGGAGCACCAGCGTCTCGGCGGCGAAGCCCACCATGGCGTCGACGCCCACGACCTTGCGGGCGAGCCCGTAGAGCGAGAAGCTGCCGGCCAGCGCGAGCGAGACCCAGGGCAGGCTGCCCGCCAGGGCGACGGCCAGGAGCACGGCGCCGGCGGCCAGCGCCACCGCCGCGGCCTGGACCGGGCGCAGGCGCTCGCCCAGCACCAGGGCGCCCAGGCCGACGCTCATCAGCGGGTTGATGAAGTAGCCGAGACTGGCGTCGAGCATGTGCCCGGACTGCACGGCCCGGAGGTAGAGGAGCCAGTTCACGCCGATCAGGCCGGCCGACAGGACGAGGAGCCCGTGCCGGCGCACCAGGGGGAAGGGGGTCCGGATCCGGCGGCGCAGGGCCACGAGCAGGCCGGCGACGAGCAGGCTCGACCAGACGATGCGGTGGGCCAGGATGCTGGGGGCCGGCACGGCGTCGAGCAGGCGGAAATGCACCGGGACCACGAGGCCCCAGCTGAGATAGGCGCCGAGCGCGTAGATCAGACCCAAAGGCCGCCTCCCCTTGCCGCCGGCCCTTTGCCGGCGGCCTCGCCGCGGCCCGCGGGGGGACCGGGCGCGGCTTATAGCAGGCGTTCAGGGACGCGCCCCGTGCGGGATGGCGCATGGCGGGGGCGCTCGGGGCGCCCGGCGGGCTCAGCGCGTGCGCGCGAGGGTGACGGCGGGGTCGCCGCGCATGAGGGCGTTCAGGCGCTCGGTGTCGAAGCCCTCGGCGGTTTTTTTCGCCGGCTTCGGGGCCGGCGCGGCGGCGACCTTGGCCACGGGCTTGGCCGGGGCCCGACCCGCCGTCTCGCGGGCAGGGGTTTCGCGAGTGGTGGAGGCCTTGGGCACGGGCGGACGGGTGACGGTCTGGCGGGCGACGGCGTCGCGCCCGAGGATGTCGCTGATCGAGGGGCCGGTCTCGGCCGGGAGCGCGCCCGTCACGGTGGGCTCGGGCGGGCGGAGCCGGGTGAGGGCGGCCACCGGCACGGCCGCCCGGGGCGCCGGATGGTCGAGCCGGTCGACGCAGGCGAAGGCGATGACCAGGGCGCTGCCGCCGAAGACGCTGCCGACGACGATGTTCCGCAGGATACGCAAGGGACGGGCTTCCCGGATACGCGAGTACCGGGATGGATTTAGCGCATCGGCGTTAACGAACCGGAGCGTCCGGTTTCGCGAACGGTCCTGCGCCGGCACAACTCCGCCGGGGCCGCGCCCGCAGCGCGGGGCCTCCCGTCCCTCAGAGAAGACGCGCGAGAAATTCCCGGGTGCGGGGATGCTCGGGCCGGTCGAAGAAGGCCTGCGGCGGCGCGACCTCGACGATCTGGCCCGCGTCCATGAACACCACCCGGTCGGCGACCCGCCGGGCGAAGCCCATCTCGTGGGTGACGCAGAGCAGGGTCATGCCGCGTCCCGCGAGATCCGTCAGGGCGTCGAGCACCTCCTGCACCATCTCGGGGTCGAGGGCCGAGGTCGGCTCGTCGAACAGCATCACCGCCGGGTCGAGGCAGAGGGCGCGGGCGATGGCCACCCGCTGCTGCTGCCCGCCGGAAAGCTGGCCGGGGTAGCGGTCCGCCAGATCCGCGACGGCGAGGCGTTCGAGTTCGTCCCGCGCCCGCGCCTCGGCGGCCCGACGCCCGATGCCGCGCCCGTGGATCGGCGCCAGGGTGCAGTTCTCCAGCACGGTGAGGTGGGCAAACAGGTTGAAGTGCTGGAACACCATGCCGACGGTCCGCCGCACCGCCGGGATGCGGGCCGGGGTGAGGTCCTGGCCGGCGACCCGGATCGTGCCGCCCTGGTGGGCCTCGAGGCCGTTGACGCAGCGGATCAGGGTCGACTTGCCCGAGCCCGAGGGGCCGCAGATCACGATTCGCTCGGATTTCGCCACCGTGAGGGAGACCTCGCGCAGGACGTGGGCGGTGCCGAACCACTTGTTCACGCCGCGGAACTCGACGGCGGGGGTCTTGAGATCAGGGGTCGCGGGATCCGGGGTCGCGGGGCCGTCCGTCACGACCGGCCCCGCTCGCCGGCGGCCAGACGCCGCTCGATGAAGGCGGCGTAGCGCGCCATGGAAAAGCAGACCGCGAGGTAGAACAGGGCCGCGAAGGCGTAGGCCGTGGCGGGGATCGTCGGCGCCGACCAGCGCGGATCGGCACGCGCCGCCTCCAGCACCCGGATGAAGTCGGCCAGACCCACGATGGAGACGAGCGTCGTGTCCTTGAACAGGCCGATCAGGGTGTTGACGATGCCGGGCACCACCACCTTGAGGGCCTGGGGCAGGATCACGAGGCGCAGGGCCTGCCATCGGGTGAGGCCCAGCGCCAGGGCCGCCCGCCCCTGCCCCTCGGGGATCGCCTGCAGGCCGCCGCGCACCATCTCGGCCATGTAGGCGGAGGCGAACAGCGCGATGCCGACGAGCGGGCGCACCAGCCGGTCCACGGTGAGGTCCCCGGGCAGGAACAGCGGCAGCATCACGTTGGCCATGAACAGCACGGTGATCAGCGGCACCCCGCGCCAGAACTCGATGAAGCCGATGCAGGCGTATCGCAGCACCGGCAGTTCGGAGCGCCGCCCCAGGGCCAGCAGGATGCCCAGCGGCAGGGCGGCGACGATGCCGACGAGCGAGACCACCAGGGTCACCAGCATGCCGCCCCACAGGCTGGTGGCGACGGGAGCGAGGCCGAGGACGGAGGCGCCCGAGAGCAGCCAGACCGACAGGATCGGGCCCACCAGGAAGACGAAGACCGCCCCGAGGCCGCGCTTGGGCGCGTCGAGCCACAGCATCCAGACCGCGCTGAGCGCCACGAGGCCGAAGAACAGGTTCGGCCGCCAGCGCTCGGCCGCCGGGTAGGAGCCGTAGACGAGGTAGTTGATCTTGTCGCCGATGAAGGCCCAGCAGGCGCCCACCGGGTGCCCGGCGGTCGCCGGCCGGCAGGCCTCGCCCGACGTCCCGCTCCAGACCGCGTCGGTGACGAGGAAGCGGATCGCCGGCGGCAGCAGGAGCGCCAGCCCGGCCAGGACCACCAGGGTGGCGAGCGTGTTGCCGGGGCCCGAGAACAGGTTGTCCCGCAGCCAGCCGACGGGGCCGCCGGTCCGGCGCGGCGGCGGGGCCGGGGGCAGCAGGGTCTCGCGGACGATGGTCATGGACAGACCGGACTCATGGGGACCCCGGATTCATCGCATCCCCGGGGCCGCGCGGCGGTTGTAGGCGTTCATCAGCGCGGCGAGGCCGAGGCTCAGGGTCAGGTAGACCGCCATGGTGATCGCCACGACCTCCACGGCCTGGTTGGTCTGGTTGAGCACCGTGCCCATGAAGACGTGGACGAGGTCGGGATAGCCGATCAGCACCGCCAGGGACGAGTTCTTCGTGATGTTGAGGTACTGGCTGGTGAGCGGCGGCACGATCACCCGCATCGCCTGGGGAATCGTGACGAGCGCCAAGGTCTTGGCCCGGCTCAGGCCCAGGGCGGCGGCCGCCTCCCCCTGGCCCCGGGCCACGCTGTTGAGGCCGGCGCGCACGATCTCGGCGATGAAGGCCGCCGTGTAGGTGGAGAGCCCGAGGAGCAGCGCGGCGAATTCCGGCAGGATTCCGAGCCCGCCCTCGGGTCCGTAGGGACCGGGCGCCGGCCAGGCGACCGGCACGGGGTGCCCGGCGCGGGCGAGACCGATCCAGGCGAGCGCCGGCAGGCCGAGCACCAGGGCGAGGGCCGGCCCCACGATCGGGCCGGGCGCGGCCCCGGCCTCGACGCGGCGGGCCCTGCGGCGCGCCCAGGCGCCCGACAGGACGATCCCCGCCAGGACGGCTGCGGGCACGAGCCAGGCGACACCCGAAAATTCCGGGCGGGGCAGGACCAGCCCGCGCTGGCTGAGATAGGCCCCGCCCCAGGCCGCCGGACGCTGCGCCTCGGGCAGCGCCACCCGCACGGCCACGTACCAGACCAGGAGCTGGAGCAGCAGCGGCAGGTTGCGCAGGGTCTCGACATAGGTGGCCGCCAGGGTCCGGACGAGCCAGTTCGGCGACAACCGGGCGATGCCCACGGCGAATCCGATCAGCGTGGCCAGCCCGATGGCGAGGCCCGAGACCAGCAGGGTGTTGAGGAGCCCGACGCGGAACGCGTCGAGATAGGTCGCGGTCGCGGCGGCGTAGGGGATCAGCCGCTGGCTGATGTCGAACCCCGCCGAGCGTCCGAGGAAGCCGAAGCCGGCGGTGATGCCCTGGCGCGCGAGTTTTTCGGACGCGTTGGTGGCGGCGACATACGCGAGCGCGGCGAGCGCGACCACGACGAGGGCCTGGAGCGCGAGGGCGCGCGGGGATCGAGGCACGCGCCGACCTCCCCGCGCACCCCTCCCCCCGCTGCGGGGGCGGGTCCGCCCGGACGCGCGGTCCATCCCATCCCCCCTCACCGGATCGGCGGCCCGTAGTGCAGGCCCCCGTTCGTCCAGAGCGCGTTCAGCCCGCGCGGGATCTTCAGGGGCGTCCCGTCGCCGAGGTTGCGGGCGAAGACGTCGCCGTAATTGCCGACGTGGCGGACGATCCGGTAGGCCCAGTCGCCGGTCAGCCCGAGGCCCTGGCCGTACTTGCCCTCCAGCCCGAGGATGCGCTTGACGTCCGGGCTCAGGGTCTCGCCCCGGAGCCGGTCCACGTTCTCCTGCGTGATGCCCGCCTCCTCCGCGTCGAGCATGGCGTAGTGGGTCCAGGCGACGAGGTCGCGCCAGGCATCGTCGCCCTGTCGCACGCCGGGCGCGAAGGGCTCCTTGGAGATCGCCTCCTCGAGGATCACGTGCGCCTCCGGGTGGGCGGTCTTCAGGCGCTCGCCGAAGAGGGAGGACTTGTCCGTGGAGTAGGCGTCGCAGCGGCCGGATTCGTAGGCGCCCAGGGTCTGCTCGCTGTTGGCGAAGGTGACCACCTGGTAGGTCAGCCCGCGGGTGCGGAACCAGTCGGCGGTGTTGAGCTCCGTGGTGGTGCCCTGCTGCAGGCAGATCGTGGCCCGGTCGAGTTGCTTCACCGCCGTGACGTTCAGGGATTTGCGCACGAGAAACCCCTGCCCGTCGAAGAAGGTGATCACCGGGAAGTTCATCGCGGCGGTGTCGCGCGACAGGGTCCAGGTGGTGTTGCGGGCGAGCACGTCGATCTCACCCGATTGCAGGGCGGTGAAGCGCGCGGCCGAGGATTGCGGGATGAAGCGCACCGCGTCGGGATCGTCGAAGATCGCCGCGGCGAGCGCCCGGCAGAAATCCACGTCGAGCCCGTGCCAGCGCCCCTGCCCGTCCGGCATGCTGAAGCCCGCCACCCCGCCGCTGACCCCGCAGACGAGGTGCCCGCGCGCCTTGACCTGGGCGAGGGTGTCGCCTTGCGCGAGCGCCGCAGTCTGGGTCAGCGCCGGAGACGCGGCGAGCAGGGCGGCGAGGAGCGGGATCGACAGGGATCGCATGCGCGCATTGCAGGGCATCGGCGGCCGGGGTCAAGCCGGGAACCCAGGCGTCGGGCCCAAGACCAGGGGGCCCCAAGACCAAAGGATCGGGCCGCGTGGCTTGTCCGGCCGGCGCGCGCCGGATATCCTTCGCCCATGTCCGTCGAAGTCTTCTATCTCCTGCGAAAGGACGAGCCTGGGGTCGATCTCAGGGAACTCGATGACGTCGTGCTGCTGGCCGACGCGCGGACGGATGACGGAACACTGATCCAGGCCGGCACGGAGGGAACCGTGGTGGCCGTCTGGCAGGACGGATCAGCCTACGAGGTCGAGTTCGCCGAGCCCGAAGGCGCCCTCGCGACGGTTCGGGCCACCGGAATCAAGCGGATCGGGCGCCGGGCGGCTTGAGCGGGCCGGCGGCCTCTCCGACGCGGTTCACGATCCGCAACAACAAGCTCGTCGACTACCTGTTGGACCTCTCCCATCCACGGGGCGGCTCGAAGGCACGCTTCTTCCTGGCCTTCGGCTTCAGCCTACCGTCTGGTTCAAAGCCTCGCGCGAGCCGCAGTCCAAGGCGGGATCAAATATGCTGGGAGGCGCGCAAACGTTAGAATTTTGGCATTAAATAACCAAATTTCACTAATCAACACTATTAACAGGTCTTACGTTCTCAGAAGAGGAAACGGGATCCTGCCTTAACTCTTCAACTATCTTCCATACCCCAACATTGTTCCAATTTTCCTCATCATTGGGGTAAGAGACTTCAATGTCTAACGTGCTTGATTTCTTCATTTCTAAATTGAAAAAAACCGCAGGTAGCGACACGTTTTTCCCACCCTCTTCCGTGTCAAGCTGAATTCTGCCATTAAGAACTTGGCCGTCAGAGTTATCTATAACTCGAAATCGGAAGCTATGGTTACCGCCAGCAGAAACATCTACAATGAAGGCGATGGCAAATTTATGATTTATTGGGAAGCTTTCGACTGAGAAAATCGGATCATAAACTCCAATGATTATATTTTTCCCGGTAATCTCGGTGCGCAGATCATCGCAAAGAATAGCGCTACCAACAGTCATCGTTTTCTCGGTCATGACGCCTTCTCCAGCGAAACCGATGCCTCTCTGAAATACGGCTTCTTTACTACCCCAGAAGAATTTTTAGTAAATTCTGAGCTATTTTGGCTATCTTTAAAATCAATGCTTTTATTAAACTTGTTCGCCTGAACATCGCTTGTATAGCGCGGCCTAGCGTCGAAATTTGCTTTCCTACAGCGCACTTCCTCAAACGATAACGGGCTCAAAGGCACATGGTACCCAAGTGCATACATAAAGACGCACAAGGTTTCGTAATCAATAGACCCTTGAGACCCATTCAAAACCCGCGAAACATAGCTTTTATTTTTGTTTAAAATATCACCAAGTTCTTTGGCCTTTATGCCGCGAGATTTAAACGCTTTTTGTAGAGTAAAAAACATTTCTGCGCGCGCGTCAGCTCGCAGATCATCCTCAAACTCTAGATTAAGCGGTACTGGCACGAAAGCGGTCATGGCGTGAAATCAACCAAATTCAGGACTCTATCCGAAAGTAAGCGGGGATGCTGTGGAAGCAAACGACTCCATTCTGTTTTGGCGGCAGTAAGCGTCGGTACCCAGGTTTCTGTTCCCAAGTCACGGCGAAGCCGGTGAGCCGTTGCCACGAACTCACCCGGCCTGAGGAAGCCGCCGACGATGCGATGTTGTGGGTCGAACAAAACTCGGAAAGCGTAGAGGCCTTGCTTTGGAGGCCGAAGGCGTTTGAGCAGCGTATCGTTGTCAAAATCCTCCCCCATCACAAACCGTTTGAGAAAGGTCCGTGCGTTAGCTCGATGGTCCCTTTCTCTTTGGGTGGACCCATGTCCATACGTCCGATGTCAGCCATAGGCGACGCCTATACGCTTGGTCCTCCCGCATGTGCGGCACAAAAAGGTGCAACTCTCCAGCCGCCTCCAATGCCGCAATATGGGTGTCGGTTGACTCACAAGTCAACGGCTGTCTCGTGGCGCTGAAGGAAAAGGTTGGTAGAGTCAACCAAAGTCAGTGCGAAGGCTGCCCCTGTCAACCTTTCGCAGATGACTTCACCTCGTAGCCAGATCCTACCTCAACGCTTTTGAGTCAGGTTGTTGCAGAATATCGGGAAAACGGCCCGACCAAGCTCGTCTTCGAAGGGCGGCTTCGCGCGCCGAACGGCCGGGAGCCCTGGGTGCGCTCGGTCTGGCAAGTCGAGGCCGATGGCGTCGCCAGGCTCGTGACGGTCGTTCCCCTGAGGCGCGCGGACGAGGAGGCCTGATCCGGCCGCCCGGCTTGACGCCGGCGCGCGGGCCGGGCTTCGGTCGCCGCACGCTCACCCCTCGCCCACCGGTGCCGATGTCGAACACCCCTCCCCGCGACCCCGCCCGCTTCGGGGCGAGCACCCGCCTCGTCCATGCGGGGCGCGATCCCTCCGCCCAGCACGGCTTCGTCAACACGCCGATCTATCGCGGCTCGACGGTGCTGTTCCCGACCTACGACGACCTCCAGCACCGGCGCGGGCGCTACGATTACGGCACCTCCGGCACGCCGACGACGGATTCGCTGACCCAGGCCTGGAGCGAGCTCGCGGGCGCGGCCGGCACCGTGCTGACGCCGTCGGGCCTCGCCGCCCTGACCGTGGCCCTGATGGCGGTGGTCTCGGCCGGCGACCACCTGCTGGTCAGCGATTCCGCCTACCGCCCCACCCGCATCTTCTGCGACGGCGTCCTGAAGCGCTTCGGGGTCGCGGTCGAGTACTACGATCCCCTGATCGGCGCCGGCATCGGCGCCCTGATGCGCGACACCACCAAGGCCGTGCTGGTGGAGGCCCCGGGCTCGCAGAGCTTCGAGATGCAGGACGTGCCGGCCATCGCCGAGATCGTGCACGCCCGGGGCGCCGCCGTCATCATGGACAACACCTGGGCGACGCCGCTGCTGTTCCCGCCCCATGCGCGCGGCGTCGACATCGCGGTGGAGGCCGGGACCAAGTATCTGTCGGGCGGCTCGGACCTGCTCCTCGGCCTGACCTCGGCCAACGCGCAATACTGGCCGGCCCTGCACCGGACCTTCGAGCACTTCGCCATGTGTCCCGGCCCGGAGGACGTGTTCCTGGCCCTGCGGGGCCTGCGCACCATGGCCCTGCGCCTGCGCGAGCACGGGGCCCAGGGGCTCGCCATGGCGCGGTGGCTCCAGGCCCGGCCGGAGGTGGCCCGCGTGCTCCATCCAGGCCTCCCCGACGATCCCGGCCACGCCATCTGGAAGCGCGACTTCGCCGGCGCCTCGGGCCTGTTCGGCGTCATCCTGAAGCCCGCCCCGGAGCGGGCCGTGGCGGCGATGCTCGACGGGCTCGAGCTCTTCGGAATGGGCTTCTCCTGGGGCGGCTTCGAGAGCCTCGTCATCCCGTTCGACTGCAGGACCTACCGCACCGCCACCCGGTGGGCCCCCGAGGGCCCGGCCCTGCGCTTCCACATCGGCCTGGAGGATGTTGCGGATCTGCAGGCGGATCTCGACGCGGGGTTTTCGCGGTTGCGCGCGGCGCTGTGAGCGGGCGCCGGCACGACGAAGCCGCAACGGATTTCTCCGGTCCGGCGCCGGCGGCCCCACCGCCGCCACCGAAAAGCATTGACAATATTCCTATTGTGTGGTTCAGTCCGGGCACTCGCCTCCCACGCGGGAGGCCCCCCGGCGGACCGGGCCGGGGGGCTCGGGGGGAGGAGACGGCGCCCCGCGTCGATGGCCCGGTTTCGCCATCGCCCCGGGCCGCATCGGCGACGCAAGGCGTCTCGGACGGGAAGGCCGCACGGCTGCAAGGCCGCACGGCTGCACCCGGTCCCCTGAGGCGCACCGAGAGAGCGGACGGCCCGCCCACTACGAGGCGGGCTCGGGGCCACGCGCCCTGATCAGACGGCCGCCGGACCGCACCGCCCGCCAGGGCGGCGGATCCGGAGGGGGGCTGCCACAAGCCGGGTCGCCGGTGCCGAGAAGACGTCGTGACGAACCGGATCGGCCCCGCGAGGGGCCGGGCCGAGGGACGCCGGGGGACCGGCATACCTGTTTCCAAAACGTGGTCTCGCGGCGTCCCGCGTCTCCCGTTTCGCCGGGCGTTCGTTCCGCCCGGTCTCCGTGGGCCATCCCCCGCGCCGGCCCCGGCGGCGGGGCCGCGTCCCCGTGGCCGGGCCGCTCAACGCCCGGCGGCTCGGCGGCGGCGCGCCCTCAGGGCGCCAGCCAGACCCCGCGCCAGCCGTCGGCCCGCGCCCAGGCGGCCCGGCGGTGGCCGCGCCGGTCGAGGTAGAGGAATTCGAGGCGGGCGAGCGTGACCACCACGGCGCAGAAGTTCGGCCGGCCGAGGGTCAGGGCCGTCTCGGGGTCCGGCAGGGTGTAGGCATCGCCCGCGGGCAGGCGCGCGCCGGGGGCGGGGTCGGCGCCGTAGCAGACCCGGCTCATGGCCATCGACCCGGCCCAGGCCGCCTCCGCCAGGGCATCGTCGCCGTGGAGCGTCGCGGGGCCCGACGCCCGGATCTGGATCTTGGCGGCGGAATCGTAGCCGTGCAGGGCCGCATGCCCGGAGGCCGCGATCTCGGAGGCCTTGTCCGAGCGGCGGTCGCAGTGGAAGCGCAAGGCGCCGGCCACCGGGTCGGCGTGCCGCAGCACCACGGTGCGCACCTGCGGGTGCCCCTGCGCGTCGACGGTGGCCAGCGCCGGCATGTGGAAGGCGTTGCGGCGGAAGCGCGGCCCCTCGACCAGCAGGCGCCAGACCTCGGCGAGGGCCGCGTCCAGGTCGTCGTGGAAGGGCGGCAGCGGGTCCATGGTCAGGGCACCGCCCGGGCGGCGCGGCGCTCGCGCAGGATCAGGGCGACGTTGCGCAGGTAGATGAAGGTCGACAGCGCCTGCCCGAAGATGATCACCGGCTCGCGCCGCACGAGGCCGTAGACCAGGGTCATCAGGCCGCCCGCGATGGAGAGGAACCAGAAGGCGAGGGGCATCACGCTCTTGCCCGCCCGCTCGGAGGCGAGCCACTGCACCACGAAGCGGGCGCCGAACACCGCCTGGGCCAGGATGCCGAAGACCAGCCAGGCATCGAAGCGGGTGACGAAGACGTCGTAGACGTAGCCGCGCACGTCCTCGGCGAGCTGGATCAGCATGGCTTAGGCTCCCGTCACGTCCGTGACCCGCGGCGTCACGCGCTTGCGCCGGATCAGCCACCACACCCCGGCCAGGTCGAGGAGCCCGACCCAGAGGCGGTCGAACAGGCCGTATTTCGAGGTGCCGGTGAAGCGGGGCCGGTCGACCACGTCCCGGTGGACCACGCCGAAGCCCTCGCGGGCGACCAGCGCCGGCATGAAGCGGTGCTGCCCGTCGAAGAACGGGAGCGTCCCGTAGACGTCCCGGCGCACGAGCTTGTAGCCGCAGCCGGTGTCGCGGGTGGCGTCCTTCAGGATGCGCACCCGGACCCCGTTGGCGATCCGCGACTGGAGGCTCTTCAGCCGCCCGTCCTTGCGCCCGACGCGCTGGCCCTGGGCGAGGCCGACCCGCGCGCCGCCCGCCTCGATGGCCTCGAGCAGGGGCGCCAGGAAGGCCGGGTCGTTCTGGCCGTCGCCGTCCATCAGGGCGCAGACCGGCGCCCGCGCCACCGCGATGCCGCTGCGGATGCCGGCCGCCTTGCCGGCGGTGCGGTCGTGGGCGAGCACCCGCAGCCAGGGCCGTCCGCTCTGGGCCGCCCGCAGGGCCTCGGCGGTGCCGTCGGTGGAGCCGTCATCGACGTAGATCACCTCGAAGGGCGCCAGGGGCGCGCAGGCGGTCTCGAGTTCGGCGACGAGGCTCGCGATGTTGCCGGCCTCGTCCTTCACCGGGATGATCACGGAGAGGCGCATGGAGGTTCGATCCGAGGGAGGTCAGGGCGTCGCCGCGTAGGCCGAGAGGTCGACCCGGCGTCCGCCGTTGATGTTGAAGCCCAAGACGGTGCCGACCCGGTTGGGCGCCAGCCCGGCGGCCTTGACGGCGGCGTCGAACTCGCTCGCGAACCGGCCCTCGACGTAGACGAGGCGGCAGGCGTCCCCCCTGAGCGAACCGTCGCCCTTCAGGAAGTCGGCGGCCTCCGTGCCGGTGCCGAGCATGGCGAGGTCGGTGCCGATCAGGAAGACGAAGCTCGGCTCGCGGTAGCCGAGGCTGGCGACGCGGGGATGCGGGCAGGGCAAGGCATCGCGGATCGCCGCGAGGCGGGGCGAGACCTTGAGGGCGGCCATCACCGGCTGGGTCAGGCCGAACACGGCCGGCGAGAGCAGCATCGACGCGAGGACGCCGAGGCCGAGGGCGCGCTCGGGCAGGCCGCGGGCGAAGGCGCGCCAGGCCAGGGCGGCGACGGCGCTGGCGCCGAGCAGCAGGGGCAGCCCGGCCCAGGGCAGGGTCCGGTCGTAGGCGAAGGCGAAGGCCGAGAGGCCGAGGGTGAGGCCGACGGGGATCAGCACCACGAGCCCGGCGGTGAGGCGCGCGCCCCGGCGCTCGGGGTGCAGGGCGCCGGCGGCCAGCGCCCGCACGGTGAGGATGGCGATGGCCGGCATCAGCGGCAGCACGTAGTGGGGCAGCTTGGTCGGCACGATCTCGAACAGGATCCAGGTCGGCACGATCCAGGCGAGGAGGAAGGCGATGGCGGGCTCGCGCCGGTAGCCCCAGGCGAAGGGGGCGCTGAGCGCCGCGAAGGCGGCACCCGGCCAGAAGGTGCCGAAGAACGCCACCAGGTAGGCGCCGGGCGGGGCGAAGTGCTTCTCCGAGCCGCCCTGGACCTTGCTCAGCATGTCGTGGCCCACCGCCTCCCCGTAGAAGGCGCCGCCGCTCTTCCAGGTGATGGCCGCGAACCAGGGCGCCACGATCAGCAGGGTCAGCGGCAGGCCGAGGCCGGGCCGCAGGGCGCCGAGCCAGCGGCCGGAGCGCCACCGCAGCGAGAGGATCAGGGCCGGCAGGCCGCAGAACAGCGGCACCATCGGGCCCTTGATCAGGATGCCGAGGGCGAGGCCGAGCCAGAAGGTCAGCACCGTGGCGGTGTCGAGGGGGCCCTCGACGCGATGCCCCTCCGCGCGGTCGCGCCGGAGCCAGGCCCGGGCGAGGCCGCCGAAGGTCGCCACGGCGCAGGCGCAGAGCAGCGCGTCGGTCTTGGCCAGGCGCGCCTCGGCCGAGAGCACGACGCAGGCCCCGAACAGGGCGGCGGCGAGGACGGCGCCCCGCCGGGGCAGGAAGACCAGGGCCGACCAGTAGGTGAGGAGCACCGCCCCGATGGCGCCCAGCAGGGACGGGATGCGGTAGAGGCCGATGGTGGTGCGGGCGTTCGGCACGCCGAGCGCCTCGGCGGCGCCGACCACGGCGGCCTGGGCCCAGTAGATGCCCACGGGCTTCTTGTGCCGGGCCTCGGCCTGGAAGCGGATGTCGACGAGATCGCCGGTCTCCAGCATCTGCTTGGAGGCCTGGGCGAAGCGCGGCTCGTCCCGGTCCATGGGCTGGAGCGAGACGATCCCGGGCAGGAAGCAGACGAGGCAGAGGGCCACCAGGAGGGCGCAGGCCCGGGCATGGCTCCGGGCCGCGGCGGACAGGAGGCTGTCCGGGAACGCGAAGGCGTCCCCACGGGCCGGGCGGGGCACGGTGGCGCGGTCGGTCATGCGGGCGGATGGGCCGTCAGGGGGGACATACGCGGCTCCGGACCGGCACCCGACCCGGGAATCCGGTCGCTGATTCCGGTCGATGCCGCGAGGCCGGCGGTGTCGATGATGCGGCCGGGAATGTCAAATCTCCGGTTCCGCGGGGTCGCCGGCCGCCGCGCCCGGCCCCCCCGCCCCGGCCGCGTGGAACCGCTGGCGGCAGACGCCAGGCGCCACCGCCCCGTGGCGGAGGAAGCTGCGCCGCAGGGTTTCCTCGGAGCCGAAGCCGCAGCGCGCGGCGATGCGCTTCACCGGCAGCGCGGTCTCGGCCAGGAGCCGCCGGGCCGCCTCGACCCGCTGGCGCTCCAGGGCGCGGGCGGGGGTCAGCCCCGTGGCCGCCCGGTAGTGGCGGGCGAAGCCGCGCGGGCTCATGCCGGCCATCTCGGCCAGGCGCGGCACGGTGAGGTCCTCGGCGAGATGATCGGCGATCCAGGCCTGGAGGGCCTCGAAGCGGGCGCCGCCCGCCCCGGGCGACAGGACCTGCTGCGACAGGACGGTGCTGAACTGGGCCTGGCCGCCCGGGCGCTTGAGGAAGACGACGAGGTGGCGGGCGACCGCCAGCGCCGCGGCCCGGCCGAGATCGGCCTCCACCAGGGCCAGCGCCAGGTCGATGCCCGCCGTCACCCCGGCGGAGGTCCAGACCGCGCCGTCCCGGATGAAGATCGGATCCGGCTCGACCCGGGCCTCCGGATGGCGCCGCGCGAGCGCGTCGCAGCGGGTCCAGTGGGTCACGGCCCGGCGCCCGTCGAGGAGGCCGGCCGCCCCGAGCAGGAAGGCGCCGGTACAGACGGAGGCCACCCGCCGGGCGCGGGGTGCCCGGGCGGCGACCCAGGCGGGCAGCCCGTCCGCGATCGCCCCGTCGACGCCGCGCCCGCCGGCGACCACGAGGGTGTCCACGGGGGCCTCCGCCGCCGGCAGCGGCTCCGTCGCGAGGCCGAGCCCGGCGGAGCTCAGGACCACGCCGCCGCCCGCCGCCGCCACCCGCAGGGCATAGGGCGCCGGGGCCTCGCCCGCGAGATCGTTCGCCGTGGCGAACACCTGAAGCGGCCCCGACACGTCGAGGAGCTGCACCCCCGGGAAGGCGAGGATCTCGATGCGGCGGGGTTCGTGGCGCGAGACTTCGTGGCGCAAGGGTTCGTGGCGCAAGGGTTCGTCCGCGGTGCGATCTGGCAGGAAACGAGGCCTCTTGGTCATGTCGGCCGGAGCCTGCGGGGTTAGGGTCGTCCTGTCCAGACAGCCGGAGACAGTCCCGATGCCCCTCACGATCGGCCTTCTCGCCTTCCCCGACGTCCAGCAGCTCGACCTGACCGCGCCCTACGAGGTCTTCGTCGGGATTCCGGAGGCGCGGGTCCACCTCGTGGCCGCCGACCGGGCGCCGGTGACGAGTTCCACCGGCCTCGTGCTCGCCCCGACGCTGGCCATGGCCGACTGCCCGCAGCTCGACGTGCTCTGCGTGCCCGGCGGCCTCGGGGTGAACCGGCTGATGCGGGATGCGGCGGTCCTGGCCTTCCTGCGCGACCAGGCGGGGGGCGCCCGCTACGTCACCTCCGTCTGCACCGGGGCCCTGGTGCTCGGGGCGGCCGGACTCCTGCGGGGCCGGCGCGCCACCACCCACTGGGCCAGCCTCGACCTCCTGGCGGCCTTCGGGGCGATCCCGGTCGCCGAGCGGGTGGTGCGCGACGGCACCCTCCTCACGGGGGGCGGCGTCACCGCCGGGATCGACTTCGCCCTGACCCTGGCGGCCGAGCTCGCCGGGCGGCCGGCGGCGGAGGCGATCCAGCTCGGCCTCGAATACGCGCCCGCCCCGCCCTTCGCCGCCGGCACGCCCGCCGGCGCCGACCCCGCCGTGCTGGCGGCGGTGCGGGGGCGCCTCGCCGCCGGCCGGGCCGAGCGGGAGCGCATCGTGGGCGCGATCACCGGGGCGACCGACATCGTCCCCTGGGGGCCGGCCGGGCCGTGAGGCGGGCCCGCCGGTCCTTTGCGCGTTCTTAAACGTATTCTGCGCGCCTAGCGGGCGGCACCGGCGGATCTAGAGTGCGCAAGACCTTGCCGGCCCTCGAGCGCGGGAGTGGACCATGACGACGGGCATCGCCACCGGCGCGGGTGCGACGCGGCGGGCGGACCTCCCCGATGCCCTGCGCATCGGGGCGATGGGCGCGATCCTGCTCTTCATCCTGATCGGGGCCGATCCCTTCCTCGACGGGACGGCGGCGGAGAACGCCGCCTCGCGGGCCGGCGGCAACCTCGTCAACCAGGGGCTGTTCCTGGTCATGGCGGGCATCGCGGCGGCGGCGCTGGCCTGGCGCGGGCGGGAGGCCCTGCGCCCCCTGGCCACCCTGCCGATCCTGGCGATGCTGGCCTGGATCGGCGTCTCCACCGCCCTCTCGATCGAACCCGCGGTCTCGGCGCGGCGCCTCGTCTCCCTCGTCATCATGTTCGGCGGGGTGGTGAGCGTGCTGGTGCTCGCCCGCGACGCGCGCCAGTTCGCCCAGGTCCTCGGCGGCACCGTCCTCCTCGTGCTGGCGACCTGCTACCTCGGCCTCGTGCTGGTGCCCGAGCGCGCCATGCACACCGCCCTCGACCTGATCGAGCCCGAGCACGCGGGCAGCTGGCGCGGCGTCTTCGCCCACAAGAACGGCGCCGGCGCGGCCATGAGCCTGTTCATCATCGTCGGGCTGTTCTGGGCCGGGATGGGCCAGCGCCTCCTGGGCTACGCGGTCGTGGGGCTGGCGGGGGTGTTCCTCGTCTTCACCAACGCCAAGACCTCCCTGGTCATGACCCCGGCGGTGCTCGGCCTGACCTGGGCCTGCACCCTCTTGGCCTCGGGCACCTGGCGCCGCCTGATCCTCCTCGGCCCCCTGGTGCTGCTGCTCCTGCTCACCGTGGGCTCGGTCCTGTCGCCCAGCCTCGGCGCCCTGGTGGCGGGCCTGGCCGCCGACCCGACCTATACCGGCCGCACCGAGATCTGGCGCTTCGCCCTCGACAACATCGCCAAGAAGCCGCTCACCGGCTTCGGCTACGGCGCCTTCTGGGAGAGCGTGTTCTACGGCGGCGGCGGCGAGGCCACGACCTGGGTCAACCGCGCCACCGACGCCCATGACGGCTACCTCAACACCGCCCTGGAGAGCGGCCTGCCGGGCCTCGCCCTCACGGTGTGGTGGATGGTGCTGGCCCCCCTCTCCGACCTCCAGGCCCAAAGCCGGTCCGGGGCCGGCCCCGCCCTCGACCCCCTGCGGCTGCTCTTCCTGCGGATCTGGCTGTTCGGCCTGATGGTGGGCGTCTTCGAATCGGTGTTCTACCAGGCCACCAACGCGCTGTTCTTCCTCGTCGCCCTCTCGGTCTTCGGCCTGCGCTTCGGTGCCGCCGGGCGGGTGGTCGCGGAGGCCCCGCGATGAGCGCCCATCCCCCTGTGGCGCCGCTGCCGGCGCTCACCGCCCTGCGCTTCGTGGCCGCCGCCTACGTGGTGGCGTTCCACTACGCGACCTTCTTCTTCGCGGAGGCGGCGATCCCCGGGGCGGTGCGCCTCGGCTATTCCGGGGTGACCTTCTTCTTCCTGCTCTCGGGCTTCATCCTGGCCTACACCTACCGGGACGTGGACCTGACCGACCGCGCCGCTCGCGCGCGCTTCGCCTGGGCCCGGGTGGCGCGGGTCTACCCGGTCTACCTGGCCTGCCTCGTCCTCGCCCTGCCCTGGTTCGTCGCCTGGGTGGCGAAGTCCCCCCCGCCCCTGCAGGGGCTGATGGCCGCGAGCGCGGTGCTGGCGCCGCTGGGCCTGCACGCCTGGGTGCCGGGGGCCGCCTGCGCCCTCGACTGCCCGAGCTGGTCGATCTCGGTGGAGGTGGTCTTCTACGCCCTGTTTCCCCTCCTGCTGCCCCTGGCGCGCGGGGCGCCCGGCCGCACCGCGCGGCTGACCCTCGCCGCGTGGATCGTCCTGACCGCCGGGGCTGCCCTCGCCTTCGCGCGCTACGCCCCCGGCGTCTCGCTCATCGATCCGGAGGCGGGGGGCGCAGGCCCGGTGCTGCTGGCCCAGGCCATCAAGTACAACCCCCTGCTGCGCCTGCCGGAATTCGTGGCCGGGCTCCTCCTCTACGGGGCCTGGACCCGGTGGCGCCTGCCCACGCCCGCCCTCCTCGCCCTGGCGGCCCTGGCGGGCCTCGCGCTGGTGGCGGGGGCGCCCCACCTGCCCGCGGTGCTGCTCCACAACGGCCTGACGGCCCTGGCCTGGGCGCCCCTGATCCTGGCCGGCGCCCAGCTCCGCAGCGGCCCCCTGGTGAGGCCCGGCTTCGTCTTCCTCGGCCGGATCTCCTTCGCCCTCTACCTCATCCACGTCCCGGCCTACGCCCTGGTCAACAGCCTCGACCGGATCGCCCTCGGGGGCCGCCTCGCCGCCGCGCCCTGGCTCGGGGCGGGGCTCGCCGCCGCCCTGGCCCTCGCCCTCAGCGTCCTCCTGCACCGGGGCCTCGAGGAGCCGATGCGCCGGCGCATCCTCCGCCGGGCCGCGCGCCCGCCGGCCGCCGGACCCGTCGCCGCGGGCTGAAACGCACCCTGTCAGGGAGCGTTCAGCCGTCGCCCGGCAGGATCAGCGTTGTCCGGCCTCCGGGAGGCCGGACGGTCGAGAACGACAAAGGTCACACCAGCAGAAGGTCATGGTTTCATGTCCGTGAAATCGCTGTTTCGCACGAAATCGCTGTTTCGCACGATGCTCGCCCGCACGACGCTGGCCGCGTCGCTCGGCGTCGCGGGTGCCGTCGGCTTC
>NZ_LMML01000009.1:0-90924 GCF_001422215.1 Methylobacterium sp. Leaf89 | reverse complement strand
CCCCCGCGGGGACGCGGGGGGGGGCCGCCGCCAAAACCGTCGCCTATGGCTGCGGTCCCGGCTTCATCCCGAACCGGTTCGGCTATTGCCGGCCAATGTACCGCCCCTACGGCGACTATCGCCCGCGGCCGTTCTACGGCCCCCGTCCCTTCTACGGACCGCGCTACGGCGACTACCGCCCGCGCCCGCCCTTCGGGCCCTATTTCTAGGATCGGGTCTCTCCGGGAGGGATCGGGCGGCGGCGCACCGCCCGGTCCCTTCGCTTCGGCGCCCGGCTGTGGCACGGGGAGGGGAAGCGACCGTCTCCGCCCCCGCAACCGGGAGTCCCATGCGCGCCATCCCCCTGCTCGCCCTGCTGGCGAGCGTCCTCCCGGGTCCCGCCGCGGCCCAGACGGTGCTGCCCACGGTCGACGCGGCCAACACCCGCTATTCGGATCTCGACCGGATCACCGCCGCCAATGTCGGCCGGCTCCGGGTGGCATGGACCTACTCCACCGGGATCTTGCGCGGCCACGAGGGTGCGCCCCTGGTGGTCGACGGGGTGATGTACGTCCACACCCCCTTCCCCAACACCGTCACGGCCCTCGATCTCGACCACGACGGCCGCATCCTCTGGCGCTACGAACCGAAGCAGGACCCGGCCGTGATGGCCTTCCTGTGCTGCGACACGGTCCACCGGGGCCTCGCCTACGCGGACGGCGCCCTCTTCCTGCAGCAGGCCGACACCACCCTGGTCTCCCTCGACGCGAAGACCGGACGGGTGAACTGGTCGGTCCGCAACGGCGACCCGGCCCGGGGCGAGACCAACACCGCCGCCGTGCTGCCGGTGAAGGGCAAGGTTTTGGTGGGCCTCTCGGGCGGCGAGTTCGGGGTCCAGTGCCACGTCACCGCCTACGACGCGAAGACCGGCGGCCGGCTCTGGCGCGCCACCGCCACGGGCACCGACGAACAGATGCGGGTCGACCCCGCGCGCACGACGTCGCTCGGCAAGCCCATCGGCCGGGATTCCTCCCTGAAGACCTGGGAGGGCGACCAGTGGAAGACCGGCGGCGGCTGCGCCTGGGGCTGGTTCGCCTACGACGCAGCCCTCGACCTCGTCTATTACGGCACCGGCAATCCCTCGACCTGGAACCCGGCGCAGCGCCCCGGCGACAACCGCTGGGCGGCGTCGATCGTGGCCCGCGACCCCGACACCGGCATCGCCCGCTGGCTCTACCAGATGACGCCCCACGACCAGTGGGACTACGACGGCGTCAACGAGATGATCCTGACCGATGCGGCGGTCGGCGGCGTCCCCCGCCCGCTCCTCACCCATTTCGACCGCAACGGCTTCGGCTACACCCTGGACCGCGCCACCGGCGAACTCCTGGTGGCGCAGAAGTTCGACCGCTCGGTGAACTGGGCGACCCATGTGGACCTCGACCGGGCCTCGCCGGGCTACGGGCGCCCGGTGCTCGACCCGCGCCATGCGCCGGAATCCTCGGGCGAGGACGAGACCACCACGGGCATCTGCCCCGGCGCCATCGGGGCCAAGAACCAGCAGCCGGCGGCCTACTCGCCCCGGACCCGGCTGTTCTACGTGCCGACCAACCACATCTGCATGGATTACGAGCCGTTCCGGGTCTCCTACACCCCCGGCCTGCCCTATGTCGGCGCCACCGTGAGCCTGCACCCGGCACCCGACGATCCCCGCACCGGAACCCTGACCGCCTGGGACGGGGTCGCGGGGGCGATCCGCTGGACGATTCCCGAGCCGTTCTCGGTCTGGTCCGGCGTGCTCGCCACCGCCGGGGACGTGGTGTTCTACGGGACCCTCGAGGGCTATCTCAAAGCCGTCGACGCGCGGGACGGCCACGAGCTCTACCGCTTCAAGACGCCCTCGGGCATCGTCGGCAACGTCACCACCTACCTGCACGAGGGCCGGCAATACGTCGCCGTGCTCTCCGGCGTCGGCGGCTGGGCCGGGATCGGCCTCGCGGCCGGCCTCACCGACCCGAACGACGGCGCCGGCGCGGTCGGCGGCTACGCCGCGCTGGCGCGCTACACCGCGCTCGGCGGCCAGCTCACCGTGTTCGCCCTGCCCGAATGATCCTCTGCTGTGGCGCGTGATCGCATGGGCGGAGCGTCGCGCCGGAAGCCCGCTCGCAGCCCCCTGATCCCGGGGCCGCGCAGCGCAACCGGGGATCAGGGGGCCGGATGTCAACGCCACCGTCTCGGGACGGAACGCTTCCGGCGCGCCGGACCGGCGGCGCGGGTCAGCCCAGCTCGTCATCCTCCTCGGACGGGGCGTAGACCGCCTCGCCGAGGCGCTTCAGCGGGCCGCCCGGTCCCGAGCGCTTCCACAGGCGGGTGTTGAGGGCCGCCACGGGATCGTGGCCGGGAAGCGCGAAGCCGAGGGCGGTGAGGCCCTGCCAGATCTCGCCGGCATGGAGGGGCCGGCCGGCCTCATGCAGCAGGTTCACGGCCGCAGCGACGAGCGCGCGCCCGTGCCGGCGCGCCGCCACGAGATCCTCGCCGGCGCGCGCGGGCTCGGCCTGTCCGGGACCCGAGATCTGCCCTGGCACGACGCCGTGTCCTGAGACGAAATCCCGTCCTGGCACGAAGACCGGCTCCGGAAGCGAGGCCGGCTCCGCCGCGGGCGGGCGGGCGGGCGCGTCCCAGGCGCCGGGCGGGAGAGTCTCCGCCTCGGCGGCCGGCGCCGGACCGATCGGCCGCAGGCGGCGGCCGAGCTCGAGGTAGAGCTGGTGGTCGGCGATGGCCCGGTCGAGCTCGTCGCGGCGACGCCGCAAATCCCGCAGGGCCGCTTCCACCTCGGCTTCAGACAGGAACATCGAATCCTCTTGGAATATTCCACGGGCGACGAAGCGACCCAGAATTCCAAACCTTATTCCTTATCTGCGCTTGGGGAACAACCCGTGTCCCTTCAGTTATTCCATTCCGTTAAGGGAATATGTGGCTCAGCCCGACGCGGCGGCCTTGCGCGGCAGCTTGGCCCCGCGCGGCGGGATCAGCAGGGCGCTCGGGTCGGCGGGCTGGAGCAGCATGCCGCCGTCGTCGAGGCGGATCGGCAGTTTCGGAAAGACCTCCTGCAGGTGGGCGAGATCCGCCTTGAAGGCCTGGCGGAAGCTGCGGATGCTGGCGTTGTCGGCGCCGAACTGCTTGTGCAGGTTGTCCCAGGTAAGGCGCAGGGGCCGTTGTAGGGCGCGCAGGCGGTATCCGACCCAGAACAGCAGGTCGAGCTTGCGCGCCGAGCCCGAGAAGGCCCGGGCCGCCCGGATGTCCACCGGCAGGGCGTGCTGGATCAGGTTGTCGTAGAAATCCTGGTGGAACTGGACGCTCTTCTGCCAGACCACCCCGTCGGCCCCCTGGGGCAGCCACAGGTCGAGCTGGCGGAAGGGCGGCACGTTGAGGGTGCTGGCGCTGCCCGCCCCGTCCCAGAGACCGATCTGCAGGGTGCAGGCGGCGAGCCGCGCGAGCTGCTCCTTAAACTGCCGGATGGTGCCGCGCTCGCCGCCGGTGACGGCGAATCCCATCTCCTTCATGAAGCCCGACAGGCTGTCGGCCACCGCGATCGTCGGGCTGCGCTGGCGCACCGCCTCGGTGCAGAGGTGCAGCAGCACGAGGCGGGCCTTGGGACCGTAGGGCAGGCCCTGGAACTCCATCTCGCCGGTGGCGGGGTTCTTCAGCCGTCCGGCCAGCAGGCTGAGGGAATTCCGCCCGTATTCGCGGAAGAATTCGCGCGCGTCGCCGGGGTCGCGATAGGGCAGGCCGCAGAGGGCCAGCACCGAGTGGATGTGCTGCAGGTTCTCCGGGCCCGTGGGCTCGGTCTCGATGACTTCGCGGATGGCGTCCCGGCGTCGCTGGTCGCGGCCCATGGCCTGGCGCCGGCCGGCCACGGCGCCGCGGGCGGCGGCCTCCGCGTCCCGGGCCCGCTGCCGATGCAGGATGGTCTCCGCGATGGTGGCGAATAGGAAGCTGCCCCGGGCCGCCTCCACCTCGGCGAGGAGGTCGGCGTCGCGGATGCCCGCCAATGTGTCCTCGATCCCCACGCGCCCCCGCCCCATGCTCCCGGCGGCGCCCCTCGGGCAGCCCGAGAAGACCCGCCCGGGGATCGACATCCCCGGACCCCGCCGCGGGGCGACCATGCCCGATTCCCCGCCGCGGAGTCTCGCCAGCCCAGGCCGAAGACCGGCGTCATCCCGGCTATCCACCGGCCGGGACGGGGAAAACCGACGCCGGTGGACGGGCCGGATCCGGCCGGCGCGCGCCGACGCAGAGTTCGATACGGGGCCGGATTCGGCACAATCCCCAGAGTTCACCGCTGCGACCGCCGATCCACGCCGAACCCAATACGCAGGCACGCAGAATCCCATGCGCCGGCCGGGTTCGGACACGCAGAGTTCGATGCTGACCCGCGCAGAGTTCGATACGGACTTGCGCAGAGTTCGATGCGCGAACACCCGCCAAACCCCTGCAGCGGAACGGCTTTCGACGCCCCCATATAACTCTCAGAAATGACTCTCTGAGAATCCCTTACTGATACCTTTCCTAAGGGCGCGGGAACCGTTCGGAAGAACGAACACCCCCCCGGCCAAGGCTTTTTCATGGGAATTTTCCAGAGGAAGCCACCGCTTCTCCCGCCTCCATCCCCAGCCTCACGGGTTGGCCCGCGATCCGCTAAGGGAAGCGGATCGAGGCATGACGCGGAGGCGGTGGAGTGAGGATCGAGGATCTGCTGGCGCTGATGGCGCAGCTGCGCGACCCGGAGACCGGCTGCGCCTGGGACGTGGCGCAGGATTTCTCCAGCATCGCCCCCTACACGGTGGAGGAAGCCTACGAGGTCGCCGACGCCATCGCGCGCGGCGACACCGACGACCTGCGCGACGAGCTCGGCGACCTGCTGCTCCAGGTGGTGTTCCACGCGCGCATCGCCGAGGAGGCCGGGCTGTTCGCGTTCCCGGACGTGGTCCGGGCGGTGATGGAGAAGATGGTCCGGCGCCACCCACATGTGTTCGCGCCAGACGGAACCCTGCTGCCGACGGGCTCGCCCCGGCGCGATCCCGCGGCGGTGGCGCGGCAATGGGAGGCGATCAAGGCGGAGGAACGCCGGGCCAAGCCGCCGCGGGAGACCGGCCCGCTCGCCGGCATTCCGCTGCCCCTCCCCGCCCTGACCCGCGCCCACAAGCTCTCCGCCAAGGCCGCGACCTACGGCTTCGACTGGACCGATCCAGCCCAGGTGGTGCTGAAGGTGCGCGAGGAGATCGACGAGGTCGCGGACGCCATGGCCCACGGCACCCGGGCGGCGGTGGCGGAGGAACTCGGCGACCTCCTGTTCTCGGTGGCCAACCTCGCCCGCCACCTTGGGATCGATCCGGAATATTCCTTACGAGAAGGGAATATGAAGTTCGAGCGCCGCTTCACCGCGATGGCGGCGACCCTCGTCGCGGAGGGGCGCGACCTAGCCGACAGCGATCTTGACGCGATGGAGGCGGCCTGGGCGGCGGTCAAGGTCGCGGAGAAGGGCTGACGCCGTGGGCACCGCCGAAGGGTGGGCCCTGGGGCTCAGGCCGGGCGCCGGCCGAACGGCCAGTCGACGACCCCGCCGGCATAGAGGGCCCACCAGACGAAGACCGGCTGAAACGCCAGCCGGGGGCCGTGGTACCACCAGCTGTCGGGCAGGCCCGGCACGACGATGCCCTCCAGGGCTTGCTTGAGGTTGGCCGGGAAGACGCAGACCGCGTAGAGGGCGAGCCCGATCCCGGCCCAGCGCCGGGTCGGGCCCCAGGCGAGGCCGAGCACCCCGGCGAGCTCGCACAGGCCTGTGACGATCACGGTGAGGCGGGGCTCCGGCACCCAGCCCGGCATGATCGGCAGGAAGGCGTCGGGGGCGGCCAGGTGCACGATCCCGATGAAGCCGTAGGCCGCCATCAGGGGCAGGCGCCACCAGAAGCGCGGCGTCCTCATGGATCGGGCGCCCTCATGGCGCGAAGGCGTCGCGCAGGTCGGCGATGAGGGCCGCCACTATGGGGTGGTCGGCGCTCGCGAAGGCGGTCTCGCCGATCGCCGTCACGGGGGCGAGGCCCCGCAGGGAATTGGTGACGAACACCGCGTCGGCGCGCAGGAGCGCCTCGAGGCCGACGCTGCGTTCGGCGGCGGGCAGGCCGAGGCGCGAAGCGCATCCCGACAGAACCTCGCCGCGCAGGATGCCCGGCAGGACGCCGTCCGACAGGGGCGGGGTGACGAGGGTGGCGTCGACCACCGCGAACAGGTTGGCCGTGCCTGCGCAGGCGACGTGCCCGCGCGTGTTGCGGAACAGGGCGTCGTCGAAGCCGGCTGCCCGGGCCGCGCCGGCGGCCAGCACCGCGTCGAGGTAACCCAGCGTCTTCAGGCTCGCGGCCGGCGAGGTCTCGTTGCGGCGGATCTCCGTGGGGTGGAGGGTCAGGGGCGCGAAGGCCAGGGCGTCGCCCACCGGGGCGGCGCTCGCCCACAGCACCGGCCGGGGCGCGGCCGGGGGGCCGAGCCCGCGCGGGCCGGAGCCCCGGGTCACGGTGGTGCGGATCGCCGCCAGGGGATGCACCCGGCCCGCCGCTTCGGCGAGGTCCCGCATCGCCTCGGCGATGCGCTCCGGCGCCACGGGAAAGCCCAGCGTCGCGGTGGCGGTCGCCAGGCGGTCCACGTGCGCGGCCTCGAACAGGATGCGGCCATGGCGGGCGAGGGCCGTGTCGAACACCCCGTCCCCGAGGGTCAGGCCCCGGTCGCCGAGGTCGAAGGGCACCGGCCCCTCGGTGAGGCCGCCGTCAAACCACAGCATCGGTCTGGGCCGGCAGGGCGTGGTCGGCGCGCCAGTCGCGGGCCAGTCGCAGAAAATTGGCGAAGATGGCGTGCCCGTTCTCGGTGAGCACCGATTCCGGGTGGAACTGCACGCCCCAGGTCGGGTGGGTCCGGTGCGACAGGGCCATCACCTCCCCTTCCGTCGAGACCGCATCGATGCTGAGCCGGTCGGCCATGCCGGCCTCCGGCGCCACGATCAGCGAGTGGTAGCGCCCGACCTGCATCGGGTCGGGCAGGCCGGCGAAGAGCCCGGCCCCGTCGTGCCGGATCGGCGTCGCCTGCCCGTGCAGGGGGCGCCCGGCGCGCGCCACCCGGCCGCCGAAGGCCGCCCCGATGGCCTGGTGGCCGAGGCAGACGCCGAGCAGCGGCACCGCCCCGGAGAGCGCCCGGATGGCGGGCAGCGAGATGCCGGCCTCCGCCGGGGTGCAGGGGCCGGGCGAGATCACGATCGCTTCGGGCGCCAGGGCGCGGATGCCGGCGACGTCGAGGGCGTCGTTGCGCACCACCCGGACGGTCTCGCCCAGTTCCTCGAAATAGCGCACCACGTTGAAGACGAAGCTGTCGTAGTTGTCGATGACGAGGATCACGGCGCCCTCCCCGCCTCAGGTTCGAAGGCCTGGAACACCCGCGCGGCCTTGGTCAGGGTCTCCTCGTATTCCGGGCCCGGCTCGGAGAGCAGGGTGATGCCGCCGCCGGCCTGGAGCACGGCCGTGCGGTCGTTCATGAACACCGTCCGGATGGCGATGGCGGTGTCGAGGTCGCCGGTGAAGCCGAGGGCGCCGATGGCGCCGCAATAGAGTTCGCGCGCGTCGCTCTCGATCTCCGTGATGATGTCCATGGCGCGCAGCTTCGGTGCGCCGGTGATCGAGCCGCCCGGGAAGGTGGCGGCGATCAGGTCGAGGGCGTCCATGTCGGCTTTCAGGGTTCCGGTGACCACCGACACGAGATGGTGGACCGAGGCGTAGGATTCGAGGCCGCACAGCACCGGCACCCGCACGCTGTGGGGCTCGCAGATGCGCGAGAGGTCGTTGCGCAGGAGGTCGACGATCATGATGTTCTCGGCCCGCTCCTTGGCGTTGGCCTGCAGCGCCTCGCCCAGGCGCGCGTCGGCGGCCGCATCGGCCACGCGCCGCACCGTGCCCTTGATCGGCCGGGTCTCGATCGCCCGCCCGCTGAGCTTGAGGAAGCGCTCGGGGCTGCTGGAGGCGACCCGCAGGTCCTCGAAGTCGAGATAGGCGCCGAAGGTCGCCGGGTTGGTGGCGCGCAGGCGCCGATAGAGGGCGAACGGATCGAAGCCTTCCGGCAGGTCGGCTTCGAAGCGCTGGGCGATGTTGGCCTGGTAGATGTCGCCGGCGCGGATGTAGTCGCGCACCCGCTCCACGGCCGCCTCGTAGCCGGCGCGGGTGAAGTTCGAGCGCCAGGCCAGCGGCCCCTGCGCCGCCGGCTCGGGGCTCGGATGCGCGCCTTCCAGCAGGCGGGTGAACTGCATCAGCCGGGCCCGGGCGCGGGCCTCGCGCGCGGCGGGGTCGGTCTCGGGAAAGCCCGTGGCGAGAAGGCGGCAGCGCCCGGTCGCGTGGTCGAGGCTCAGCACCGTGTCGTAGAGGTTGAAGGCGATGTCGTCGCAGAGGCCCGCCCGCCGGGCCGGGGGCGCCACCCGCTCCAGGGCCGCGCCGAAATCGTAGGCGACGTAGCCGATCGCGCCGCCCGCGAAGGCCGGGCCATCGGGGTCCCGCGCCGTGCGGTAGGGGGCGAGGCAGGCGCGCAGCGCCTCCAGGCCGGAGCCCGGGACGGGACGCCCATCCAGGGTGGCCTGGCCATCGCGAAACCGGAAGCGCCCGAACGGGTCCGCCGCCAGGGTCGAGGTCCGCCCCAGGGTGTCGTGGTGCATGGCGCTGTCGAGGAAGGCGAGCCCCGGCAGGGCGGCCAGGGCCTCGGCCGCCGCGACGGGCTCGACGAACGGGATGTCAGCAATCCACATGACGACTCGAAGGTTTTGGGGCGGCGACGGACCGACGATCCCGGTGTGCCGAAGCATTGGGGGCCGACGCATCCGTCGTGGCCTGCGGTATCATGCACAGGTGGCATGCGCGATGCCGTGGCAAAAGCGCGATCCGCGCATGGCTCGGACCCGCCCGGCTCGCTTGGGCGCGCGAATCCCGTTATAGGGCTGTCAACCTCTTTGTCCCGCCCTCCCCCGAGTCCACGGCCGATCCGGTTCTTCCGCAGCCGGTCCGGCCCGACGAGCATCCATGACCGCATCCCCCCTGCCGCCGGCCCCCGCCAAGGCGGCGCCGAAAATCTCCTTCGTCTCCCTCGGCTGCCCCAAGGCGCTGGTGGATTCCGAGCGCATCCTCACGCACCTGCGGGCGGAGGGCTATGAGCTCGCCCGGCGGCATGACGGCGCGGACGTCGTCATCGTCAACACCTGCGGCTTCCTCGATTCGGCCAAGGCCGAGTCGCTCTCGGCCATCGGCGAGGCCATGGCGGAGAACGGCCGCGTCATCGTGACCGGCTGCATGGGCGCCCAGCCCGACGAGATCCGCGAGAAGTATCCGAACCTGCTCGCTGTCACCGGGCCGCAGGCCTACGAATCGGTGGTGGCGGCGGTGCACGCGGCGGTGCCTCCGGCCCACGACCCGTTCCTCGACCTCGTGCCGCCGCAGGGGGTGAAGCTCACCCCGCGCCACTACGCCTACCTGAAGATTTCCGAGGGCTGCAACAACCGCTGCACCTTCTGCATCATCCCCTCCCTGCGCGGCGATCTCGTCAGCCGGCCGGCCGGCGACGTGCTGCGCGAGGCCGAGAAGCTGGTGAAGGCCGGCGTCAAGGAACTGCTGGTGGTCTCGCAGGACACCTCCGCCTACGGGGTCGACATCCGCTACGCGGAGAGCCCCTGGCGCGACCGCGCGGTACGGGCGAAGTTCTACGACCTCGCCGCCGAACTCGGCGAACTGGGGGCCTGGGTGCGGATGCACTACGTCTACCCCTACCCGCACGTGGACGAGGTCATTCCGCTGATGGCCGAGGGCAAGATCCTGCCCTACCTCGACATGCCGCTCCAGCACGCGAGCCCGTCCGTGCTCAAGCGCATGCGCCGGCCCGGCAACCAAGAGCGCCAGCTCGAGCGCATCCGGCGCTGGCGCGAGATCTGCCCCGATCTCGCCATCCGCTCGACCTTCATCGTCGGCTTCCCCGGCGAGACCGAGGCCGAGTTCGAGGAGCTGCTGACCTGGATTCGCGAAGCCAAGCTCGAGCGCGTCGGCTGCTTCGAGTTCGAGCCGGTGGCCGGCGCCGTGGCCAACGGCCTCGGGGACCTCGTCCCGCCGGAGGTCAAGGCCGAGCGCAAGCGCCGCTTCATGGAGGCGCAGCAGGCCGTTTCCGCCCGCCTGCAGAAGGCCCGCATCGGCAAGCGCCTGCCCGTCATCATCGACGCGGCCGACGGCACCGTCGCCAAGGGCCGCTCGAAATACGACGCCCCCGAGATCGACGGGAACGTCCACGTCACGGCGCGCCGGCCCCTGCGGGTGGGCGACATCGTCACCGTGAAGATCGAGCGCGCGGACGCCTACGATCTCTACGGGAGCGCGGTGTAGGATTATGCACCCCTCCCCCCACCTTGTGGGGAGGCGGTGGGGTGGTTGAGTGCCCCCACGAGGGCAGGTCCATCGCAGAGGGTGGCGCGCCGTCATTCCGGGGCGCCGCACGAGCCCGGACCCGAAGGGGCGCGCACGCAAGTCCGGAGCGGCTGACGGTGCGGGGCCTTGCATCACCTGTGTTTCAGGATCCCGGGCTCCGCTGCGCGGCCCCGGGATGACGGGGGCTGCGAGAGCGTTTCCGAAGAGCCGATCGGCATCTGCGATCGCCCTGTCCTAAGGAGGAGCGGAACGCGCCTTGTCCGGACAGGGCAGTGCTGCCGGGAGAAGGCCTCGGAGGCCTACCCGCCTCCGATCGCCCCGCTCGTGATCCGCCCGACCCCGGCCGCCGCCATCTCGGTCCAGGCCTGCGCCAGCGAGCCGTCCCGGTCGATGCCCCGCACGGCGTCCGCGACCACCAGGGCCTCGAAGCCGGCCGCCCGCGCGTCGCGGGCGCTCCAGGCCACGCAGTAATCCGTGGCGAGGCCGCACAGGACCACCCGGGTGAAGCCGCGCTCACGCAGGTAGCCGGCCAGCCCCGTGGGCGTGCGGCGGTCCGCCTCCAGGAAGGCCGAGTAGCTGTCGACCCCCGGGTGGTGGCCCTTGCGGATCACCAGTTCGGCGCGGTCCGCCGCGAGGCCGGGGGCGAGGGCGGCCCCGGCGCTGCCCTGCACGCAATGCTCCGGCCACAGCACCTGCGGGCCATAGGCGAGCGGCACGGTGTCGAAGGGCGCCTGGCCGGGATGGCTCGTCGCGAAGGAGACGTGCCCCGGCGGGTGCCAGTCCTGCGTCAGCACCGCGTGCGGGAACAGGCCGAGGAGGCGGTTCGCCGGCGCGACCACGGCGTCGCCGTCCGGCACGGCGAGGGCCCCCCCGGGCAGGAAGTCCACCTGCACGTCGATGACGAGGAGGACGTCCCGGGCTCCCGGGATCACGCGATCCTCCGATCCCGGGACGACCGGATCACGGGATCATCACCGTGGCGCCGGTGGTCTTGCGGGCGGCGAGATCCCGGTGGACCTGCTGCGCGTCGGCGAGCCGGGCCGTACTGTGGACCGGGATCTTCACCGCGCCGCTCGCCACCACCGAGAACAGGTTCTTGGCCATGGCGTCGAGGGTCTCCCGCTTGCTCGCATGGGCGAAGAGCGAGGGGCGGGTGGCGTAGAGCGAGCCCTTCTGGCCCAGCAGCGCCAGGCTGAAATCGTCCACCGGGCCGGAGGCCGAGCCGAAGCTGACGAACAGGCCCAGCGGGCTGATGCAGTCGAGGGAGGCCGGGAAGGTGTCCTTGCCGACGCCGTCATAGACCACCGGCACGCCCTTGCCGCCCGTGATCTCCCGGACGCGGGCCGAAAAATCCTCGTCGCGATAGAGGATGACGTGGTCGCAGCCGTTGGCGCGGGCGAGCTCCGCCTTCTCCGCCGAGCCGACGGTGCCGATCACCGTGGCGCCGAGGTGCTTGGCCCATTGGCAGGCGATGAGGCCGACGCCCCCGGCGGCGGCGTGGAACAGGATGGTGTCGCCCGGCTTCACCGCGTAGGTCCGGTGCAGCAGGTACTCGGCGGTGAGGCCCTTCAGCATCATCGCGGCGGCGGTCTTGTCGTCGATGTCGTCGGCGAGGTGCACGGCGGCGCTCGCCTCGATCACCGCCTCCTCCGCATAGGTGCTCGCGGCCGAGCCGTAGGCGACCCGCTCGCCGACCCGGAAGCCGGTAACGCCTTCGCCGAGCGCCACGATCACGCCGGCGCCCTCCTTGCCGGGGGTGAAGGGCAGCTGCGGCGCCTTGTAGGCGCCCGAGCGGAAGTAGATGTCGATGAAGTTGACGCCGATGGCGGTCTGCCGGACGTGGATCTGGCCGGGGCCCGGGGCCGGCAGCGTCACGTCCTCGTAGCGCATCACCTCGGGGCCGCCGTACGCGTGAACCTGGATCGCCTTCGGCATCGTGTCGTTCCTCAGTGTGGGTCTTCGGTGTAGGTCTGGGGCGGGACGGGTGCAGGGCCACCGGCCGCGATGATCTGCGCCATAGACGGTCCCGGTATGCCGGCAATGGTGCAGGTTCTCATCCCGCTCCCGCCAGCCCATGTGCGCTGGCGCACCGGATCGGACTCCCGCAGCTCTCCGATTGCGTCCACGGCGGCCGCGTGATTAACGCAGGTTAACCGGCCCCCGTCCCGCGAGTCGTTCCCGGCTCCGGCGCCGGGATGCAGCCGTCCCGGTCCCGCCGGGAGGGCGCGGCACGACCATGACGATGGATCGGCTGAATGGATGAGATCGTGTGGATACGTCCTGCCGGGTACGACCCCGCCGTCCAGCCGGGCACGATCCTGCGCCCGGAGGCGGGACTGCCGGAATTCCAGGTGCTGGCCCGCCGGCCCGTGGTGATGATGTTCCATGCCGGTCCGGCCTGGGACATCCGGCCCTTCACGCAGCTCACCCTACGGCTCGTCGAACCGGAGGAACCGCCGCTCCGCGCCGGATCCGGTTGATCCCTTCGGCACGGACGAATCCGGGCTTCGCCCAGGCACGGCGCCAGCTCACACGATGCCGGTTAGGTAGTAGACCCCGATCACCAGGAACACCGCCCCGGTCTTCAGGAGCGTGATGGCGAAGACGTCGGCATAGGCCTGCCGGTGGGTCAGGCCCGTCACCGACAGCAGGGTGATGACCGCGCCGTTGTGGGGCAGGGTGTCCATGCCGCCGCTCGCCATGGCGGCGACCCGGTGCAGCACCTCCATGGGGATGTGGGCGGCCTGCGCGGCCGCGATGAAGGTGGAGGACATGGCCGCCAGCGCGATGCTCATGCCGCCCGACGCCGAGCCGGTGATGCCGGCCAGCGCCGTCACCGTCACGGCCTCGTTGACCAGGGGGTTCGGGATCGCCGAGAGGGCGTCGCGGATGACGAGGAAGCCCGGAAGGGCCGCGATGACCGCGCCGAAGCCGTATTCGGAGGCGGTGTTCATCGCCGCCAGCAGCGAGCCCGCCACCGCCGCGCGGCTGCCCTCCGCGAAGCCCTGCGAGACCGGGCGCCAGGCGAAGACCAGCACCGTGAGGATGCCGGCGAGCAGCGCCAGCTCCACCGCCCAGATCGCGGTCACGGACGAGACCGCGGTGACGATGGGCTTGTCGAGGCCGGCGAGGGCCGTCTCTGCCTTCGCGCCGTAGAGGCGTGGGATCAGGGCCGTGAAGGCGAGGTTCGCCACCCCCACCACGATCAGCGGCAGGAGGGCGATGGCCGGATGCGCGCGGGACGCCGCGTCCATCACCTGCGGTTCGTTGCTGTGGCCGGTGCCGTAGCCCTCGCCCCGGCGCCTGGCCGCGGCGATGCGCCGGTCGAGATAGGCGACGCCGACCCCCAGGATGAAGGCCGCGCCGATCAGCCCGAGCCAGGGGGCGGCCCAGGTGTTGGTGCCGAAGAAGGTGGTGGGAATGATGTTCTGGATCTGCGGCGTCCCGGGCAGCGCGTCCATCGTGTAGGAGAAGGCCCCGAGCGCGATGGTGCCGGGGATCAGGCGCTTGGGGATGTCGCTGAGGCGGAAGGCCTCCGCCGCGAAGGGATAGACCGCGAACACCACCACGAAGAGCGAGACGCCCCCGTAGGTGAGCAGGTTGCACACCAGCACGATGGAGAGCACGGCCCGCCGGGTGCCCACGAGCGCGATCACGGCGGTCACGATGGAGCGGGAGAAGCCCGACATCTCGATGACCTTGCCGAACACCGCGCCGAGCAGGAACACCGGGAAGTACAGCTTCACGAAGCCGACCATCTTCTCCATGAACAGGCCGGAGAAGACCGGCAGCACCGCCGACGGATCGGTGAGGAGCACCGCCAGCAGGGCCGCCACCGGTGCGAACAGGATGACGGAAAAGCCCCGATAGGCGACGAGCATCAGGAAGCCGAGCGCCAGCAGCGCGATGAACAGGCTCATGATCGGGGTGGGCCTCCGGGTCGCCGAGGGTCGCGGCCTTGCGCCGGATGGTACAAGCCCCGCCCCTGCGGCACCATCGCGGCCTTGACCGGCGCGGTGACACGCCTCTGTAAGCGTCAGGTTCTTTCGGTCGGCCGGGCTCTTGCCGGCCGATGCACTGCCCGATGCCGTTCTGGAGACCGCGACGCCGTGGCGACACTTCCTGCGAAATCCGAGGCTCCCCCGTCCGAGACCTTCGCGGTCGCCGTGGTCGGGGCCGGCGCGGCGGGCCTGAGCCTCGCCCTGGCGCTCGCCCGCGACGGCGTCGCCACCGCCCTGGTCGGCCGGCACGCCCCCGTGGCCGACGGGCGCACGGTGGCGCTCCTCGACGGCTCGGTGCGCTTCCTCGACGCCCTCGGGGTCTGGGCGGCGATCGCGCCCCAGGCGAGTCCCCTGGCCGAGCTCCACATCGTCGACGACACCGGCAGCCTGTTCCGCCCGCCCCCGGCCCGCTTCGTCGCCACCGAGATCGGCCTCGACGCCTTCGGCTGGAACGTCGAGAGCGCCCGCCTCGTCGAGGGCCTGCGCGCCGAGGCCCGCTCGGCCGCCAACCTGACCCTGTTCGAGGAGGACGCCGCGGGCTTCACGGCCGGCGCGGACGCCGCCACGATCACGCTGGCCCGGGGCGCCACCCTGTCGGCCCGTCTCGTGGCCGGGGCGGACGGCGCCCGCTCGAAGCTGCGCGAGGCCGCCGGCATCGTGCCCCGCACCTGGTCCTACCCGCAGAGCGCCATCACGACGATCCTCGCCCACACGCGGCCCCACCGCGACGTCTCCACCGAGTTCCACACCCGGCAGGGGCCGTTCACCCTGGTGCCCCTGCCCGGTGGGCTCCGCTCCAGCCTCGTCTGGGTGATGGGCGAGAGCCCCGCCAAGTGCCTGGCGGCCTGCGACGATGCGGCCCTCGCCCGGGCGGTGGAGCGCCAGGCCCAGGCGATGCTGGGGGCGATGCGCGTCGACGGGCCGCGCGGCCTCGTGCCGATGCGGGGCCTGTCCGTGCCGAGCCCGGTCGCGGCCCGCCTCGCCCTGATCGGCGAGGCCGCCCACGTCTTCCCGCCCATCGGCGCACAGGGGCTCAACCTCGGCCTGCGCGACGCCGCGTCCTTGCGCGACGCGGTGATGCGGGCGGTGGCGGACGGACGCGACCCGGGTTCGCGCGCGGCGCTGGCCGGCTTCGCCCGCGGGCGCGACCTCGACGCGCGCTTGCGGTCGACCGCGGTCGACGCGCTCAACCGCAGCCTGCTCGCCGACCTCCTGCCGGTGGACGCCCTGCGCGGCCTCGGCCTCCTCGCCATGACGACGATCGGCCCGTTGCGCCGCATCGTCATGCGCGAGGGCGTGCTGCCCCGCCTCGGCGCCCCGAGCCTGATGCGCTGATCAGCGCCCGGCCACGCTCCGGACCGGGCCGTCCTGAGCGGGACTCTCCCGGGCCACCCGCCGGTCGACCGACCCGGTGGCGATCTCCGCCGCCGGGTCCGCCGTACCGTCCTGGAAGGCGGTGCCGGACTTGCCCAGGGCGACGCCGTGGGCGAACAGGGCCTTCATATACCCCTGGTCGAACGGCGCAGCGGAGGTCTTCCCGAAGCGCCCGTCGATCTGGGCGACCTGAAGGTCGAGGCCGGTGCGCCGGGCGAAGCCCTGGCTGAGGGCGAGCGCGGCGCGGGTCTGTGCCTTGATCGCCGCCGACATCGAGCGGCCGAGCACGCTCAGGGTCGTGCGCGACGCCATCTGGAAGTCGGGCGCCAGACTGTTGTTGACGACGAGGTAGACCTGAGGCGTCGGCAAGGGCGCCGGATCCTTCGCCAGGAGCATCGCTTCCGGGGCGAGATAGTACGGCGCGGTGGTACCGCCGTCGTCGTGCATCTCCTGGAAATGCTTGCCGTCGCCCGCCACAGCGTCGATCATCACCGGGGGAAACACTCCGGGCACGGCCGAGGAGGCCAGGATCACCGAGCGGAACAGCGCCAGCGCCTTCGGGCCCCCGGTCTGCGCGATGGCCCCCATGTCCCACAGGACCGGCCGCTCGCCATCCACTGCCGTGGTCGCCACCAGGAGCCGGCGGCCCTTGGCGTGCTCCGCGGCCACCGCCTTGAGAAGGGCCGGGGTCACCGCCCGGTCGATCCGGCGCTTGAGGGGCCAGGTATCGGTGAGGGCCTCATTCGTGCCGCCGAACTCGAACACGTCCGCGGCGGAGATCTCGGTGTAGTTCTGGCGCAGGGCCGCGTCGCCGGCGGTGCCGATGAAGGCGAAGGGCGCAATCATCGCGCCGGTGCTGACGCCCGTGATGATGCCGAAATCCGGCCGCGTGCCGGCCTCGCTCCAGCCGTTGAGCAGGCCGGCCGCGTAGGCGCCGTTCTCACCCCCGCCCGAGAGCACGAGCCAGGGCCGGTTGGCGGCCGAGGCTCCATCGAGAAGGGTGCGGAAGGCGGCGGCATCGTCGCCGGGAATGCGCAGCCCCGCCGCCAGTCCGTCGGGCCACGCCGTCGCGGCCTCGGCGGCCGTGAAGGCCACGCGCCCGGATTGCGTCGCGGACTGGACCTGCTTCTCGGCGGCCGGCTTGGCGCGCTCGGCGGCGAACGTGGTCTGCGGAAGGCCGAGACCGATCAGGGCTGCTCCAAGCAGCACCGGATGGCGGAAGCCAGTCCGCCGGGTCGATGATCCGGACATGGGTCCGTCCTTCGTCGTCCGTGAGGTGCCCCCTCGATCGTGAGAACGTGAGCCGGAGACGGGCGTTCCGCCGCGCGCACCGCGATGGCGGCATGGCAAACGGCTTGCGTGCGCCCGCGCACCTTTACGGCGGGGCCGGCCTTGCCCTAACCGCTGGTTCGGGACGCCGATCTCACACAAAGAAACTCCCGGGAGCCAGAACCACCCATGAAACTGCCACGCCGCTTCTTCCAGCCGCTCGCCACCGGCGCACCGGCCCCCTTCCGCGAGCTTCCCGTCAAGCTGGAGCGGATGATCCACTTCGTGCCGCCCCACAACGAGAAGGTCCGGGCCCGCGTGCCGGAGCTCGCCGCCACCGTCGACGTGGTGCTGGGCAACCTCGAGGACGCTGTGCCGATCGACCAGAAGGAGGCGGCCCGCAAGGGCTTCGTGGCCATGGCCCGGGCCACCGACTTCGCCGCCTCCGGCACCGGCCTCTGGACCCGCATCAATGCCCTGAACTCGCCCTGGATCCTCGACGACCTGTTCGAGATCGTCGCCGAAGTCGGCGACAAGCTCGACGTCGTGATGGTGCCCAAGGTCGAGGGGCCGTGGGACATCCACTACATCGACCAGCTGCTGGCCCAGCTCGAGGCCCGGCACGGCGTGACCAAGCCGATCCTCGTCCACGCCATCCTCGAGACCGCCGAGGGGGTCGCCAACGTCGATGCCATCGCCGCCGCCTCGCCCCGCATGCACGGCATGAGCCTCGGACCCGCCGACCTCGCGGCCTCCCGCGGCATGAAGACCACCCGCGTCGGCGGCGGCCATCCGGATTACCGGGTCATCGCCGACCCGACGAGCGACGGCGCCGCCCGGGCCTCCGCCCAGCAGGACCTCTGGCACTACACCATCGCCAAGATGGTCGATGCCTGCATGGCCAACGGTCTCAAGGCCTTCTACGGCCCCTTCGGCGACTTCTCCGACGGCGAGGCCTGCGAGGCCCAGTTCCGCAACGCCTTCCTGATGGGGTGCGCCGGGGCCTGGACCCTGCACCCGAATCAGGTCGCCATCGCCAAGCGGGTCTTCGCCCCCGATCCGGCGGAGGTCGCCTTCGCGGTGCGGATCGTCGAGGCGATGCCCGACGGCACCGGCGCGGTGATGCTCGACGGCAAGATGCAGGACGACGCCACCTGGAAGCAGGCCAAGGTCATCGTCGATCTCGCCAAGCTCGTGGCCGAGAAGGATCCGGAACTCGCCAAGACCTACGGTCTCGCCTGAGGGTTTTTCCCCTCCCCTTCGTCATCGGCGGAGCACCGCCGATGACAAGTGGCCCGGAGCCGCTTATTTTCTATCGCATGACCGATACGATCACTGCCGATTCCGTGATGAGAACCGCCAAGTTCGGCCTCGGTGCCGTCGTGCGCCACCGCATCTATCCCTTCCGCGGCATCGTCTTCGACATCGACCCGGTGTTCGACAACACCGAGGAATGGTGGCTGGCGATTCCCGAGGAGGTCCGGCCACGCAAGGACCAGCCGTTCTACCACCTGCTCGCCGAGAATGCGGAGAGCGAATACGTCGCCTACGTGTCCGAGCAGAACCTCGTGACCGACACCTCCGGGGAGGCCCTCCGGCATACCGGCATCGCCGAGGTGTTCGAGCGCGGCGCCGACGGCAGCTACCGGATGCGCGGGGCAGCCCACGCCAACTGAGACCCCGCCGGCGCGGTCGGCGCCGGGAGACAGGCCCGTGAAATGCAACGAGGCCGGGCATCGCGCCCGGCCTCGTTGCGTTCAGGAAGGCCGGCCGCGCGAGCGGCCGGCGGAGTCGCGATCCTCAGGGCTTCGGCGCGGCGGCCGGCGCACCGGCGGCCGGTGCAGCGCCGGCGGCGTTCTGCTGCTCGAGCTTCTTGCGCATGTCCTCGCTGCGCTTCTCGAGTTCCGCCTGCAGCTTCTTCTGCTGCTCCTCCAGCACCTTCGGATCGATGGCCGGGCCGTCGAAGGCCTTGCCGAAGCCGGTGATCGGCACCGCGAAGGTGACCTCGCGCTGGGTCTGGTTCTGGACGCTGACGTTGAGGGTGGTGCCCTTCTTCATCGCGGCGACGAGCTCGGGGCCGACATTGCCGGCCTCGGCGAAGCAGCCGTTGGGGAAGCACACGGCGAACTTGCCGGCGGTACCCTGCTGGCCGTCGATGGTGAAGCGGATGCCCGGCTGCAGCAGCAGGCCGAGGGGCAGCAGGTAGCGGATCACCCGCACTTCCTGCTTCTGGGCGGCGTTCTTCATCTCGTAGACGGCGACCGCGAGCACGGGCTGGCCCTGGTCGGAGACGAAGTCGCGGGTGGTGTAGCAGACGTCGGTGCCGCTGGCCTGGTCCTTGCCGCAGACCTTGGTCCATTCCGTCTGGGCCGGATCGGACTTCACGTTGACGATCTGCGGGCCCGTCTGGGCCGCCCCGGTGGGAGCGGCGGCCGGGGGCGCCGTCGGCGCGGGGGCGGTCGGGGCCGGCGCGGCCTTGCCCTTGGCTCCCTGCGCGAGAGTCGGTCCGGCAACCCCCGCCATTCCGGTAAGGCCCGCCAGGGCGAGGAACGCGGCGACGCGCAGCGGGCGCGCGGGACGGTTGGCGAAGAACATCAGCTCTGACCCCTTAAGATACGGCGTAACGGATTCGGCTCGCGGGATGCGCCTCGAAGCTGGGGCGCGGATTCGCATCGAACGGTTCGGACTTCAAGGGCGCTTCGGGCGTTCGGACGTCCGTTCGGCCCCTGCCCGGCGCATACATCGCACCAGGCCCGCCGGACGGGCACCCTTCGACCGAGATCGCTTCGAAGCCGACATCCCCCTGGGCCGAGATCATGACTGGACCGGGATCGCAGCGGTGCAGCGGATGAGAGCCTCCGCCACCGCGCGGCAACCCGCGGACCGCGCCCTCGACGGCGCAGTCCCGTCCCGACGACAGGGCGGCCTGCTTTCCCCCCGAATGCGGCGAAGACATGACACCACGGCCGTGGCCGGGGGGGCTGCGGCGGCTCCGGGGTTAAGGCGAACTTAACCCTAAGCCTTCATGAACGAAGGGTCGCGGGAGTCAGCGTACGTGCCGGCGCAGCAAGCAGCCCAGTTCCAAGCCTCCCATCTCCTGGACTCGGTCCGGGCGGGAATCCCCCTGTCCCAGGCCAGCCGCCGCATGGCCGGCGGGTCCGCACCCGGGCCCGGCCGTCCGGCCCTGGTGGGGTCCGGGGCCATGCCGGGGAGCCCTGCGGGCGCGGGGCCCGACAGCGCGCGGGTTCCGCCCCGGGCGCAGCGTCTCTGTACCCTTCTGGCGGGGACGGCCCATGCCCATCCCCATCGCGTCGCCTTCGTCGATCCGCCGCACAAGCCCCTCTGGAGCGGGCGGCCCGCCATCACCTGGACCTACGGGGCGGCGGCCGAGATCGTGGCCCGCCTCGCCAACGGCCTGCGCAGCTGGCGCCTGGCCCCCGGCAGCCGCATCGGCCTCGCCCTCCCGGGCAGCTCCGAGAGCTTCCTCGCCTACCTGGCCGTGGAGGCCGCCGGCCACATCCCCTGCCTGCTGCCGCTGAGCCTCGACGAGGAGGGCCTCCTCGCCGCCGTGCAGCAGGCCGCGCTCCCGGCGGTCATCACCCAGACCCGGTTCGGCCCCCTCGCCCTGGCCGAGCGCCTGTGCCGGGTCGCGGTCCGGTATTTCGGGCTGCGCTACCTCGCCGCCTTCGGCCCGGACGTTCCGGACGGCGTGATCAGCCTCGACGCCATGGCCCTCGACCAGGCGGGCGGCCCCTTCGCCCCCGGGCCCGGCGGCCTCATCAGCTTCACCGCGGGCGATCCCGCGCATCCGGTCCACCGCAGCGGCGACGCCCTGCTGGCGGCCATCGCCGTGTACCTCGTCACCGCCCGGGTCCAGCCCGGGGACCGCATCCTCAGCCTGGTGCCGCAGAGCGACCTGCGCGGCCTCGTGACCGGCCTAGGGGCGGCCCTCGTGGCGGGCGCCGGCCTCGAGACGCTGCCGGTGTTCGAGGCCCGCAGCTTCGCCGACGCCCTCGACCGGCCGCTGCCGACCCGCCTCGTCGTGCCGGCGGCGCTGGAGCGAAACCTCGCCGCCAGCTGCCTGCCGCGGACGCTGGAGGCCATCGTCCTCGCGCATCGCGCCCCGGGGCGCCTCGGTCCGCGCACCCTCGCCTCCGCGGCCCATCGCCCGATCATCGACGTGGTCGCCTTCGACGAGACCGCCCTCCTGGCCGGTGCCCGGGAGGCCAACGACGTCGCCCTGGCGCTGACCCATCCCGAGCGCGCCCACCTGTTCTCGACCCTCATGGCCCTGCGGCGGGACCCGGACGGGCGCCTCGCCTTCCGGGGCCGGGCCTGCCACGCCGAGCCGCTGCAGCGCGATATCGCGATCCCCGAGACGGTCGATGCCTGGGCGCCCTCGCCCTTCGCCGCGGGCATCGAGGACGACCGCACCCTCGCCATCCGGCGGGCCTGAACCGCCCGCCGTCCGGGCTGCCGGCCGGGGGACCGCGGCGCCCTCCGGCGATCGGCCGCGGCGCCCGCCGCCGATCCGCCATTGCGGTGCCGAAAACCGGTTTGCCGATCCGCCGGAACGGGTTGAGCGAAGGCCGCGCCCCCCGTCGCCACCGAATGATGCGCCGCATCGAATCGGTTCATCCGCCGCTCAGGGATCGGGCGGCACGGTCACGTCCGAAACGTGGCCGGCGAACCAACCGCCCCCATGTGTGTTGTCACACGGGTCTCTTTCCAAGGGACGAAGGATGGGCTAGCACTGATGCTCATGGGTGCGCTGCAACAAGTTCTCGTGGTCGACGACGGCCACCGTGCGATCGATCATTCGCTCGCCGCCGAGCTCGCGGAGCTCGGCTATGCCAGCGTCACCGCCTCCCTCGAGGCGGCGCATGACGTGCTCGCGGTCATCGCGCGCCCGGCCGCCATCCTGCTCCAGGCCTCGTCCCGGCGCGATCCGGCCTATGCCCAGCTCTCCGAGCGCCTGCGCGAGCAGATGCGCCAGGCCGGCATCCCGGTGATCGTCGTCGACGAGACGATGGGCCGCCGGTCCGGCACCTGCATCGACCTGCAGAGCCAGATCGGCCCCTACGTGCTGAACCAGCCGGACCTCTGAGAGACTGGTCGAAGAGACCGTCCCAACCTCTTCTGTTCCATGCGAAAAGGGCGTGCCGGCGGCGCGCCCTTTTCGCGTTCCGGCTCAGGCCGCCTTCTTGCGGCGGGCGATGGTCGACAGGCTGCGCAGGATCGTGGTCGTCACCTTGAGGCGCTCCGGGATCGTGTCGAGCTCCCGGATGAAGACGATGCTCATGTCCGGCCGCACCTTGGCGAAGGAGGCCTGCTCGGCGACGTAGGCCACGAGCCCCTGCGGGTTGGCGAAGGCCTTGTCGCGGAAGTGGACGACGACGCCCTTCGGGCCGGCCTCGACCTTCTCCACGTTGGTGTCGCGGCACAGGATCTTGATGGTGACGATCTTGAGGAGCTGCTCCACCTCCGGCGGCAGGGGTCCGAAGCGGTCGATCAGCTCGGCGCCGAAGCTCTCCATCTCGGCGTCGTTCTCCAGGGTCGAGAGCCGGCGGTAGAGCCCGAGGCGGACGGTGAGGTCCTCCACGTAGTCCTCCGGGATCGTGACCGGCGCGCCGAGCGCGATGGTGGGCGACCAGGCCTCCTCCACCGGCTCGTCGATGCCGGCCTTGAGCGCGGTGACGGCGTCCTCCAGCATCTGCTGGTAGAGCTCGTAGCCCACCTCCTTGATGTGGCCCGACTGGGCGTCGCCGAGGAGGTTGCCGGCGCCGCGGATGTCGAGGTCGTGGCTCGCGAGCTGGAAGCCCGCGCCCAGGGTGTCGAGGGTCTGGAGCACCTTCAGGCGCTTCTCCGCCTGGACCGTGAGGGTGCGGTTGGCCGGGGTGGTGAACAGCGCGTAGGCCCGGGCCTTGGCGCGTCCGACGCGGCCGCGCAGCTGGTAGAGCTGGGCGAGGCCGAACATGTCGGCCCGGTGCACGATCAGGGTGTTGGCGGTGGGGATGTCGAGGCCGGATTCGACGATGGTGGTCGACAGCAGCACGTCGAACTTGCCCTCGTAGAAGGCCGTCATCACGTCCTCGAGCTGGCCCGCCGCCATCTGGCCGTGGGCCACCGCCACCGTGGTCTCGGGCATCTCCTGGTCGAGGAAGCGCTTGACCTCGGCCAGATCCTCGATGCGCGGCACCACGTAGAACGACTGGCCGCCGCGGTAGCGCTCGCGCAGCAGGGCCTCGCGGATCAGGAGCGGATCGAACGGGGTCACGAAGGTGCGCACCGCCAGGCGGTCCACCGGCGGCGTCGCGATGATCGAGAGCTCGCGCACCCCCGTCATGGCGAGCTGCAGGGTGCGGGGGATGGGCGTCGCCGACAGGGTGAGCACGTGCACGTCGGCCTGGAGCGCCTTGAGGCGCTCCTTGTGGGCCACGCCGAAATGCTGCTCCTCGTCGACGATGATGAGGCCGAGATCCTTGAAGGCCACGGCCTTGGCCAGCAGCGCGTGGGTGCCGACGACGATGTCGACGGTGCCGGCGGCGAGCCCGTCGCGCACCCGCTTCATCTCCGTGTTGGAGACGAAGCGCGACATCTGGGCGACCTCCACGGGCAGGCCCTTGAAGCGCTCGCTGAACGTCCGGTAGTGCTGGCGCGCCAGCAGCGTGGTGGGCACCACCACCGCCACCTGCTTGCCCCCCATGGCCCCCGCGAAGGCGGCGCGGAGCGCCACCTCGGTCTTGCCGAAGCCGACGTCGCCGCAGACGAGGCGGTCCATCGGCCGGCCCGCATTGAGGTCGGTGAGCACCGCGTCGATGGCGTTGGCCTGGTCCTCGGTCTCGTCGAAGGCGAAGCGGGCGGCGAACTCGTCGGTGAGCCCCTCCGGCGCGTGCAGGCGCGGGGCCTGCCGCACGAAGCGCTCGGCCGCGACCCGGATGAGCTGGCCGGCCATCTCCAGGATGCGCTTCTTCATCTTGGCCTTGCGGGCCTGCCAGGCGCCGCCGCCGAGACGGTCGAGGGCGATCTCGGCATCCTCCGAGCCGTAGCGCGTCAGGAGCTCGATGTTCTCCACCGGCAGCAGCAGCAAGCCGCCGGCATACTGGATCTCCAGGCAATCGTGCGGCGCCCCCGCGGCCGTCACGGTCTTGAGGCCGACGAAGCGGCCGATGCCGTGGTCGGCATGGACCACGAGGTCGCCGGGCTGGAGGGCCTGCACCTCCAGGATGATGTCCTGCGGGCGCTTGGCCTTGCGCTTCTGGCGCACCAGCCGGTCGCCGAGGATGTCGCCCTCCGAGATCACCGCGAGGCGGTCGACGACGAAGCCGGAGTCCAGGCCCCAGACCGCGACGGCGACGTCGGTGCCGCGCTTCAGGGCGTTCACCGCCGCGAGGGTGTTGATGGCCACGGGCTTCTTCAGGCCGTGGTCGGCCAGCACCGAGCAGAGCCGGTCGCGCGAGCCGTCGGACCAGGAGCCCAGGATGACGTGATGCCCGGACCCTTGCAGGTCCTTCACGTGGGCGACGGCCGCGTCGAACACGCTGGCGGCCTCCTCGGCGCGCTCGGCCGCGAAGGTGCGGCCCTGGCGGCCCTCGCAGTCGATGGTCGCCCGGTCCGGGCTCTCCAGCATCGAGAAGGGCGAGAGCCGGGCGATCGCCGCCGCCGCCACCCGGTCGCGCCACTCGTTGGGGGTGAGGTAGAGGGCGGAGGGCTTCAGGGGCTTGTAGGGCGCGACCCCGGGGGACGGCGCCTTCATCGCCTCGGCGCGGGCGTCGTAATAGTCGCGGATCAGGGTGAGGCGCTCGTGCGCCGCCTCGTCCACCTGGGCGTCGAACACCATCGGCACGCCGGCCACGTAGTCGAACAGCGTGTCGAGGTGGTCGTAGAACAGCGGCATCCAGTGCTCGAGGCCGGCATAGCGCCGGCCCTCGCTGATGGTCTCGTAGAGCCGGTCGTCGCGGGTGGCGGCCCCGAAATTCGAGAGGTAGCCCTGGCGGAAGCGCCGGATCGTCTCGGTGGTGAGCTGCACCTCGCTCATCGGCACGAGGTCGAGGGAGCGCAGCTGCCCGACGGTGCGCTGGGTCTCGGGGTCGAAGGCGCGGATCGATTCCAGGGTGTCGCCGAAGAAGTCGAGGCGGATCGGGTTGGGCAGACCCGGCGGCGACAGGTCGAGGATGCCGCCGCGCACCGCGTACTCGCCGGTGTCCCGCACGGTGCCCGTGCGCAGGAACCCGTTGGCCTCGACCCAGGCCGTCACCGTGTCCATCGGCACCACGTTGCCGATGGCGGCCGAGAACGTCTCGACCGCGATCTTCTCTCGGGGCGGCACCCGCTGAATCAAAGCGTTGACGGTGGTGCAGAGGATGCGGGGCTGTTCCTCCGAGGAGCGCGAGCGGGCGAGGCGCGACAGGGCCGTCATGCGCTGGGCCGCGATGGCGCCGTTGGGCGAGACCCGGTCGTAGGGCTGGCAGTCCCAGGCCGGCACGCTCATCGCCTCGATCTCGGGGGCGACGAACTTCAGGGCGCTGACGAAGGCGGCCGAGCGCCCCGAATCGCGGGCGACATGCACCAGCACCGCCGGCCCCTCGACGTCCCGGCTGAGGGCCCGGGCGAGATCCGCCACGACCACCGCGTCGAACCCCTCCGGCACGTTGGCGAGCGTCGGGCTGTCGCCGCGCTTCAGCGCCTCCAGGGCGCGGGCCAGCGCCCCGGATTTCGGCAGGGCGAAGCGCGCCGTCTGGGGTCTTGCCGCGGGCGCGGGGGCTTTGGGTTGAGGTTTTGCCATCGGGTCGGGGTTCTGAACTCGTGCTGGGCCGGGCGGAAGCGCCTGTTCTTCCGTCCGCCATCCTATCTCGGAAGGACCGCCTCGGCGGCCTCGAAAGGACGTTTCGTTCCCCCCCGGGGGCGGACCGGCGGGACGGACGCGCAAGGGGACGGGACCGTATGTATCCCTGAGCCCGGTCCTTACCAGACCCGCCCCCCGCCGTAACCGGCGTTAACCTACCCCGCCGCGTTGATCCAGCGCAGCGGCCCGCGGACCTCGACCGGCGGCGGGTTCCCCCTCCCCACGCGGCTTCACCCCCGCGCGCGGTTCCGCGCCGGAGGCATGGCCCAGATGTCGACGCGCGGACGGGGACGCGGGACGCCGCGGAACCCTGTGTTGCGCTTGGAATGTTGCCGGTTCCCCGGCGTCCCTCGGCTCCGGCGTCGCCGCCGGGGCCGTTGGCGTCGCGGTGTCTCCGACGGGGCTCGCGCTGGCGCTAAGTTCGGCGGGTTCTGGGGAGACCCCGCACGCTTCGGAGCGAGCCTTCGTCGCACGCCGCCTCGTCATGGGCGGCGCCGCAGCGTCTTCCCGCTGGCCCAGCGACGGGTCGGACGGCGGGGGCATTTCCTCCCCCGGCGCGCCGCCCTGTGCCGAGCCGGCGGTCATAGCGAGCCGTCGCCCGGGGCGGCAGCGACCGAAGCCACCGACGCGGGCACCGCCCCGCCGCCCCCAGCCCGTCCGGTCGGTCTCCGGTCGGGCTCCCGATTCGTACGGGCGGCAGGTCGGAAGATAGGGACACGAATTAGGAATATTGTCAAGACCTTTCGCGATCCGGCCCCGCGTCGGGCTCGCCCGCCCGGTGGATCGACGCTTGGCAGATCGACGTTTGGCGGATCGACGTTTGGCGGATCGGCATTTGGGAAGCCCGTCGGGCGGGGCTGCGCGGCGGCCCGGGCCGGTCCCTCACCCGGTCAGGCAAGGCGCCCTGTGCTGCCCAGCAACAACATTGTTTAACCTCATCGATGAATGTCGAGATCGCGACTCCGTGAAGCGCATCGCGTCAAAGATTGAAGGTGTTCGAGTCCTCGACTTTAAGATGTTTCGGGTTTGCTTAATCAGACTCTCGTAGGACGGGTTCGGATGCGGGCTGCGCATCGTGGGGGGCCCTCCGTGCCGTTCTTCGACACCGATCTGCGCGCGCTGATGGCCGCCATCGACAGGTCCCGGGCCCGCATCGAGTTCACCCCCGACGGCACGGTGCTCACCGCCAACGACCTCTTCCTCGACCTGATGGGCTACACCCTCGCCGAGGTGACGGGAGAGCCCCACGGGCGCTTCGTCTCCCCCGAAGAGCGGGCCAGCGAAGCCTATCGTGCGTTCTGGGACGCCCTGCGCCGCGGCGAGCCGCAGACGCGCGCGTTCAAGCGCTTCGCGAAGGATGGCCGGGCGGTCTGGATCCAGGCCACCTACAACCCGGTCCGCGATCGCGCCGGGCGCGTGACCCGGGTGGTCAAGCTCGCCACCGACGTCACCGCGGAGGTCCTGCGCAGCATCGACCACGACGGGCAGCTCGAGGCCCTGCAGCGCTCCCAGGCCGTCATCGCCTTCGCCCTCGACGGCACGATCCTGGAGGCCAACGCCAATTTCCTGGCCGCGGTGGGCTACACCCGCGACGAGGTCCAGGGGCGCCATCACGGCCTGTTCGTGGATCCGGACGAGCGCGCGGGGGCCGCGTACCGCGCGTTCTGGGCGGATCTCGGCCGCGGCGAGTTCCGCTCGGGCGAGTTCAAGCGCATCGCCAAGGGCGGCCGCGAGATCTGGATCCAGGCCACCTACAACCCGATCCGGGACCGGGACGGGGTGCCGGTCAAGGTGGTCAAGTTCGCCACCGACATCACCGCGCAGAAGCTGCAGGTCGCGGACGCGATGGCGCAGCTGGCGGCGGTCAACCGCTCGCAGGCGGTGATCGAGTTCGCCCCCGACGCGACGGTCCTCGACGCCAATGCCAACTTCCTGACGGCGCTCGGCTACGGGATCGAGGAGATCCGGGGCCGGCCGCACGCCCTGTTCGTCGAGCCCGGCTACGCGCAGACGGCCGAGTATGCCGCCTTCTGGGACCGCCTGCGCGCCGGCCGCTTCGCGTCGGGCATGTTCCAGCGCTTCGGCAAGGGCGGCCGGCCCGTCTGGATCCAGGCCAGCTACAACCCGATCTTCGATCCCGCCGGCCGCCTGACCAAGATCGTCAAGTACGCCACCGACGTCACCGCCAACATGGAGGCGCGCTCCGTCGCGGTCGAGACCGCCGAGCGCACCCTCGACAACGTCCAGGCGGTCACCGATGCGGCCGACGTCATGAACGCCTCCGCGCGGGAGATCTCTCGCAGCATGGCCCAGTCCAAGACCGTCGTGGACGACATCCACGGCCGGGCCGGGGAGGCGGATGCCGCCACCGAGCGGCTCCGCGGCGCGGCCCAGGCGATGAGCGGCGTCGCGACGATGATCACGGACATCGCCCAGCAGATTAATCTCCTGGCCCTCAACGCGACGATCGAGGCGGCCCGGGCCGGCGAGGCCGGGCGCGGCTTCGCGGTGGTGGCGACCGAGGTGAAGACCCTGGCCGGCCAGGCCGCCGCCGCCACGAACCGGATCAGCAGCGAGATCGCCGGCATGCAGGCGGTCTCCAGCGAGGTCGCCACCACCCTGGCGACGATCACGGCGGCGGTCGGCACGATCAGCCGGCATGTCGACGGCGTCACCGCCGCGATGGATGAGCAGGCGCAGGCCACGGGCGCGATCCTGGCCAGCATGCAGCAGGCGGCCGACGGGGTGTCGCGCATCAGCACGGGCCTGGACGACTGGACCATCGGGATGGAGGAGCGGCGCACAGAGCGACGGACGCGCGTCCTCCTGCGCGCCGCGATCCGCCTGCCCGGCGGCGCGCGCCTCGCCTGCACCATCCGCGACCTGACGCAGGGCGGGGCGCGGCTGCATCTGGGCCAGCCCGCCCAGGTGCCGGATCGGTTCGCGGTCGTCGTCGAGGCGGATGGACGCGAGTTCGACTGCGCCGTGCGGCATCGGTCCGGCGCCAGCCTGAACGTGCAGTTCCTGTCCTCGGCCGACGGACGATCGGCGGCGCACGCCCACGGTCGGTGACCGAATCTCCCCGGGACGGGACCCTGCCGGTGCGGATCGGGCGACGAAGTCCGCTCGATCCACGCCCGCCGGCGCCTCAGTCCACGTGGACGGCCAGCTTCATCTTCGGGTGGACGCCGCACAGGACGAGGAAGTCGCCCCGGTGCGGGAACACCATCGTGGTGCGGCTGCCGGGGGCCTGGTCGCCGAAGTCGCGGCGGACGCCGTCCGCCTCGATATAGGCGTGGTGGACGGCCGTCGCCTCGTCGTTGGACAGCACGATGGAACCGCCGGCCTGCAGGGTGACGGCCTGGAAGCCGAATTGTCGGGCTTTCTGGATGACGATGCCGGCGACGTTCGAGGCATGGGCGTAGGCTTGGAGGCCCCCGAGACAACAGGCCAGACCTGTTGCATACGCGAAAACGCGCCGCTTCATCAAAGATCCCATCATCCAGGCTCGCGCGATAGTCTACTTTTATGTTCTGCGCCGAACAGTAGATCGTGAAAGTTTCAAAAGCATTGCACCCTTGATCTCGCCGAAAATTTGAGCGGGTTTGGTTGATTCGGAGTGGACTATCGCGGTCGTTTTTTGGGTATCGGCGCGCACGTCTGCGGATCTACGGTCTGCCCCGATGATCGACGGCAGGAAAAGCACCTCTCGGCCGGCGCTCTTCTTGTGTTTTCAGCTCCGACGCTGACCGGCCTCGACCGATCGACGGTCTTCCCACGACCCCGGCGTCGATGCCGGGGCCGGCGAACCCGATGCTCGGGAATCCGGTGGCGGGAAGTCGGGGGCGCTGACGGGTCGCGCGCGCGCCGATCCCTAGTGGATCGGCGCGTCGTGCCTGTGGAAGACCTTGAGGCGGCGATAGACCGGGGTGTCGTAGTTCGCGGGCGTCGCGTCCTCGCCGGTGAGCCAGCGGAACAGGTCGCGGTCGGGCACCTCGATCAGGGCCTCGAAGGTGGTGAGCTCCTCCTCCGTGAGGGTGCCGATCTCGGCATCGGCGAAGCGGCCCATGATCAGGTCCATCTCGCGGATGCCCCGGTGCCAGGCGCGGAAGAGGGTGCGGCGGCGGCGCGGATCGAGGTCGGCGCTGGTGCGGGTGGTGCCGGACATGCGGTCAGCCTGTGATGCGGGGATCCCGGGATGCCGTGATCCTTGGATCGGGGGATCCTTCGGATCGTGGCAGCCCCGGCCCGGCCCCGGTGCGTCATCCGTCGCGGGACCAAGCCTTCCAGGCGGTATATAGAGTCAGCGGCCCGCGCCGCCATCCCGCCCGGGCCGTCCGGTTCCGCCCGGGTCCTGCCCCCTCCTCCGGATTCCCATCCGCCCGTTTCCCGCCCCCGAGCCGCATGACCGAGCCTGCGTCCCGCCAGCCCCTGCTCCGCCCGAGCGTCCTCGATGCCCTCTTCGCGCCCGCGCGCGGCCTTCCCGGCATCGGGCCCAAGATGGCGCCGATGATCGAGCGGCTGCTCGGCACCCCCGAGCAGCCGGCCCGGATCGTCGACCTCCTGTTCCACCTGCCGCAGGGCGGCGTCGCCCGGCGCCTGATGGGCTCCATCGCCGAGGCGCCCCCCGGCGAGCCCGTGACCCTCGGCGTCACCGTGACGGGCTACCGGGCGCCCCAGCCCGGGGCGGGCCGGCGGCCGTTCCGGGTGCTGGTGGAGGATGCCACCGGGGACATCACCCTGGTGTTCTTCGGCATGCCCCAGGCCCGGGTCGAGAAGATGCTGCCCCTGGGGAGCCACCGCTACATCACGGGGCGCATCGACCTCTGGGACGGGCACCGCCAGATGGTCCATCCCGCCCGCATCGTCGACGAGGCGGGGCTCGCCGCCCTGCCCACCGTCGAGCCGATCTACGGCGCCACCGAGGGGCTGACCTCCCGGGCGATCTCGAAGCTGGCCCATGCCGCCCTGGATCGCCTGCCGGTGCTGCCCGAGTGGCAGGACCCGGCCTGGATCGCCCGCGAGGGGCTGCCGGCCTTCGCCGACGCCCTGCGGGCCGAGCACCGGCCGGAGGTGGCCCCGCCCCCCGTGCCCGAGGGCGGCGGCGCGGCCCCCCGCTCCCCGGCCCGGCGGCGCCTGGCCTACGACGAGCTCCTGGCCTCGCAGCTGGCCCTCGCCCTGATGCGGGCCCGCAACCGCCGGGCGCCCGGCCGGGCCAATGCGGGGGACGGGCGTTTGAGCGGCCGGATCGAGGCCGCCCTGCCCTTCGGGCTGACGGGGGCGCAGAGCCGCGCCGTGGCCGAGATCCGCGCCGATCTCGCCTCCGACCGGCGCATGCTGCGCCTGCTCCAGGGCGATGTCGGCTCCGGCAAGACCGCGGTGGCGCTCCTCGCCATGGCCTCGGCCGTGGAGGCCGGGCGCCAGGCCGCCCTGATGGCCCCCACCGAGATCCTGGCGCGCCAGCACTTCGAGCGCCTCGCCCCCCTGGCCGCGCCCCTGCGCCTGCGCCTCCTCACCGGGCGCGACAAGGCCTCCGAGCGCCGGGCCACCCTGGCGGCCCTGGCGGCCGGCGCGGTCGACATCGTCGTCGGCACCCACGCGCTGTTCCAGGACAGCGTGGTCTTCGCCGATCTCGGCGTGGCCGTGGTGGACGAGCAGCACCGCTTCGGCGTGCACCAGCGCCTGGCTCTGGGCGCCAAGGGCGCGGCGGTCGACATCCTGGTGATGACGGCGACCCCCATCCCCCGGACCCTGGCGCTGACCTGCTTCGGCGACATGGACGTCTCGGTGCTCGACGAGAAGCCCGCCGGGCGCCAGCCCATCGCCACCCGCCTCGTCTCCAACGACCGCCTCGACGAGGTGGTGGCGGGCTTGGGGCGGGCGCTCGCCGCCGGCGACCGGGTCTACTGGATCTGCCCCCTGGTGGCGGAATCCGAGTTCGTCGACCTCGCCGCGGCGGAGGAGCGCTTCGGGGACCTGCGCCACAGCTTCGGCGACGCGGTCGGGCTGATCCACGGCAAGATGCCGGGGCCCGACAAGGACGCCGCCATGGAGCGCTTCCAGCGGGGCGAGACGAAGATCCTCGTCTCCACCACGGTGGTGGAGGTCGGCGTCGACGTGCCGGAAGCCAGCATCATGGTCATCGAGCATGCCGAGCGCTTCGGGCTGGCCCAGCTCCACCAGCTCCGCGGCCGGGTCGGGCGGGGCGCGCGCGCCTCCACCTGCCTGCTGCTCTATCGCGGGCCGCTGGGCCAGGTCTCGCGGGCGCGCCTCGAGATGATGCGCGAGACCGAGGACGGCTTCCGCATCGCGGAAGAAGACCTGCGCCTGCGCGGCGAGGGCGAGGTGCTGGGCACCCGCCAGTCGGGGATGGCCGCCTTCCGCCTTGCCAGCCTGGAGACCGACGCCGAACTGCTCCAGGTGGCCCGCGACGACGCGCAGCTCGTGGTCCAGCGCGACCCCGGCCTGACGAGCGCGCGGGGCCAGGCGCTCCGGGTGCTGCTCTACCTGTTCGAGCGCGACGCGGCGATCCGCCTGCTCGGGGCGGGCTGATGGGGGACAGCTGACGCTGGGCTCGCCGCAGCGAGCGTCCGGGACGGGCGGATTTCCGCCGATCCGCTTTCGGTCAATTCATCACGGATCACAGCCGTTCGTTTGCCGGGGATGGCAGGCCTGCGCAGATCCTGGTCGTCACGTCGGTCAGTCTGGTCCTGGCGGAGGGGCGCTTCCCGATCCCATGAGATCGTCTCGGGCGAACGAACGAGACCGTCGCACGTCCGAGCGTTTGTCAGGGACAAGGGGAAACCGGTGATTCCGAAAAGACGAACGCCAAGCAAGGAAACTAGATCGCGCCCGGTCGGGGGAACGGCACGGTCGCCGCGTTCGGCGCTGTCTCGTGACCCTTGCCCGTGATGACGGATCCGACCGTCCAGTGCTCCAGGGGCTGGTAGACGACGACCTTGCCCGCGAGCTGGCCCCCATGCCGGGCGCAGAACCGTTCGAGCTGATCGCGGCCCCCGATCAACTCGACGCACATCGTCAGTTCGGGATTGGCGGACTCCGCACCGTCGTCGAGGACAGGGCCGTGGTTGCTGTAGCCGTGATGGGCGTGGTGGGCGACGGCGTTGATGAGCCCCTCCGCCTTGGCCTGGGCGACGAGCTCGCGATAGAGCGGCTTACCGCGCAAGAACCATCCGGTCCGCCCGGTGCCCGCCCGGTCGCGAGGCTTCATGTAGATCCGGATCATGCCTGTCTCGGTTGCGACCACGCGATGCGACGGGTTCATGACGGCTCCTTGTGTCCGGGATGATGGGAGTCGGATCGGGGCTCGGCGGCCGGAACGCGGGCCGTGCGGGCCTCGCGCAGGGTTGCGCCACCGGCAAGGCCCGTCGTCGCCTTCGGGACGGCGATGCGCTGCGACAGGTAGATGCCGTTGTGGCCCGAGCAGAGGTAGGCGAGGAAGCAGGCGACGGCGAGGTAGACTCCGTGGGTCGCGCCGAAGAGCTCGATACCCAGCAGCGTGCAGGCGAGCGGCGTGTTGGCGGCGCCGGCGAACACCGCGACGAACCCCAGCGCGGCGAACAGGTCCACGGGCGCGCCCAGCCATCCGGCCAGGGCATTCCCGAGCGCGGCCCCGATGAAGAACAGGGGCGTGACCTCGCCGCCCTTGAACCCGGCGCTCAGCGTCACGACCGTGAAGAGGATTTTGAGCAACCAGCTCCAGGGATGGATGTCCGGACCGAAGAAGCTGGTGATGGTCAGCCCGCCGGGTTCGGCCGCCGAGACGCCGAGGCCGAGGTAGTCGCGCGTGCCGAGGGCGTAGACGAGGCCGATGACCGCGAGCCCGCCGATGACCGGCCGGAGCGGTCCGTACGGGATGCGGCGCTTCAGCCATCCGCCGAGGAGATGGTTGGCTTCCGCGAACAGAAGGCCGACGAGACCGAACGCGACGCCGGCCACGACGACCTTCGCCAGCAGCACCGGCTCCACCGTCAGCGCCTTGGCGCCACCGGCGAGGAAATCGACGTGGTAGAGCCCGTGGTGGATGCCCCAGGCCTGGCAGGTCCAGTCACCGATCACCGCCGCAAGGAGACAGGGCACCAGGGCCGCATACTCGACGCGCCCGACCGCCAGGACCTCCAACGCGAAGACCGCCCCGGCAATGGGCGTGCCGAACACGGCGCCGAAGCCGGCGGCGATGCCCGCCATCAGGAGGACCCGCACCCCGGCGGCATCGACGCCGAACATCCTGCCGAAGGCGCTGGCGAGGCTGCCGCCCATCTGGACCGCAGTGCCCTCGCGGCCGGCCGACCCGCCGAACAGGTGCGTGACGATGGTGCCCAGGAAGATCAGGGGTGCCATCCGGAGCGGGACCCCGCCGTCCGGATCGTGGATCTCCTCGACGATGAGGTTGTTGCCTGCTTCCACGCTCTCACCGAACAGGCGGTAGAGCAGGCCGACGGCGAAGCCCCCGACGGGGAGCAGGAACAGCAGCCAGGGACGGTCGAAGCGTGCCTGGGTCGCCGCGTCGAGGCTCCACAGGAAGGCGGCGCAGAGCGTACCCACCGCCACGGCCATCGGCAGCAGGATCGCGGACCAGCGCGCCACGGAGATCGCATGCGACCGGCGTGTCCGCAGGAAGCCGATGAGGTCCAGGTCGTGAAAAAGGTTTTGGAACGACGCGCGCATGACTCCTCCGTTCGCAAAATCGCGAATCGTAGGAGTCATCAGCCGCATCGAGGATCGGCGGTTCGGCTCAAGGCCCGGCAGACACCATTACCGTTCCCGACATATGTCGCCATTGCCTCTCGATGGTCAATCCCGGAGGATCGATGGAGGCCGAAGGCGATGGAACCTGAGAACAGGTCGGCCAGCGGTGGCAGGCGCGGCCGTGCCAACCCAGGGGCACCCTCCCTGACCGTCTCCCGGCTCGCAGCCCTGATCACCGGCCAGGTGGCGTTCACCGAACTCGTCCTCGCCATGTCTGCGATGCGGACCACCGCCGACCGGTTCGGATGGCCGGGCGACCGCCTTCGGGTCCAGCGCGCGTTCCCTTGAGCGGCCAGGGTCGGGTCGGTCGCAGACGGCACCCCGCGTCAGCTTTCGACCACGGGGAGCCGGGGGGGCCGGCTCAGGCGTCGGCCTTCGGCGCGCCGTGGGCGGCCCGCAGGCTCGCCGCCATGGCCTGGAACTTGGCTTGGGAATCCTTGGCTTGAGAATCCCTGGCCCCCGGATCCTCCGGCTGGATCACGCCGGCCGACATCACCAGCTTGGCCGCGTCGTCCACGCTCATGGCGATCTCCACGATGTCGGTGCGGGGCAGGTAGAAGAAGAACCCGGTGGTGGGGTTGGGGGCGCAGGGCAGGAACACGCCGACATGGTCGCCCCCCGGCGCCAGGGCGTTCTGCACGTCCGGGGCGGCCGGCGCGGACAGGAACACCACCGACCAGGTGCCCTTCACGGGGAATTCCACGAGGCCGACGGTGCGGAACGAGGTGCCGTTGGCGGAGAACAGCGTCTCGAAGATCTGGCGCAGGCCCTTGTAGAGCCCGGAGATCACCGGCGTGCGGGCGAGCAGCACCTCGCCGAACTCGACCACGCTGCGCCCCACCAGGTTGGCGGTGAGGAAGCCCAGCAGGGTCACCGCCACGAAGGCGATGAGGAGGCCGAGGCCCGGGATCGAGAACGGCAGGTAATGGTCGGGCAGGTAGCTCGCCGGCACCAGGGGCTTCACCCAGCCGTCGATGAGGCTGATGAACCACCAGGTCAGGTAGATCGTGATGGCGAGCGGCCCCGACACGATGATGCCGGTGAGGAAATAGGTCCGCAGGCGGCCCCGCGCGCTCACCCGCGGGCGGGCGCCGGCCTCGGGCTCGGGTGGGGGAAGCGGGGGGGACAGGGTGGGTGCCACGGATGCACTTTCGGCCGGGGGGACGGCGTCTCGGAGCGCCCTGCGCGGAACGCCCCTGCCCCGCGCGGCGTGCGGAGCCGGGGTTCCGGCAAGCTTGGCCCCCGTCCCAAGAGGTAGCCCCTGTGCTCCCGCGGCTCAAGACCGCGTCCGCGCCCCGTGCGACGGGTCGCGTTGCGGCCCCGCCCCCCGGGGGCCTATGGAAGAGCGCATGACCGAGAAGCTGACGATTCGCGCCCTGTGCGACCTGGGCCTCATTCCCGCGACCGAGGTGACGGCGGCCGTGAACGCCTACATGGCCGACCCGATGGCGCCGCCCTTCGTGTTCGGGGCGGGCTACCGGCTGAACCTCGGCAAGGCCATCCGCCGCCATCCCGGCGCCAACGACTTCGTCCTGCGCAGCGGCGCCGGCCCGCAGCTGAAGCGCCCCTTCGTCGAGGCCGCGATCTGGGAGGCCCGGCCCGACCGGGGCTGAGCCGAGCCGCGCGCGTTCTCGGCCGCGGACGTTCTCAGCCGCCCAGGATGGTGGCGAGGACCTGCCGGGCGCGCGCCCGGTCGGCGCGGGCCGGGGCGGCCTCCGCTCCGCCGCCCCCGGCGGGGATTGGCCCCTGGCGGGGATTGGCCCCCGGCGGGGATCAGGCCCCGCCGATCAGCCGGGCGTACTCGGCCTCGGCGGTGCCGTAGCTTCCGTCGGCCAGGGCCCGCAGCGCCGGGCGGTCGAGGATGGTGATGCGCCCGCGCCGCGCCCGGATCAGGTTCTGGCCCTCGAGGTTCTGCACCGCGAGGGTCGTCCCGGAGCGTCGCACCCCCAGCATCAGGGCCAGGAACGCGTGCGTGATGGCGATGTCGTCGCCGTCGATCCGGTCGTGGCACATCAGCAGGCAGGCGGCCAGGCGCACCTCCAGGGTGAAGGTGGCGTTGGCGAAGGCGGTCTCGCCCAGGTGGACGATCTGCACCTGGACGAAGCGCAGCAGCAGATGGCGCAGGGACGGGCTCTGCCCGACGGCCGCCAGGAGCGCCGGGGCGTCGATGGCGAGCAGGCGGCCGGCGCTCTGCACGAAGGCGTGGTGGGGGGTCCGATCGCTGTCGAGCAGGATCGGCGTGGCGCCCACGAGGCCCTCCCGGCCCACGAGGCCGATCTCGACCCGGCCGGCCGAGGCCTCGGTGACGATCGAGACGAATCCGCTCTCGGGAAAGTACAGCCGCTCGACCGGCTGGTTGGGTCGGATCAGCAGCTGGCGGAGCGCGCCCGCCATCGGCTCCAGGTGCGGCGCGAGCCGCGCGAAATCCTCCGGCCCCATCGCCCGCAGGAGCCGGTTCCGCACCGTGGCCTGCCGGACCGGATCGGGTGGCGAAGATCTCGGCTGTGACGGATCCGGCATGGCGCTCCTCCCAGGACGGCAAGAGCGCGCGCGGTCTCCTCAACCGCCCGCGGCGGGATGCGACCGACGGTTCTGAGATGGAGTTGTGGGCGCGCGTTTCAAGTATCCGTCCGGGTCTGCATGGTCTCTCGGCAGACGTCGGACATCCTGTTTCGGTGCGTGGACCGACGTTCGGGATCTTCCCCGGAGATCCTCGGGGACAAGCCGCTCCCGGACCGCGCCGCCGGAGCGCGGCCCGTCCGGGGTCCCCGGATCGACGCCCCCTCCGCCGGCTGTGCGCTTTGGGTCGCGGTGCGGGTTTTTTCGCAGAGGGCGGGATTAAGGGTGGTGTCCGCGCGGTCTGCTCATCTCAGTTCCAATCTGGAATAAGTAAAAAACATATCTCTTGCAGATGAATTGGGAATCCTGCCAAGACGTTTTGGTGCTTCCGAAAGTAAGTCAATTCACGTCTGCGGTAGCGCCTTCGTACTCACCCTGGAATGGTCTTTGGCTGTGAACTGCTTTGCGTCGCATGAGCGTGCCCGTCCCGTCGCCAGAGCAGCCCATCGCTGTCTCTTGGTCACGCTGCTGTCCGGCGTTGCTGCGGTCGGGTTCGCGCTCCGGGATGCGCAGGCGCAGAACGCCACCGACGCGGTGACCCTCGACACCCTCTCGGTGGAGGGCGCCGGCGCGGGCCGGAACGCCTCGGGCAGCCAGCCCGGCGGCGCGGTCGGCCCGGTGCCCGGCTACGTCGCCACCCAGAGTCGGGTGGCCACCAAGACCGACACCCCGATCCTGGAGACGGCGCAGTCGATCTCGGTGATCGGCCGCCAGCAGATCGAGGACCAGAACGCGCTCACCATCAACCAGGCCCTGCGCTATTCGCCGAGCGTGACCACCGAGCAGCGGGGCGGCGCCGGCGCCACCCGCCTGGAGCAGTTCTACATCCGCGGCTTCACCGCGCCGCTCTTCCTCGACGGCCTCGCCCTGCCGGGCAGCCGCGACGCCTCGGCGAGCATCGATCCGTTCCGGGTGGAGCGCATCGACGTCATCAAGGGCCCGGCCTCGGTGCTCTACGGGCAGTCGGGCCCCGGCGGCATCGTCAACTTCGTGTCCAAGATGCCGCGCTTCGTCCAGCACGGCGAGATCTTCGTCCAGGGCGGCGGCTTCAGCGAGGTCCGCGGCGGCTTCGACATCGGCGGCCCGATCCCGTCCGCGGCGGGGCCGCTGGCCGACCAGTTCGCCTACCGGGTGATCGGCCTCGGCTGGAAGGGCGACGGCCCGGCGGTGACGACGGAGGTCGAGCGCGTGCTCATCAACCCGAGCGTCACCTGGCGGCCCTCCGCCGACACCTCGCTCACCCTCATCGGCAACTACCAGCGCGATCCGTTCTCGGGCTTCTACGGCGGCTTCCCCGCCGTGGGCACGGTGTTCCCGCGCAACTTCGGCGGCGGCGTCACCGGCCGCCTGCCGGTGGACTTCTACGACGGCGACCGCAACTTCGAGCGCTCGGACCGGACCCAGGCCTCGATCAGCTACATCTTCGATCACGACATCAACGAGGCGCTGCACGTCCACTCGGCGGCGCGCTACCTGCGCACCGAGGGCGATTACCGCAGCGTCTACAGTGCCTTCAGCGAGAATACCGGCCCCTTCAGCAGCGGGCCGCTCATCGACCGCTCGCGCATCGCCACCCGGGTCGGGATCGATGCCTACACCATCGACAACAACCTCGTGGGCAAGTTCGACACCGGCCTCTTCGCGCACACCGCCCTCGTCGGCGTGGACTACCGGAGGTTCGAGACCCGCACCCTGTCGACGGCCTTCCCGGCGGCCCCCAGCCTGAACGTGCTGGCGCCCGACTACGCCATGACCATCCCGACGCCGCCCTTCACCACGGATGCGCGGATCACGTCGGAGCAGACCGGCCTCTACGTCCAGGACCAGATCAAGTTCGACCGCCTCGTCCTCACCCTGGGCGGCCGCTACGACTGGGCCAGCAATTTCGGCCCGACCCGGAGCCTCACGACCAACGTCGTGACCAACCAGGACGTGCCCTCCGAGGCCTTCACCGGCCGGGCGAGCCTGCTCTACCGCTTCGACAACGGCGTCGCGCCCTACGTCTCCTACAGCGAGGCCTTCGAGCCCATCACCGCCGGGCGGATCTTCGACGCGAATTTCGGCTCGGTCGGCCGCATCCCCGATCCGATCACCAGCGACCAGTTCGAGGCCGGCATCAAATACCAGCCGCCCGGCACCGACATCCTGCTCACCGCCGCCGCCTTCGACATCCGCCGCTCGAACGCGACCAACGCCGATCCGGTCAACCGGAACTTCGTGGTGCAGACCGGGGCCGTGGGGGTGCAGGGCCTGGAGTTCGAGGCGCGGGCCAACCTGGCCGAGGGGCTGAACGTCATCGGCGGCGTCTCGGTCATCGACGCCCGCACCGTCTCCGACATCACCACGACCCTCAACCAGGTCACCAACCAGCAGGTGCCGCTCCGGGGCCGAGTCCCGGTCCAGATCCCGGACACCACCGCCTCGCTGTTCGTCGACTACCGCTTCACCAGCGGCCCCCTGCTCGGGCTCGGCCTCGGCGGCGGCGTGCGCTATCTCGGCTCCTCCTGGGGCGACCCGGCCAATTCCTTCAAGGTGCCGGAAAGCGTCCTCGTGGATGCCGTGCTCACCTACGACCTGAAGAACCTCGACGCGACGCTCAACGGCTTCACGATGCAGGTCAACGCCCAGAACCTCCTCGACGAGCGCTATGTCACGGGCTGCTTCAGCTACTCGAGCTGCTTCTACGGCCTGCCCCGTACCGTCTACGCCACCCTGCGCTACCGCTGGTAACGCGTACCCTCGCCAGGCCCGCCCCCCCGGAGGATGCATGGGAACGAGCTTCCGCCAGGCGATGGCCTGGCTCCACACCTGGTCCGGCCTCGTCGTGGGCTGGGTCCTGCTGGCGGTCTTCGTCACCGGCACGGCGAGCTACTACCGGACGGACATCTCGCGCTGGATGCGGCCCGAGCTCCGCCAGGTCGAATCGCTCAGCCCCGACGCCCAGGTGCGGGCGGCCGAGTTCGGCGTCGCCCACCTCACCGCCCATGCGGGCGGGGCGCGGAGCTGGTTCATCGGCCTGCCGACCCCCGACAGCCCGGTCGTCGACCTGTTCTGGCGGACGAGGCCGGGCACCCCGCCGGGGCAGGCCCGCCTCGACCCGGCGACGGGGGCGCCGGCGGTGATCCGCGACACGAAGGGCGGCGACTTCCTCTACCGCTTCCACTTCGAGCTGCACATGCCGCCCCTCTGGGGCCGCTGGATCGTCGGCCTCTGCGCCATGATCATGCTCGTCGCGCTGATCTCCGGCGTGATCACGCACCGGCGCATCTTCGCGGACTTCTTCACGCTGCGGCGGGACAAGTCGGCCCAGCGCGGCTGGCTCGACGCCCACAACGTCACCGGCGTCCTCGCCCTGCCCTTCCACCTGATGATCACCTACACGGGCATCGTCACCTTGAGCGTGATGTACATGCCCTGGGGCATCACCACGGCCTACAGGGGCGAGGCCCAGACCTTCTTCGCCGAGAGCGGCCAGATCCCGGCGCCGCGCCCCCCCGCCGGGCAGCCCGGCACCCTGGCGCCCATCGGCCCGATGGTGCGCGCGGCCATGGCGACGGTGCCCGAGCCCCTGGAGCAGCTGGCGATCACCAATCCGCGGGACGCGAACGCCGTGGTGACGGCGGTGTTCGAGGAGCCGCACGGGCTCTCGCACGAGCACCTGCAGGTCGCCTTCGACGGGGTGACCGGCGCGGTGCGCGAGGTCCGGCAGGGCGGCCTCAAGCCGGCGACCCGGACCTTCACCACCCTGGTCGGCCTGCACGAGGCGCATTTCGCCGGGCCGGCCCTGCGCATCCTGTTCTTCGTCTGCGGCCTGATGGGCTCCGCCATGGTGGCCACCGGCCTCGTGCTGTGGGCGGTGGCGCGCCTGCCCAAGGCCGGCGAACGGGGCTTGCCTGGCCTGCGCCTGGTCCAGGCCCTCAACATCGGCGCCGTCGCCGGGCTGCCGGCGGGAATCGCGGCCTACTTCCTCGCCAACCGCCTGCTGCCCCTCGGCCTGCCGGGGCGGAGCGACGGGGAGATCGCCGCCTTCTTCGCCACCTGGGGCCTCGTCACCCTGGCGGCCCTCGCCGGGCCGGGGCGCCGGGCCTGGGGCGCGGCGCTGACCGCGACCGCCGGCCTCTATCTCGCGGTGGTGGCCGCCGACCTCGCCCTGGTCGATCACGGCTGGGCCGGGCTCCTCGCCGGGCAGGCGCGCTTCGTTTGGTTCGACGCGACGCTGCTGGCCCTGGCGGGCCTGTTCGCCGGCGCGGCGCGCAAGCTCGCCCGCTACGCCGGGCCGCGGCAGGCGGCCCGGGCGGCCGCCGCGTCCGCCTCGCCGCCGCACCGCGCGCATCTCGGCGGCCTCGCCCCGACGGGCCCGTCGGCCCGCTGAGGTCCGGCGGCGGCAACCGGATCGACGCGGGGCAACCAAACGGGCCGGTGCCCGTTTCCAGGGTCCTTCAACGAACCCGAAACGGGACGACCCGCCATGATGTACCGCCTCGCCGCCGCCGCCGGATTCCTCGCCCTGAGCTCCGGCCTCGTGCTGGCCCAGACCCCCGCCGCCAAGATGGACGCCAACACGGACAAGGACCTGAAGGAGTACCAGCGCGCCGCCGTCAGCAAGGTCACCCTCGCCCAGGCGCTGACCACCGCCGAGCAGCAGGGCGAGAAGGGCCGCGCCATCGACGCCGACTTCGAGAAGGCCGACGGCAAGAACCCGAACCACTACAGCATCAAGGTCGTCTACCCCGACGGCAAGCTGGTGGAGTACGGCATCAACGCCGATGACGGCGCCCTGTACAAGACCGAGAACCAGCCGATCGAGCGCTACTTCACCCGCCTGAAGCCGGCCGACTTCCAGAAGGCCACCACCTCGCTCAAGGACGCCCTGAAGATCGCCGAGCAGAAGGCCGGCGGCGGCAAGGCCTACGAGGCCGAGGTCGAGCGCGAGGGCGCCTCGGTGCAGTACGACATCAAGGTGGCGCTCCCCGACCGCGAGCAGAAGGTCAAGGTCGGCCCCGACGGCAAGGTCGTCGACTGATCTGAAGCGGGAGGCCGGCCCCAGGGCCGGCCTCCCCGACCGGGGCCGTCAGCGGTAGTCGGTCGGCGTGAGCCCGTGGCGGGCGATCTTGTCGTAGAGGGTCTTGCGCGGCGTCCCCAGGGATTCCGCCGCCAGCCGGACGTCGCCCCCGGCCATGATCAGCTCCTCGCGGATCAGGCCGCGCTCGAAGCGGTCGACCTGATCCGCGAGGGTGCCGGCGGTGACGGCCTCCGGGGCCGAGCGCTCCAGGTCGGCGAGCCCCAGGGCGTAGCGCTCGGCGAAGTGCCCGAGTTCGCGCACGTTGCCGGGCCAGTCGTGCCGGCGCAGGTGGTCGAGCACCGGTCCGGTGATCGCCGGGACCGCGCGGCCGAAGCGGGCGGCCGCCCGTCGCAGAAACTCTTGGAAGAGCAGGATCACGTCCTCGCGCCGGTCCCGCAGGGGCGGGATCGCGATCGTGATCACGTTGAGCCGGTGGTAGAGGTCGTCCCGGAAGGTGCCCTGGGCCGCGGCCTGGCCGAGATCGACCTTGGTGGCGGCCACCACCCGCATGTCGACGGCCAGGGACTCGTTGCCGCCGAGCGGCTCGACCCGGCGCTCCTGCAGCACGCGCAGCATCTTCACCTGCAGGTTGAGCGGCATGCTCTCGATCTCGTCGAGGAAGAGCGTGCCCCCCTGGGCGTGCTCGATCCGGCCGACCCGGCGCTTCAGGGCGCCCGTGAAGGCCCCGGCCTCGTGGCCGAACAATTCGCTCTCGGCGACGCTGTCGGGCAGCGCCCCGCAATTCATCGCCACGAAGTTGCGCTTGGCCCGCCGGCCCCAGCGGTGCAGGGCGCTCGCCACCACCTCCTTGCCGGCGCCGGTCTCGCCGAACACGAGGACGTCGACGTCGGCCTGGGCCACCTCGCGCACGAGCTGGCGCAGGCGCACGATGCCGGGCGAGACCCCGAGGAAGGCCGGATCCTCCTCCAGGGCGGCGTCGAGGCGCGCCCGCAGCTGGCGGTTCTCCAGGACCAGGCGGCGGCGCTCCAGGGCGCGCCGGGCCGAGGCCAGCAGCGCCTCGGCCGGGTAGGGCTTGGCCAGGAAGTCGTAGGCGCCGTCGCGCATCGCCCCCACCGCCATGCGGATGTCGCCGTGGCCGGTGATCAGGATGACGGGCAGCTCCGGGTCGAGGGCGCGCAGGCGGGCGAACAGCGCGACCCCGTCGAGGTCGGGCAGGCGCACGTCGGTGATGACGAGGCCGGGGGGATCGGCCAGGATCGCGGTCAGGGCCGGCCCGGCGGCCCCGAAGGTCTCCACCGTGAACCCGTCGAGCTCCAGGCTCTGGCGGTTGGCCCGGCAGACCTCCGCCTCGTCGTCGATGAAGACGACCCGCTCCGCCGAGGCCGCCCCCGCCATGGTCTCGCTCACGTCGTCGCCTCCGCCGGTCCGGCCACCCCGGTCCCCCCCTGTGCCGCGGCCTTCACCAGGGCCATGCGGAAGATCGTGCCGCCCGCCGGATCGCCCTGGACGGTGAGGCTGCCGCCGCAATCCTCGACGATTCCGCGGGCGATGGCGAGCCCGAGCCCGAGCCCGTCCGACTTGGTGGTGAAGAAGGCGTCGAAGATCTGCGCCCGCACCGCCTCGGGGATGCCGGGCCCGTTGTCGCGGACCGCGACCACCACGCGGTCCGGCGCCTCCTCGGCGACCTGCACGCCGACGCGCGGGTCGGTCCGGCCCTGGACGGCATCGAGGGCGTTCTGGAGCAGGTTCACCACGACCTGTTCGAGGCGCGGCCCGTCGCCGAGCACCCGCAGGCCGGGGCGCGCGCCCTCCACCACCAGGGGGATGCGGGCGGCCGAGGCGCGGGCCTCCACCAGCTCCAGGCTGTTGTGCAGGATCTCGGACAGGGCCACGGGCTCCCGCCTGGCGGAGGAGCGCCGGGCGAAGCCCTTGAGCTGGCGGGTGAGGCCGCCGATGCGGTCGGTGAGGCGCCCGATGGCGAAGGCGTTCTCGGCCGCCTCCTCCGTCCGGCCGCGCCGGACCAGGATGGCGGCGTTGTCGGCGTAGGAGCGGATGGCGGCCAGCGGCTGGTTGATCTCGTGGGCCATGCTGGCGGCGAACTGCCCGAGGGCGGCCAGGCGCCCCGCCTGGGCGAGCTCGCGCCCCAGGCGCTCGCGCTCGGCCTCCGCCCGCTGCCGCTCCTCGATCTCGAGGCGCAGCATCCGGTTGGCGTCGGTGAGCTCCAGGGTCCGCTCCCGGACGCGGGTCTCGAGGGCGTCCCGCTGGGCCGAGGCGCGGGCGAGGCGCGCGCGGTTGCGCCGGCCCCGGCCCGCCAGCGCGGTGAGGCCGAGGCAGGCGAGGCCCGTGACCAGGGCGGCGATGATCCAGGCCTGGACCCGCTCGCGCTCCACGGTGCGGCCCAGGGGCGTCAGGGCGGTGAGCCGCCAGGCGGTGCCGGGGATCGGGGCGTCCAGCCGCAGGGCGGCCCAGGCCGGGCGCGCGCCCTGGCCGACGCGCACGAGATCCTCCGTGCCGGCGACGGGATAGAGCGGCATGTCGTCGAGGGGCGCGTCGCCGAATTCCAGGGCCTCGCGGATGCGCCGCCGCTCGGCCTCGTCGATCCGGCGCAGGGTGGCGAAGCGCCAGGCCGGCTCGCTCGCCACGAGGACGATGCCGCGCGCATCCGCGACGAACACCCCGTCCCCCGCCGCGCGCCAGGCCGCCTCGACGCCGTTGAACTCGATCTTGACCACCACGACGCCGCCGGCGGCGCCGATTCGCCGGGACAGGTAGAGGCCGGCGCGGCCGCTCACGGTGCCGAGGGCGAACTGCGAGCCGGACCCCTCCTGCATCGCCTGCCGGAAATAGGGCCGGAAGGCGTAGTCCCGGCCGAGGAAGCTGCCCCGGCTCCCCGCATTGCTGGCCGCGGCCGTGACGCCGTCCGGCCGGATGACGTAGATCACCGCCGAGTCCGTCGCGGCGGCGACCTCTGCGAGGCGCCGGTTCACGCGGTCGATCAGGTCCGCCGGGGGCGCGGCCTGCGCGGCGGCGGCGATCTCCGGATCCGCCGCCAGGGCCAGGGGCAGGGAGGTCTGCTTCTGCATCTCGGCCGCTAGGACGCCGACCTGCAGCCCCAGCGTCGCCGCCGCCGTGCGGCGCAAATCGGCCAGGGCCCAGCGCTCGGCGATCCCCCCGGCGAGCCAGGCCGCGAGCAGGATCGCGGCGACGCTCGCCAGCAGGACGAGGCTCCGCCGGCTCGGCCCCTGCGACGCGGGGGCCCGGGGCGCGCCGGGCCCCTCCTCCGGCCGGGATCGGGCCGGCTGGGCGCGGGGCCTCATGCCGGTCGGACCCCTGCGATTTCCCGGAAAGGATTTCGCCGCCGCGTCCGGGTTTTCGCAAAGCGATCCTGCGCGCGCCGCGGACTCATCGTGAAAACGATCCCGATTTCAAAGGCTTAACGAAACGTTTCGCCGGCGCTCGCCCTGGCATGCCGGTTGCCATTCCAAAGGGGTAATGCAGCCCTGCGTCGACCGCAGGACTGTCCGCCGCAGGGCCGCCGCCCCCGCCGCCGCACCCCTCCGGGGCGCGGCCGGGGGAGGCCGGACCCCTCGGCGCAAGAGCAAGAGAGCGCGGACGCGGGACGCCGTCCCCGAGCCGCGCCGGCATCGTTCGAGAGACCCACCGGGAGAACGCCATCATGGCCGCTGTACCATCGCCCCTCACCGCGCCCCACGCGCCGCCCCAGCCCAAGCCGATCTACCGGACCCTGTATTTCCAGGTGCTGGTCGCCGTGGCGATCGGCATCGCCCTCGGTCACTTCTACCCGCAGGTCGGCGCGGACATGAAGCCGCTCGGCGACGCCTTCATCAAGCTCGTCAAGATGATCATCGCGCCGGTGATCTTCCTCACCGTGGTGTCCGGCATCGCCGGCATGACCAACCTGGAGAAGGTCGGCCGCGTCGGCGGCAAGGCGCTGATCTACTTCATCACCTTCTCGACCCTGGCGCTGATCGTCGGCCTGATCGTGGCGAACCTCGTCCAGCCGGGCGCGGGCATGCACATCGATCCGAAGTCGCTCGATCCGAAGTCGATCGCGATGTACGCCGACAAGGCCAAGACGCAGACGATCACCGACTTCCTGATGAACATCATCCCGACCACGGCGGTGGGGGCGTTCTCGGGCGGCGAGATCCTCCAGGTGCTGTTCTTCTCGGTGCTGTTCGGCTTCGGGCTCGCATTCCTGGGCGACCGCGGCAAGCCGGTCCTCGACATCATCAAGGTGCTGTCGGAAGCCATCTTCGGCGTCGTCAACATCATCATGAAGGTCGCCCCCATCGGCGCCTTCGGCGCCATGGCCTTCACCATCGGCAAGTACGGCATCGCCTCGCTCGCCAACCTCGCCTACCTGGTCGGCGCCTTCTACCTGACCTCGGCTATCTTCGTCCTCGGCGTGCTGGGCCTCGTCGCCCGCTACAACGGCTTCTCGATCCTCAAGCTCATCCGCTACATCAAGGAAGAGCTGATGCTGGTGCTCGGCACCTCGTCCTCCGAGTCCGCCCTGCCCTCGCTCCTCGAGAAGATGGAGCGCGCCGGCTGCTCGAAGCCCGTGGTCGGCCTCGTGGTCCCCACCGGCTACTCGTTCAACCTCGACGGCACCAACATCTACATGACGATGGCGGCGCTGTTCATCGCGCAGGCCACGGACACGCCCCTCACCTACGGCGAGCAGGGCCTCCTGCTCCTCGTGGCGATGCTGTCCTCCAAGGGCGCGGCCGGCGTCACCGGCTCGGGGTTCATCACCCTGGCGGCGACCCTCGCGGTGGTGCCCTCGGTGCCGGTCGTCGGCATGGCGCTGATCCTCGGCGTCGACCGCTTCATGTCCGAGTGCCGCGCGCTCACCAACTTCATCGGCAACGCGGTGGCCTGCATCGTGGTCGCCCGCTGGGAGGGCGAGGTCGACGACGTCAAGCTCGCGGCGGCGCTCGGCGGCAACCCGATGCCCCTCGACTCGGAGCTCCCGGCCCTGCAGCCGGCCGAGTGAGGCGACACGGGACCGGGCGCGCGGCGCCCGGTCCTCCTTCGTCAGGTCGAGCGTCGGACCGATCAGGGCCTGGCACCGTGGACAGAATCCGCGACGGCCGGCGTCCCTACACGGCGGGACCGCCTTCCCGCGAGGCCGGGTCGAGCCAGTTGACCACGCGCAGGTCGGCGACGCGTTCGAATTCGCGCAGATTGTCCGTCACCAGGGTTCGATTCAGCGCGAGGGCATGGGCGGCGATCAGCATGTCCATGGCGCCGATCGTCCTGCCCTCGCGCTCCAGCGTCGCTCGGATGGTGCCGTAGGCGTGCGCGCAGTCGGAGGCGTAGGGGACGATCTCGATGTTGCGCAGGGCACGCTCCACCTTGTCACGCAGGAGCGTCGAGCCCTTGCGCTCGACGCCGTAGCGCATCTCGCTCGCCACGATCGCGCTCGTGCAGATGGTGTCCTGGCCGACCCGGGCGATCATGCCCAGGACGGCGCTGTCTCTGCCCGCCCGGATGATCTCGGAGAGGATGTTGGTGTCAAGCAGGTAGCGCTCGCTCATCGCTCCACGGGCTCTGCGGGACGATCCGGGATCGGGTCCATCGCATCGTCCGGCGGCAGAGGTGGCTCATCCTTGAAGGCGGCCAGCAGCCCGATCTCACCCAGAGGCTCGATCTCGAGATTGCCGTTCGGCAGCCGGCGGATGCGCGCGCTCGTGCCGGGAAGCTCGAACCCGCGCGGAATGCGCAGCGCCTGATTGCGGCCGCTCCGGAACAGGCTCGCCGTCTTTCCGTCCATGAAACCCTCCCATGACGATCCCTTGCAGGAACATCCCGGTGGACCGTCGCAGGGGCCTGTGCCGGCGAGCATAGGCCCGTGGCAGGGGGCTGGCCACTGGCGGTCCTCGGTCCGCCGTGCCCGTCGCGGTTCCGAAGGGCCGGCCCGCACCCGCCTCCCCCATCACGGACCTATTCCACCGTGACGGATTTGGCGAGGTTGCGCGGCTGGTCGACGTCTTTGCCCATGAAGACGGCGGTGTGGTAGGCGATGAGCTGGATCGGCACCGCGTAGACGATGGGGGCCACCACCGGGTCGAGGTCGGGCATCGTCACGGTGGCCATGGTGTCGAGGCCGGCCGCGGCCGCGCCCTTGGCGTCGCCGATCAGGATGATGCGCCCGCCGCGGGCGGCCACCTCCTGCATGTTCGACACCGTCTTCTCGAAGATCGCGTCGTGGGGCGCGATCACGATCACCGGCACGCTCTCGTCGATGAGGGCGATGGGGCCGTGCTTGAGTTCACCCGCCGCATAACCTTCCGCGTGGATGTAGCTGATTTCCTTGAGCTTCAGGGCGCCTTCGAGCGCCATCGGGTAGCTGGTGCCGCGCCCCAGGTAGAGCACGTCGCGGGCCTTGGCGACCTCGCGGGCCAGCAGCTCGATTTCGCCCTCCAGCTTGGTCGCGTCGGCCATCAGGCCCGGCACGGTGATCAGCGCGTCGACGAGGCGGCGCTCCGCCTCGGCGCTCAGGGCGCCGCGGGCCCGGCCCGCCGCAATGGCGAGGCACAGCAGCACGGTGAGCTGGCACGAGAACGCCTTGGTGGAGGCGACGCCGATCTCCGGCCCGGCCAGGGTCGGCACGGTTGCGGAGGCCTCCCGGGCGATGGTGGAGGTCGGCACGTTGACCACCGCCAGGGTGTGCTGGCCCTGCCCCTTGGCGTAGCGCAGGGAGGCCAGGGTGTCGGCGGTCTCGCCCGATTGCGAGATCACGAGGGTGAGCCCGTCCCGGTCCAGCGGCGGCTCGCGGTAGCGCGCCTCCGAGGCGACGTCGATCTCGACGGGCAGGCGCGCCAGGCTCTCGAACCAGTACTTGGCCACGAGGCCGGCATAGTAGGCGGTGCCGCAGGCGGTGATCGAGATCCGCGAGAGCGCGGCGAAGTCGAAGGGCAGGGGTTCGGGCAGGGCCACGCGGCCGTTGGCGAGGTCGACGTAATGGGCCAGCGTCCGGCCCACCACCTCGGGCTGCTCGTGGATCTCCTTGGCCATGAAGTGGCGGTGGTTGCCCTTCTCCACCCGATAGGCCTGGGCGACGATGCGCTGGCGCTCGCGGGTGACGGGCCGTCCGTCCGGGTCGCGGATCTCGGCGCCCGCGCGCGACAGGATCGCCCAGTCGCCCTCGTCGAGATAGGTGATCTCCTGGGTGAAGGGCGCCAGCGCCAGGGCGTCCGAGCCGAGATAGGTCTCGCCCTCGCCGAACCCGATGGCCAGCGGCGCCCCGTGGCGGGCGCCGATGAGGAGGTCGTCGTGGCCGGTGAAGATGAAGCCCAGGGCGAAGGCCCCGTGCAGGCGCGGCAGGCAGGCCGCCACCGCCTCGACCGGCCCCAGGCCCCCCTCCATCGCGTGGCTGACGAGCTGGGCCACCACCTCGGTGTCGGTCTCGCTCTCGAAGCGCACGCCCTGGCCCTGCAGCTCGGCCTTCAGCGCGCGAAAATTCTCGATGATGCCGTTGTGCACGACGGCGACGCGCGTCGTGGCGTGCGGGTGGGCGTTGGTCTCGTTGGGCCGCCCGTGGGTGGCCCAGCGGGTGTGGCCGATGCCGAGGCTGCCGCCGAGCGGCGCGTCGCGCAGGCGCATCTCCAGGTTGGCGAGCTTGCCCTCGGCGCGCCGGCGCTCCAGGTGCCCCTCCGTCAGGGTGGCGATGCCGGCCGAGTCGTAGCCGCGATATTCGAGCCGGCGCAGGGCTTCCACCAGCTGCCCGGCCACGGCGTCCCGTCCGACGATGCCAACGATTCCGCACATGGGTCTGGGTCTCTCAGGTGTTTCTCAGATGCCCGGCGCGAGGCCCGGACGCGGTCGCATGCGTCCGGGCTTGTACCGGATCGGGACAGGGGCGCGCCAGCCGCGTGACCCGGCGGCCGCCAAGCCTGCTTCGGAGCCAGCCAAGCCCGCCTCGGCCAGCCAAGCCCACCTCGGCCAGCCAAGCCCGCCTCGGAGCCTGCGCCGACAATCCTGAACGCGGGCTTTCAGCACACGCCCGCGTCGGCCTCACGGCTTCGGTTTCGTGGCCCGCGCCGCCTTCTCCGCCTGCAGGGCCGCGCGCTTGCCCGGCGCCCAGCCGGCCAGGTTGCGCTGGCGACCGCGCGACACCGCCAGGGCGTCGTCCGGCACGTCCCCGGCGATCACCGAGCCGGCGCCCACGATGGCGCCCGCGCCGACGCGGACGGGCGCCACCAGGGCGGTGTTCGAGCCGATGAAGGCCCCCGCCCCGATCTGCGTCCGGTGCTTGTTCACCCCGTCGTAGTTGCAGGTGATGGTGCCGGCCCCGAGATTGGCCCCCGCCCCGACCTCGGCGTCGCCCACGTAGGTCAGGTGGTTCGCCTTGGCGCCGGCGCCCATCCGGGCGTTCTTCACCTCGACGAAGTTGCCGATGCGGGCGCCGGTCTCCAGCACCGCCCCCGGGCGCAGGCGGGCATAGGGGCCGATCTGGACGCCGGACTCAAGCGTGGCGCCCTCCAGATGCGAGAAGCTGTGCACCACGCAGGCCTCGCCCACCGTCACATGAGGCCCGAACACCACGTGAGGTTCCACCACAACGTCCCGTCCCAACACCGTGTCGATGCTGAAGAAAACCGTCTCCGGCGCGATCAGGGTCGCCCCCGCCGCCATGGCCGCCCGGCGCAGGCGCCCCTGGATCTCGGCCTCGGCCACGGAGAGCTGGATCCGGTCGTTGACCCCCTGCGCCTCGGCCTCCGACACCGGCACCACCGCGACGGGCAGGCCGTCCGCCACCGCCAGGGCGACGGCGTCGGGCAGGTAGTATTCGCCCGCCGCGTTGGCGTTGCCGATGCGGGTGAGGAGGGGCAGCGCATGGGGGCCCGACAGGGCCATTAGGCCGGCATTGCACAGGGTGACGGCGCGCTCGGCCGCGCTCGCGTCCTTCTCCTCGCGGATCGCCAGGACGCGGTCCCCCTCCGTCAGCACCCGGCCGTAGCCGGTGGGATTCGGGCTCTCGAAGGCCAGCACCGCCACGGCCGCGCCCTGCGCCAGGGGCGCGCGCAGGCGCGCGAGGGTGTCGGCGGTGATCAGCGGCGTGTCGCCGAAGGCGATCACCACGTCGTCGTCGCCCGCCTCCAGGGCGGCACGGGCGGCCAGCACCGCATGGGCGGTGCCGAGGCGCTCGGCCTGCGGATAGACCGCCGCGCCGGGCGCCAGGGCGGCGATCTCGCGGGCGACCGCGTCCTGGCCCGGCTCCGCCACCACGGCGATGCGGGTCGCCCCGGCCCCCTGCGCGGCGGCCAGCACGTGCCCGAGCAGGGTCCGGCCGGCGACCCGGTGCAGCACCTTCGGCAGGTCCGAGCGCATCCGCGTGCCCTTGCCGGCGGCGAGCACGATGGCGGTGAGGCTGCGGTCTGCGTTCCTGGTCATCTGATCCGTCATCGAGGGTTCCGCCGCGGGTCGCGCTGTCGCTCGGGTCAAGCTGGTGCCCGGGTCAAGCTGGTGCTCTTGCTGGTGCTCTTGCGCGGGCTAAAGCGCCGATGGGGCTGTTTCAAGTCCGGGCTCGAACGGCATGGGCTTCATCGGTCCGGACCTCGTGCAGGGTCTCCGGCAGTATCGGTCGGGTCACAGGACCTGTCGGGCAAGGTTTGGCCCGGCCCGGCCCGAACGGAAACGCGCCCTTCGGCGTTGACCGGCGCGGTTCGGGAGGGCTTAACCCCCGGTTCAGGGCCCAGCATGGTAGACACGACCGACGCTCGACCTCCGCGAGCCCCCCACATCGACGCCCTCGCCTTTCTCCGCGCGCCCCCGCCGACCCCACGGACCTGATGACGCCGCCGAACCCGGATTTCCTCGACGCCCCGTCCGCCAGCGGCCCGACCCGCTGCACCGGCCCGAGCCGCCGCACCGTTCTCCAGCAGGCCGGCCTCGCGACGCTTGCCGGCGGTCTCGCGGCCCTGCCGGGGGCCGCCGCCGCCGACGAGGCCCCCGCCCTGCCCGCCGACGGCACGCCGTTCCAGCCGGGCCTCATCACCGATCTCGCCCGGGCCCTGGCCAGGCGCCCCTACGCGGCCCCCCGCATCGACGACCTGCCGGACGCCCTGACGGGCCTCAACCGCGAGCAGTACGCCGCCATCCGCACCCGGCCCGGCAGCGCGGTCTGGGCCGAGGCGGGCTTGGGCTTCACCCTGGAGCCCCTGCATCGCGGCTCGGTCTTCCGCTCCCGCGTGGCGCTGGCCCTGGTGGAGGAGGGCACCGTGCGCGCCCTGCCCTACGATCCGGCCCGGTTCGAGACGGAGGGCGTCGCCCTCCCGGCCTTCAAGGACGACCCCGGCTATTCGGGCTTCCGCATCCGCGCCCGCTTCCGCGGCGGGGAGCTCAGCGACTTCGCGATGGTCCAGGGGGCGTCGTTCTTCCGCCTCCTGGCCACCGGCCAGGGCTTCGGCGTCACGGCCCGGGCCCTGACCCTGCGCCCGGCCGACGCGAAGGGCGAGGAATTCCCCGAATTCCGCGCGATCTGGATCGAGCGGCCCGGCCCCGGCGGCCCCCTCGTCCTGCACGCCCTGGTGGATTCGCCCTCCGCCGCGGCGGCCCTGCGCATGAGCCTGCGCCCCGGCGACGCCTCCCTCTGCGACGTCGAGGGCACGGTCTTCGCCCGCGCGGCCATCGACCATCTGGGCCTCGGCGGCATGACCACGAGCTACCTGTTCGGCCCCCACGACCGGCGCGGGGCGGACGACGCCCGCGCGGGCGCCTCCGCCAGCGGCGGCCTGCAGATCCGCACCGGCGCCGGCGAGGCGATCTGGCGCCCGGTGCGCAATCCCCAGACCCTGCAGATCTCCTCCTTCCTCGACGAGAACCCGAAGGGGTTCGGCCTGATGCAGCGGGCGCGGGACTACGCCGCCTTCCAGGACGACGTGCAGCACTGGGAATGGCGCCCCTCCCTCTGGCTCGAGCCCCTCGGCGCCTGGGGCCCGGGGGCGGTGACCCTGCTGGAGATCCCGAGCGATTCCGAGTTCAACGAGAACGTGCTCGCCTATTGGCGCCCCAAGGCGACTCTGGCGGCCGGGGCCGAGATGCCCTTCAGCTACCGCCAGCACTGGTGCTGGCAGCCCCCCGAGCCGCCGAAGGTCGCCCTGGTCTCGGGCACGCGCAGCGGGCGCGGCGGCGACAACCGCCGCCTGTTCCTGGTGGACTTCACCGGCGCGGGCATCGCTGCCCCCGGGGACCTCCAGACCCAGCTCGGCGCGGCCTCCGGGGCGATCCCGTCGAGCACCCTCTACCGCTACCCCGAGCGCGACACCCTGCGGGTGGCCTTCGAGCTCGACCCGAAGGGCGAGAAGTCCTGCGAGCTGCGGCTCAACCTGCAGCGCGGCGGCATCCCCCTCACCGAAACCTGGCTCTACCGTTGGACCCCGTGACCGCATCCCCCCTCTCCCCCGACGCGGCGGCTCCGGCCGCCGCGGCCCGTCCGGCCCCCCGGCCCTTCGCCGCCGCGATGCCCCCCGAAGCGCCGCTGCCGATGCCCGTGCAGGACCTGGAGCATTGGGACCCGGCAGACGGCCACCGTCCGGCGTCGCGCCACGCCCAGCCCTGGCTCGCCCGCGCCTTCGTCTTCGGCGGGGCGGCGCTGCTCACCGCCTACGGCGCGATGCAGATGTACGAGGTGGTGGCGGTCTCGGGCGGCACCACGGCGCTGCAATACGTGCTGCTCGCCCTCTTCACCCTGAACTTCTCCTGGATCGCGCTGGCCTTCACCGGCGCGATCCTGGGCTTCCTCGTCCTTCTGCGCCGCGGAACGACCCCGGCCCTGCCGGCGCGTCTGGCCACCCGCACCGCGGTGGTGATGCCGGTCTACAACGAGGCCACCGCGCGCACCTTCGCGGCCATCGAGGCGATGCGCGCCGAGATCGACGCCACGGGCCTGGGCGAGGCCTTCGACTACTTCGTCCTGTCGGATTCGACCCAGGGCGACGCCTGGATCGCCGAGGAGCGCGCCTTCCTCGAGCTCCGGGCCCGCTGGGGCGGCGCACGGGCGCGGCTGTACTACCGCCATCGCGCCAAGAACCACCACCGCAAGGCCGGCAACATCGGTGACTTCGTCTCCCGCTGGGGGGGCGCCTACGACCACATGCTGGTCCTCGACGCCGACAGCCTGATGACCGGCTCCTGCGTGGTGCATCTGGCCGCCGCCATGGAGGCGGACCCGGATGCCGGCATCATCCAGTCGCTGCCGCTCATCATCAACCGCAACACCCTGTTCGCCCGGGTCCAGCAATTCGCCGCGCGGATCTACGGGCCGGTGATCGCCACGGGCCTCTCCGTCTGGTCGGGCCGCGACGGCAACTACTGGGGCCACAACGCCATCATCCGCACCCGCGCCTTCGCGGCGGCCTGCGGCCTGCCCGACCTGAAGGGCAAGCCGCCCTTCGGCGGGCACGTGCTCAGCCACGACTTCGTGGAGGCGGCCCTGATCCGGCGGGCCGGCTGGAGCGTGACCATGCTGCCGGCGCTGCCCGGCTCCTACGAGGAGAGCCCACCCTCGCTCATCGACGTGGCGGTGCGCGACCGGCGCTGGGCGCAAGGGAACCTCCAGCACAGCCGCATCATCGGCACGGCGGGGCTGGCCCTCGCCTCCCGCCAGCACTTCGCCACCGGCATCGCCGGCTACGTCGCCTCGCCCCTGTGGCTGGCCCAGCTCGTGGTCGGTATCGCCCTGGTGCTCCAGACCGCCTATGTGCGGCCGGAATACTTCACCTCCGAGTTCGGCCTCTACCCGGTCTGGCCGCGCTTCGATCCCGTGCGCGCGCTCCAGCTCTTCGGCCTGACCATGGGCATCCTGCTGGCGCCGAAGTTTCTGGGACTGGGCCTCGCGCTGATCGACGGACCCGTGCGCCGGGCCTGCGGCGGCGCGGTCCGCCTCGTGCTGTCGAGCCTGATCGAGATCCTGCTCTCGGCCCTGATCGCCCCGATCGCGATGCTGATCCAGTCGGGCTCGGTGTTCCAGATCCTGCTCGGGCGCGACACCGGCTGGAACCCGCAGCGGCGCGACGACGGCTCGATCCCCTGGTCCGACATCGTGCGCCGCCACCGCTGGCACATGGCGCTCGGCCTGGTCACGGGGGTGGCGGCCTTCGCCATCGCCACCTCGCTGTTCCTGTGGATGTCGCCCACCATCCTGGGCCTCGTCCTGGCGATTCCCATCTCCTGGGCGAGCGGCCAGCTCGGCCTCGGGCTGGCCCTGCGGCGCCTCGGCCTGCTGATGACCCCGGAGGAGCGTGACCCCCCCGCCATCGCCGTGCAGGCCGGGGCCCTGAGCCGGCGCAACGCCGAGGCGGGCCTCGACGACGCGGATGCGCTCAGTGCCCTCCACGCCGATGCGGACCTCGCCGCGGCCCACGCGGCGATGCTGCCCGAGACCGCCCCCCGCCCGCGCGGGGCCATCGACCCCGACCGGGCGCTGGCCCAGGCCAAGGTGGTGGAGGCGGAGGGCATCGCCGAGGCCCGGGCCTGGCTGACGCCGAAGGAGCGCATGGCCCTCCTGCACGACCGCGCCCTCCTCGACCGCCTCACCCGCCTGGCGCCCTGAGCCCGCGCCGTCCGGCCTGACCGCACCGCGGCGCCGGCGGTGACGCGCCGCCACCGGGCCCGGACGGGGTTTCCCGTTTCAATCCCGGCCTCTCGTCACCGGGGCCGGCCCCCACGCCTTTGCTGCTGGAATACCAAGTGGCAGGATACGGCGTTCCACCCAGGAACACCGAGGAACACCTTCACCCGCCCGGCCCAGCCGCGGCGGGTTTTTCGGGCGTGGACGATGGCGGCGGGGCGGACGGGCGACGCGCCGATCGCGCCGAAGCCCTCGGGCGACCGGGCTTGCGCCATCCCGCTCCACCGGGCGGCGCAAGGGCGGGCTCCGCGGCGACGGTTGACGCCGCCCCGCGGGCAGCCATAGACAGGATCGCCAGTTCGAACGAGGGCGAGCAGGAGCGTCGGGTCCGGGCCCGGTGCTTCCGCGGAGGCGAAGTCTCTCGCTCCCGCATGGGCTTGGAAGGGTGGCCGAGTGGTTTAAGGCAGCGGTCTTGAAAACCGCCGTAGGCGCAAGTCTACCGTGGGTTCGAATCCCACCCCTTCCGCCAAAGTATCCATTCGATGCACTCGACCGAGACCAATCGGCGTGGTTCATGACCGATAGGCCCATTGGCGCAGTCCGGGAGACCGGATCGTCCAGGGCTGTGCGATCAGCTTGTTCCAAGCCTCGCAGCCGTGATCGAGGATGTCCTCGCAGGAGGCGAAGACCCTGTCGCCGAGCCGGTTCTCGCGCAGGACCTGCCAGACCTTCTCGACCGGGTCGAGTTCGGGGGCATGAGACGGCAACGTCGGCAAGGCGATGGTGTCGGGCGCCACGAGGTCGGCGGCGACGTGCCGGCCGGCTCCCTCAAGGATCGGGACAGCGTGAGCGCCGGGATCGACGGATCTCGGCCCGATGCGCGGTCATGGCCGGCCTGGCGCAGCAGGGCAGGACGAGGCCGGCGCCCTCGCCTTTCTCCGGGCAGACCCCCCGAAGATGTCGGCGGAAGCCGTGCGCCGATCCCTTGGGGCGGCAGGCCGGCTGCCCTGGCGTGCCCAGCGCCGCGGGGTCGGGTTCTTCTGGCCGAGGCGGGCCTCGTTCTGCCACCGGAGTTCGACCGACGCTCTTCTCGTCGAGGCTGATCCCAAAGCGCTCGAACAGCCAGGCGGCCGAGTCTTTCCGCCGCCAGCGCACCACGCCGTGCGGCTGCAGGTTCGGCCCTTCCTTGATGACAGCCGCCAGGGCGTGTCGCCGCGCATCGTCGCGCGTGGGCCGTGGGCCGGGCTTCCTGCGCTCGATCAAACCGTCCGGCCCAGCCGTGTCGAAGGCCAGCCCCCAGTCGCGCACCCTCTGCAGGCCGACCGCGCCGATCCGCGCAATCCCGGGTGCGGCTTTCGCCCTCGTCGATCGCGGCCCGCGCTCGAAGGCGCCGGCTCTGACCGGCATCGCGGCTCGTCCGCGCCCGGCGTCGTCGGGCATCGGCACCAGTCCGCGCGCAGGTCCACGGCCTTCGACAGGGCAAACCTCCTGGCTCGCCGCATCGGATCACGCCCGACGCGCGCGCGTAGAACCCGTGCGTCCTCAGCCGTACCGATGGGTATCAGACGGCCCGGACCAGCAGATCGATGAAGCGCCGGACCTTCGGCGCGAGATGGCGGCGGCTGGGATAGATGAGGCTGATCGGCACCGGCGGGGCGCCATGGTCCGTCAACAGCGCGACGAGCCGTCCTTCGGCGAGATCCCGTTCGACGACATAGCCGGGCAGGAACGCCAGCCCCGCCCCGGAGACCGCCGCGTCGCGGAGCGCTTCGCCGCTGTCGAGCGACAGGCGGGCGCGAGGGGTGACGGCGACGGTCCTGCCCTCGACGGTGAAGCGCCACGGGCGCCTCTGCCCGGCGCCGACGTAATTCAGGCAGTCGTGCCCCGCCAGATCGTCGGGATGCCGCGGCGCCGGATGCGTGGACAGATAGGCAGGACTCGCGACGACCCGATCGTGCTGCTGGGTCAGGGTTCGGGTGATGAGGCGGCTGGTCTCGCGGGGCTCGCCGATCCGAATCGCCAGGTCGATCCCGTCCTCGATGAGGTCGCCGATCCGGTCGGTGAAGCTCGCCTCAGCCTTCAGCCGGGGCCAGCGGGCCAGGAAATCGTTGAGCAGCGGCAGGATCACGACGCGTCCGAACGTCATCGGCGCGGTCATGCGGAACAGACCCTGCGGCTCCCCGCCGCCATCGGACATCGACGACTCCGCCGCTTCGAGGTCGGCCAGGATCGGCGTGCAGCGATCGAGGAACACGCGGCCGTCGTCGGTCAGCCCCAGGCTGCGCGTCGTCCGGTGGAACAGGCGGACGCCGAGGCGATCCTCGAGGCGGGCGACGCTCTTGGCGATGCCCGACCGCGTCATCGCGCGCGCACGGGCCGCGCCGACGAAGCTGCCCGCCTCGGCGGCCGCGACGAAGGCGACGATGTCGTTGATGTTGCCCGGTGCCATGCGGCGCCGCCGCTCCCTCGCAGTGTCGACGTCCCGTCGCCAATCACCGGACTATATCGGGGACGTGAACGGATCAACGCCATCGGGAGCCAGCGCCATGACCTTCAACCCCACCGTGATTCATCGCCTCGACCGATGGGCCGCGAGCCTGCGGGACCTCGCCCCCGTCCTCCGCGGCGAGACCGCGTCCGTGACGATCGACGACATCCGGCGGTCGTACGTCCGCACGATGGCCGAGCATCCGACGCCGGCCGACATGCGGATCGAACAGGTCGACATGGGCGGCGTGCCGGCGACCCTCGTCACCCCGCCGGAGGTCGCGGGCGACCGCGTGCTCTTCTACATCCACGGCGGGGCGTACATCGTCGGCGGGCCGGGCGGCTATCACGGGCTGGCCGCGGCGTTCGCCAGGGCGTTGAAGGCGCGCGTCTACCTGCCCGATTACCGGCTGGCGCCGGAGCATCCATTCCCCGTTCCGATCGCAGATACGTTCGCGGCCTACCGCTGGCTAATCGCCCAGGGGCAGGACCCGGCCTCGGTGACGTTCGCGGGGGATTCGGCCGGCGGGGCGATGGTCGTCTCGGTGATGGTCCTGGCGCGCAATGCCGGCGTGGCGCTGCCGGCCGGCGGTGCGGCGCTCTCGCCCTGGGCGAACCTCGAGCACACCGGCGCGTCGATGACCAATCGCGAGGGCCTCGACAGGCTGAACACCAAGGCCGGCCTCGACCTGATGGCCAGGACCTTCCTGGGCGGCGCGCTGCCGAACAGCCCCGAGGCATCGCCGGTCTTCGCCGATGTCCGCGGGCTGCCGCCGATCCTGGTGCAGATCGGCGAAGGCGAACTGATGCTGAGCGACGCCATCCGGCTCGCGGCGCATCTCGGCGAGAACCGGGTCCGCGCCTCGCTGCAGGTCTGGCCGGGGATGTTCCACGTCTGGCACATGTTCCATGCCGAACTGGCCGAAGGGCGCGAGGCGATCGCCACCGCGGCGGCGTTCCTGGATCGGGCCGTGACGGCGGCCTGCGCAGGTTCGGGGGATCGCGGCACGCCGTGACGGTCTGTTCACCACACCCGACGAAGCCGCCGCGGCGGCGCGAGGAGCCACCGCACTGCAACAAAGTCGAAAGGGATCGATCCTATCCACCCCCTCTTAACGATGAGGGCAAGGGCGATGGGCGCGAAGGTGCTCCTGGCACTGACGGTGGTGGTCTACCTGACGACCGGGTCCGCTCCGCGGATGCGCGAGGTTCGCAACCCGGATGCCGAGGTGAGCGGCGGGCGGGTCGCCGCTCACCTGAAGCGGAATACCCTGTAGGGCCGTCGGTGCGGGACGCGCCGTGCGCGCCGCGATCCGGATGGCGGTCGACCCGACCCGTTCGTCGATCGCGGCCGAAACGAGAAGGGCCAGCCCGAAGGCTGGCCCCTGGTGGGATGCGGTGCGGGCCGCTTACTCGGCCGCCGACATCTCGGGCGTGAAGTGGCCGCACCAGTCGCTGGTGGCGACCACCGGCCAGAGGCCCTTCGACTCGGGGGCGGGCTGGGTCACGGGCGGGTTGTAGCGGCACAGGCCCTCTTCGCCGGCCGCCTGGGCGCCGTTCACCTTGTGCTCGTCGAAGAACTTGCAGCTGTCGCAATGCGCGTGGCCGGCCATGGGAGCTCCTTGGGATCTGCGCGGCGGCGAAGGCCGCGCTCAGTTGCGAATTAGATCAATTCCAATCTGGCTGTCAACGGCTGGGCCGGGCGCCGGTTCCGACTCGGCAGGCGGGGACCGTCTCGGCGACCGGGACGCCGCGTGCGGGCGTCCCGGTCGCCCCGTCAGTGCTCGGTGCCCGGCATGTTCTCCCGCGGCGTGCCGCCGTGATCGCGCACGAAGCTCGATCGCTTCGGGTCGTTCTTCAGGTCGGCGACCTGCTTGCGGGCCCCGAGGGCGAGGAAGCCGATGCCGCCGAGGGTTCCCAGGGCGAGGATCAGAAGTGGATAGCCGGCGCTCATCCGTCACACTCCGTTTGACCCCGTTCGGACGTTTGGGGCGAGTCTGCATAATGCTGCAAGATGGGCGGAGGTTGCGCAGGAAATTTCCGAATCACGGCGGGGCCGGTCGGCGTTCGACGGCGCTGGCGGTGTTCGGATGCGGGATCCTGTCCCCGTCGCGTCCGGGGCGGACCTTCACAACTCCCGGGGCTCGCCGGGGAGGCTTGGCCCGAAAGGCCTCGGGGTCGCGGGCTCTTCCCCGCTTCCGATCTCCCCGTGCGGCCGCGGACGGGCCGCCGCGTCCCACAGCCAGGATGTGGCGAGATAGGAGATTTCCACCGCCGCCAGCATCAGCACGGCATGGCCCAGCACGGAGGCCGGGTCCCTTTGGTTGAGGGCGCCTTCGAGTCCGATGGCCACCGCCAGGAGCGCGACGATCGCCAGCAGGCCCGAGATCCGGAACGCGCGGCTGGCCACGGCGCCCAGGAGAAGGAAGGACAGGTACAACATGGCGTCCCCGAGGGTTGGGCCCGTTCAGACTACCTACGGTTCGCGAAGGTACAAGTTCCACCAATAGGCTAGTTTGTGCTCCGCGGTATTACCCGTGCATTGCAAAAAAGCAGGATGGCAAAAGTGTTGTCGGGTCGAGATCGGTGCAGATCAGGAAGAGATGTCGGCGGATAGTGGCATCGAGACCGATCGCGAGGCCCGTCGCGACGCCGGGGGCGCTGGACGCCCCTCCGGGCCGAGGCGCGCCGCGCGTCGGCGCCCATGTCCGGGTGGGACGGGACGTGGTAGAGGCGAAGGCCGCAAGGCTCCCCCGGACCCAAGCCCCCGCCCCGGAACAATCGATGCCCCGCCTCCCCCACGCCGCCCTCCGCCTCGCGCTCGTCGCGCTTCCCCTGGGCGCGCTTCCGTTGGGCGTGGTCCCCTTGGGGCTGACCGGCCCGGCCGCGGCGCAGAGCCCCGCGAAGGATTACCTGTTCCAGGAACAGCGCTTCAGCCGGGCTTGCCGGCCGCCGCTCAAGTACGCCGCCGGCGCCTGCGTCCGGCGCTGCCCGGCGGGCTTCGAGGATATGGGCCGCACCTGTCGGCAGAGGAGCATGCGGGGGGGCGCCGGCGGGCGCTGACGACTTCTTCCATGAGGACTTCCCCCAGGACGCCGCCGCCCGGCGGTCCTGCCCGCGCAGGCTTTGCGTGCGCGGGCCACCTCTTGCCATCCCGCCCTTGCCATCCCGGCGCCCTTGCGTGCATATGAGAACAGAGAGTGAACTCGAGCGCGTCCCGGCGCGCGGCGACGGGGGAGTCAGAGCAGCATGGCCCGCTACCGCTTCCACTGCACCAACGGCCGCGAATGCGTCTTCGACGCCGTGGGCAACGACATCCGGGCGCCCCATCGGCTGATGCGCCGGGCCGAGGCGGTGGCGCGGGACGTAATGCGCAGCCTCGGCGCGGGAGGAGACTGGGCGGAGTGGCACGTGACCGTCCACGACCTGCGCGGCCGGCGCGTCCTCGTCCGGCCCTTCCTGTCCGTCGATCCCCCGGCGCCGGGCCGGGACCGGCCCGCACGGACGGCGCGGCGGGCCCGCGACGGGGACGGCCTCGGGCAGGCCGCCTGAGCCCCGCGCGCGCGATCCCCTTCCAGCCCGTGTGCCCCATCCCATGTCCCCTGCCCCGCCCGGCCGCACGCTGTTCTTCTTCGAGAAGCCGTCGGCGATGCGTCAGCTCCAGCGCTACTTCCGCTCGCCCGGCACCGTCTGCGTCGCGGCCGAGGGGCACCTGCTCGCCGCCGAGGAGCCGGGCCGGATCCGGCCGGACTGGAAGGTCTGGCAGTTCGAGGCCCTGCCGATCGTCCTCGACACCCTGCCGGTGATCTGCGGCACCAACCGGTCCGGCCAGTCGCATGCGGGCAAGCTCGCGGCGATCGGCCAGGCCCTGCGGGGCGTCGAGCGCGTCATCATCGCCACCGATCCGGGGCGGGAGGGGTCGATGATCGCCTGGGAGGTGCTGGAGCATCTCGGCTGGCGCGGCCGGGTCGACCGCCTCAAGCTCGGCGCCCTCGACGACGTCTCCGTCCGGCGGGCCTTCGCCATGCTGGCCCGGGAGCCGGAATCCGGCGAGCGGGACTACGCCGCCTACCTGGAGGCGCTGTGCCGGCAATACGAGGATTACCATCTCGGCCTCAACGGCACGCGCGCGATCTCCCTGCGCCTGCGGCCGCCCGCCTTCCGCGAGCCCTGGCGCTTCGGCGGGGTGCAGACGCCCACGCTCGCCATCCTGGCGGACCTCGAGGCGCGCATCCGGGCCTTCGTCCCGCAGGACTTCTTCAAGGTGGCGCTGCACGCCGAGACCGGCACGGGAGCGGCCCTGACCCTGTGGCACCTCCCCAAGGAGCGGATCTTCGAACGCGCCGCGGCCGAGACCATCCGGGCGGCGGCGACCGCGTGGTCCGGGCCCCTCGGGGTGACGCAGCGGGACGTCCGCCGGGCGCCGCCGCGCCTGTTCTCGAAGGACACCCTGGCCCGCCGCTGCGCCAAGCGCTTCGGCTGGGACCCCCAGCACACGGCGCGGCTCGCGCAGGATCTCTACGACCAGGGCTATCTCAGCTATCCGCGCACCGAGTCGGATGCCCTGCCCGAGGGGCAGGCCGGGGATGCGGGCGCGGTGCTGGCCGCCATCGCTTCCGTGCTACCGGACCTCGGCGCCCTGCTGACCGCGGCGCCGCCCGTCATCCGGCGCGGGGCGCGGGGGCACTACGTCAAGGATCCGGGCGAGCACCACGCCATCGTGCCCCTGCGCAAGGTGCCGGAGCCCGGGCGCCTCGCGGCGGACCTCGCCCGCCTCTGGGAGCTCGTGGCCAAGGCCTATGGCGCCGCGCACCTGCCCGACGGCATCGATGCGCGCACCGAGGTCGTGGCCGAGGTGGCGACGCCCCTCGGCGCGAAGCGCTTCGCGGTCGGCGGGCGCGTCGTGCGCGCGCCGGGCTGGCGCGCCCTCTACGGGGCGGAGGCCGAGGTCGAGGCCGATCCCGTTCCGGGCAAGGCCCGGCCCGAGGACGAGGCCCGCGCCACCCGCCTGCCCGCCTTGCGCGACGGGGAGGCGGCCAGGGCCGCCGGTGCCGAGATCGTCGAGGCCGTGACCGAGCCGCCCCGCCGGATCACCCGGGGCGAGCTTCCCGTGGTGATGGGCCGCCTGATCGACCAGGTGGACGATCCGGCGGCGAAGCGGGCCCTGGAGAACCCCGTCAACCCGAACGAGCCGAAGGGGCTCGGCACGGCCGCGACCCGGGACACCATCCTGCCCAAGCTCCTGAAGAGCCACTACCTCGCCCTCGGGGACGGCAAGGACCCGGCCCTCACGGTGACCGAGGTGGGGCTCGCCTTCATCGCGGCGGTGCGGCGGGTGTTTCCGGCCTATGGCGACCCGGTGGGCCGGGCGTCGTTCGAGGCGGAGCTCGCCGAGATCGGCCGGGCGCCCACCCGGGTCGAGGCGCGGGCGCGGGCCGAGGCCTTCCGGCAGCGCACCCGCACCCGCCTCGACGGCCTGATCGCCGCCATCGCGCAGGCGGAGGTGGTCAGCCTGGACCCGAGCCTGATCCCGCCGTCGCGGGGACGCGGAGCCGCGGGCGGCGGCGATCGTCCGCCCACGCCGGCCATGGTCGCCTTCGCGGTCGCGCTGGCGGCCCGCAAGGGCATCCCGCTGCCCCGCGGCTGCAAGAGCAGCCTCGCCCGCTGCCGGGCCTTCCTGGATGCCGAGGCCGGTCCCGCCGCGTCACGAACGGCGGCGCCGGGCGCGGCCGGCGGGCCGCGTGCCCCCAGCGCGGCGATGCTGCGCTATGCCCGGACCCTGGCGGCGGAGCGCGGCCTGGACTGCCCGCCCGAGGTCGAGACGCAGTTCGAGGCCTGCCGCCGGTTCCTCGACGCCCAGGCGGCGCCGACGCGGACGGGGCCGACCGCGCGCCAGGCGAGGCCGGGGCCGGTCAAGCCGACGCCCGGCGGGGCGGCCGGCCGGGGCCTCGCGAAGGCTGCCGGCAAGGAGGCCGGCCGGGGGATCGCGAAGGAGGCCGGCACGGCGGCGGGGCGGCCGCGCCGGAGGACGGCCGGTCGCGGCGCCGGCTGATCGGGACCCGGCTGCGGGCCCGGGTTCAGGTGGCGGCCGGACGGCCGCGCAGGAGGCCGCCGAAGCTGTGGAACGGCAGCCAGAGGAGCTTCAGGAACGCCCGGATCGTCAGGACGGCGGCGACGGTGAAGAGCGCCAGCAGCGTTTTGATCATGGGAGAGACTCCTTGTGCATGGTCGTGGCCGCTGCGTGATCCAGGGCCCCGACCCGCCCCACTGGGCTCGGAGAAACGGGCGGGATTATGGAGGCGCCGCCGAATTCGGGACTCATCGGCGAAGCCTCCCTCCGGTCCGCCGGCCGCGCGCCGGTGCCGGAGGAACGGCGGCACGCTGCGACCGGAATGGTTAACAAAACATGGCGGCCGGGATGCCGAGCCCCGCACGGGGCGGCGGAGACCGAGGGGGCGACGAAGACCTGCGGCGTCCCGCCCGGAACGAGCGTCACGGGGATCGCCTATCCTGCGTCCGGCAGGCCGGATCGCGCCGGGCCCGGCCCCGGCACGGGCCTGGCAAGACCGAGTCGGCAACACCCCGCCCGGGCAACGTCGCCTGGGCAACACGGCCCCGCGAGGGGGCCGAGCGAACGGGGCTGCGGAGCGAGACCCGACCATGACGAACCGACGCTGCATCCTTCTCGGCGCCCGCGTGCAGGAGGGCGCCGGCCGCCTCGGCTGCGACATGGGGCCGAGCGCCTACCGGGCCGCGGGCCTCGCCGAGACCCTCGGGGGCCTCGGCCTCTCCATCGTCGATGCGGGCGACCTCGCGCCGGCCCTCGCCGAGGAGCGGGCCCATCCCAACGGGGCCCTGCGCCACCTCGGCGCCTTCGCGGCCTGGACCGAGGCCCTGGCCGAGGCCGCCTACCGGCACAGCGCCGAGGGCCTCCCGATCTTCCTCGGCGGCGATCACAGCCTGTCGGCCGGAACCCTGTCGGGGCTCGGGCGCCGGGCGGCGCAGGAGGGGCGGCCCCTGTTCGTGCTCTGGCTGGATGCGCACGCGGATTTCCACACCCTCGACACCACCACGAGCGGCAACCTCCACGGCGTCCCCCTCGCCTACGCCACCGGCCGGCGCGGCTTTTCCGGCTACCTGCCGGCCCCCGCCGCCCCGATCGACCCCCGCAACGTCTGCCTGATGGGCACCCGCAGCCTCGACCCGGCGGAGCGCGTGGCGGTGCTCGAGGCCGGCGTGCTCATCCACGACATGCGCAGCATCGACGAGGTCGGCGTCGTCGCCCCCCTGCGGGCCTTCCTCGGGCAGGTCGCCGCGGCCGGCGGACGGCTGCATGTCAGCCTCGACGTGGATTTCCTGGACCCCGGCATCGCGCCGGGGGTCGGCACCACGGTGCTGGGGGGCGCGACCTTCCGCGAGGCGCACCTGATCATGGAGATGCTCCACGATTCCCGCCTGGTCGGCAGCCTCGACCTCGTCGAGCTCAACCCGTTCCTCGACGAGCGCGGACGCACGGCCCTCCTCATGGTGGATCTCGCCGCCAGCCTGATGGGCCGGACCGTGCTCGACCGGCCGACGCAGAGCTACTGAGGCGTCCCGCCGCGTCCCGGGCGGCCCCCCCAGTCCCCACCGGACACCGACCGTCTGATCCCTTCGGGAGGGTGGATCCGGGCTTCGCTCGAGCGCCGCGCAGGCTCGCCGATACGGCCACCGCTGCGATCGAGCGGAGCCCGTATCAGAGGGGTGTTTGGGTGCGCGGAGCCTCCAGGCCGAGCAGCTGCGCGACCGCGCCCCCCGATCCGCCGATCAGGTCCGCCAGGGTGACCTGGTCGAGCACCGCCAGGAAGGCGTTCAGGGCATCCCCGAGAACCTGCTGCAGGCGGCAGCTCGGGGTCAGGACGCAGGCGGCCCCGGAGAAGCACGCCACCAGGGCGAAATCCTCCTCCGTCGCCCGGACGACCGTGCCGAGGCAGATCTCGGCCGCGGGCCGCCCGAGGCGGAGACCGCCGCCACGGCCGCGCGTGGTCCGGATCAGCCCGAGTTGACCCAGCTTGTGCACCACCTTGGTGAGATGGCTCTCCGAGATGCGATAGGCGCGGGCGATCTCCGCCGTGGAACTCCGCCGCTCGCCGTTGACCCCGAGGTAGATCAGGGTGCGGAGGGCATAATCGGTGTGGAGCGTGAGGCGCATGGCGTTCACTCGGACGCGTGAGAGCGAGTCCGTGACGCACGGGCCCCGCGCGGGCCGCCTGGCAGGGGGCGCTTCCCGCGCGCACCGTATCCCGGCGTTGTCTCGGGGGGGGCGACGTCCCGGGGATCGGGCACATGCGGCGGCAAGCCAACCGTTGCGCGACGGACAGAGATCACGGCGTGGATGGATGTGCGACGCTGCGCCTTTGTCGTCTTTTTATCATGGATCGGACGCCTTGGAACGGTACGTTCCGATCCGAATGGGCTTTCGCGCGTGTTTGTCGGGCCGGTTGCAGCCTCGGGGCCGGCACCTTAATCGGCGGCGCGGGGGGGACGCCGCTGCGCCCAGTCCCGGTCCCGGGCGGCCTGGGCCTCGCGGACCTCGCCGGACCAGTGCTCCCAGTCCGGATCGGCGGCCTGCGGGCGCCGGCGGGCACGGGCCGTTGCCTTCTTGCGCCGCGCCTCGTCCGCCGCCTTCTGCCGCCGCAACTCCTCCACCGTCACCGGTTCCGGGGCGGGCCTGGGCGTCGCCCAGGCGTAGGTCCGCTCGGCGGGCCGGCGCGGCCGGTCGTGGTCCGGGGCGGGGGCCCGGCCGGCGTCCGGGCGACCGGCATCCGCCAGGACGAGCGCGTCGGCGAGGCTGAGACCGGCGGCGGCCGCCACCCGGGTCGCGGCCGCGCGTCCGGCCGCGCGCTCGCCGGGCGTGGCCCCGCGCTCCATCAGTGCGCGACACTTCGCGAACCGGTCGCGATCCAGGATCCGTGCAGCCATGGCCCACCCTACGGCCAAAGGCGACGGCGCGCCCCGGTCGCGTGCGGCCGTCCACAGCGCAGGCCGGGTGCGTCTCGGCACCGCGAAACGGGCCGGAACGCTCCATGGAGGACCCGGGCCCAGGCCCGCAGCCATCGCAGGCGACGATTCGATCCCAACCCGCCGATCCCCACCCGGCCGAGGAGATTCCGATGATTGCCGCAGGTCCGTTTCGCTGGCTCCTGACCCTCGTCGCAATGGTTTCGCCCTTCGCCGCCGCGACCTGCGGCGCCGCCGGCCGGAGCAGCCTCCAGCCGGAAGCCGACACCCACGTGGTGTATCGCCACTTTCTGTAGGTCCTGCTGCACGCCCTGACGCGTCGACGCCTGCCGCAGGACCCGCTCGACGGGGTTCGGGCGGGGCGCGACGGCGTTCAGGCCTGGCCGGCGACGATGGCGGCCCCCTCGATCAGGGAGAACAGGATCCCGGCCGCTTGGAGCGCGGCGACGGCCCGGTACCGGCTGGATGGGCCGGGGGCCTCCGCGCGCCCCTCCGGGCGTTGGACGGTCGAGAACGAGAGCCCGCTGGCCCGGGACAGATCGGTCATGGACCCGTCGAGGAAGGCGCGCGCGGCGCGGATGTGATGCCCTTCGCGGCGCGGCGCCAGCCCCACCAGCATCGGGCCCGAGGCACACAGGGGGGGGCTGGGGTCTCGGGCACGGACGTCCAGGCGCGGGCCGATCGCTCGACCCGGGAAAACTTACGGCTTCTGCTTTGGAGCGTCCGGTTTACGCAGGGACTATACTGGATTTCTCGCGATATCCCTGCTTGCCTAATGTTGGGAAAACGGCTCGGGACGTCCCTCCGCGGGCGGGGCCTCGACTCGCGGTGCGTCGCGTCCCATCCTCCCCGGCCGGGGCGGCGGTTCCGCCCGAACCGTGAGCCCGCGATGCGCCCTGCCGATCCGGCACCGCCGTCAGCCCGCCCCTTCGGTGCGTTCCTGGGGCCGCGTGCCGCGCCGACGCCCCTGCGTCGGCGCCTGACCGCGGAGACCCGCGCGCCCGAGCCCGAGCGCGTCGCCGCCTGCCTGGAGGCGGTGACGACGGATCCCGGGGCCGCGGCGGTCACCGCGCGCCTCGCGCACGCGCTCGTCGGACGCCTGCGCGCCCAGGGCCCGGTCGGCGGAGTCCAGGGCCTGCTGCGGGAATACAGCCTGTCGACGGAGGAGGGCGTGGCCCTGATGTGCCTCGCCGAGGCGCTGCTGCGCATTCCCGATCCGGAGACCCGCGACGCGCTGATCCGCGACACGATCGGACAGGGGGACTGGGCGGCCCATCTCGGGCACAGCCCCTCGCTCTTCGTCAACGCGGCCACCTGGGGGCTGGTGCTCACCGGACGCCTCGCCCGCGCCGCGGAGCGCCGCGAGGCGGGGCTGTCCGGCTCCCTCGCCCGGGTCGTCGCCCGGGGCGGCGAGCCCCTGGTCCGCGAGGGCGTCGACCAGGCCATGCGCCTCATGGGCGGCCAGTACGTCGCCGGCGAGACCATCGCGCAGGCCCTGCGCCAGGCCCGCCACCAGGAGGCGCGCGGCTTCACCCACTCCTTCGACATGCTCGGCGAGGCGGCGATGAATGCGGCCGACGCCGCGCACTACACGGCCGACTACACGCACGCCATCCACGCCATCGGGGCGGCCTCGGCGGGGCGCGGCCTCGTCTCCGGCCCCGGCATCTCGATCAAGCTCTCGGCCCTGCATCCGCGCTACGTCCGCGCCCAGCGGGACCGGGTGATGGCCGAACTCCTGCCCCGCGTCGCCGCCCTGGCCCGCCTCGCCCGCCACGACGACATCGGCCTCACCATCGACGCCGAGGAGGCCGATCGCCTCGATCTCTCCCTCGACATCTTGGAGGCCCTCTGCGCCGACCCGGACCTGGCCGGCTGGAACGGCCTCGGCTTCGTGGTGCAGGCCTACCAGAAGCGGGCGCTGACGCTGGTCGCGGTCCTCGTCGACCTCGCCCGCCGCTCCGGGCGCCGCCTCATGGTCCGCCTCGTCAAGGGCGCCTACTGGGACACCGAGATCAAGCGGGCGCAGGTGGCGGGCCTGGAGGACTTCCCCGTCTTCACCCGCAAGGTCCACACCGACCTGTCGTACCGCGCCTGCGCGGAGCGGATGCTCGCCGCCCCCGACGCGATCTTCCCGCAATTCGCCACCCACAACGCCCAGACCCTGGCCGCCCTCCACACCCTGGCGGGGCCCGACTTCCGGCTCGGACGCTACGAGTTCCAGTGCCTGCACGGCATGGGCGAGGCCCTCTACGCGGCGGTGGTGGGACCGGACGGGCTCGACCGCCCCTGCCGGATCTACGCGCCGGTGGGGACCCACGAGACGCTGCTGGCCTACCTCGTGCGCCGCCTCCTCGAGAACGGCGCCAACACCTCCTTCGTCAACCGGGTCGCGGATGCGCGGGTGGCCGTCGCCGACCTCGCCGCCGACCCGGTCGCGGTGGTGCGGGCCGCGCAGCCTCCCGGCGCCCCCCACCCGGCGATCCGGAAGCCCCGCGACCTCGTCCCCGACCGGGTCGCGGCCGCCGGCCTCGACCTGTCCGACGAGCAGGGGCTGGCCGATCTCGCCGGCCGCCTGGCGGCGGAGGGTGCGCGTCTCTGGCGGGCGGTGCCGATGCTGGCCGGAGCCGAGGGCGCCGGGCCGGCCCGGGACGTCCGCAACCCGGCCGACCGGGCGGACCGCGTCGGCACCGTGGTGGAGGCCGGGCCGGATGGCCTGGCGGAGGCCCTGGCCCGGGCCGGGACCGGGGCGGCGGCCTGGGCCGCGCGGCCGGGGGCGGACCGGGCGGCGATCCTGGAGGCGGCGGCCGAGGCGCTCGACGCGCGCCGGCCGGCGCTGCTCGCCCTCCTGATCCGCGAGGCGGGCAAGACGGCCGCCAACGCGCTGGCGGAGGTGCGGGAGGCGGTGGACTTCCTGCGCGACTATGCCGGGCAGGCCCGGGACTTCGCCCCCGCCACGCACCGGCCCCTCGGCGTCGTCGCCTGCATCAGTCCCTGGAACTTCCCCCTGGCGATCTTCACCGGCCAGGTGGCGGCGGCCCTCGCCGCCGGCAACGGCGTCCTGGCCAAGCCCGCCGAGGAGACCCCGCTGGTCGCCGCCGAGGCGGTGCGGATCCTGCGCGCGGCCGGGGTGCCGGCGGGCGCCCTCCAGCTCCTGCCCGGCGGCGGCGAGGCCGGGGCCGCCCTCGTGGCCGACCCGCGCGTGAACGGCGTCCTGTTCACCGGCTCCACCGCGGTGGCGGCGGGCATCCAGGCGACCCTCGCGCGGCGCCTCAACCCGGACGGCCGGCCCGTGCCCCTGGTGGCCGAGACCGGGGGGCTGAACGCCCTGGTGGTCGATTCCTCGGCCCTGACCGAGCAGGTGGTGGCCGATACCCTGGTCTCGGCCTTCGATTCCGCCGGCCAGCGCTGCTCGGCCCTGCGCCTGCTGGCGCTGCAGGAGGAGATCGCCGACCGGACCCTGGCCATGCTGAAGGGGGCCCTCGCCGCGTGGCGGGTCGGCAACCCGGACCGGCTGGCCACCGATATCGGGCCGGTGATCGGCGCACAGGCGCGCGACGCCATCGAGGCCCACGTCGCCGCGATGCGCGCCGCCGGATATCCCGTGTACCGGGCGCCCCTGCCGGAGGCCTGCGACCGGGGCACCTTCGTCGCCCCGACCGTGATCGAGATCCCGTCCGTCGCCGCCCTCACCCGCGAGGTCTTCGGCCCGGTGCTGCACGTGGTGCGCTTCGACCGCACCGCCTTCGCGGCGACGATCGCGGCCGTCGACGCCACCGGCTACGGCCTCACCTTCGGCGTCCAGACCCGCCTCGACACGGCGATCGCCCGGGCCTGCGCCCTGAGCGCGGCGGGCAACCTCTACGTCAACCGCAACCTCGTCGGGGCCGTGGTCGGGATGCAGCCCTTCGGCGGGCACGGCCTCTCCGGCACCGGCCCGAAGGCCGGCGGTCCGCTCCTCCTGCGGCGCCTCCTCGCCGCCGCCCCGGCCGGGACCGGCCTTCCGCCCGGGCCGCCCGCCCCGGCGGCCCTCGCCTGGGTCCGGTGGCTGCGCGACCAGGGCCGGCCCGGGGAGGCCGCGGCTGCGGAAGCGCGGATCGCCCAAAGCCCGGTGGGCGGCGGGCTCCGGCTGCCGGGCCCGGTGGGCGAGGAGAACCGCTACGACCTGCATCCGCGCGGCACCATCCTGTGCCGGGCGGCGACCGGGCCGGGGCTCGCGGCCCAGATCGGCGCGGCGCTCGCCACCGGCAACCGCGTCGTTCTCAGTCCCACCGCGCCGGCCCAAGTCCTCCTCGCCGCCCTGCCGCACCCCCTGCCGCACGATCTGGACGGCTTCATCCGGGCCGCCGATCCGGAGACCGCCGCCGACGCGGTCCTGTGGGAGGGCGCGTCCGAGGCCCTGACGGCCTTCGCCGCGGCCCTCGCCGCCCGTCCCGGCCCCCTGGTGGCCATCCACCGGCCCCGCCCCGATCCGGCCGCCGGCTGCGAGGCCTACCCGGTCGAGGGCCTCGTCCGCGAGCGCGTGGTCAGCCGCAACACGGCGGCGGCCGGCGGCAACGCCGGCCTGATGACCCTGGACGGATGAGGGCCGCCGGCGCGATCGGAGACGAAAGCCTCGGGATCGCAGGGGCTTGTGGGCGGATCCGGGCGCCCACGTTGCAATCGGGCGCCAAACCCGCGACCCTGGCGCCCGCATCTTCCCGCCCCGGCCGCCTCTCAGGGCCCCTCATCCGCACCGCATGTCCGCGTTCACCTTCATCCACGCCGCCGACCTGCATCTCGGCAGCCCGCTCAGCGGCCTCGCTCTCAAGGACCCCGACATCGCCCGGCGCTTCGCCTCGGCGGGGCGCCGGGCCTTCGAGGATCTCGTCACCCTGGCGATCGAGCGGAGCGTCGCCTTCCTGATCGTGGCCGGCGACGTCTATGACGGCGACTGGTCCGACAACACCATCGGGCTGTTCTTCGCCCGGCAGGTCGCCCGCCTCGACCGGGCCGGCATCCCCGTCATCCTGGTGCGCGGCAACCACGACGCCGAGAGCGTCATCACCCGCTCGATCACCCTGCCGGACTCCGTGCGCAGCTTCCCGACGAGCCGGGCCGAGACCCACCGCCTCGAGCCCTTCAAGGTGGCGCTGCACGGGCGCAGCTTTCCCAACCGGGCGGTGGAGGAGAACTACGCTCTCACCTATCCGCCCGCCCTGCCGGGCTGGTTCAACATCGGCATCCTGCACACCTCCTGCACCGGCCACGCGGCCCACGCCACCTACGCCCCCTGCTCGGTGGCGGACCTGGCGGGGCGGGGCTACGCCTACTGGGCGCTCGGCCACGTGCACGAGTACGCCGAACTCGCCCGCGACCCCTGGATCGTGTTTCCGGGCAACCTGCAGGGGCGCAGCATCCGGGAGCCCGGCCAGAAGGGCGCCGTCGCGGTGTCCGTCGCCGACGGGCGGGTTCAGGGCGTCGAGCGCCTCATCGTCGACCAAGCCCGATTCCAACCCGTCGACGTCGATCTCTCCGGCGTGGCCGACGAGCGCGCGGCGGTCGCCCGCGTCGAGGCGGCCCTGCGCCCGCTCGCGGAGGCCGCCGCGGCGCGCCTCATCGCCGTGCGGGTGCGCCTGCGGGGGGAGACCCCGGCGCACGACCGCCTGGCGGCCGACCGCGACGGGCTCACCGCCGAGATCCAGGCCGCCGCCCACCGCCTCCACGAGGACATCTGGCTGGAGCGCCTGAAGATCGAGACCGCCCGTCCGCGCCGGCCCGTCGCGGAGGCCCGCCCCGACGCCTTCGCGGCCATCGACCCCGCCACCCTGCTGGCGGCGGTGGACCACGAGCCGGACTTCCGCGCCCGCGCCCGGGCGGCGCTGGCCGAGATCGCCGCCAAGATGCCGGCCGGCCTCGCCGCCGAGGACGACCTCGCCGCCGACCTCGAGGCCCTGTGCGCGGAGGCCGAGGCGGTGATCCTCGGGCGCCTCTCCGGGCGGTCCTGCTGAACGCCGCCCCGTCGAACGACCGCCCGCCGGCAAGCGCCCCCCAAGGGTCCCGAAGCTCTTCCCGAAGCTCTTCCCGAAGCGTCCCCCAAGGTTCCGATGCGTCTCCTCTCCCTCGCCCTCGAACGCTACGGTCCCTTCACGGACCGCACCGTCACGTTCCGCGAGGACGCGCGCCTGCACGTGGTGCTGGGGGCCAACGAGGCCGGCAAGAGCTCGGCGCTCAGCGCCGTCACGGACCTCCTCTTCGGCATCGAGACGCGGACCCGCTACGACTTCCTGCACGACATGCCGCAGATGCGGATCGGCGCCGAGATCCGCGCCGCCGACGGCCGCCGGCTCGGGTTCCGGCGGCGCAAGGGCAACCGGAACACCCTCGTGGACGCCGCCGACGCGGCCCTGCCGGAGGATGCCCTGGCGCCCTTCCTCGGCGGACTGTCCCGCGAGGTGTTCTGCCGCGCCTTCGGCCTCGACGCCCGCGCCCTGCGTGCGGGGGCGGCCGAGATGATGGATGCCGAGGGCGAGGTCGGTGCCAGCCTGTTCGCGGCGGCCTCGGGCCTGCGCGGCTACAGCGGCCTCCAGGCCGAGCTCGAGACCGAGGCCGCGGGCATCTTCATGCCGCGCGCCGCCCAGAGCCGGACCTTCTACCAGGCGCTCCAGCGCTACGACGAGGCCCGCAAGGCGATCCGCGCCGGGGAGTTGCGGGCGGGCGACTGGCGCGACCTCAACGGCGAGATCGAGGCCGCCGGGGCGGCCCTCGTCGCCCTCAAGGCGGAGCGGGCGCGCATCGCCGCCGAGCAGGCCCGGCTCACCCGCCTGCGCCGGGTCGGCCCGCTTCTCCAGGCCATCGATGCGGCCGCCGCCCGCGCCGAGGCCGAGCCCGGCCTGATCGCGGTGCCGGAGGCCTGGATCGACCGCCTCGGCCAGGCCCTGGCGGCCCTGCGCACCACGGCGGAGGCGGCGGCCCGCACCCGGTCCGCCGCCGCGCAGGCCGCCCTGGCCCTGGAGCAGGTGCCGGTGGAGGAGGGCGTGCTCGCCCGGGCCGACGAGATCCTGGAGGCGTTCCGCGGCACCGACCGCTTCGACAAGGGCGGCATCGATTTGCCCCGCATCCAGGGCGAGGCCGATGCCGTCGCGCGCGAGCTCGCCCAGCTCGCGGCCCGGATCGGCCTGCCGGATGCCGAGGCCCTGCGGGCGCGCCAGCCCTCGGACGCGGCCCGCACCCGCATCGAGGGCCTGATCCGCGCGGGCCGCGAGGACGCCGCCACGATCGCCCGCCTGCGCCAGGACCTCGCCGCCCGCGAGGCCGAGCGGGACCGCCTCGCCGCCGCCACGGCGGGCGCGGGCGCCCTCGCCGATCCGGCCCCCCTGCGGGCCGACCTGAAGGCCTTCGCGGGCCTGCGCCGCGACCTCGACCGGCGCGACGACCTCGACGCCGCCCTCACCCGCGAGGCGGCCTCGATCCGGAACCAGGCCGGCCGCCTCAGCCCCCCGATCCCGGATCTCGACGCCTACGCCGCCGGACGCCCGCCCTCGGCCGAGGCGGTGGCGCGCTACCGGAGCACCCTCGACGGGGCGCTGCGCGCGCGCGACCGGGCCGCCGACCGCCTGGCGGCGGCGCAGGCGGCGGTGGCCCAGCGCCGCGCCCGCCTGGAGGCGCGCGCCGCCGGTCGGCCGATCCCGAGCCTGGCGGACCTCCTGGCCCTGCGCGCCCGCCGCGACGCCCTCCTGGCCGACCTGCCCGGGGGCGCCCCCGAGATCCTGACCCGCTTCGGCGCGGCGCTCGCCGCCGCCGACCGGGCGGCCGACGACCTCGTGAGCGACGCCGCCCGGGTGGCCGAGCAGGGGGCCGACACCCGCAGCCTCGCGGCCGAGCAGGCCGAGGCCGCCGCGGCGGACGAGGCCCTCGCCGCCTGCGAAGCGCGGCTGGCCGAGGGCGCCGCCGCCTGGCGGGCGGCCTGGGCCCCCTGCGGGATCGACCCCGCCCTCCCGGCCGAGATGGCCGCCTGGCTCACGGAGGTCGAGACCCTGCAGGATTCCGCGCAAGGGCTGGAGACCACAAGGCTGGAGCAGGCCCGGATGGCCGCCCGGGTCGAGGCCTGCCGGGCGCCCCTGGCGGATCTCAGCCGCCGGGCCGGCCTGCCCGGCCTCGACGGCCTCGATCTCGGCCGGATGCTCGCCCGCCTCGAGGACCGGGTCGGCGAACTCGCCCTGCGCTGGGAGGCGGTGCGCGAGGCCAAGACCCGCGCCGAGACCGCCGCGGAGCAGATCGCCCGCACGGCGGCGGCCCTCGCCGAGGCCCTGGCCCGCGAGGCCGCCTGGCGCACGGCCTGGGGGCCCGCCCTCGCCGATCTCGGCCTGGCGGCCGCGGCCACGCCGGACGAGGCCGAGGCGGCTTTGGCCGCCTGGCGCGCGGTGCCGGCGGCCCTGTCCGAGCGCGACAACCGCCTCGGCCGGGTCAACGGCATCGCGCGCGACATCGGGGTCCATCGCGAGGCGGTGGCGCGCCTGACCGCGGCGGTGGCGCCCGATCTCGCCGCCCTGCCCCCCACCGCCGCCATGAAGGCGCTGCACACCCGCCTGCAGGACGCCCTCAGGGGCGAGACCCGCCGGGCGGAGCTGGGGCGCCAGCGCGATGCCGCCGAGGCGGCGCGGGTGCAGGCGGCCCGGGCAGCGCAGGCCGCGGGTGCCGACCTGACCGCCCTCATGGCCGAGGGGGCGGCCGCCGGGCTGCCCCCCGGTACCGACCCGGAGGCGCTCCACGGGCGCCTCACCGCCCGCCGGGCCTGCCAGGCCGAGCTGGCCGAGCGCCGGGCCGAGCTCGCCCGGGCCGCCGACGGCCACGGCGAAGCCGATCTCCGGGCGGACCTCGCCGCCCTCACCGGCGACGACATCGAGGGATCGCTCGCCAACCTGGCGGCGGAGGCCGAGGACCTGGATCAGCGCGGACAGCGGGCCTTCGCCGACCGCGACCGGCACGAGCGCCGTCGCGCCGAGCTGGAGGGGGGCATCGGGGCCGAGCTGGCGCTCGCCCAGCGCAAGGCGGCGGAGGCCGAACTCCAGGCCAATGCCCGGCACTGGGCGGTGCTGAAGCTCGCGAGCCTGATGCTCGGCACCGCCATCGGCCGCCACCGGGCCGGCCAGCAGGACCCGCTGCTCACCCGGTCCGGCACCCTGTTCGGGGCCCTGACCGGAGGCGCCTTCGCGGGCCTCGCCCAGGATTACGACGCCGCCGACACCCCCCGCCTCGCGGGGCGCCGGGCCTCGGGCGAACTCGTGCCCGTGGAGGGCTTGAGCGAGGGCACCCGCGACCAGCTCTACCTCGCCCTGCGCCTGGCCTACCTGGAGGACTACGCCGCCCGCGCCGAGCCCGCCCCCTTCATCGGCGACGACCTGTTCCTCACCTTCGACGACGCCCGCACCGCCCACGGCCTCGAGGCCCTGGCGGCGGTGGGCGGCACGATCCAGCCGATCCTGTTCACCCACCACCGCCACGTGGCGGACCTGGCCCGGGCGCGCCTGGGGGATGCGGTGGACGTGCTCGACCTGTGAACGGCGCCGCCCCGCTTCGGGCGCGGCGCGCTCAGAACCGGTAGCCGAGGCCGGCGCCCACCATGAGCATGTCCAGGTCGGCCGCCACCCGCACGCCGCCGATCATGTAGGATTGACGCGGCACGAAGAGGTACTTCACCGCAACGTTCCCGAACCAGTTGCCGCCGAGGTGATAGTCGAAGCCGGCCTGGAGCACGGGGCTGGCCAGCGACCCGAGCGTGAAATCGGGGATCCCCCGCGCCGGGTCGATCGCGATGGGCGTGGTCACGGCGAGGCCGACTCCGAGATAGGGATTGAGACGCGCCCCGGGCAGGAGGTGATACTGGAGGGTCGCCATGGCGGCGGCGTTCCAGACCGATCCGATCGCGACGTCGCCCACCAGCGAGTTCCGGATCTTCGGGCGGGTCCGGATCGGGCCCGCCTGTCCCTCGATGGCGATGTGATCCGTCAGGAAGTACGAGACGTCGCCGTCCGGCAGCAGGGCGGTGGGCGTCTTGCTCTGTCCGCCGATCACGGCGATGTGGGTGCTCTGCTCCGTGGGGATGGTGCCCATGATGCGGCCGCGCACGAGCCAGTCCCCGGCCCGCAAGCCGCGATCGACGCCGACGGGCTCCGCCGCCCGTGCGGGGCCCGCTCCGTCCGCGAGGACGACGGCCAGGAGCGAACCGAGGGACGAGGCGAGCTTCGACATGGGACGTGCTTTCGGAGAGGCCGGACCGCGCGACGCGCTCGGGCGCCGGGGCCCGGGCGGAAGGCCGCCGGGACGGGGCTCGCGCGGCGCACCCGGTCGCGGGGCTGTCCCGGAAAGCTAGGCGGATCGACTGAAGATACTCTTAAGCATGCCCTTTGCCGTGTCCTTAATCTTGCAGATTTACAGTATTGCAGGACGATTTTCGCGGATATGTATTTGATATATTGGTGCAAGTGCAATAAATATACCTGATCGTCGTCCCTGGGCATTGGTTGCGTATTCGTATCTTATGAAATGATAAATCCCGTGGCAGCCTCCACAGATGCCGTGATTGTTGTGACGGTGGTGGCGCTGTGTCTGGAGACGGAGTTCTGTGATGCTTGATCTCCACACCCTTCACTTTGCCAGTGCTGCCAGCCGGTGTGCCTACGTCGTCGTCTTTCTCGTCATGGCCCTCAGCCAGCGGCAGCAGACCTTTCTCTGGCAATGGATGGGCGCCATGGGGACGTCGATGGTGGGATCGCTCATCATGATGCACGTCCCGTCGTCCGACGCGCCGCCGGTCTGGATCGCGATGGTCGTCTACTGGCTCTACGCCGGGAGTCTCGTCCTGTGCTGGACGGGCCTGCGCAGCTTCTTCGGCCGCCCCGTGCGGATCGATCTCGGGATCTGTCTCACCGCCCTCCCGGGTCTCCTCTATCCGCTCCTGCTCTCGGCCGGTGTCGCCAACCGCCTGGCGGTCGCGGCCGTGTTCCTCTGCTGCCTCGGGGTCGCCCTCCTGGCCGCCCGCGAGACCGTTCGCCTGTCGCCGGGCGTCGAACGCCTGTGGTCGCAATCCATCGTGACCGTGGCGTTCGGCTCCTATGGGCTGGTCTTCCTCGTCTCGATCGGGGTCCTCGTCGGGACCGACTGGCCGATGGCCTCGGCGGAGACCGAGCGCACCTCCATGATCCTGGATCAGGTCATGGGGGTCTTCGCCTATTTCGGCTACATCGCGATGGCCGCCGAGCGCGCCAACCGGACGCTCCTGCGCTTGGCCGAGACGGATCCGCTCACCGGGCTCTCCAACCGCCGCGGCCTGCAGAAGCAGCTGCGCCGCCGCCTTCCGGCCCCGGGCCGGCAGGCGCTGGGCGGGGTCCTGATCCTGGACATCGACCACTTCAAGTCCATCAACGACCGCTACGGCCACGAGAGCGGGGACGCCATCCTGGCGACGTTCGCGGCCCGCGTGCGGGCAACGCTCCGGGCCACGGACCTGATCGCCCGCTGGGGCGGCGAGGAGTTCCTCATCGTTCTTCCGGGCGCCGGTCCGCAGGAACTCCTGCCCGTGGCCGAACGCGTGCGGGCAGCCGTCGCCGAGGAGCCGTTTCCGCATCGGTCCGGGGCCCTGACGGTCACGGTGAGCATCGGAGCCGCCATGATGGGGCTGGACGCGGCGAGCTTCGAGGAGGCGACGCGGCAGGCCGACGCCGCCCTCTACCGGGCGAAGGCCCAGGGGCGGAACCGCGTCTGCTGCGAGCCGAAGGCGGCTCCGACGCCCGGCGCAGTGGGGGGCGCAGTCGGGGGTGGCCTCGGGCAGGCCCGTGCCCTGCCGCTCGCCGATCCGACGCCGCTCGATCCCCCGGTGGTGGACCTGCCGGTCAACGTGCCGGTCGCCGATCTGCCGCACGCCGATCTGCGCCTGGCTTAGGGCGTCCCGGACCTGCTCCGGCCCGAAGACCCCGTCAGGCCCGACCCGCGTCCCGCAGGCTCGGGGGCCTGGGCCGGCGCCAGATCGCGCGTCCGAGGAGCAGTCCGAGGCGTCGGCAGAACAGCGCCAGACCCAGGCACCAGGCCAGCCCCGTCAGCAGGGCGCTGGCCAGGGCCGCGAGGCCGGCACCGAGGGCCAGGGCGCCGCGGCCGAGGAGCGCCAGGGTGGCGCGGGTGCGGGGGCCGAGGCGCTCGCTGAGGCGGACCGCGCGGGTGACGTCGCCGGGGTCCCGGGCGAGGCCGAGCACCTGCATCACCCCGCGCTGGCCGGTGCGGCGGCCGAGCACGAGGGCATCGCCGGCCAGGTTCGTCAGGCGCGCCACCGTGCCGGGCCGGATGGCGAGGCCGGCGGCGGCCCGCGCGCCGGCGACGTCCAGGCGGGCGGAGGCGGCGACCGCGCCGGCCACGGCCTCGCGATCGAGGCCGGCGCGGACCGTGCGGCCCAGGCTCGCGGCGAGTGCGGGCGAGAGCCGGCCGCCGCGCCGGGCCGCCTTCAGCACGGTCATGCCGGCCCGCCCGCCCGCGCCCGCCCCGGCCGTCCAGGTGGCGACGGTGAGCGGCAGGCCCACCAGCGCCATGCCGAGGAGGAGCGGGTCGTAGGGCTCGGCGCGGGCGTAGCGCCCGCCCTCGCGCAGGAGGTCGCGCAGGTCGCCGAGGCCGGTCACGTCGGCCGCGAGGGTGCCGGCGAGACCCGCCGTCCCCTCCGCGGTGCCCGAGACCGCCCCGGCCGCGAAGTCCCGGGCGGCGCGGCTCATCCGGCCCTGCGCCAGGGCCTCCACGCGGCCCCGGCGGGCCGGATCGACGGGCAGGCCGCGGGTCTCGGCCAGCGCCAGGAAGCTCAGGGCGAGGTCCTCGTCCTCCGCCGCGACCGCGGCATCGAGCCCGGCCTCCAGGCGCTCCGGCGTGGCCGCGCGCTCCAGGCGGATCTCCGCCAGGGCGCCGGGATCGTCGGCCGCCGCGAGGAGGCGGCCCGCGCGCGCGGCGGGTACGAGCACCGGTGCCGCCGCGACCGCCAGGGTCACGCCGGCCGCCAGGAGGCCGATCCAGCCCGCGGCCGCGGAGATCCAGGCCGCACCGCCGCGCAGGCGCATCCGCGTCATGTCCGATCCCGTGCCAATGGTCCGGGTGGAGATGGGGACGCGGCGGGGGACGCGCATCTCCGCCTCCGCCGTCAGGATGCCGCGACGCCGTAGCGCCGGTGCAGGCTGCTCGCGAAGCGGTCGGCGAACTTGGCCGTCGCCACCGGCAGGGTGCGGCCCCGCAGCTGCGCCAGGATCAGCGCCATCGGGGCGAGGTCCCGGGCGTCGATGGGGCGGGAGCGCAGGCGGGGATCGTCGGGGATGCCGCTCGGGACCTGCAGGCTGACCGCGTCCTCGCGCAGGACGAGGTTGCGCAGGAATTCCAGCGAGCTCGACTCAATGGCGGGCCTCAGCGGTGTGCCCCGGCGGCCCAGCGCGTCGTCGAAATGGTGGCGGATGGCGAGCGAGCGGTCCGGCAGGGCCATCGGGTGGGCGAGGCAGTCGCGCAGGCGCACCGGGCCGGTCTCCGCGGCCAGCGGGTGCTCGGCCCGCATCAGCGCGCACAGTGTCTGGCGGCAGGAGAACAGCACCTGCATGTCGGCCGAGGGCGGCGGCTGCAGCACCAGGGCGAGGTCGGCCTCGAACTGGGCCAGCGCCGCCACCGCCTGGACGTGGTCGCGCACCTGCACGGTGAAGGTCACCTGCGGGAACTGCGCCCGGTAGGCCTCGACCTCGTCCGGCACCACGTGGTTGACGAAGGCCTGGCTGCAGGCCAGCGCCACGTGCCCGCGCCGGACCCCGGACAGGTCGGCGATCTGCGAGCGCACCCGCTCCAGGTCGGCGCGCTGGTCGCGGATGTGGCGCACCAGCAATTCGCCGGCCGCGTTGAGGCGCATGCCCTGGGCCACCCGCTCGAAGATCGGCGTGCCGAGCTCGTATTCGAGGTCTTGGATCTGCCGGGTCAGGGCGGAGGGCGTGATGTTGAGCCGCTCCGCCGCCCGGCGGATCGCGCCGTGGCGGGCCACCTCGGCCACGTAGGTGAGGATGCGTAGGTGCTTCATCGTGCGGGTCCGCTGGTCCCGCCCCTGTTGCCCGATCGGCAACGGGGCAGTCAAGAAACAGCACTCGCGTGCAACAGGCGATGACCCTAGCCTCGGTGGTCGAGACTTGCCGTCCGGAGCCCCGCCATGATCCGCCGTCGCACCCTCCTGGCCGGCCTCGGCGCCGGCCTCCTGGCCACGCCCCTCGGCCTTCCCCGTCCGGCCCGGGCGCAGGCCCCCACGGTGATCCGGATGGGCTCCCTGAAGCTGATCCACTCGATCGCGCCGCATTTCTACGAGTCGTTCACCCCGGCCGGATACAAGGTCGAGGTCGTGCCGTTCGAGAGCCCCACCGAGTGCAAGAACGCGGTGGTGACGAAGTCGGTGGATTTCGGGACCTTCGGCATCGCCGCCGGCACCCTGGGAGCGGCCGCCGGCGAGCCCCTCGTCATCATCGCCTCGACCTGCAACCGCGGCATGGCGATCATCGCCAGGAAGGATGCGGGCATCGCCGCCCTCAAGGACCTCAAGGGCAAGCGCGTCGCCCTGTGGCCCGGCTCGACCCAGGAGGTCTTCGCCCTGGAGCGCCTGCGCCAGGAAGGGATGAGCGTGAAGGACATCACCCCGGTGCGGATCTCGTTCTCGGAGATGCACATCGCCCTGGCGCGCGGCGACATCGACGCCTATGTGGGCGCCGAGCCGGCCCCGGGCGTGAGCCTCGCCAGCGGCGTCGGCAGCCTCGTCGAGTATCCCTACGGGACCGAGATGGGCGCCCTCAACATGGTGTTCGGCGCGCACGCCGACACCACGGCGCAGCGGCCCGAGATCGTCCGCACGATGCTGGAGATCCACCGCAAGGCCACGGAGTTCGCGCAGGGCAACCGCGAGGCGATGATCGCCATGGCGGTGGCCAAGCTCGGGCAGAAGCGGGAGGCGCTGGAACTCTCCGCCCCGAACGTCGAGCTGAAATGGAAGCTCGGTGAGACCGAGGTCGCCCAGGCCAAGGTCTATGCCGACCGCATGCTCGCCCTGAAGCAGATCAAGCGCCTGCCCGATTTTTCGACCTTCATCGACACCCGCTTCGTCGATGCCATGAGGGACGCGTGAGCGCCGCGCCGGCCGCCGTCGCGGCGTCCGTGCCGGCGGCCCCGCCCCGCCCGCGCGTCGCATGGCCCTGGGGGCGCCTGCGCGCGGCGGCCCTGGCCCTGGCGATCCCCGCCGGGCTCGCCGTCATCTGGCATCTCCTGACGACGGGGCGGCCCTACAGCCTGATCCCGCCGCCCGCGGAGGTCTGGACGGCGCTGGTCGACCTCGCCGTGGGGGGCATCAACGACGACGCCTTCAGCGCCACCCTGCTCACCCATCTCGGCGCCTCGCTGTCGCGGGTCTACGGGGGCTTCGCCCTCGCGGTGCTGTTCGCGCTCCCCCTCGGCCTCCTCATCGGGCGGGTGCCGCTGATGCGCCAGCTCCTCGACCCGACCTTCCAGATCCTGCGGCCGGTGCCGGTCACCGCCTGGCTGCCGCTGGCCATGATCCTGTTCGGCCTCGGGCCGCGCTCGGCCTACTTCCTCGTCTTCCTCGGGGCGTTCTACCCCATCCTGGTCAACACCATCTTCGGGGTGCGCTCGGTGGAGCCGCGCCTGTTCGAGGCGGCCAGCATGCTCGGCTGCCGGGGCTCGGCCCAGTTCGCCCGGGTGGTGCTGCCCGCCGCCCTGCCGTCGATCTTCACGGGCCTGCGCCTCGGTCTCGGCTTCGCCTGGGTGGTGATCGTGGTCGGCGAGATGACCGGCGTGCAGACGGGGCTCGGCGCCATCATCATGGAGGCGCGCCAGCTTTCCCGCACCGAGATCGTCATCTGCGGCATGATCGTCATCGGCGTCGCGGGCTTCCTGTCGGACCGGATCGTCATGCTGATCGGCCGCCGCCTCCTGGCCTGGAGTCCGTCTCATGGGTGATCCGACGCTTCCGATTCTCGAGATCCGCGACGTCGGCAAGACCTTCGCGGTCCAGGGCAGGACGGTGACCGCCCTGAAGGGGGCCAACCTCACGGTGAAGCGGGGCGAGTTCGTCTGCCTGCTGGGCGCCTCGGGCTGCGGCAAGTCCACCCTGCTGCGCATCGCCGCCGGCTTCGAGCCGCCCTCCTCCGGCGAAGCGTGCATGTGGGGCAAGCCCATCGCCGGCCCCGACCCGTCGCGCGGCATGGTCTTCCAGGATTACGGCCTGTTCCCCTGGCTCTCGGTTCGCGACAACATCGGATTCGGTCCGAAATCCCGCGGGCGCCCTGCGCCTGAGATCCGCGACACGGTGGCCCGCTACATCGACCTCGTGGGCCTCGGCCCCTTTGCGGACGCGCATCCCCACCAGCTCTCGGGGGGCATGAAGCAGCGCGTCGCCATCGCCCGGGTGCTGGCCAACGAGGCGGAGGTGGTGCTGATGGACGAGCCCTTCGGGGCGCTCGACGCCATGACCCGCGAGCGCCTGCAGGACGAGCTCCTCGAGCTCTGGAGCCGCACGGGCCTGACCGTGCTGTTCGTCACCCACGCCATCGAGGAGGCGATCTTCCTCGCCGACCGCGTCGTGGTGATGTCGCCGAGCCCCGGCCGGATCGACGCCGTGCACGACATCGCCCTGCCCCGCCGCCGCGACGTCTCGAGCCCGGCCTTCAACGACATCCGCCGGATGCTCTCGGCCCAGCTCCACAGCCATCACGGCCGCGTCGCCGCGTGAGGCGCTGACGTCCGGAACGGGTCCCTCTCCCCCTCGAGGAGAAGGGGAACGGGCGGCGCCCGCCGCCCTCCACATGTCCAACCCCTGGTGCCGCACCGAGCCCGCATGACCGAACCGGATTTGTCGGACCCCCGCCGCCCCGAGCGCCGCCTCGCCTACTGGGCCGCCATCGACCGGCCGCGCCTCGTCCTGCCGAAGGGCAAGCACGTGGCGATTTGGCCGGTGGTGAATGTCGAGCACTGGCTCATCGACAACCCGATGCCGCGCCAGATCCTGGTGGCGCCGACCGGCGCGCCCCTCCTGCCCGACCTCGCCAACTGGGGCTGGCACGAATACGGGATGCGCGTCGGGTTCTGGCGCTTCCTCGCGGCGTTCCAGGCGCGCGGGGTCCGCCCGACCCTGTCGATCAACGGCTCGGTCTGCGAGGCCTATCCCCGCGTGGCGCACGAAGCCCACGCCGCGGGCTGGGAGTTCATGGGCCACGGCTTCCACCAGGTCCCGACCCACCGCATCGCGGACGAGCCCGCGATGATCGCCCGGACCCTGGCGGCGATCCGCGCCGTGACGGGGACGAACCCGCGCGGCTGGCTCGGGCCCGGCCTGACCGAGACCCTCGACACCCCGGACCACCTCGCCGCCGCCGGTCTCGACTATGTGGGCGACTGGGTGGTGGACGACCGGCCCAGCCGCATCGCCACCGCGACGCGCCCGCTCATCGCCCTGCCCTACTCGGTGGAGCTGAACGACATCCCCCTGCTGGCGATCCAGCATCACCGTGCCGACGAGTTCGTGGCCCGGGCGCTGGCCCAGGTCGAGCGCCTCGCCGCGGAGGCGGCCGGCGACGGGCCGCTGGGCGGCGCCAAGGTGATGGGATTCGCCCTCCACCCCTACATCACCGGCGTCCCCCACCGCATCGGGCTGCTGGAGCGGCTCCTCGACGCGCTCCTCGCCCGCGACGACGTCTGGTTCGCCCAAGGGGGCGAACTCGTGGACTGGTATCGGGGAACCGGCGATGAGGCTTGAGACCGACGGGACGCCGCCGACGGACTGGCGGGACCTCGACCGCGCGGCCCTGAGCCGGGCCTACGACAATGCGGGGGCGGTCGCCGACAGCGCCGCCCGCCTCGCCGACTGGAGCGCGCGCAGCGCCGCCCTCCGGGCCCGCCCGGGCCACACCCTCGATCTCCCCTACGATCCGGGGCCGCCCCACGCTGCCGGCCCCCGGAATCGGATCGACCTGTTCGCCTGCGGACGGGCCAGCGCCCCGCTGCTGGCCTTCATCCATGGCGGCTACTGGCAGCGGAACGCCAAGGAGGGCTTCGCCTGTCTGGCCGAGGGGCCGCTCGCCCTCGGCCTCGACGTGGCCCTGATCGGCTACACCCTGGCGCCGGAGGCGTCGCTGACCCGGATCGCGGACGAGATCCGGGCGGCCCTGCGCGCCCTACGGGCGCACGATGCCGCCGTGGGCCTGGGGCGTCGGCGCCTCGTGGTTTCCGGCTGGTCGGCGGGCGGGCACCTCGCCGCCCTGGCGCTGGACGGGCCGGACGCCGATGCCGGCCTCGCGATCAGCGGGATCTACGATCTCGCCCCCATCCGCCGGACGTCCCTCGACGACGCGCTCGGGCTCACGCCCGGGGAGGTGGAGGCGCTGTCGCCGATCCGCCTGGCCCCCCGCCGCTTCGTCCCCCTGGTGGTCGCTTACGGGGCCGACGAACTGCCCGAACTTCGGTGCCAGTCGAAGGCCTACGCCGCGTCGCGCGCGGCGGTGGAGCCCGAGACCCGCTGCGTCGCGCTCGACGGCGCGGATCATTTCTCGATCCTCGAGGCCCTGGCGCATCCGGACGGGCGCCTGGCCCGCATCGCCGCCGCGTTGGGCCATTCCTGAGTCGTCCCGGACGCGAATCGCCCCGCCTTCGCCCGGTCGGCCCCTCCTCGACCCGCCTTGGCTCAGGGCAGGCCACGCATCGTGAACCGCTGATCGTGAACCGCTCATGGAAAGTTAATGCACGGCCCCGTCGATGCGGCATAGCTTCGGCTTCGGACGCGCAGGCCCGCGCACTCACGCCCTCGGGACGACGGGGATGCGGTGCAGGTCCCGCCCGTCCGCATCCCGGATCACGAGATCCCAGGCGCCCTCGACATGGACCAGTTCGCCGCCCCTGCGAAGTTCCTCGATGACCAGCGCGGCCTGGGCGATGGCCTCGGCGAGGTCGGCCGCTTCGGCGCCCCTCGCGTCGGGCATCGTGGTCCGGCCATCGGTGAGATCGAAATGGAAGCGCATCGGGGAAATGGCCCTCGGGACGCAGGGACGAGCATGGGCCTGTCGCCCCCGCTGACCTGCCGCCCGAACCGCCGCACGTCCGTTCCAGGCCGGAAGGGATCCAGGTCTCAGGGTACGGGCGACGGGCCAGTCAAAGGGAGGCCGTGGCGTGCTCAGTATCGGATATCGTTGCTCAATCCCGATTAACTTCAGGTAGAATTAAGCGCTTCATTCATCGAAGATGCAATTGGCGAATGGGATGCGCAATTGCGCTAGAAGCAGGTATTGACAATCAGTCTGGAATAATACTTTTTGTCTTTTGTGCACTGCAAAAATGCGTCGTGGCATTGAGGGGCGCTGCCGATGAGCGGGTTCGACGGATATCTTGCAGGTCCCGGAAGCGAGAGGGCAGGAACCGAGACCCTGCCGGACGAGCGGGTCCTGGCGCTCCGCGCCCATCTCCGGGCCGTCCTTCGAAGCCTGATGTCCGCGATCCAGCCGGCCTGCTGATCCCTCCCGCCAGCGCACGGGCCATCCCCCGTTCAGGCGCAGCGGCCTTCGCGCAGGCCGGGGCCATCCGGCTTCCGGCGAGACGAAGGCCTCGCGCCACGTTTTCCTTTTCTCGCCAGGCCTTACCTTTTCTCGCCAGGCCTTACTTTTCTCGCCAGGCCTTGGCGATCTGGTCGGTGAGCGGCTTGGTGAGGTAGCTGAGCACCGAGCGGTTGCCGAGCTGCATGAAGGTCTCGACCGGCATGCCCGGGACGAGGCGGGCGGTGCCGAGGCGCTCCTTCTGGTCCTCCGGCACGCGGATGCGGGCCGTGTAGTAGCTCATCCCGGTCTTCGGATCGGAGGTGACGTCGGCCGAGACCCGCGACACCACCCCGTCGATCTCCGGCGTGGTGCGCTGGTTGAAGGCCGAGAAGCGCAGCACCGCCGCCTGGTCGAGGCGGACATTGTCGATGTCCTGCGGCTGGATCTTCACCTCCACCGCGAGCTGGTCCGCCTCCGGCACGATCAGCATGGCGGGCTCGGAGGGCGTCACCAGGCCGCCGATCGTGTGCACCGTCATCTGGTGCACCGTGCCCGATTGCGGGGCGCGCATGTCGACACGCTTGAGCTGGTCCTCGGCCGCCACGCGCTTCTCGACGTATTCCGACCACTTGCCCCGGATCTCGGCGAGGTCCTTGCCGGTCTCGGTGCGCATGTCGCCGTCGATCTGAAGGATCTGCAGCTCGGTCTCGGCGATCTTGCCGCGGGCCGAGGCCGTCGAGGCGAGGAGCTGCCCGCGCTCGCCGTCGAGGCGCGCGGCGTCGCGCTCGAGGGCGTTGACCCGGGCCAGGGGCACCAGGTTCTTGGCGTAGAGCTCCCGCACGCCCTGCAACTCGCCGGTGATGAAGCCGACCTCGCGGGCCTTGGCCGCGACCTGCTCGGTCAGGCCCTTGATCTCCTCGCGCAGCTGCTGGACGCGCTCGCGCAGCTGCGCCTTCTGGCCCTCGCGGCCGGCCACGCGGGACCTGAACAGCCGGGTCTCGCCCTCGATCAGGTGGGCCACCGAGGGATCGCTGTCCTTGCGGGCCAGCAACTCGGGCGGGAAGGCGATGGTGGCGGCGCCGTCGCGCTCGGCCTCGTCGCGGGCGCGCCGGGCGGAGAGCTCGTCGAGGGCCTTCAGGATGATGTCGAGGTTGGCCCGGGTCTGGGTCTCGTCGAGACGGATCAGGATGTCGCCGGCCTTGACGCGCATGCCGTCGTGGACCCGCAGCTCGCCGACGACGCCGCCGGTGGGGTGCTGCACCTTCTTCACGTCGGTTTCGACCACGAGCTGGCCCGGCGCGATCACGGCGCCAGAGATCTGGGTGAAGGTGGCCCAGCCGCCCACGCCCACCACCAGCACCGCGCCCAGGGCGAGGCCGAGGGCGAGGTGGCGGCGGATCGAGCCCTGCGCGGTGGGACGCGGGGCCGTGAGGGCGGGATGCAGGTCGACGGGGCTGAGGGCGACGGACATCATGCACTCTCCTGCAGGGCGCCGGGGCCGGCCTGCGTGTCCACGGGGCGGGCCTCCACGGGGACCGAGGCCGGACGCAGCACGCGCTTGAGGACCTCGTCCTTCGGCCCGAAGGCCTGGGCCCGGCCCTCCGCCATCATCAGGATGAGGTCGACCGCGCCGAGGGCGGACGGCCGGTGGGCGATGACGATGCAGATGCCGCCGCGGCGGCGCACCCCGATGATCGCCTGGGTCAGGGCGTTCTCGCCCTCCGCGTCGAGATTGGCGTTGGGCTCGTCGAGGATGACCAGGAAGGGATCGCCGTAGAGGGCCCGGGCCAGGCCGACGCGCTGGCGCTGGCCGGCGGAAAGGCCTGCACCGCCCTCGCCGATGCGGGTGTCGTAGCCCTCCGACAGGCGCAGGATCAGCTCGTGCACGCCGGCCGCGCGGGCGGCCGCGATCACGGCGTCGGAGGGGGCCTGCGGATCGAAGCGGGCGATGTTCTCCGCCACCGTGCCGGCGAACAGCTCCACCTCCTGGGGCAGGAAGCCGATATGGGGGCCGAGATCGTCGGCCGACCATTGGTCGAGGGCGGCGCCGTCGAGGCGCACCTTCCCGCGCACGGCCGGCCAGACCCCGACGAGGGCGCGCACCAGGCTCGACTTGCCCGAGGCCGAGGGGCCGATGACGCCGAGGCCCTGGCCGGCCTGGAGGGCGAAGCTGACGTCCTGGACCACGAGGCGGGGAGTTCCGGGCGGGGCGACGCTGACGCTCTCGACCTGAAGCGCGCGGGATGGCGCCGGGAGCGCGTGCGGCTGCGCGCCGGCGGGCATGCGGGCGAAGAGCTCGGAGAGGCGGGCCCAGGACTGGCGGGCCTGGACGAAGCTCTTCCAGTTGGCGATGGCGAGCTCCGCCGGGGCCAGGGCCCGGGCCACCAGGATCGAGGAGGCGATGATGATGCCGGCGGAGGCCAGACCGTTGATCACGAGGTAGGCGCCCAGCGCCAGCACCCCGGACTGCAGGGCGGTGCGGAACACCTTGGAGCCGGCGCCGTAGCCGCCGGCGATGTCGGAGGCGCGCTGCTGGGACTGCATGTAGTCGCGGTTGGCCAGGGCCCAGCGGGTGCCGAAGCGCCCCTGCATGCCCATGGCGGCCAAGACCTCGGCGTTGCGGCGGCCGGCCTCGGCCAGGCCGTTCCGACGCAGGCCGTGGGCGGTGGCGGTCTGGGCCGGATGCCGGGTCGCTCGGTCGGTGAGAAGGCCGAGGGTGGCGAGGACGGCCGCGCCCACGAGGGCGGCGACGCCGATCAGGGGATGGAACAGGAAGCAGATCAGCAGATAGATCGGCATCCAGGGGAGATCGAAGAAGGCGGAGGGGCCCGAGCCGCCGAGGAAGGCGCGCAGCTGGTCGAGGTCGCGCAGGGGCAGGAGGCCGTCGCCGGGGGCGGCCCCCTTCAGGGGCGCGCGCACCACGATGTCGAAGACTCGCCCGCTCAGGGATTCGTCCAGGGCGGCACCGATGCGGGCCAGGATGCGCGAGCGCAGGGCTTCGAGCAGTCCCTGGAAGATGTAGAGCACGAAGGCCAGGATGCAGAGGCCGATCAGGGTCGGTACCGACCGGCTCGGGATCACCCGGTCGTAGACCTCGAGCATGAAGAACGAGCCGGTGAGATAGAGCACGTTCACGAGCCCGCTCATGGCGGCCACGCCGATGAAGGCCGTCCGGCACTGCGCCAGTGCCGAGGCCAGCTCGGCGGAATCCCGGGCCTGCGTCACAATCTGCTTCCTTCCCGGCGAGACCGGTGCGGCCCGCCCCTCTCCACAACTGTATTTTGAGCGAGCCACTTAGTCGTTGCAAGTGTCTCCGCGCGCTGATGCCCCCTCGTGCGCACCCGTAATCAGTCGGGATTAAGTCTGATACCGAAGCGGAGCGCGTTGCGAGGTCGGAGCGAAGACGCCCCGCGACGCGGCCGCGGCGCATTCCATAGGCATGTGGCAATCGTGTGAAGATGCGGTGAATGCGCCCTCCCCCGAGATTCGGGCCGATCGGGGCCGCGGTGGCACAATCCGCCGTGGACAGGCCAAGACCGCCCCTCCCCCGCCGATCGGCACCGTGAGAGAGTGCCGCCGGATAGGGGTGGGGGCGACGCATGGGGGCCCTGCGCGCCCAACCCGGCGGTCGCTGGGGCGCCTTGCGCATGGGCGTCGTAAAAATGTGATGTTGGGTGTTGACGGCCCCGGCCGGCGCCCGTATACCCCGGCTCATCGGCGCCGGCCAACGGGTTTGGCGGCGCACCGACGCTTCTGCAGAGACTATCGGATGGGGATCCGGCGAAGAGCTGGATGACCAACTGTTTTTGTCTGTAGCGGCATTGGGACCGAACGGTTCGTGTTCGGTACAATGTTCTTTGACAAGTGAATCTGAGAAAGAGAAGCGTGGGCGGCGATTTTGCTCTTGCGGATCCT
>NZ_LMML01000008.1:397-79822 GCF_001422215.1 Methylobacterium sp. Leaf89 | reverse complement strand
GAGCCGTTCCCGACCGACAAGATCTCACACCGACCCGCCCGGCCTCCGCCGTGGCGGGTCGCGCCATGCGCGCCTGGGGGCGACCATGCCCGACCCCCTCGTCGTTCTCCCGATGCCGCCCGCCCGGGAACACAACGACCGCCGGGACGTCACATCCGGTCACAGCGGGACCGGAACGGGCAACACAGAGCGATGGCGCACAGGGCGGAACAAGACGGCGGCCAAGATGAGGGACAAGACGAGGCGGGCACCGCGAAGGACCTGCATCCGCGCAAGTTCGACCTGCTCAACCTCACCCTGGTCGACGTGAATGGCGGGCTGCGGCCCTATCTCAACGTCTTCCTGCTGGTGCACCGCGAATGGAGCGCGACCACGGTCGGCCTCGTGACGACCCTGGCGGGGCTCGTCGGCGTCGGCCTGCAGGCCCCCCTCGGGGCCGTCATCGACCGCGCGCGCGACAAGCGCTGGGCCATCGTGGCCGCTCTGATGGCGGCCTCCGCCGGGGCGGTGGTCATTGCGCTCTGGCCGCAATTCTGGCCGGTGCTCCTCGCCTTCACGGTCCTGACCGCGGCGGGCAGCAGCTTCACCCCGACCATCGCGGGCCTCACCCTCGGCATCTTCCCGAAGGCGCGCCTGTCGCGCCGGATGGGCCGCAACAGCGCCTGGTACCGGGCCGGCAACGTCGTCATCGCCGTCCTGATCGCGCTGGTCGGTTACGGCTTTCCCGACCGGGCGGTGTTCTTCCTCGTGCCGGCCCTGTCGTTCGCGGCCGCCGCGGCGGTCCTGTCAATTCCCCGGGACATCGTCGGGCGGGAGCTCGCCGAGGGGGTGAAGCCGAAGCCGCGCTCGGGGGCCGCCTTCAAGGTGCTCCTCGGCAATCGCCCGCTCCTCGTCTTCGCCGCCGCGATCTTCCTGTTCCAGCTCGCCAACGGGCCGATGGCTTCCCTGGTCGCGCAGAAGATCTCCCTGGCCCACGAGACCTGGTCGGCCGCCATCACCTCGACGACCATCGTGGCGGCGCAGGCGGTGATGCTGCCCATGGCCATCCTGGTCGGGCGCTTCGCCGACGGCTGGGGCCGGAAACCGATCCTCCTGTTCGCCTTCGCGATGCTGCCGGTGCGCGCGCTGCTCTACACCCTGTCGGACGACGCGATCTGGCTCTTCGCGGTGCAGGGCCTGGAGGGCGTCAGCACCGGCCTCTACAGCGCCATCAAGCCCCTGGTGATCGCCGACCTCATGGAGGACAAGGCCCGCTACAACCTCGCCTCGGGGGTGATCGCCACGGTCCAGGGCGTCGCCATCGCCCTCTCGAACGTGCTGGCCGGGAGCATCGTCGATTGGAGCGGCTTCACGGCGGCGTTCCTCGTCTCGGCGGCCATCGGCATCGGTTCGGCGCTCCTCCTCACGCGCATGCCGGAGCCTTCGGCGGAGCGGGCCTGAGAAGGTCCCGGCCGCCGCAGGCGATGCGCAGACCCACGGGACCCGATCCCCGGAGCCGCCGCGTCAGTACGCCCCGGGTCCTGTGGCGAGGCCCGCGAGGGTGAAGAGGTCGACGGAGAGCTTGGCGCCGACGACGAGGGCATCGGGGATGTTCTTTGGGTAGGCGGGGAAGCGGGTCTGGTCGGGGTTGATGATGTACTGGAGGTTGGGGGTGAGGCGGACGGCGGGGGTGACCTGGATGCCGTAGTTGAGCTCCATCATGATCTGCTGGCGGGGCAGGGCGCGGTCGAGGCCGAGGGTGCCCTGGACGGCGGCGATGTTGGACAGGGCCAGGGGCGAAAAGCGCTGGGTGTTGACGACGAAGCCCAGGGTGTCGAAGGGCCGGCCCGCGAAGGTGCCGGTCTGGAGGGCGCCGATCTCGAGGAAGTAGTCCTCGACGAGGCGCCCGTAGGTGCCCGCCATGGCCACGCCGAACAGGGTCAGGCCCTGGACGGCGCCGGGATCGGGGCGCCAGACCATCTGGTCGAAGCGCGCATAGACGCCCGAGCGTCCGAAGCGGGTGGCGGGGGCGAGGCCGGTGAGGACGGCGCGCTGGCCGGTGATGTCGCGCACGGGGTCGGCGTAGTCGGAGGCGTCGTACCATCCGCCGATGCCGTAGTTGCGGGGCAGGGGGTCGTTGGCGAAGGAGGTGGAGTAGCCGAGCTCGAACGGCAGGACCGCGCCGGTGGCGCCGCGGGTGGAGAGGTCGAGGCCGTTGTCGCCGGGCTGCTGGTGGCGGGGATTGACCTCGTAGACGCCCGCATGGACGAAGACCCGGTCGGTGAGCCAGGCCTTGGCGTGGGCGCCCCAGCTGGAGACGGGCCAGAAGGTGAAGTTCGAGGTCTTGAAGACGAAGGTCGGGTTTCCGCAGGCGGAATTGGACTGGAAGTTGCAGTAGAGCGGCGAGTTGAGGAAGGCGATGTTGGCCACGAGGCGGCCGAACTCGACCACTAGGCGGTCGTCGAGGAGCTTCTGCTCGTAGCTGAGCAGGGTGAGGCGGGTGGTCTGGCCGCCGCCGTAGATCTCCTGGACGGAGGTGTTGTTGCCGATGAAGTCGCCCGCGAGGTTGTCGCCGTGGCGGTTGGTGACGGCGACGTGGAGGGCGCCTCCGGCGAGGCCGGCGATGCGGTCGAGGTCGGCATCGATGCCGAAGAACAGCTGCCCGGCATAGGCGCGGCCCTGGCGGATGCCGCCGACGGGATTGGCGGCGGCCTGGCCGGTGTAGTTGGCGCTGAGGGTGAGGCCGTGGCCGAGATCGAACACGCCGGTGGGCAGGGTGGCGGGCGTCGCGCTCTGGCCCAGGGTGTCCGCCGCCCCGGCCGCGCTCTGCGCTCCGGTGATGTCCTGGCCGTCGGGACGGGGCGGCAATCGGCCCGGAGAGCGCAGCGCCGGGCGCTGAGCCGTGTCGGGAACGCCGAACCCGGCGGCGGCCGCATCCTGCGCCTGTGCCTGCGGTCCGAGCGTCAGCGTTACCAGTCCCAGGCCGATGGCAGCCGTCTTCAATCCCGTGCCCATCTGTCGTCCCCTCATGGTCCGTGGTGTTCGCGTGGCCGGTCTTGGTGCCGGGTTGGGTGGTCGTAGTCCGATCGTTCGCAGCCCCGGCGCGGGTTCCTCCCCCACGGAGGGGGGACGGCCGGGCTCATGCGGCGCGCGTCTTGAGCAGGCCGACGAGCAGCCCGGTGACGAGGGTGCCGACCACCAGGGCGATCAGGGCGCCGGGGACGTTGGTCACCGCGTTGGGGATCGGCAGGACGAAGAGGCCGCCATGGGGCACCTTCAGTTCGACCCCGAGGCTGAGCGCCACGGCGCCGGCCAGCGCCGAGCCCGCCACCATCGCGGGGATCACCCGCAGGGGATCGGCCGCCGCGAAGGGAATCGCCCCCTCGGTGATGAAGGCGGCGCCGAGCACCGCGGCCGCGCCGCCGGCTTCGCGCTCGGCCTGCGAGAAGCGTCCGGGGAACAGGCGGGTGGCGAGCGCGATCCCCAGGGGGGGCGTCATCCCGCCGATCATCACGGCGGCCATGGGCGCGGTGATGCCCGATGCGATCAGCGCGGCGGCGGAGGCATAGGCGGCCTTGTTGACCGGGCCGCCCATATCCACCGCCATCATGCCGCCGAGCACCAGACCGAGCACGACGGCGCTCGCCCCCTGCATGCTGCGCAGCCAGTCCGTGAGCGCCGCCAGGATGGCCGCCACGGGCACGCCGACGACGTAGACCATGAGCAGGCCGGTGACGGCGCTGGCCAGCAGCGGCAGGATCAGGACTGGCTTCAGGCCCTCCAGGTTCCGGTGCAGGCGGATGTGCCGGTTGAGGAAGGCGGTGGTGGTGCCGGCGATGAAGCCCGCCGCGATGCCGCCGAGGAAGCCGGCCTGCAGGTTGGCGGCGAGCATGCCGCCGATCATCCCCGGCGCGATGCCGGGCCGGTCGGCAATGGAGAAGGCGATGTAGCCGGCCAGCACCGGAACGATGAGCGCGAAGGCCGCCTTGGCGCCGATCTCCCCCAGGGCGAAGCCCAGGGTGCCGGCGTGGTCGGGCTTCATCGCGTCGATGCCGCCGACGGCGAAGGCCAGGGCGATGAGCAGGCCGCCCGCCACCACGAAGGGCAGCATGAACGAGACGCCGGTCATCAGGTGCTTGTAGGCGCCCGCCTTCTTCTCCTCCGCCGCCGCCGGACGGGCCGACCCGTCCGCCGCGGTGGTCCCCGCGTCGGGCTGGCGCTGCGCCTCGGCGAAGGCCGTGGCCAGCAAGCCCTTGCCGTCGCGGATCGCCGCCTTGGTGTTGGTGGCGTAGAGCCGCTTGCCGGCGAAGCGCGTCCGGTCGACCCCGGTATCGGCGGCGATCAGCACGAGGTCGGCCGCCGCGATCTCCTCGGCGGTCAGGGCGTCGCGGGCGCCCACCGACCCCTGCGTCTCGACCCGGACGGCGTAGCCGAGGGCCTCGGCCGCCGCCTGGATGCCCTCGGCCGCCATGAAGGTATGGGCGATGCCGGTGGGGCAGGAGGTGATGGCGACGATCCGCCGGCGCCCGTTCGGGGGCGCGTCCGTCGCCGCACCCGTCTCGCCCGTGCCCCCGAGGAACCGGTCGAGCACCGCGTGGGCGTCGGTGAGCACGTCCTCGATGCGGATCCGGGCCCGGCGCATGGCCCCGAAGCGCCCCTCGTCGAGGTCGCCCTCGCCCACCAGCAGCACCGCGTCGGCCCGGGCGATGGCGCCGGCGCTCAGGGCGGTGCCGGGCACGCCCTTGCCGCGCAGTTCCAGGTCCAGGGGCTGGTTGCGCCGGCCCGCCGCCTCGCGCAGGGCCTCGCCGGCCAGCACCGCGTGCAGGCCGAGATCCCCACCGCCCACCACTGCGAGCACCTGCGTCATGGCTTCCTCCCCATGGTTTCCTCACCTTGCGGCGCGTCCCGGCCCGCCGGTGCGTCGTCGTGCTGCGTCGAAGGTCCGTGCCTCAGGCCGAGGCCGTGAGGGGCTCCACCCGTACCGCCGCGGCGAGGGCCAGGACCGTGTCGCGGGCGGGCAGGTTGGCGCCCGCAAGCCCGAGCTTGCCGGCCGCGAAGGCCAGGGCGAGCCGGGCGGTGGCGGTCCGGTCCAGGCCCGCCTGCAGGCCCGCCACGAGGCCGGCCACGAGGGCGTCGCCCGCGCCCACCGTGCTGGTCACCCGGGTCGCGGGCGGATGGGCCAGGTCCGTGCCGTCGGCGCTGGCGAACAGCGCCCCCTCGGCACCGAGCGAGACCACCACCAGGGGGATGCCGCGGGCCACCAGACCCCGGGCCGCCGCCACCACGTCGGCCCGATCCGGCAGGGACCGCCCGGCCCACTCCTCGAGCTCGTGCCGGTTGGGCTTGACTGCGAAGGGCAGGGCCGCGGCCGGGGCGGCCAGGGCCGCCGCCAGGGCGGGGCCGGACGCGTCGAGGACGAGGCGGGCGCCCAGCGGCCGCAGCTCGGCGGCGATCTCCGCGTAGATCGGCGCGGCCACGCCGCCCGGCAGGCTGCCGGCCAGCACCACCAGGGTGCCGGGCTCCACGGCCTCGCGCAGCATCGCCCGGACGGCGGCGAGGCTGCCGGCCTCGACGGCGAGCCCCGGCAGGTTGATATCGGTGGTGTCGCCGCCGGTGCCGTCGACCAGCTTCAGGTTGGTCCGGGTCTCGCCCGGGATCCGGACGAAGCGATCCGCGATGCCCTTGGCCGCGAGCAGGGCCTCGAACGGCCCGGCATTGTCCTGGCCGAGCAGGCCGGCGGCGGCCACCGGCACGCCCCAGTCGGCGAGGCAGGCGGCGACGTTGACGCCCTTGCCGCCCGCATCCGAGCGGGTGCTGCGCGCCCGGTGGACGTGGCCGGGCCGGAGGACGTCGAGGATCACGGTCCGGTCGAGGGCCGGGTTGAGGGTGAGGGTGACCACGCGGGTCATGCGGGCTCTCCGTCGAGGAGGACGGCCAGGGCCCGGACCGCGGCCGCGTCCTCCTGGGCGCAGGCCCGGGCGGCCAGGGCCCGCAGGGCGCCCATCTCGCTCGCCCGCAGGCGCGCCTTCACGGAGGCCACGTCGCGCGGGGTCATCGACAATTCGTCGACCCCGAGGCCGGCGAGCAGGCAGGCGCCGAACGGATCGCCGGCGATGCCGCCGCAGACGCCGACCCAACGCTTGTGCCGGGCGGCGCCCTCGCAGGTCAGGTGGATCAGGCGCAGCACCGCCGGATGCAGGGAATCGGCCTCCGGCGCGAGTTCGGTGTTCTGGCGGTCGATGGCCAGGGCGTACTGCGTCAGGTCGTTGGTGCCGATCGAGAAGAAATCGCAGTGCCGGGCCAGGGCGTCGGCCTGGATCGCGGCGGCCGGCACCTCGATCATGATGCCGAGCGGCAGTTCCGGCGCGTCGAGTTCGGCCCGGATGCGGTCGCAATGGGCCCGGAGCGCGAGCACCTCCGGCACCGAGGTGATCATCGGGAACATGATCGACAGGGGGGCCTCCTTGCCGGTGGCCGCATCGGCGGGAATTCCATCCCTCGCCGCCCGGTAGAGGGCCCGCAGCTGCGGCTCCATCAGGTCGGGCCGGCGCAGGAGCAGCCGGGCGCCGCGCACGCCCAGGAAGGGGTTCTCCTCCCGGGGCAGGTGCAGGTGGGCCACCTGCTTGTCGCCGCCGATGTCGAGGGCGCGCACGATGAGGGGACGGCCGGCGAGGGCGTCCAGCATCGCCCGGTAGGTGGCGTACTGGTCGTCCTCGGTGGGCGTGTCGCCACGCTCGAGGAACAGGAACTCGGTGCGCATCAGGCCCACGCCCTCCGCGCCCTGGTCCAGGGCGAAGGGCACCTGCTCGGGATTGTTGACGTTGGCCCCGATGGCGACCGCGTGCCCGTCCCGGGTGCGGGCGGGCAGAGCGCGCGCGCGGGCCTCCTCCTCGGCCTTGGCGCGCTGGCGCGCGCTCCAGTCCCGGGCGGAGGCGAGGTCGGCGGCGCTCGGATCGAGGTAGAGCCGGCCGGTGCCGCCGTCGAGGATCGCGGGGGTGTGGTTCTCCAGGGCGAGCAGGGTGGCGCCGCCCGCCACCAGGGCGGGAATGCCGAGGGTGCGGGCGAGGATCGCGGTGTGCGAGGTCGGGCCGCCCTGGGCCGTGGCGAGGCCGATCACCCGGGTGGGATCGAGGCCCGCGGTGTCGGACGGGGCGAGATCGGGGGCGATGAGGATGCAGGGTACGTCCGGCAGGTCGTGGCCGCTCTTGAGCGACGGGTCGATCTGCGCCAGCACCCGCCGGCCGACGTCGCGCAGGTCCGCCGCGCGGGCGGCCAGCACGGGATTGCCCAGGGCCGAGAGCCGGCCGGCCATCCGCTCCACCGCCTGGTTCCAGGCGAAGGCGACCCCGTGGCCCTCCACCATCAGCTGGCAGGCCAGGGTGATCAGGTCCGTGTCCGCGATGAGCTCGCCCTGGGCCCGGAAGATGCCCGCATCGGTCTTGCCGAGGCGGCGTTCGGTGTCGTCCGCCAGCGCCCGGAGCTGGCCCTCGGTGGCGGCGAGGGCGGCGTGCAGGCGGTCGCCGCCGGAGGTCAGGGGCTCGGGCTCGTCCCGGACCGTGACCTCCGTCTGGCTCAGCACGTGGATGGGGCCGATGGTGAGGCCGGGGCTCGCGCCGAGGCCCGCCAGCACCCGCGGCGCATCGGCGGGATTCCAGCCGGCCACCGGGCCGGCCGCCCGGGCGGCGGCGTCCGCCGCGGCCTTGGCGGCGGCCTTCTCCCCCGCGCTCAGGCCCGTCACCGCCGCGCAGATCCGGGCGAGGGCGCCGGCCTCGTCGTCGCCCTCCGCCGAGATCGTCACCCCGTCGCCGCAGCGCAGGCCGAGCTGGAGCAGGGCGATCAGGTTCTTGGCGTCGGCCACCTCGGCGCCGTGGCGTACCTGGATCCGGGCGGGACAGGTGCGGGCCGTCTCGACCCAGTGGGCGGCCGGGCGGGCGTGGAGGCCGGTGGGATAGTCGACGGTCCAGTCGAAGCGCTGCCTGAGGTCGCCGGCCGGGCCGGCCGCGCCGGGGGCGGGCGCGTCCTCGGTGAGGGCCGCGGCGATCTCCTCCTTGCGGGTGGTGGTGCGCAGGGCGGCGAGGCACGCCTCGTCCTGGATGAGCCGGGTGAGGCGGCGCAGGATGGTGATGTGGGTGTCCGACTGCGCCGCGATGGCGACCACCAGGTGGGCGACCTGGCCGTCGTGCCATTCGATCCCGCCCGGAACCTGCAGGACCGCCAGCCCGCTGGCGCGGACGTGGTGACGGTCGTCGACCATGCCGTGCGGGATGACCACGCCGTGGCCCAGATAGGTGTTCGCTACGCCCTCGCGCCGCAGCATGCTGGCCTCGTAGGGCGCATCGATGCAGCCGGACGCGACGAGGAGCTGGGCCGCCGCGCGGATCGCCGCTTCCTTGCTGGCCGGGGCCGCGCCCAGCTGGATCAGCAGGCGCGGAGGTAGGATCGGCGTCGGCGCGAGCATGGCGTGCTCCTCCCGGAAAAACGGTTGTTGAAATGCTCGTTGGCACTATGAAAACGTTTTCACAATCAGTGTCAACGCGATTCGGCGCAATAATGCCGTATCGCCGCTTGCCGATGGTGGGACGGGATGCCAGAACGACGTCATGACGCTGAAAACGTTCTCCGCCAGATGAGTGCCAGTATTCGTGACGTGGCGCGCGCCGCCGGTGTCTCGACGGCCACGGTCTCCCGAGCTCTCGGTCGAGGGCCGGTCAGCGACGTCCTGCGCCAGCAGGTCGAGGCAGCGGTTCGGGCGACCGGATATCGCCCGAATCTGTCCGCGCGCCGCCTGCGCTCGCAATCGACGCAGACCATCGGCTTGATCGTCGCCGATATCCGCAATCCGTTCTTCACGGCGGTGAGCCGGGCGGTGGAGGACGCGGCCTACGCCGCCGGCATGCGGGTGATCCTGTGCAACACCGACGAGGATCCGGAGCGCGAGCGCCTGTACCTCCGGCTGATGGAGGAGGAGCGCGTCACCGGCGTGATCTTCGCGCCCACGCGCGGAACGGCGGAATCGCTCAAGGCCGACAGCCTCGACGTGCCGGTGGTCTTCATCGACCGCACCGGCCCGGCGGGGACCTACGACAGCGTCGTCCTCGACAACGCGGCGGCCACCGGCGCCCTGGTCGATCATCTCTGGGAGCGCGGCTATCGCCGGATCGGGGGGCTGTTCGGCTCGACCAGTTCCACCGCGCAGGAGCGGCAGGCCGCCTACGAGGCGGCGCTCCGGCATCGCGGCGCCGAGCCCCTGGCCCGCGTGGCGCCGCCCACCGCGGAGGCGGCCGAGGCCACGCTCACCCGCTGGCTGGCCGAGCCGGACCGGCCCGACGCGCTGATCCTGTCGAACGGCCTGACGCTGATGGGCGCGGTGCGCGCCGCGCGCACGCTCGCCCTCGCGGTCCCGGACCAGCTCGGCCTCGCGGGCTTCGACAACGACCCCTGGACCGACCTGGTGGAGCCCGGTCTCACGGTGATCGAGCAGCCGGTGGCGCAGATCGGCGCCCAGGCGATGGCCCTGCTGTTCGACCGGCTGAAGGCGCCGGGCGAGGCCGTCCGCAAGGTCACCCTCAGCGGCCGGCTGGTGGTCCGGGGGTCGTCGGGGCGCGGTTAGCTCCGCGCCCGCCGCAGGGGGCCCGAGGCGTCGCCGGCCCGGTCTCGCCCCGGCGCCGGATCCGTCGCGGGGCGGACTCAGCGCAGGGTCGGCGACTCGCCGGGGTGCAGGGGCCGGTCCTCGTCCGGCCCGCTGACGGCGTTCAGGCGCTCGAGATGCTCGAAAACATGCGCGAAGGCGTCCGTGACGGCCTTCTCGAAGGCGCCGTCGGACCGACCCTGGGCGGCCTTGAGGGCGCTGAGCAGGGCTTGATGCGTTTCGGTGTCATGCGACATGGCTGTCCTCCCGACCGGACGGATGGCCCGCCCGGGGGAGCAAGCGCCCGCAGGGATCGCCGGTTCCGAGGGGCCGGACCCCGTGCGGTCCCGCAGACCCGATCGGCGCGGCGCGGCCCCTCGCGCATCCGTCATCGAACCTTGGCCGTCGGCACTCGTTGTCCGCCGGCCCCTGCAGGCCGGAGACACCCCCTCGGCATGCGTTCCCGTTCCCTTCTCGTCGGCTCCTTCGTCCTCCTCGCCGCCGGGGCCGGCCTCGCCGGCTTCGGCCGCTTCAGCTACGCGCCGACGCCGTCGCGGGAGGCCCTCGCGAACCCCGACCGCTACCCGATCTCGACGGCCTACGACGTGCTCGGGCGCCGCATCGGCCGGGAGGAGGCCGCGACCCTGCGCACCACCGAGGCGGGGCGTCGCACCCTGTCGCCCGAGGCCGGCGCCTTCGCCATCGACGAAGCCGTCATCGCGCGCGGGCGGGAGGCCTTCTACACCGAGACCTTCGGGAACGAGGTTTTCCTCACCGACGTGATGGGGATGCTCGACGGCGCCCTGACGCCCTACGAGGTCGCCCGCGCCGTGCTGCTGCTGGGCGGGACGGCCACCCACAACCTCCAGGTCCGCGTCGCCCAGGACGTGCGGATCGGCGAACGCCAGTGGCGCAAGGGCGACCTGGTCTCGACCGGCCTCGACGTCGAAAAGGGCGGTTTCGGCATCATCGGTCTGAAGACCTTCTACGACCGGGGCCACCTGCGCCTCGGCATCACCTGCGCCCTCTGCCACGCGGCGGTCGATCCCCGATCCGGCAAGGTCGTGGAGGGGGCGCCGAACGCCGACCTCAATGCCGGGCTGCTCCTCGCCCTCTCGGCCAACGCCTCCGCCTACTTCATGCACGGCAGCGTCGACCTCGCGGCCGTCGCGGGCGATCCGTCCCGCACGGTCGCGACCGCCGGGGGAGGGACCGCGGTGCTGCCGGACCGGGACAAGCTGGAGGCGGCGGCCAAGGTCGAGGTCGCGAGCTGGCCGCTGGGCAGCTTCGATTCCTCCGCCGACCGGGTGACGAACCCGACCTCGATCCCGTCGAGCTTCTCGGCCTACGGCGAGCCCTACAGCTGGAGCGGGCGCGAGGCGGTCGGGCCCTTCCACGGGCTGTCGTCCCTGAACAACAACGTGCACGCGGCCAATTCCGACACGACCCAGCTCGCCGCCGCCGCGCCCTGGCTGTTCGACCTCGATCCGGACCTCTACCTCGGCATCCTGTTCCAGGGGGCGGTGAACCCGGCCCTGCGCTACGACCCGACGAAAGCCACGCGGCCGAGTGCGATCCTGGCCGCCTTCGACCCGACGCCGGGCTCGCCCGGCCTCAACCGCTACGCCGTCCTGCCGAGCTTTCCGGCGACCAACTACATGACCGACAACGGGCTGTTCGCCTCCGCGGCCGGGGAGCCGGCGAACTTCGCCAACAACGCCATGTCGGCCTTCCAGAACCTCCTGCGTCCGCCGGCCGCCCCGAAGGCTGGGGCCGAGGCCGGCCGCGCGGTGTTCGCGCGGGCCGGCTGTGCCGGCTGCCATGCCGGCCCGGCGCTGACCAACAACCGGATCGTGCCCGTGGGCGAGATCGGCACCGAGCCGACCCGGGCCCGCGCCGGGGCCAAGATGGAGGCGCACCTCGCACCGCCGTCGATGTTCGCGACCGACACGCCGTTCCCCCTGCCGGCCGATCCCAGGATCGTGCCGATCCCCCTGGAGGGCGAGGCCCTGAAGCAGGTCCGGCTCGGCTGGGCCCATGCCGTCACCGAGGGCGGCTACAAGGTCCCGAACCTCGTCGGCCTCGCCTGGTCGGCGCCCTACCTGCACGATGGCGGCGTGGCGGTGGGGACCGACCCCGCCGGCCAGCTCGGCGTGCCCGGCACCCTGGAAAGCGGCCTCGCGCCGGACCCGCGCAACAGCCTGCGGGCCCTGGTGGACCGGGACCTGCGCGGGCGGGTCGTGGCCGCCAACCGCGCCTCCGCCACCGCACGCACGGCGCGCGTGACGGGCGAGGGGCACCCCTACTGGGTCGATGCCGCGGCCGGCTTCGGCCCCGCCGACCAGGAGGCGCTGCTGGGCTACCTGCTCTCCATCGATGCCCTGACGCAGGACGTGCCGGTGCCATGAGCCCGGCCGCGGACACCCACGAGGACACGACGATGCCCACGACCGGAACCACCGAGGGGCCCCCGCGCCTCGAACGCAAGGCGGTTGCCGCCGTGGTGCTCGGCAACGCCCTCGAGTTCTACGACTTCACCATCTACGCCTTCTTCGCCAAACCCATCGGGGAAGCGTTCTTCCCCTCGCAGAACGCCACCGACAGCCTGCTCGCCTCCCTGGCCCTGTTCGGCATCGGCTACGTCATGCGGCCCATCGGCGGCATCCTCATCGGGGCCTTCGCGGACCGGGCGGGACGCAAGCCCGCCATGCTGATCACCATCGCGCTGATGGCCATCGGCATGGTGATGCTGGCGGCCGCCCCCGGCTACGCCACCCTGGGGGGCTGGTCGCAGGTCATCGTCATCGTGGGCCGGCTCATCCAGGGGCTCGCGCTGGGGGGCGAGGTCGGCCCCTCCACCGCCTACCTCCTGGAGGCCGCGCCGGGGCAGCAGCGCGGCTTCGTGGCGAGCTGGCAGATCGCCAGCCAGGGCTGCGCCGCGCTGATCGCCGGCCTGGTGGCCTCGGCCCTGACCTACGCGGTCGGCGACGACGCCATGGCCAGCTGGGGTTGGCGGGTGATGTTCGCGCTGGGCATCGGCGTCGTCCCCGTCGGCCTGATTATCCGCAGCCACCTGCCCGAGACCGCCGGCGAGCGCGCCGACCCGGCCGCGGCCGAGTCCACGCGCGCGGTGGTCCGGCGCCTGGTGCGCGAGCACGGCCGGATGCTGGTCCTGACCTTCCTCGTCATCGCGGCCTCCACCGTCTCCAACGCGGTGGGCACCAACATGCCGGTCTACGCCCAGGCCACCCTCGGGCTCACCGAGACGGTCTCCACCGCCGTGCCGATCGCCCTCGGCCTCGCCTCCATCGTCTTCCCGCTCCTCGGCGGCTGGCTGGCCGACCGGTTCGGCCGGCGCCCGGTGATGATCTGGCCCCGCGCGCTCATCGTGGTGCTGACCGTGCCGGCCTTCGCCTGGCTCGTGCGCGACCCGACCGGCCCGTCGGTCTACGCCGTGACCTTCCTGCTCTCGGCCCTGTCCTCCATCAACGCGGCGGCAATCATCGTGGCGATTCCCGAAGCCCTGCCGCGCGCGGTGCGCAGCGCCGGCCTCTCCATCGTGTACGCCTTCTCGGTCTCGATCTTCGGGGGCAGCACGAACTACCTCGTGAACAAGCTCATCGCCGTCTCGGGCGACAAGCTGGCCCCGGCCTACTACCTCGTGGCCTTCAGCATCGTGGGCACGATCGCGGCTCTCCTCATGCCCGAGACCCGCGGCCGGGACCTCGAGGCGAACGCGGAGGCGCGCTGAGCGGCGGCCGGCGCGCGCCGCCCCCGTCAGCCTCGGACAAGATAGGCTCCCTAAAGCTTCGGTCATGAATGATCGGGACCGGAGCCGGCCGTGACAGGCGTCTACCTCTTCGACTTGGCCTCGCAGCAGGCGCGCTACCTCGCGGTGCGTCAGTCGACCATCGCGAGCAACGTCGCGAACGCCAACACGCCCGACTACAAGGCGCGCGACGTGGTGCCGTTCTCCGAGGTGATGGCGCGCACGGCCTCCGCCGGCATGGCCTTGACGGAAAGCGCCCACGTCACCTCCGTCGAGGGCCGCATCCCGACGAAGCCGGTCTCGGCCGCCGAGGCCTGGGACGCGCTCTCGACCTCGAGCTCGGTGAGCCTGGAGCAGGAGATGCTCAAGGCCGGCGAGGTCAGCCGCGAGCACAACCTCAACATGGGCATCGTCAAGGCCTTCGACCGGATGCTCAAGGCGGCGGTGAAGAGCTGATGATCGACCCCCTCGCCGCCTCCACCCGTCTCGCCAGCGCCGGCATGGAGGCGCAGTCCCTGCGCCTGCGCATCGCCGCCGAGAACGTCGCCAACGCGCAATCCGTCGGCGATGGCCCCGGGGCGGACCCCTATGCCCGCAAGACCGTGACCTTCCGGTCCGCCCTGGACCGGGCCGCGGGTGGCCCCACCGTGGCCCTGCGGCGGATCGGCACCGACGACGCGCCGTTCCGCATCGAGCGCGACCCCGGCAACCCGGCGGCCGATGCCGAGGGCAACGTGAAGATGCCCAACGTCAACGTGCTGGTGGAGATGGCCGACATCCGCGAGGCCAACCGCTCCTACGAAGCCAACGTCCAGGTGATCAAGCAGGCCCGCGCCATGGTCGCCAGCGTCATCGACCTCCTGAGAACCTGAGACCCGCGATGATCGAAGCCCTCACCTCGCTCGCCGCCTTCGACCGGGCCGCCGGCATCACCCGCACCGACTCGGCCGCGCCGCTGGCGCGCACGAGCTTCCCCGTGATCCCGGCGGCCGCCACGGCCGGTCCCGCCACCGATTTCGGGGACGTCATGGCGCAGCTCGCCGGGGGGCTGCGCACCTCCCTGCGCACCGGCGAGGCCACCGCCATCTCGGGCATCCAGGGCAAGGCCTCGACGCAGCAGGTGGTCGAGGCGGTGATGTCGGCCGAGCAGAGCCTGCAGACCGCCATCGCCGTCCGGGACAAGGTGGTCGCCGCCTATCTCGAGCTCAGCCGCATGCCGATCTGACGATGGATCGCGTGGACAACCCTGCCAAACGCTTCGACGGGACCGGGACACCATGAGAGCGCTCGCCATCGCGGCCACGGGCATGAACGCCCAGCAGATGAACCTCGAGGTCATCGCCAACAACATCGCCAACCTGAACACCACTGGGTTCAAGGGGGCGCGGGCCGAGTTCACCGACCTGCTCTACCAGGCCGAGCGCCAGCAGGGCGTGCCCAACCAGGCCGGCCAGGAGCCGGTGCCGGAGGGCGCGATGCTCGGCCTCGGCGTGCGCACCGCCGCCATCCGCAACCTGCACCGCCAGGGGCCGCTCGCCAACACCGCCAACCAGCTCGACCTCGCGGTGAACGGCCGGGGCTACTTCCAGATCACCAACCCCAACGGCGAGATCAACTACACCCGCGCCGGGGCCTTCAACCGCAACAACACCGGCCAGATCGTCACCCTGGAGGGCTACGCCCTCGACCCGGCGGTCCTCATCCCCAACGGCGCCGTCGACGTGGTGATCAACCAGTCGGGCCAGGTCTTCGCCAAGGTGGACGGGCAGGTGCAGGCGCAGAACCTGGGCCAGATCACCCTGGCGAACTTCGCCAACGATGCCGGCCTGGAGCCCCTCGGCAACGGCCTCTACCGCGAGACCGCGGCCTCCGGTGCCCCCGTCACCGGCGTGCCCGGCGACCCGAGCTTCGGCAAGCTGCAGCAGGGCTACCTAGAGAGCTCGAACGTCGATCCCGTCAAGGAGATCACCAACATGATCACGGCCCAGCGCGCCTTCGAGATGAACTCGAAGGTGATCCAGGCCGCCGACGAGATGGCCGGCACGATCTCCAAGGGCATCCGCTAAGCGCGTCGGGCGGCGCCGCCGCCTGAGCCCCATACCCCCACCTCCGCGCGGCGGCGACGGGCGGCACCGGCTCTCCGCCGGGGCCGTGGCCGCCCGTTCGGGCATTCTCCAAGGGCGCGACCACGTCATGGGTATTCACCTTCCGGGCCTTTCCCCGCGCAGCCGGTGCCGCCTCGCCGCCGTCGGGCTCGCGCTGCTGGCCGGGCCGGCCGCGGCCGAGGACCTGATGCTGCCGGTGCCGACGGTGACGATCTATCCCGGCGACACCATCAAGCCGTCGATGCTGCGGATGCAGGCCTATCCGGAAAGCTTCAAGGCCCGCACCGCCGTGGTCGACGCCGCCCTGGCGATCTCCGGGCGCGTCGCCAAGCGGATGCTGCTCCCGGGCGAGCCGGTGCCGGTCAACGCCATCGACGATCCCCGCCTCGTCAGCCGGGGCACCCCGACGCAGATCGTGTTCGAGGAGCAGGGCCTGCTCATCACCGCCGTCGGCGCGCCGCTCCAGAACGGCGGCCTCGGCGACGTCATCCGCGTGCGCAACACCGACACCAACCGCATCGTGCTCGGCACCGTGATGGCCGACGGCCGAATCCGGACCGGGGACCATTGATGCGCCGCCTCCTGGCCAAAATCCTCACCAAGCTCCCGGCTCTCGCCGCGGCCCTCCTCCTGGCCCTGCCCGCGCCCGCCCTGGCCGGCACCCGGATCAAGGACATCGCCACCCTCAAGGGCGTGCGCGACAACCAGCTCGTGGGCTACGGCCTCGTCACCGGCCTGCAGGGCACCGGCGACACCCTGCGCAACGCCCAGTTCACCGAGCAATCCCTGCAGTCGATGCTCGATCGCATGGGCATCAACGTCCGCGACGCCCGCCTGCGCACCCGCAACGTCGCCGCCGTGATGGTGACCGCCGACCTGCCGCCCTACACCGGCACCGGCTCGCGCATCGACGTCACCGTGACCTCGCTGGGCGACGCCACTTCCCTCAAGGGCGGCACCCTGCTGATGACGCCGCTGATGGGCGGCGACAGCCTGACCTACGCCGCCGCGCAGGGGCCCCTCGCGGTCTCGGGCTTCAGCGTCGGCGGCCAGGCCGAGACGGTGACCCAGGGCGTGCCGACGGCCGGGCGCATCCCCAACGGCGCCCTGATCGAGCGCGAGGTGCCGGGCACCTTCCGAGACCTGCCGGAACTCGTGTTCGAGCTGAAGAACCCCGACTTCAAGACCGCCACCATGGTGGCCGACGCCATCAACGCCTACGCGCTGGCGCGCTTCAACCGCCGGGTCGCGGCCCCGCGGGATCAGCGCGCCATCGCCTTGATGCGGCCGAGCAACATCGCCCAGACCCGGTTCGTGGCCGAGATCGGCGACCTCACCGTCAACCCCGACACCCCGGCCCGCGTCGTCGTCGACCAGCGCACCGGCACGGTGGTGATCGGCCGCAACGTCCAGATCTCCACCGTGGCGGTGACGCACGGCAATCTCACGGTGCGGGTGACGGAGGCCCCCGAAGTCTCGCAGCCGGCGCCGTTCTCCAACGGGCAGACGGCGGTGGTGCCGCGCACGGAGGTGGCGGTCAACGAGCAGTCCGGCCGGATGGCGATCATCGGCGGCTCGGACCTCCAGACCCTGGTGCGCGGCCTCAACAACGTCGGCCTCAAGCCCAGCGACATCATCTCGATCCTCCAGGCGGTGAAGACCTCCGGGGCGCTTCAGGCGGAGCTCGTGGTGCAATGAGCGCGGCCAACGGCCATCCCCTGCCGGGCGCGGCGGCCCGCCTCGTCGTGCGCCCGCCCGGCCTGACCCGGCCCGCCCGCTGGCTCGCCCTGATGGCGCTGCGGGTCCTGCTGTTCGTCGGCCTCCTGTTCGTCGGCGTCCTGGCGCTCGCCGCCTTCGGCCTCGGCCCGGCCGGCGCCGTCGAGGGCGGCCGACCGGCGATCTCGGGGATGAACCCGGGCCCGCTCCCGAAGGCCGCGGCGAAGCCGGCCGCGCCCCGCCTCGCCGTCGCGGCCAAGCCCGTGGCAGACAAGCCCGTCGCCGGCGTCATCCCACCGGTCGGCCCGGCCGAGCCCGTCACGGTGGTGTCCCAGCCGATCGAGACCACGGGGGCGATCGAGGCCAAGGGGTCCGATGCCAAGGCGTCCGAGGCCAAGGCGTCCGAGGTGAAGCCCGCCGAACCGGCGCAGGTCGCCGAGGTCCGGGCCTCCGAGCCGGAGCCGGTCAAGCCCGCGCCGAAGCCACCGGCCTATTGCGCCAGCATCGCGGACGCCGCCGCCGACGCCCGCTTCGCCTGGCAGAAGGAGCAGCTGGCGACCCTGGAGAGGCAGGTCGAGGAGCGGATCGCCGCCCTGGAGGCCAAGCGCGCCGAGTACGAGACCTGGCTCGCCCGCCGCGACGCCTTCCTGGCCAAGGCCGACGAGGGCGTGGTGGCGATCTACACCAAGATGCGGGCGGATGCCGCCGCGCTCCAGCTCGCCAACATGCCCGACGAGGGCGCCGCTGCGATCCTGACCAAGCTCAACGCCCGGAACGCGAGCGCGATCCTGAGCGAGATGGAGGCCGCGCGCGCCGCGCAGCTGGCCCGCATGATGACCGAGATGGGCAAGACCGGCGCGGGTAAGACCGAGCCGGGCAAGAAGCCCCGCACGAGCGAGAAATCCTGATGCTTCCCAAGACGTTCCGGGCCGGCCTGATCCTGGTGCTGGCGGCGCCCGCCCTCGGCGCCTGCAACACGCCGGTGGACCGGATCGGCCAGGCGCCGCTGCTGACGCCGATCGGCACCGGCCTGCAGCCGCCGCGCGAGGCCTTGCCGACCACCTACGGCTCCCTCGGGCGCCGGACCTACCACTCGACCTGGGCGCCGGGCAGCGCCGAGATGTTCCAGGATCCGCGCGCCCGCAACATCGGCGACGTGATCACGGTCTCGATCCTCATCGACGACAAGGCGCAGTTCGGCAATTCGAGCGACCGCTCGCGCAGCCAGAAGTCGGGCCTCGGCTTCGATTTCGGCTACGGCGTCTCGGCCCTGAAGGACACGGCCACCGCGGATGCCGGCATCCGCTCCTCCACCGAGACCAAGGGCGCCGGCAACATCGACCGCTCGGAGGTGCTGCGCCTCCAGGTCGCCGCCATCGTCACCGAGCAGATGCCCAACGGCAACGTCGTCATCAGCGGCTCGCAGGAGGTGCGGGTGAACAACGAGGTCCGCGTGCTGACCGTGGCGGGCATCGTCCGGCCGCGGGACATCTCGCGCAAGAACACCATCGACTACGACAAGATCGCCGAGGCGCGCATCTCCTATGGCGGGCGCGGCCGCATCTCGGAGGTGCAGGCGCCGACCTTCGGCCAGCAGGTCTTCGAGACCCTGGCGCCGTTCTGAGACCTGGGGGGCGGGAGCGGAACCATGGCGGCCAAGGACGACAAGACGGCGGCGAAGAAGGGCGGCGGCAAGGGCTGGATCCTGGCCCTCGCCCTGACCAGCCTCGTCGCCATCGGCACGGGCGGCGGTCTCGGCCTCTACCTCCTGTCCACCGTCGAGAAGGCGGTGGACGGCAAGAAGAAGGACGAGGAGGACAAGGCGGTCAAGGTCCTGAAATACACCGGCGACCTCGCCCTGCGCAGCGTCGGCTCGGTGGTCACCAACCTCGCCGACACCAACGACGCCTGGGTCCGCCTCGAATCCTCGGTCGTGTTCAAGACCGGCGCCGTGCCGAACCCGGACGTGGCGCTCGCCGAGATCCGCTCCGACATCGTCGCCTACCTGCGCACCGTCTCCCTGAAGCAGATCGAGGGTGCCAGCGGGCTCCTGCACCTGCGCGAGGACCTCAACGAGCGGGTGGCCCTGCGCACGAAGGGGCAGGTCCGCGAGCTGATCGTCGAGATGCTGGTGGTGCAGTAGGGGCCCATGACCGTGTCGACCCTCTCAAGATCCGTCACCGCCGGCCTCGCCCTCGCCGCCGGACTCGGCGCCGGCCTCGCCCTCGCCGGGCCGGCGCTGGCCCAGTCGGCCACGGGCCTGCCCGCCCTCGATGCGCTGCTGCCGGCCGGGAACGGGGCGGCGAGCGGGCGCATCCTGCAGCTCGTGGCGCTGCTCACCGTGCTGTCGCTGGCCCCCGGCCTCCTCGTCATGGTGACGAGCTTCACCCGGTTCGCCATCGCGTTCTCGTTCCTGCGCTCGGGCCTCGGCCTCCAGAGCACGCCGGCCAACATCTTCCTCGTCAGCCTGTCGCTGTTCATGACCTTCTACGTCATGGCGCCGACCTTCGACCGGGCCTGGGAGGAGGGCCTGAAGCCGCTCACGGAGAACCGGATCTCCGAGGTGGAGGCGATCCCGAAGCTCGTCGAGCCGTTCCGGGAGTTCATGACCCAGCATGTCCGCCCGAAGGACCTCCAGACCTTCACGGATCTGGCCAGCCGCAACATCCCGAAGGCCGAGGGGGGGGAGAAGATCGACCTGCGCATCCTGATCCCGGCCTTCATGATCTCGGAGCTGCGCCGCGGCTTCGAGATCGGCTTCCTGATCGCCCTGCCGTTCCTGGTGATCGACATGATCGTCTCCACCATCGTCATGTCGATGGGCATGATGATGCTGCCGCCCACGGTGATCTCGCTGCCGTTCAAGGTGCTGTTCTTCATCCTCATCGACGGCTGGAACATGCTGGTGGGGGGCCTGGTCCGGTCGTTCTTCTAGCGCTTCGGCGGCGCGGGCCGCCCGGCGCGTCGCGACGCAATCTCCGCGCAAGGCTGGCGGGCGACAGGACGGGATCGGATCGCGGATCCGAAGCGGAGCAGCCCACCGAATGTCCGGTCTTCAGCACGCCGAACGGCTCTGGAACAACATCCTCGCCCTCGGCGGACGGCGCATCGCCGCCCTGTCGCTCATCGGCGTGGTCGTGTTCCTCGCCGTCGGCCTCGGCGCCTATTACCTGAGCCGCCCGGCCCAGGAGCCGCTCTATACGGGCCTGAGCCGCGAGGATGTCGGGCGCATCGGCAGCGTCCTGAAGGACGCCAACATCCCCTTCGACGTCAGCGCCGACGGCGCGGCGGTGCTCGTCGCCTACGGCCACACCGCCCAGGCCCGGATGCTGCTCGCCGAGAAGGGCCTGCCGCAGAGCGCCAAGTCCGGCTACGAGCTGTTCAACGACCTCGGCTCGCTGGGCATGACCTCGTTCATGCAGGAGGTGACCCGCGTGCGCGCCCTGGAGGGCGAGATCGCCCGCACCATCCAGGGCATGAAGGGCGTGAAGGCCGCCCGGGTCCACATCGTGCTGCCCGACCGGGGCTCGTTCCGCCGCGACCAGCAGCCCCCCTCCGCCTCCGTGGTGGTGCGGACCGAGCCCGCCGACGACGTCAGCGGCGCCCAGTCGATCCGTCACCTCGTCGCCTCCGCGGTGCCCGGCATGAAGCCCGACCGCGTCACCGTGATCGGCTCGGACGGTTCGCTCCTGCTCTCCGGGGACGATGCCAACGCGGTGCCCACCGGCAAGATGGCGACCCTGGAGAAGACCATCGGCCACGAGGTCCAGGACAACATCCGCCGGACGCTGACCCCCTATCTCGGCGTCGGCAACTTCGAGGTCAGCGTCGCGGCGCGCCTGAACACCGACAAGACGGTGCAGAACGAGACGATCTTCAATCCCGACCAGCGCGTCGAGCGCTCGACCCGGGCCGTGCGCGAGACCGAGAACTCGCAGAACCGCAACGCCGGCCAGCGGCCCACCACCGCGCAGGCGAACCTGCCCGACCAGCGCGCCCGCTCGGATGGCGGCGACACCGCCAGCAACGAGACGCAGAAGCGCGAGGATCTGACGAACTACGAGATCTCCTCGAAGACGATCCAGACGGTGAGCGACGGCTACAACATCAAGCACATCTCGGTGGCGGTCCTCGTCAACCGCGCCCGCCTCGCCGCCCTGGCCGGGCCGGATGCCAGCAAGGCCGCCATCGACGCGCAGGTCGCCGAGATCGAGCAACTCGTCGGCTCGGCCGCGGGCTTCAACAAGGAGCGCGGCGACAACGTCAAGGTCGCCGCCGTCGGCTTCGTCAATGACGGGCAGCCCCTGGAGCCGGTGGCCCCCCTCAGCCTCACCGACGTGCTGATGCGCCAGTCGGCGACCCTCATCAACGCCGGCACCATCCTGCTGGTCGCCGGCCTGCTGATCTGGTTCGGCCTGCGCCCCGCCATGCGGGCCATCCTGGAGATCCCGGCCGCCCAGCAGGAGGAGGCCCGCGCCCTGGCCGCGGCGGCGGAGGCCCAGGCCCTCGCGGCGGCCGCGCCGAACGCGGCGCTCGCGGGTCCCAACGCCGCCCTCGGCGCCGATCCGGACGCCGTCGCGAGCCTCGCGGCCCCCGGCCAGAGCCCGGTCGCCAGCATGATCGAGGACCTCACCGAGAAGCTGAACCGTTCGCCGCAGAAGAGACTTGAGCAGATGATCGAGGCCGACGAGGCGCAGGCCGCCGAGATCCTGAAGCGCTGGCTGCTGCGTGAGGCCGCGTGATGGCCCCCGCGATCGCCCGCCTCCTGCCCGACTTCTCCGACGCCGTGGTGCCGGTGCGCGGCGCCCCCGCGCCCCACACCGCCGCGCCCCGTCCCTCCGAAGGGCTCGCGGCCCTCCTGCGCAAGCCCGTGGAACCGCCCGAGGACCGCGAGGCCCTGCTCCGCGCCGCCGAGGCCCGGGGCCTGGAGCGCGGACGCGAACTCGGTCGGGCGGAAGCTGCCGCCGAGTCCGCCTCGGTGATCGCCTGCCTGCAGGCCGATCACGCGGCCCGCCTCACCGAGACGCGCCAGGCCTGGTGCGTGGAAGAGGGCGACCGCCTCGCGGCCGGCTTCGCCGACGCGCTCCAGGCCCTCGGCGCCGGACTCACCGACCGGGTGGGGCATCTCCTCGTGCCCGTGCTCACCGAGGCCCTGCGCCGCCAGGCCGTCGACGAGCTGGCCCAGAGCCTCGCCCGCATCCTCGGCGAGGCCCGCGCGCCCGTGCGGGTGAGCGGACCGGCCGACCTCCTCGACGCGGTGGCGGGCAAGCTCGGCCTCTTCGAGGCCACCCTCGCGTTCCAGCCCTCCGAGGCCGTGGACGTCACGGTGCAGGCCGACCAGACCGTGATCGAGACCCAGCTCGGCGCCTGGGGCCGCCTCATGACCGCCGCGGTCCAGGGAGCCTGACCCGATGGCGGACGAGGGCCACCACGAGATCATCATCATCCGGCGCCACGGCGACCACGAGGACGGTCACCACGGCGGTGCCTGGAAGATCGCGCTCGCCGACTTCATGACCGCCATGATGGCGCTGTTCCTGGTGCTGTGGCTGATCGGCTCCACCACCAAGGAGACGAAGTCGGCCATCGCCGAGTACTTCAACCCGGTGAAGCTCGCCGACGTGAGCTTCGATCGCAAGGGCCTGCGCGATCCCCAGAACAAGCCCGGCGAGCCCACGCCGGAGGAGGGCAAGCCCGACGGCGGAACCGGCGACAGCAGCGCCGACGGCAAGGGCGGCCAGTCCGACGCCAAGTCGGACGCCAAGACCGACGGCAAGAGCGCCTCCGGGCCGCCGGGCAGCCGCGCCCGCGAGGCGGCCCTGTTCCAGGACCCCTACGCGGTCCTGGCCAAGCTCGCCGCCGAGCTCGAGCCCGGCCCGGAGACGGCCTCGGCCGACGCGGTCGTGACCGAGACCGGCGAGCCCGGCATCAAGGGCGGCGAGGCCGCCCGCGATCCCTTCGATCCGCTCTACTGGCAGGTGGCGCCCCTCGCCAAGACACGCACCGAGCAGGCCGGGTCCACCGGGACGGTGACCCCCCTGCCGCAGGAGGCGCGCCCCGACGTGCGCGCGGCCGCCCCCGGGGCGAAGCCGGCCGCGATCAAGGTCGCCTCGGCCCTGCCGGGCGAGACGGACGCCAGGGTGATGGCGCTCCTGGCCAAGGCTGAGGCGCCTAAGACTGAGGCGCCCAAGACCGAGGCGCCCAAGGACGCGAACAAGGACGCGAAGGCTGCGGCCGAGGCCAAGTCGGCCGCCGAGAAGGCGGCCGCGGAAGCCAGGTCCGCGGAGGCCCGGGCGGCCGAGGAGGCCCGGCAGGCGGCCGATGCCGCCGAGACCGCGACGCTGGCCGAGATCAGGGCCGAGATCGCCAAGGTGCTGCCGATGCAGGGCGGCGCGCCGGCGCCCCGCACGGAGGTCCGCCGCACCGGCGAGGGCATCCTCATCAGCCTCACCGACGAGGTGAACTTCGCGATGTTCAGCGTCGGTTCGGCCGAGCCGCAGGCCAAGGTGGTGCGGGCCCTGGAGCAGGTCGCCCGCATCCTCAAGGACCGGCCCGGCCGGATCGTCGTGCGCGGCCACACCGATGCGCGCCCCTTCCGCTCGGAGGTCTACGACAACTGGCGGCTGTCCTCGGCCCGGGCACAGATGGCCTCCTACATGCTCGTGCGCGGCGGCGTGCCCGACGCACGCCTGGAACGCATCGAGGGCTATGCCGACCGTCAGCCGCGCAACCCCGCCGATCCGAAGGCGGCCGAGAACCGGCGCATCGAGATCCTGCTGCGGGCGCGGCCCGAGTGATGCGGGCCGCCGGGATGCGCCGCGCGCGGATCGCCTGCGTCCTGCTCGCCGGCCTGGGCTTCGTCCCGGCCGCCTGGGGGGCGGACTCCCACGGCGCGGGGGATCACGGCGGAAGCGATCACGGCGCCGCCCCGGCCGCCCCGATCGAGCCCCTGCCCGTGGCCCCGCGCCCGGTTCCGGTGGAGCTGGTGCGCACGCTGCAACTGCTCCAGGACCGGATCGCCCAGGGCTCGGCCCAGGCCCATCAGGGCCAGCGCGCCTTTCTGTCCCTGGCCGAATCGCGCATGCTCGGCCTCGATCCCGAGACCTGGGCCGACCCCGTCAGCGTGCACGCGGCGGTGACCTTCGGGCTCGGCGGCGGCGGCCCGGGGCTGCTGCGCCACCTCGTCGCCTCGGGCAAGGTGCCGGAGGCCGAGCGGCCGGTGGTGTTCGGCGCGCTCGCCTATCTCGAGGGACGCGAGAAGGAGGCCCGCGCCCTCCTGGTGAAGATCGACCCGCTGGTCGTGCCGGTGAGTCTCGGCGCGCAGCTCGCCCTGGCGCAATCCGCCCTGGTGGTGCGCGACGATCCCACCCAGTCGATCCGCCTCCTCGACCTCGCGCGCCTGCTCGCCCCCGGCACCCTGGTGGAGGAGGGGGCGCTGCGCCGCGAGATCTTCGTGCTGGCCCAGGCCAACGACCTGGCGAAATTCGAGACCCTGGCGGTGCAGTACCTGCGGCGCTTCCGCCACTCGGTCTATGCCGGCAACTTCCGCCAGCGCTTCGCCGCCGCGCTCACCCGACTCGACTTTGCCGGCGACGACGTCCGCTTCGCCCGCCTCCAGGCCATGCTCGACGAGATCGAGATCGAGGGGCGGCGCGAGCTCTACCTCCTTCTCGCCCGGGCCGCCCTCGATCAGGGCAAGACCACCACGGCGGTGTTCTCCGCCGAGCGCGGCGTCACCCTGGCGGAGCCCGGCTCGCCGGAGGCGGTGCGCGCGCGCCTCTATCGCGCGGCGGCCCTCCTCGTCGTGGAGGGGCGCTTCGACGAATCCGTCGAGACCCTGCGCATGACCGACCGCACCGTGCTGGACTCCGCCGACCGCGACCTCTTGGACGCCGCGCTCTCGACCGCCCGGGAGATCCGGGCCGGGCCGCCCGCCCCGATCCCGGTCCAGGCGGACCCCACGGGTCCCCGCGTCCTGCCGGTCGCGCCATCCATTGCCCGGGCGCAGGACGCCATCGGGCGCATCGACGAGATCATGCGCAGGAGCGAGCGTTGAACACCCTCGGTGCCACCAGTCCCGGCCCCCGCGCCCTGTCGGACGCGCCCGGCCCCCGCGGCGCAGGCTCGGAGACGCCGGAGGCGCCCCGCGATGCCTTCGGGGCCGTGCTGGGCGCCCTCGGGGGAGGACGCAACGCGGACGAGACGCCCACGCCGGAAGCCGACCGGCCGGGCCGCCGCCGCGACGACGAGGCCGCCCCGGCCCCGTCCGGTGAGGAGACCGATCCGCTGGCCCTGCTCGCCCTCGTGGTTCCGACGGCCGCCCCCGCCGCCGGCGCCCCGGCGCCGAAGCCGCAGGCGATCACCCTCGAGACCCTGGTGGCCCGCGCCTTGCCGGCCCAGTCCCCGGGGCAGGCCGTGGCCAGCGGCCCGGCGACCCGGCCCGGCGGACCGGACGGTCCGGCCGGGACGGCCGGGACGGACCTGCTGGCCGGGGCGGACCTGCTTCCGGGGGCGGACCTGCTGGCTGCGACGGACCCGGTCGCCGCCGGCCGCGTGCCGCAGGCCGCGGGCGCCGAGGCGCGGACCCGCATCGCCGTGCTCCAGCGCGAGACCCACTTCGCGCCGGTGCTTCCGAGCCTCCTCGGCGGATCGCGGGCGGCCGTCCCGGCGCCGGGCGCGCCCGGCCTGCCCGATGCTGCGGCGCTCCTGCCCGCCGCCGCGGGGGGCTTGCCCGCCGCCGCGGGGGGCCTGGCTCCCGGCGAAGCCGCCGCTGCGGTCGGCCCGACCCCGGCCGCGCCGCCGACCGGCCCGGCGAACCTGCCCGCATCGGGCGCCCCCGTCCTTCCGGCGCAGCCCCCGACGCAGGGCGCCCTCGTCTCCGCGACCGCGGCGGCGGCCCCCGCGCGCGCGCCGGGATCGCTCTCGGGCGACGCCGTCATGCCCGCGCGCGATCCCGTCCGTGGCGGCGCGGGACCGAGCGCGATCGAGCGGGCCCCCGCAACACCCTCTCCGATCCTGCGCGTCGATCCGGTGGCGGCGTCCGCCGAGACCGGCACCGCGGCCGCGCGCGCGGCCCGGAGCAGCCTCGCGCCGGCCCTGCCGGGCGTTGCCGACGCGAACCTGTCCACCCCCCTGACCCTGCCGGCCGGGTCCCTGTCCGGCCCGGCCGCCGCGCCGGCCCAGCAGGTGGCCGCCGCCGTCCTGGCGGAGCTGCCGCGCGGACCGGCCGGGGCCGTCCCCGGCGCGCTGCCCGGGGCTCCGACGGGGGAGGGCCCCCTGAAGCTCCTCACGCTGCAGCTTCATCCGGCGGACCTCGGCACCGTTCTGGTGCGGATGCGCCTGCGCGACGGCCAGCTCGAGATGAGTCTTCAGGCCAGCCGCGAGGACTCGGCGCGCCTGCTCCGCGAGGGCGGCGAGGTCCTCAACGATCTCCTGCGCCAGGGCGGCTACCGGCCCGAGAGCGTCACCGTCACCGTCGCGTCGCCCCCGGCCGACGGCCGGGGCGCATTGGGGAATCCAGGCTCGCAACAGGGACAGGGCGCACAGGGCTTCCCGGGCCAGGGCGAGTCCGGTGCGAACCAGGGCCGCCCCACCCCGGACCAGGCCGGGCGCCGGTCCTCCCCGGGCGGCGATCCGGCCGCCTCCGACCTTCACGAGCGGATGCATGAGAGCGTTTCGAGCAGCCCTGATCGCAGCGGCGTTTACCTCTAGCCCCGGCCTGGCCGTCTCCGGTCTGGGCGGGGCGCTGGCCAACAGCGCCCCGCCGGTGCCGGGAAAGGCTGCGGCGCTGCCGGCCTCGGCCAATATCTGCGAGCGGGAGATGGCGGGGGCCTCGGCCAAGCACGGGGTGCCGCTCGGCGTCCTCTACGCGGTCGGCTTGACGGAGAGCGGCCGGCGCGGCTCGCTGCAGCCCTATGCCATGAACATCCAGGGCCGGGCCTATTTCGGCACCAGCGCCGCCGACGTGATGAGCCAGCTCGCCCAGGCGCGGGCGAGCGGCATCAAGCTCGTCGACCTGGGCTGTATGCAGATCAACCACCACTATCACCGCGAGAAGTTCGCCAGCCTGGAGGCGATGATCGATCCGCGCCAGAACGTCGAGTACGCGACCCTGTTCCTGAAGCAGCTGAAGGCGCGCGAGGGCAGCTGGACCCTGGCGGTGGCGCGCTATCATGCGGGTCCGAACAACAATCCGGCCCAGAAGCAGTATGTCTGCCGGGTCATCACCAACATGGTGGCCACGGGCTTCGGCGCCTGGACGCCGGGGGCGCGCAGCTTCTGCCAGTAAGGCGCGCGCGCATTGGGGACTCCGTCGGAGCCTCCTCTCGCGCCACGCCCCCGTCCGAGCCCCCTTGTGGCCTGGACGGCCTCCGGGGGCCGCCAGGTGGCGCCGACTTTGCGAGCGTCCCGGCTTAGGAAGGAACGCCCATGGCCTTTGCCTGCACCATCCCCGCGGTCGCCACCCTTCAGCAGGACGACGCAACCGTGCGCATCACGCGGTGGGATTTCGCGCCCGGCGCGGTCACCGGCTGGCACGAGCACGGATGGCCCTACTTCGTCGTGATGCTGGTGGCCGGAACCCTCAGGGTCCACGACGGCGACCGGGTCACCGACAGCGCCCTGGAGGCCGGCCAGGCCTATACCCGCCCGGCCGGCATCCGGCACGACGTGATGAACGGCTCCGACCACCCGATCGCCTTCGTGGAGATCGAGGTCAAACGCCCGGAGGCCCTGGTCACGACGGCGGAGCCCGGCGACGGGCCGTCCCCGCCGGCAGGGTCCTGAGCCGTCCCGGGGCTCGGGCGCGTCCTCACGCGGAGGCCGCCCATCGCTCCTGCATCAGCTGCATCGACGGCGGCAGGCCGAGGACACGGCGATAGACGGCGATGCGCCGCAAGGCCTTCTGCTGTTCCCGACCTGATTGGGCGCGACACATCCGTTCCGCGGACCCCAGCAGCATATCGGCGTCACGGGCTGGCAGGGCCGCCAGGGTCTGTAGCGCGGGGAGAGCCGACCGGGACATGTGCATGAACACGGAACGTCCGGCGCGCCGGCTTGCGGCCGTCACGGCTGCGTGAGCGGGCGAATGTGGTAAATAGATTCCTCCGCCCCTCGGCGTTTGGGGAGGACGACGCGCAAGGGGCGGGCCGCTGAATCACGGCGACGGCTGCGCCCGATCAGGGATCGGCCGGCGAGCCGCTCTTGCAAGCACAGGCGCGCGATCGGTGGTGCGGATGCTGATGAACCGCGGCGCATGTGCTGTTTCTCACCTGAGAACATCAAAATACGATTGAGAGACGCGAAAATTAAATTTGGGCGGCCAAATCTTCCATTTCAGGCCTATGCGCTGAAGACATGGCTCTTAGCGTCGAGGCCTCCGAACCCTCCTCTGGAGCATGCGCTATAGTGGTCGGACGCTGAGGCCTTCGCATTATGGTGCGTTGCAAAATGAGCAAGTCGCAGCGCACAAAAATGTGGTTTCATCTCCTCAACGGCCGGCACGTCGCCAGCCAAACCGGAGATTTCAGATGCGCGCGACCCGCCTCTTCGCCTTGACCGTCCTCGCGTCCGCCACCTTCGCCACCGGCGCGGCCATGGCGGGCGAGGCCCTCTACCTGACGCCCCCGCTGTTCCGTGAGCAGGCGCGCGAGACCCAGCAGGTGCGGACTCTCAGCGACCTGACCACCACCCCTCAGCCCGTCGCCCCCGCGAAGGCCGCCACCGCCCCGCAGAGCGCGCTGGCCGGCAGCGAAGTCGAAACGACGGGCTCCTTCTGAGGAAGAGACCGACCGCCGCGACCCTGCGGTCCATCCGCCGAGGTCGTCGAACCCAGGCTCATCGGGCGATCCCCTGAAGGATCCGCCCCGGTGGGCCCGTTTCGTTGTGCATCGGCGTCGCGGCAGGCGGGGCTCAGCCGACGAAGGTGTAGCCCATGAAGCGCTTGGCCTCGATCGGGTCGTAGCCGAGGCGCTGGCTGAGCTTCTTGCGCAGCTTGCTGACGTGGCCCTCGATGACGCTCTCCTCGACGCCGTTGCTGTAGACGCCGTAGACGATGTTGTAGATCTGCGACTTGGTCATCCGCCGGCCCCGGTTGCGCACCAGGCACTCCAGGATGTGGCGCTCGCGCCGCGGCAGGGGCAGCACCGCGCCGTCCACCTCGGGATCGCGGCCATCGAAATGCACCTTCAGGCGCTCGGGCTCGGGCGGCGCCTCGCGGACCGGGCCGGCCTGCGCGTTCACCCGGCGCCAGATCGCCTCGGAGCGTGCCAGGATCTCCCGGATATGGACGGGCTTGGGCAGCACGTCGTCGATGCCGGCCTCGAAGAGCTGCAGGGTCTGGTCGAGGGAGCGCACGTCGCTCAGGGCGATGATGGGGGCGCGCGACAGCTTGCGGATCAGCGTGGCGCACTTCGCCCGGCCCTCGAAATCGCCCAGGAGGAAGCCCTGGATCGCCTCGCGGTCGACCCGGGAGGAAGACTGGAACCAGTGGGTGAATTCCTGCGGGTCGAGGCCGAGGGAGGAGATGCCCTCGCGGTCGAAGCTCGCCTTGTAGCCGGAATTCACCGAAGGCCGCTCGTCGACCAGGACATACATCGGCAATCTCCGGATGATCTTGCGACGGTCGGGGGTATGCTGGGTTACAACTGGACAGCGAAACAATCAGGGGTCGGTACGGAGCCTTGCACGTCGCTCCTCAAGTCCAGCCTGGCCGAGGGAATCGCCTATCATTTAGCAATGTCGGGCATCGCCGGCGCCGTCAATGAGGTTCGGGTCACACGCAGATGTGATCGCGCGATCGGCGCGTCGACAAACGGTCGCGGTGCGGGCGATGAGCTGCGAGGACGCGGCCGGGTCGGATCGATCGGGCCGGTGCGCCCGGCCTCCGCTCAGGCGGCGGCGCGGGTCAGGCGGGCCCCGGCGAGGGCCGTCTCGAAGCCGTCGAGGCAGAAGGTCGGGCCCTGGTCGGCCAGGATCCGCTGGATCGCGACGCCCACGTAGACGCCGTCGAGGATGAGCTTGAAGAACACCGTCACGGGTTCGGTGACGAACTCCATGTCGAGCACCACGGTGAGCGAGCGGCCCCAGTCGAACCGGACGTCGGCCCCGTCCGCGTACGCGATGGTCGCTTCCTTGAAGAACGGCTCGGCGGAGGAGGCGACGAGGTCGGCGATGTTCCCGTGCCGGGCGGCCTGCACCCAGCCGATCAGGATGCCGCCGTCGAGGAGGCAGAGTTCCGCGATGAAGTCCCGGATCGCGTTGGCGAAGACGCGCTCGGCATCGGCGAGCACGTCCGGGACGTCCACGCACAGGGCTCCGGGGGAGGAAGACGCCTCGGTCATCAGCGAGCCTTCGAGAACAGGAAGAACAGGATCTGAGCCACTGCGCTGTAGAACTCCGCGGGAATCATCTGGTCCACCTCGACACTGTCGTACAGGGACCTTGCGAGAGGCTTGTCTTCCACGACCGCAATGCCGTTCGCCTCGGCGATTTCTCGGATGCGGAGCGCCACGAGGTCCTTTCCCTTGGCGAGAACGAGAGGCGCGGGCTGTTCGTCGCGCGCATACCGGAGCGCGATCGCGTAGTGCGTCGGATTGGCGATGACCACGGTGGCCTGCTTCACATTGGCGAGCATGCGCTTGCGGGAGCGGTCCTGGGCCAGGGAGCGCAGGCGGCTCTTCACCAGGGGATCGCCCTCGGTCTGCTTGTGCTCGTCCTTGAGGTCCTGCTTCGACATCCGCAGGGAGCGCTGCCAGCGCAGGCGCGACCAGACCAGGTCGGCGGCCACGATGACGATGGTGGCGATGCAGACGACGGAAACGAGCCGGATCGAGACGGTGAGGATGAGGTCCGGGATCTGGCTCGGGTCGGTGAACATGGCACTCACGGCTTTGCTGCCCTCCGAGCGCAGGAGCAGCAGGCAGACGAGACTGATGCTTAAAAATTTAAGGACCGATTTCAGGAACTCGAGCTGACCCGCTTTTCCGAAGATTCGTCCCCAGCCCGCCGCCGGCGAGATGCGCGACCATTGCGGGCGGATGCGTTCGCCCACGAGGCTCGGCACGTTCTGGATCAGGGCGGAGACGAGGCCGCAGAGGCCGAGGATCAGCACGACCGGGATCAGGAAGCGTGCGGCCGCCATCGCGGTTCCTTCGAGAATCCGGGCGACGTCCTGATTGTTCTCCAGGGCGAAGTCGCGGGGATGGTCGAAGAAGGGCGCGAGCGCCTGCATCAGGGGCGTGACCGCGTCGCGCACGACGAAGCTGAGGGCGATGAGCAGGCCGAGGATCGAGGCGAAGATGGGGGCCTCCCGGGAGAACGGGACGTTGCCCTTCTCGACGGCCTCCCGGATCTTCCGCTCGGTGGCGGCTTCGGTCTTGCTCTCCTGATCCTCGTCGGACATCGCTCACGCCGGGTCGGGCCACCGTCCCTAGCGGACGAGGGCCTCGACCTCGTCCCCGGAATTGATCTCCAACTCGCCGCGCCCGGCCATCTCGAGGGCGAGGTCGGTGATGCTGCGGCGGGCCTCGGTCACGTCCTTCTGCGCGGCCGGCTCGCCGCCGTTCAGCTCGTGCTCGACCATGCGGCGGACGCGGGCGGAGAGGGCGCCGAGGATGACGCTGCGGAACTCCGCGTCGGTGCCCTTGAGCGCCAGGACCAGGCGGTCGTTGGGCACGGCGTCGAACAGCGTGGTCCGGGCACGGGGCTGGAGCTTCACGATGTCGTCGAAGGTGAAGAGCAGGCCCTTGAGGATCTCCACGGATTTCGGGCGCGACTCGGACAGGCTGGTGAGCACCTCGTCGATCTGGGTCCGCTCCATCTTGTTGATGATGTCGGCCATCTTCGCGTGGGTGTCGGCCCCGCCGTTGCGGGCGCCGCTGGCGAGGAGGTCCTCGTGCAGGGCGCGCTCGACGGTGGCGATCACCGCGTCGCAGACCGGCTTGAAGCTCAGCATCCGCCGCATCACCGTGTTGCGGGTGGGCTGGGGCAGGTGGGCCATCACCTTGGCGGCCGCCGCGGGCTTCAGGCGGGACAGCACGAGGGCCGCGGTCTGGGGATGCTCCTTGATCAGGTAGCTCGCGATCACGCCCTCGGAGACCGTGGTCAGGCGCTCCCAGACCGAGCGCGTGGCGTCCCCCCGGACGTCGGCCAGGATCTCGGCCACCTGGTCGGCGGGGAGCAGGCCGGTGAGGAGCTTCTCCACCTCCGACGCGGTGCCGACGAGGCGCCCGTCGGCGGCGAATTCGTGCGAGAACATCTCCACGATGTCGTCGAGCTGGTGGGCGCTGACGGTGCCGAGCTGCGTCGCCGAGCGCGTGATGCGCCGGATCTCCTCGGGATCGAAGTACTTCAGCAGGCGACCGGCCGCCGGCTTGCCCATGGCGAGCAGCAGCGCCGCGACCTCGTCCACGGGGTTGAGGTGCCGGTGGACGCCCTGCGTCCGGTGGGGGATCGGCACGCTCGCCACGGGTTCGCCCTCAGCCGTTCTGGCCGGCATCGGCCGGGCCGACGATCTCGGTGAGGGAGACCCCGAAGCGGGAATTGTCCTCCTCGACCACGACGATCTCGCCCCGGGCGACGACGCGGCCGTTGACCGTGACGTCCACGGGCTCTCCGACCCGGTGGTCGAGGGGCACGATGGCGCCGCGCCCGAGCTTCATCAGGTTGGCCACCGGCATCGTCGCCGAGCCGAGGACCACCTGGATCAGCACCGGGATGCGAAGGATCGAATCGAGGTTGCGGCTATCGCCGATCCGCGCGTCGCCGGCCGCCGACCCCTCGGGCGCGACGCTGGGCGAGACGGTCGGAAAGACCGGGGCGGTGCCGGTGGACGCGAGGTCCGCATCGTCGAAGGGGCTGTTGCTCATCGTCCGCTCGTCAGGGGCTGCAATCGAACGTCAGGGGAAGAGTCGTCTGGCAGCGGAAGGGAAAGGATCGGGGAAACGCGGCCGGGGCGCAAGCGGATCGGCCGGCCTCAGCCCAGTTGGGGGGCGCGTGTGGCTGCAAGATCGCGTCGGCTCGCCTCCAATTCGGCGAGGGTCTGGCGCGCTTCGCCGATGCGCTGGTCGAGGGCCTCCAGGATCTCGCGTCCCTCGGTGCTGAAGTTGCGGACCGCGTCGCCCGCCTGGGCGAGGGCCTGGCCCGACTGCGTCAGGATGCGGCCGTACTCGGCCTGGGTCCGGTCGAGGCGCTTCAGCTTGAGGTACATCGGCACCACGCAGGCACTCGTCGCCACGAGGGCCACGAGGAGAATGGTGTCAACCCACGGTGTCATCGGGTGTGCCTTCCTTGTCCTGTGCGATGGCCTCGTCGACCCGCAGCACGTAGGAGCCCTGCGCCTGGCCCATGTGGCACCAGAACAGCGGGCGGTCGTTGCCCTCGAGCTTCACCCGGGTCGAGGGCGTGGCGTCGAGGCCGATGATCTGGCCGACCTTGAGGTCGGCGATCTCGCCCAGCGTCAGCAGGCGCTCCTCGAGCACCGCCCGGAGGGTGACTTCCGCCTTCTGCACCTCGGCGGCGATCTGCTGCGTCCATTTCGGGTCGCGGGCGGCCGTGTCGCCGGTGAGCACCTTGGACAGGGCGGGCCGCATCGGGTTGATGACCGATTGGGGCAGGATGAGGAACATCTCGCCGCCGCGGTTGAGCGCCTGGATGGTGAACTTGGCCTCCACCGCCTTGTTGTTGCGCCCCCCGATCACGGCGAACTCCATCCGGGTCTCGGTCCGCTCCAGGCGGAACGGCGTCGCGGAGACCAGGGAGAACGACGATTCGAGCGCGCGGCCGACCTGTTCCAGGATGGTCTGGGCGAGCCGGATCTCGAGGCTGGAGAAGGCGCGCTCGTCCTCCACCGGCGGCTCGGCCCCGTCGCTGCCGAACAGGGCCTCCACCATGGTGAAGAGGAAGTCCCGGTCGAGGCCGATGAGGATGTGGCTGTCCCATTCGGGGGCGTGGAAGATGCCCGCCACCGCGTTGTTCTCGTAGGCGTCGAGCATCTCGCCGAAGCGGCCGCTCGCGAAGCCGCTGAAGGCGAAGTAGACCGGCGAGGCGACGAGGGGCTTCAGGTTGTCCGAGCAGCCCGAGGTGAGCCGGTCGAACACCACGTTCAGCATCGGCATGCGGTCGAGGGACAGGCCCCCGGCCTCGATCAGGCGGGCGCGGATGTCGGTGGCGTTCCCGGTGGGGCCGTCCATGCTCAGGCGGCCTCCCGCTGGGCGCCGCCGGTGACGGTGGCGTTCTCGACCTCGTCGATGGTGGGACGATCGGCGAGCGAGATGCCCTTGCGCCCGTGCTCGACGGCGATCTGCGGCACCGCTCCGCTCATGTGGGCGATCAGGCTCTGCTTCACGATGATGTAGACGTGGTTCTGCTTCTCGCGGATGGTCTTGATCTTGATCGCGAAGGGGGCCAGCACGCCGTAGGACATGAACACCCCGAAGAATGTCCCCACGAGTGCGGCGCCGATGAGGCCGCCGAGGATCTGCGGCGACTGGTCGAGGGCGCCCATCGCCTTGACGATGCCGAGCACCGCCGCCACGATGCCCAGCGCCGGCATCGCCTCGGCCACCGTGGTCACGGCGCCGTAGGGCTTGAGGCGGTCCTTGCGGTAGCCGCTGATCTCCTCGTCCATCAGCGCCTCGATCTCGTGGGCGCGGGCGTTGCCGATCAGGATCAGGCGGGCATAGTCGCAGATGAACAGCACCAGGTCGGCGTTCTTGGCCACGTCCGGGTAGGCCTTGAAGATCTCGGAATTGGCCGGGTCGTCGAGATGCGGCTCGACCTCGTTGCGGGGCTTGGTCTTCAGCTCGCGGATCAGGGCGTGCATCAGGCCGAGGAGGGCGAGGTAGTCCTTGCGCTTGGGCACCTTGCCCGTGAGCGCGTCGAGGCTGGCCTTGCCCGTATCGACCACCGTCTTCATCGGGTTGGCCATGACGAAGGTGCCGGCGCCCATGCCGCCGATGATGACGAACTCCCAGGGCTGCCAGAGCACGACGAGGTGGCCGCCCATGGCGACGAAGCCGCCGAGCATGCAGCCGATTGCGATGACGAGGCCGATCAGAACGCCCAAGGCTCAACGCCTCCGATGGGAATGTGGAATCCGATGCAGCGGACCTACGCAGGATGGCTTGCGCGGGGCTGGGTGGGCGGGGCACGGGGGCGGGTGAGCCGCGAAAACGCACCGGCGGCCCGGCCGCGCGTTAGGGAGGAACCCGATACAGCAGCGAGACACGCCATGAGCAGCAGCGCGACCCCCGACAACGACCACGAGCCCGCCACCGTCAACGTCTCGGAGCCCTGGACCCTGGCCTACTGGGCCCGCCGCTTCGAGGTGCCGCGCGAGGACGTCGAGGCCGCCGTCGCCGCGGTCGGCCACGAGCCCGCGAAGGTCGCCGCTGAGCTCGGCCGGCCCTGGCCCTTCGCAGGCAGCGGCATCGTCTGAGGCGCGCGCCCTAGCGCCGCCCGGTCGAACCGAACCCGCCGGTGCCCCGCGCACCGGCCTCCCCGGAGGGCGGCACCGCGTCCGAGGCGTCGCGGAGCGTGAGCGCCGGCCGGGTCACGCGGGTGAAGACGAGCTGGGCGATGCGGTCGCCGGGCTCGATGCGCAGGTCGGTCCCGCCGGGATTGCGGTTCCAGGCCGAGATCATCAGCGGCCCTTCGTAATCGGCGTCGATCACGCCGGTGCCGTTGCCGAGGACGAGGCCCTCGCGATGGCCGAGGCCGGAGCGCGGAAAGACGAGGCCGCACCAGCCCGGGTCGCCGATGGCCAGGCTGAAGCCCGCCGGAATCAGGGCCGGCGGCCCCTGGGGCGCCAGCGCCAGCGGCGCGTCGAGGCAGGCATGCAGGTCGAGGCCCGCGGCGGCCGCCGAACCCCAGCGCGGAAAGCCCCAGCCGGAGAGGCGGCCGTCCAGGAGGCGGATCTCGACGGCGAGGGCCGCGCTCACGCCGTCCGGGCCGCGATGGCGTCGGCCAGGGCCACGGTGCGGGCGGCTTCGGCCGCGTGCAGGCGCTCCACCATCTGGCCGTCGAGGCCGATGACGCCGCGGGTGCGGTTCTCCGGTTCGGCGAAGGCGGCGAGGATGCGCCGGGCCCAGGCGATCTCGGCCTCCTCGGGGCCGAAGGCGGCGTTGGCCGGGGCGATCTGGTCGGGATGGATCAGCATCTTGCCGTCGAAGCCGCAATCGCGGCCCTGCGCGCACTCGGCCGCGAAACCGGGCGCATCGCGAAACGCGTTGTAGATGCCGTCGATGACGTCGATCTCGTAGGCGCGCGCGGCCGCGATCACGCTCATCAGCCAGGGCATCAGGGCGGGGCGGCCCGGCACGCCGAGGCGCAGCCGGCTGGCCTTGGCCAGATCGTTCGGCCCCACCATGAGGCAGGCGAGCCGGGTGTCGACGTCCCGGGCCGAGCTGGCGATCTCGGCAAGGTGCAGGATCGCCATCGGGCTCTCGATCATGGCCCAGGTCCGGGTCCGGTCCGGGGCGCCGAGGCGGCGCAGGCGCGAGCCCACCGCCACCAGGGCGTCGGCCCCCGTCACCTTCGGCACCACGATCGCGTCCGGCCCGGCCGGCGCGATGGCGGCGAGGTCGTCCGCGCCGTCGGGCGTGTCGAGGGCGTTGATCCGCACCACCACCTCGCGCGGGCCGAAGCCGCCCTCGGCCACGGCGCGGGCCACGGCCTCGCGCGTCGCGGCGCGGGTCTCGGGGGCCACCCCGTCCTCGAGGTCGATCATCACCACGTCGGTGGGGAGGGTGCGGGCCTTCACGAGAAGGCGCGGATTCGACCCCGGCATGGCCAGGACGCTGCGGCGCGGGCGGATCTCGGTCATGGCGCATCCCTCGAGGCACGGTCGGGAATCGGGCGCCGCACGTCCGCACCCGGCGACGCGCCGTTCCGGTCGAGGCCTCGACCGGCAGCGACTCGCCCTCGGCCCCGGCGATAGCCTCCCGCGAATCCCGATTCAAGGCGGCGACGCGGACCGAGCGCCGGCCCGTCCTCCCCGGAAAAGCGCGTCGGCCGCGGGCGGTCCGCCCCTGTCCGGGGCCCGTGTCATCGAACTGTCGCGCAATCGTCATACCGCCTTAGCCCAACCGACCGTATGGCGCGGTGCACAACGGCTCACGGGCGCCGCGCCCGGGCCGATGCGCGCTCCTCAAGGAGACCACAGATGAAATTCACGACCCTCGCCGCCCTCGTGGGCCTCGGCCTCGCCACTCTCGCCCCCGCTCAGGCGGCCGAGATCACCGGCGCCGGCGCCACCTTCCCGTTCCCGGTCTACTCCAAGTGGGCCGAAGCCTATCGCAAGGAGAGCGGCCTCGGACTGAACTACCAGTCCATCGGCTCGGGCGGCGGCATCAAGCAGATCCAGGCCAAGACCGTCGATTTCGGCGCCACCGACGCGCCGCTGAAGGGCCCCGCCCTGGAGAAGGACGGCCTCGTCCAGTTCCCGACCGTCATGGGCGGCGTGGTCACCGTGGTGAATATCCCGGGTGTCGAGCCGGGCAAGCTGAAGCTCACCGGCGAGGTCATCGCCGAGATCTACGCCGGCAAGATCGCCAAGTGGTCGGACGCCAAGATCGCCAAGCTGAACGAGGGGCTGAAGCTCCCCGACGCCAACATCACCCCGGTCTACCGGTCCGATGCCTCCGGCACGACCAACATCTTCACCACCTACCTCTCCCAGGTCTCCGAGCCCTGGAAGAAGGAGTACGGCGCGGCCACCACGATCAGCTGGCCGGTGGGCCAGGGCGGCAAGGGCAACGAGGGCGTCACCGCCACCGTCAAGCAGGTCCCGAACGCCATCGGCTACGTCGAGTCGGCCTACGCCAAGCAGAACAAGCTGAGCTACGCCCTGATCCAGAACAAGGCCGGCAAGTTCCCGCAGCCCGACGACAAGGCCTTCCAGGCCGCCGCCGCCAGCGCCGACTGGAAAGCCGCCCCCGGCTTCGGCATCTCGCTGACCAACGAGGGCGGCGAGGGCGCCTGGCCGATCACCGCCGCCACCTTCATCCTGGTGCACAAGGACCCGGCCGACGCGGCCCGCACCGCCGAGGTGCTGAAGTTCTTCGACTGGGCCTACAAGAACGGCGACAAGCTCGCCGTCGACCTCGACTACGTGCCGCTGCCCGACACCGTCGTCAGCCAGATCCACGACGCGTGGAAGGAGATCAAGGGCAAGGACGGCAAACCCGTCTTCAACATGTAGGCCCGTCCTCACCCGGGAAGCCGAACCTCGCGGGCGCTCCGCCCGCGGGGCCAGGGGGCGAGCCACCGCGCCCCAATGACTGCGACCGACGGGCCCGGCGTCGCGATGCCGGGCTCCCCCTTCGCCACCCCCTATCGCCACCCCTTGGCAACGATCCGGTGATCCCCCCTCGCGCCGACGACCGGCGCAGGGTAGGACGCCGCCCGGTGAAGAGAAGACATTCGGATGGCCGCCTTGACTGACCAGATCGCCCTGACGCGGGGCCGCGCCGCGGCCCGCAAGACGCCCGGCGGCCTCGGCGACAGCCTGTTCCGCGCGGCCTCCTACGGCGCGGCGATCCTGGTGCTCCTGTTTCTGGCCGGCATCCTGGCCTCCATCGCGTACGGCGCCTGGCCGGCCTTCCGGGAATTCGGCCTCGGCTTCATCACCTCCAGCGTCTGGAACATCGGGCAGGAGCAGTACGGCGGCCTTGTGGCCATCGTCGGGACCCTGGCCTCGGCCGTCCTCGCCCTGCTGATCGGCGTGCCGCTCTCCCTCGGCATCGCCGTCTACCTGACGCAGCTCTGCCCCGGCTGGGCCCGCAAGCCCGTCTCGATGACCATCGAGCTCCTCGCCTCGGTGCCGAGCATCATCTACGGCATGTGGGGCCTGTTCGTGTTCGCCCCGCTCTTCGCCCGCTTCGTGCAGGTGCCGGTGTCGAACCTCGTCGAGGGCATGCCGATCGTCGGCACCCTGTTCTATGCCCGCGTCCCCTCGGGCGTCGGCATCCTCACCGCGGGCATCATCCTGGCCATCATGATCGTGCCCTTCGTGGCCTCGATCACCCGCGACATGCTCGACCAGATCCCGACGGTGCTGCGGGAGAGCGCCTACGGCATCGGCTGCACCACCTGGGAGGTGGTGCGCCACGTGCTGGTGCCCCAGGCCTCGGTCTCCATCATCGGGGCCATCATGCTGGGCCTCGGCCGGGCGCTCGGCGAGACCATGGCGGTGACCTTCGTCATCGGCAACGCCAACCGCCTCTCGGGCTCGGTCTTCGACCCGGGCTCCACCATCGCCTCGCGCATCGCCAACGAGTTCAACGAGGCCGACGGCATGCAGCTGAACGCCCTGATGGCCCTCGGCTGCATCCTCTTCGTCATCACCTTCTTCGTCCTGATCGTCGCGCGCCTCCTCACCCGCCGCGCGAAGGTCGCCTGAGGCCAGCCTCACCGAGTCGTCAGGAGCCGCATCATGGACGCCGCGAACCCCCTCACCACCGCCGCCCCGGCCCGGATCAGCCGGGTCCGGCCCGGCCGCCGGGTCGCCGACCGGATCCTGATCCTGGCGAGCACGATCGCCACGCTGGTGGGCATCGTCGTGCTCGGCTCGATCCTGTTCATGCTGGTGGTCGAGGGCATCAAGGGCGTCTCGCCGACCCTCTTCACCGCCCCGACGCCGGGGCCCGGTTCCGAGGGCGGCGGCATCGCCAACGCGATCCTCGGCAGCCTGGTGATGACCCTCCTGGCCATCCTGGTGGCGACGCCCGTCGGCGTGATGGCGGGGACGTTCCTGGCCGAGTACGGCCGCAACTCGAAGATCGCCGACGTCATCCGCTTCCTCAACGACATCCTGCTCTCGGCGCCCTCGATCCTCATCGGCCTGTTCGTCTACACGCTGATGGTGCGCCCCATGGGCTCCTATTCCGGCTGGGCCGGCGCGGTGGCGCTGGCCATCATCGCCACCCCGGTGATCGTGCGCACCACCGAGGACATGCTGCGACTCGTGCCCTCGACCCTGCGCGAGGCCGGCGCCGCGCTGGGCGCCCCGCCCTCCATCGTCATCCGGAGCATCACCTGGCGCGGCGCCAGCGCCGGCATCGTCACCGGCATCATCCTGGCCCTGGCCCGCATCGCCGGCGAGACCGCGCCGCTGCTCTTCACCGCGCTTAACAACAACAGCTGGTTCGCCCCCAATCTGATGGGCGGCGTGCCGAACCTGCCCGTGATGATCTACCAGTTCGCCCTCTCGCCCTATCCGAACTGGCAGCAGCTCGCCTGGGCCGGCGCCCTCCTCATCACCGTCACGATCCTCGCCCTGTCGATCGTGGCCCGCTTCGTCATCAAGACCGAGCGGTCGCGCTGACCACCCGCGCGCCGCCTGTCCCCGCCGCTTCGCCCGATAGGATCTTGAACCGATGAACGCCGCCCCCGGGATCACGTCCGCGCAGCTCACCGGACGCCACAAGGCCGACGAGTCCTCACCGGTCCGCATCGCCGTCAAGGACCTGAACTTCTACTACGGCAGCTTCCACGGCCTGAAGTCGGTCAACCTCAACTTCCACGACCGCCAGGTCACGGCGCTGATCGGCCCGTCGGGCTGCGGGAAGTCCACCCTGTTGCGCACCTTCAACCGGATCTACAGCCTGTATCCGGACCAGCGCGCGGAAGGGGAGATCCTCCTCGACGGCCAGAACGTCCTGGATTCCGGGGTCGACCTGAACGAGCTGCGCTCGCGCATCGGCATGGTGTTCCAGAAGCCGACCCCGTTCCCGATGTCGATCTACGACAACGTCGCCTTCGGCCTGCGCCTCTACGAGAAGCTGCCCAAGGCCGACCTCGACATGCGCGTCGAGGAATCCCTGCGCAAGGCCGCCCTCTGGGACGAGGTGAAGGACAAGCTCAAGCAATCCGGCATGGGCCTCTCGGGCGGCCAGCAGCAGCGCCTCTGCATCGCCCGCACGGTGGCCCAGCGCCCCGAGGTGATCCTGTTCGACGAGCCGACCTCGGCCCTCGACCCGATCTCGACGGGCCGCATCGAGGAGCTGATCGAGCAGCTGCGTTCGGAATTCACCATCGTCATCGTCACGCACAACATGCAGCAGGCGGCGCGCATCTCGCAGTTCACCGCCTTCATGTATCTCGGCGAACTGGTGGAGTTCGGGCCCACCACGCGCATCTTCATGAATCCGGAAAAGCGCCAGACGCAGGACTACATCACCGGCCGCTTCGGCTGATCCTCCGCCGGCCGGTCTCGGCCCGCGTCCCCCATCACCGCCAGGGCGGGCCCCGGACAGGCGGGCCCGATCGAGGAGCGAACCCCATGCCCGACCACATCGTCAAATCCTACGATACGGACCTCGAGGACCTGCGCCGCTCGATCTCCGAGATGGGCGGCATCGCCGAGAAGATGATGACCGAGGCCGGCGAGGCCCTGGTGCGCCGGGACGCGCCCCTGGCCCAGGCGGTGATCGCCGCCGACGCCCGCCTCGATACCCTCCAGCGCGAGATCGAGGAGCGGGCGATCCTGCTCATCGCCCGGCGCCAGCCCCTGGCCATCGACCTGCGCGAGACCGTGACGGCGATCCGCGTGTCGAACGATCTCGAACGCATCGGCGACCTCGCCAAGAACGTCGCCAAGCGCGTCGTGGCGATCGCCGACCAGATCCAGCCGCAGAAGATCGTCATCGGCGTCCAGCACATGAGCGACCTGGTGCAGGAGCAGCTCAAGGACGTCCTCGACGCCTATGCCAGCCGCGACACCAAGGCGGCCCTCGACGTCTGGGAGCGCGACGACGCCATCGACGCCCTCTACAATTCCCTGTTCCGCGAGCTCCTGACCTACATGATGGAGGACCCGCGCAACATCTCGTTCTGCACGCATCTCCTGTTCGTGGCCAAGAACATCGAGCGCATCGGCGACCACACCACCAACATCGCCGAGACGATCCACTACCTCGTCACCGGCGAGAACCTCCTGGCCGAGCGCGAGCGCCCGAAGAACGACGCGTCCAACTACGCCACCGTGGACATGCCCGGCGCGGCCTGACCCCCGTGCCGGTCTGATCGAAAGCGCACGATGAGTACGCGTATCCTGATCGTCGAGGACGAGGAGGCCCTGACCCTCCTCCTCCGCTACAACCTCGAGGCCGAGGGGTTCATCGTCGACTCGGCCGCCCGCGGCGACGAGGCGGACCTGCGCCTGCAGGAGCAGGTGCCCGACCTCGTCCTGCTCGACTGGATGCTGCCGGCCCTGTCGGGGATCGAGCTCTGCCGCCGCATCCGCGCCCGGCGCGAGACCGAGCGGCTGCCGGTCATCATGCTCACGGCGCGGGGCGAGGAGGGCGACCGCATCCGGGGCCTCGGAACGGGCGCCGACGACTACATCGTGAAGCCGTTCTCGGTGCCGGAGCTCCTCGCCCGGGTCCGCGCCCTGCTGCGCCGGGCCAAGCCGGCCCACGTCGCCAACCTGCTGGTGGCCGGCGACATCGAGCTCGACCGGGTCAGCCACCGCATCCGCCGGGAAGGCCGCGAGATCCATCTCGGGCCGACCGAGTTCAAGCTCCTCGAATTCCTGATGCAGAGCCCCGGCCGGGTGTTCTCGCGCGAGCAGCTCCTCGACGGCGTCTGGGGCCACGACGTCTACATCGACGAGCGCACGGTCGACGTCCATGTCGGGCGCCTGCGCAAGGCCCTGAACCGCCCGCGCCAGAGCGACCCGATCCGCACGGTCCGCGGCTCGGGCTACTCCTTCGACGAGATGTTCGAGGCCGACGCCGAGTAGAAAGGGCAGCATAAAAGACTTTAAAATTATAACTTATACATCAAATACTAATATTTTATAATATGTAGATTTCTTCGAGTTGTATTCAAGAGGGTATTGATTTTACTGCGGATGAATTCTATTTTTCGAAATGAAATATTTGAAATACAATGTCTGAGAAAGTAAGTCTTCAGGTTATGCTTTGTAGCTTTTATTTATAGCTGCATTTACAAGAGCGGTTTGCAGTTTTGTCATTATGCCAAACGCTCTATCTCGGCGTTTAATTAACGTGGTCTCCGATGGGGATGCAGAAGATCCATGTGCAATCTCATTCCTAGGATCGCACAATTCAAAATTTATAAAAACCTCGTCTTCAAAAAAGGGTGTTGGATCTATTCCCGTCATTGAACACAATTGTTCCAAAACCTCGAACCGCAAATTTGACTTTGTGTCTATCATTTTTCGGAACGCATTTCTATTTATATTGTCTCTTGCCTGCATAACTTGTGGGAGGAGCATGACTGCGGTTTTAGCAGGTGCTCTACCAATTTCCTGTAGTCGGTTTAAATTATATAAGTAATAAAAGGCTGGGTGTAGATCTTTATATTTTACGTTCTTGTAACTTACATGCTCAAGATACCGTTGGAAACACGCGCGGCCAAAGCCCTCCCAATGCGCATAGAGGAGTGGCACCGCGGCTCGGATAAGCACAACTTTAGTTGCAAGATCTGTGCTTCTCATAGTAGTAATTAGTGATGTTAGCTCTTTTCGCCTCCATACAAGATCGGTATCCAGAATCTCCTGCAGGGCGCTCGGCGTTACTGGTTTCACTGCTGAAACCATTCTCTGCCAAATGGAAGAGTTTTTTGAATCCGAGTTGTGCCTCTAACACCACCCTTAGTAAAATCACTGACTTCGGCTCGTGTCCAGAGATCTTTTGCTCTTTGCAATACAAAACCTCCGGGATTGGATTTTCTTAGGATCGCTTTTCTATTTTGAGCAACTCCCAAAAAGATTGCTTCAAAACCTGCTTGGCCAACTTTACCGCTGAAGGTCCCGTTTCGATAACGTTTCAGTATATTTGGCTCACCTGTAGAGTGAACTAAATCGATTGTTTCCTCAAATATTTTTATGAGAGATTGCCAATTGCTTCCATCCTCATCTGCAATTTCTATAACACCGTTATTGAGGTACTCTTCTATATCCCACCTTTTGTCGTAATCGACAAACATGAATACCAAAAAGCGGGTTACGTAGTCCATCAGGGCTTGAGTTTCTATTCCACGTTCGCTCGGCTGCATGATCGCTTTGAAGCGTCGATCGGAGGCAAGTCGTTTGATTTCCGCAAATAGATCTCTGTTGAGCATGACAATTACACAGTTCCTGAGCTCCTGATCATTCGCTTGAGATCCATGACTGTTGAGGCGCTGAAATAGATCGTATTTTGCTTTTGTGTCGCTGGTCTTTTTGAGAATTTGGACGCCAATGCGGGCACGTTTTATTGAGATCTGTTGAGCCGGCGTAAGAGCAGTTGTGCCTGCTGGTCCATCATCCCAAGTAGTATTTGCAAGAGACGGCAAAGTTCTGGTCGCCTGCAGAACTGATGGTTGCGATTTTCTGCCAGCGGAATTTCGCAATAATCCTGCGAATTCAAGAATTGTTGATACTCGTTGCAGTCCATCAATGAGTTCCCAGGCGCCAGATGCCTGTTCGAACACAAATATTGACGGGATAGGAATGCCAATGAGCAGCGACTCTATAAAATGGCTTTTCTGATAAAGTGTCCACCTAAATAGGCGCTGAAATTCTGGATTGACTATAAGTTCATTGTCTCGATATACGTTCATCAGTTCGCCAACGGACATGTCATAAGAATCCGTCGCTACACTAAGTGCGCCGCGCTCAATTTCTTTGTCTAAAGACATAAGGACCTTCTCAGGCAAAAGACGGGTAGCTAAAACTAACCAAGATTCGTCATTGCGAATCAGGAATGGTCTCGTTCGTGCAGCGCTCGCCGTGGCTTGTCACGTGAAATTATTCGGATCGTTGTTCAGGCGAAAATCATCGCGTCGGTGGGCAGGTGGACGGTGAAGGCCTTGCCCTCGTCGACCCAGCCCGGACCGGCGGCGCCGTGGTTGATGCCGTTGGCTTCCTCGGCACTGCCGGCGAAGTGATGCTGGCCGGTCTGGGTGTTGTAGAAGCGCTCCAGGGTCAGGCCGCCGGGGGCGCCCGCATCCGCGTAGGCCTCGAAGGCCACGCCCTCGTACGTGTAGGTCGGCGCCGTCTTGAGGACCTGGTCCCGCTCGGCGACGCTCGTCGTGAAGAAGTGGGCGTTCGAGGCCGTGTCGAAGAACCGGAACACGTCCACCGTGTCGGCGCCCTGGGCCGGGGCCGCCCACGGGGTGCCCTCGTAGGTGAACCACGGCAGCGTCTTTTCGATCTGCGCCTTCTCGGCCGTGCTCGTGGTGTAGAAGTGATCCCCCGTATGGGTGTCGTAGAACCGATAGACCGCCGTGACGGCGGTGCCGGCGACCGGGCTCGTCTGTGCCGCCGCGGCCACCACCGGGGCGGGCGGCGCACCGTACAGGGCCTGGATCCCGGCGATGTCGCCGGCCGCCAGGGTCGTGATGCCCCTGTCGAGGATGGCGTTCATCACCTCGGGCTTGGCGTCGTAATGGTCGAGGCCGAGCGCGTGGCCGATCTCGTGCAACGCCACCAGGGAGAGATCCACGTTCTGGGTGCCGACGATGCGGGCGCCGGAGGCGTGCCAGCCCTCGCCGCTGTCGAAGGTCACCTCCGCGGACTGCATGCGCTGGCCGCTGTAGGAATAGGTGGCGTAGCCCAGGGTCTTGCCGAGCCCGTCGATCCCCCCGAGGGTGAAGTCGATCTGGGCGTTGGCCGTCGCGGCCACCTGCTGGAAGGCGATGTCGGCGGCGGCGGCCCAGGTGGCGAAGGCGGCCTGGAGGAGGCTCACGAAGCCGGTGGGGATCGTGCCGTCGACGGCCCAGGTGACGGTGCCGCCGCCCGTGCCTGCCGCGCCCGTTCCCCATCGCGGACCTTCCAGCGCATAATCCCCCATCGACCGCCCTCCCGTGCGTTCGGGCCAGGGTCGGCGGCAGAGGTTGCGAAATCCTTACCGGACCGGCCGCCACGCGTCGGGGCGGCGCGTCCTCACACGATGCTGCGCACCACGCCGCCATCGACGCGCAGCGCCGCCCCGCTGGTGGCGCTGGCGGCCGGGCTGCAGATGTAGGCGACCATGCTGGCGACCTCCTCGACGGTGGCGAGGCGGCCGATCAGCGAGGTCGGGCGGTGCTCGGCCACGAAGGCGCGGCCGGCAGCGTCGAGGTCGACGGCGCCCCCGGCTCCGCCGTCCTGCCCCTGCGCCATGCTCTTCATGAAATCGGCGACCCCCTCGGACAGGGTCGGCCCCGGCAGCACGCTGTTCACGGTGACGCCGCTGCCCGACACGGTCTCGGCGAGCCCCCGGGCCACGGCGAGCTGGGCGGTCTTCGTCATCCCGTAATGGACCATCTCCACCGGGATGTTCACGCCGGATTCGCTGGAGATGAAGACCACCCGGCCCCAGCCGCGCGCGACCATGCCGGGGGTGTAGGCCCGCGCGAGGCGCACGCCGCTCATCACGTTGGTCTCGAAGAACCGCTGCCAGTCCTCGTCCGGGATCTCGAAGAACGGCTTCGGCTCGAAGATGCCGGTGTTGTTCACCAGGATGTCGACGTCCGGCAGGCCGGCGACCACGCGGGCCGCCCCGTCCGGACTGGCGACGTCCCCGGGCGCCCCGATGAAGCCGGCACGGCCGGTCTCGCGCTTCAGGCGGTCGACGGCGTCGCGGACGCGGTCCTGCGTCCGCCCGTTGATCGCCACGTTGGCGCCGAGTTCGCCCAGGGCCTTGGCGATGGCGTAGCCGATGCCGCTGGTGGAGCCGCTGACGAGGGCGCGCTTGCCGGACAGGTCGAGGTTCATGGGATCGTCCTTCGGAGAGGCACTGATCCGGGTCAACGCGCAGGTCGGGCCCTGGTGCGATCGCGGCGGATGCGTCAGGCGCGGGGCTGGCGCCGCAGGACGCTGGTCACCGCCCCGAGGCTCGCCAGCGCGACGGCGCACCACAGGGTCGCGGTCACCGGCCCGGCCGGCGGGCCGCCCTGGTGCAGGCCGAAGATCACCGCCACCAGGGCCGCGCCGAAGGATTGCCCGGTGAGGCGGGCGGTGGACTGCATCCCGCTCGCCCCGCCGCTGCGGTCCCGCGGGGCGCTGGTGATGATGACCTTGTTGTTGGGCGACTGGAACAACCCGAAGCCGAGGCCGCACAGGGTCAGGCGCCAGGCGATGTCGGGATGCGACGCGCCCGCGGGGAGGAGGGCCGTCGCCGTCAGGCCGGTGGCCATCAGGGCGAGGCCGAGGCCGCCGAGCAGTCCCGGGGCGTAGCGGTCGGCGAGGCGCCCCGAGATCGGGGCCATCAGGGCGATGGCCAGGGGCCACGGCGTCATCAGGAAGCCGGTCTGGGTCTCGGAGAGGTGCAGCACGTCCTGGAAGTAGAAGGGCAGGGCGACGTAGGCCATCATCTGGGCCGCGAAGGAGGCGACCGAGCTCGCCATCGACAGGGCGAAGGCGGGAATCCGCAGGAGGTCGACGGGCAGGAGCGGGCGCGCCAGCCGGGTCTGGGTCCGGACGAACACCGCGCCGAACGCCAGGGCCGCCCCGATCTCGGCCAGCGCCAAGCCTCGGGTCGCCGGGTCGCCGAGGCCGTCGACCCCGATGATGAGGAGCCCGAAGGTCACGGCGTTGAGGAGGGCGCTGCGGAGGTCGAAGCGCCCGCCGCTCCGGGGCGTCACCGGGAGGGTGCGGGCCCCCACCGTCAGGGCGATCAGCCCCACCGGCAGGTTGACCAGGAACAGCCAGGGCCAGCTCGCCACCGACAGGATGGCGGCCGCCACCGTCGGACCAGCGGCGGAGGCCATGGCCACCACCAGGGCGATGTTGCCGACGCCGCGCCCGATCATCCGCTGCGGGTAGATGAAGCGCACCAGGGCGGTGTTCACGCTCATGATGCCGGCGGCCCCGAGCCCCTGCGCGATCCGCGCGGCCACCAGGGCTTCGAAGCTGGGGGCGAAGGCGCAGGCGACGGACGCCGCCGTGAAGACGGCGAGACCGGCGAGGTAGATCCGGCGATAGCCCAGGATGTCGCCCAGGGCGGCCAGGGGCAGCAGGGCGGCCGTCACCGCGATCTGGAAGCTGTTGGTCACGAAGATCGCCGCGGAGGGCTCGACCCCGAGGTCCTTGGCCATCACCGGCAGGGCGACGTTGACGATGGCGCCGTCGAGGACCGCCATGGTCATGGCGAGGCCGATCGCGAGGAGCGCCAGCATGCGTTCGCGCACCGGAATGCCGTCCAGTCCGGGCTCGGGCGGTGTCCGGGGCGGGAGATCCTGGTGCGGGAGATCTTGACCCTGGGAGGGATCCTGATCCCGGGACGTCGTCCGGTCCGGGGAGGAAGGTCGGCCGCGCGGATCCGGGCCGGGAACGTCGGTGGTCATGGCCGAGCCCTGGGACGCCGGGCCGGAAACCGCAAGGGCCGGGGAAACGCGGCGTGTCGTTTGTCACCGGGATCGGGCGACGCTGGTGCGGAACCTGCGCTATGTCAGCCCGGTGCGTAGGATTGCGCGCCGTTGCCGGGACCCCACATGGACGCGCTCCTCAAACTCTCCGCCCTGCTGCTGGCGGCCCTGCTGTCCGTGGCGCCCGCCGCCGCCCAGCCGACCGCCAACGACACGGCGCCCCTCGGCATCGCCCTGGAGGGCTTCGCCTACCCGTACCCGGTCTTCTATCTCGAGCGGATGCGCGACGGCGAGCGCCAGCGCCTCGCCTACATGGACGTGCCCGCGGAGGGACAGGCCAACGGCCGGACCGTCCTGCTGCTGCACGGGCGCAACTTCCCGTCGAGCTACTGGCAGCCGGTGATCCAGGCCCTGACCCGCGCTGGCTACCGGGTGCTGGCCCCGGACCAGCTCGGCTTCGGCAAGTCGGCCAAGCCCGTGGGGCCCTACACCTTCGACGCCATGGCGGCCGACACCGTGGCGCTGCTCGACTCCCTCGGCCTGGCCCGGGTCGACGTGGTGGCCCATTCCATGGGGGGGATGCTGGCGGTGCGCCTCGCGCGCAATGCCCCGACCCGGGTCAACAGCCTCGTCCTCGAAGCGCCGATCGGCCTGGAGGATTACCGGTTCACGGTGCCGCCGGTCTCCGACGCCACCCTGCTGCGCCTGGAGGGCGACGCCACGGCGGAGTCCTACCGCCGCCAGCTGATGACGAACTACGCCCTGTCGCTGCCGGCCTCCGCCATCGAACCCTTCGTGGCGCTGCGCGAGCGGGTGAAGGGCTCGGGCGAGTATCCGCGCTGGCTGCAGTCCTTCGTCAATGCCTACCAGGCGATCTGGGGGCAGCCGGTGGTGCACGAGATCCCGCTGCTCCCGGTCCCGACCCTCTTCATCATGGGCGAGAACGACCACAACGCCCCCGGCAAGCCCTTCGCGCCGGAAGCCCTCCGGGCCGGGATGGGGCGCAATGCCGAGCACGCGCGGACGCTGGCCGGCCGGATGCCGAACGGCCGTGCCGTGGTGCTGCCCGGCATCGGGCACCTCGTCCACATGGAGGCGACGGACCAGTTCAACAGCCTGACGCTCGAATTCCTCGACGGCCACTGAGCGCCGGGCCACCACGACGGGAGAGACGACATGAGCGTGCGCATGGATGTCGGCGTGATCGGCCTCGGACGGATGGGCCGCGGCATGGCGGCGAGCCTGGTCCGGGACGGGCACAGGGTCCGGGTCTGGAACCGCTCGGCCGGCGCGGCCGACGGGCTCGACGGGGTGGTCCCGGTGGCGAGCGCCGCCGAGGCCTTCGCCGGGGATGCGGCCATCACCATGCTGGCCGACGACGCGGCCCTGCGGGCGGTGATCGTGGAGGGGGGCCTCCTCGACGGCGCCGGGCGCCCGGGCCTGCATCTCTCGATGAGCACGATCTCGGTGGCCCTGGCGCAGGAGCTCGCCGCCATCCACGCCCGCGCCGGCGTGCCCTACATCGCCGCTCCGGTCTTCGGACGCCCGGACGTCGCCGAGGCCGGCGCCCTCAACATCGTGGCGGCGGGCGAACCGGCGGCCATCGACCGGGCCGGGCCGCTCCTCGACGCCCTGGGCGCCCGGACCTGGGGCTTCGGGACCGAGCCGCACCGGGCCAACGCGGTGAAGCTCGCGGGCAACTTCATGCTGATCGCGGCGATCGAGGCCATGGGCGAGGCGGCCGCCCTGGCCGAGGGCCACGGGGTGACGGGGGCCGACCTCCTCGACCTCCTGACGAACACCCTGTTCGCTTCCCCCGTCTACAAGAACTACGGCGCGCTCATCGCGGCCCGGCGCTACGAGCCGCCGGGGTTCAACCTCAAGCTCGGCGCCAAGGATGTCGGCCTGGCGCTCTCCGCGGCCGGGGCCGCCGGGGTGCCGATGCCCTTCGCCAGCGTGCTGCGCGACAACCTCATCGAGGCGATGGGCCACGGCGACGCCGAGAAGGACCTCGCGGCCCTCGCCGAGGTCGCCCGCCGGCGGGGCCGGACGGCCTGAGGGCGGTTTCCGCCTTCAGCGGAAGACGAAGAGCGACACGCCGACCACCACCGGCACCAGGGCGGCGAGGCCGATGAACAGCGGCATGACCCAGCCGCCGCCGGTCTCCGGCCTCGCGGCCTCCCGCGCCTTCGGCGGCGCGGCCTCGGTCTTCCGGGCGAGCGCCACGCGGGCATGCGAGGGGGCGTTGCCGGCCGCCTCGTCGTCGGTGCCGAGCTGCGACAGGCCGGGGTCGTACTGGGCGATCTTGTCCCCGGTCCGGCCACTGTCGATGTCCGCCTTCAGCATGGCGGTGGTGGGCCGGTCGGATTCGGGCGGCGTCGCGACCGCGAGGTTGCCCGGGGACGGGGGTGTTTCGGATCGTAAGGTCATGGGGGGGCTCCGTGTCCGGGGGCGGACCTGTGGGGAGGCAACGCGCCATGGCCTCGCCCGTTCGTCGCCCGCTCTGACGCAGCACCGCGCCACGCCTCGGGGCCCCAAGCCGCGCCGCGGGCGAAAATCGCGTCCCCGTCCGGGGTGACCGGGGTCCGGCCCCTGTGCTTTCGGCGGGAGAGCGCGGCATCGGCCCGGGTCACGAGGCTGTCGCCGGACTCGCCCGCCCGGAGGGCCGCGATCCCGCAGGAACAGGTCCGGGCGCCGACGACGGGCAGGGGCGTCCAGCGCGCCGTCGGGGCGCCGCCGGTTGTCGAGGCCGGTGAGCAGACCGGTGCTGGCCAGGCGCTCGACGGGAAGGACGCATCGGAGACGGCCCGCAGCGTGGCGCGGTCCTCCGGTGCGGACCACGCTTCGACGATCTCCCGGAACGCCTCCGTCGCGCGGACGTCCGGCAGGATCGCGGCGATGCGCTCGATGACCGCCCGCCCCCAGGGCGTGCGTGCGCCCATCACCCGGCTGAAGCGCGGGGCCGGATTCTCGGTCATGGGCCACCCGATCCAGGGCCGGGGCTCGCCCAGCGCCCGGGCGGAGGAGGCCGCGGTGTCGGCGTGACCGATCACGTCGTCGAGGCGTCCGTTCTGGAACGTCCGGAAGGCCTCGTCGAACGCGGAATGCCCCTGCGGCGCGCCCGCACCCTGCGGGATCGGGGCGATGGCGGGCCCCATGGACCGGTTGCGCAGGACGCTGATGCGCAGCCCCGGATGCTCCGTGAGCAGGCTCCGCCGCCGGAGGGCCCCTCAGCGCCGAAGATGGCCGAGGGGCAGGGCGGTCGTGTACTTCACCTGTCCCAGGGCGAAGCTGGAGCGGATGCTCGCGACGCCGGGAATTCGGGTGAGGTAATCGAGCACGAGCTTCTGGAACTGGCCCAGATCCTCCACCACGACGCGCAGCATGTAATCGGCCTCGCCGCTCATCAGGTAGCACTCCATCACCTCGGGACGGTGGCGCACCGCCTCGTCGAAGGCCGTGAGCGCGGTCTGGGTCTGTTTCTCCAGCGTGACGTGGACGAAGACGTTGACCGCCAGCCCGAGGGCGATCGGATCGGCCACCGCGACGGAGCGCTGGATGACGCCGCTGGCCTTCAGGTCGTTGACCCGGCGCCAGCACGGCGAGGTCGAGAGCCCGACCTCCTGGGCCAGCTCGGCGACGCTGATCTCGCTGTCCCGTTGCAGGCGTTCGAGGATGCGCAGGGAGGCGTCATCCAGCATGATCGACCGCGGCGGCATGATCTGTCCCCAAACTGGATGCATGCGGCATGTTTTGCCGATTGTACCGGTCTAACCGGAAAATCGGGACGAACATACCGCCGAGCGGGACATAAACATCCTGGGCCGCGGCCTCGTCCGCGATCTGTCCGCGGACCCCCTCATGGTCAATCCCTTCTCCCCACCCTTGGCCTCCCCACCCTTGGTCTCGCCACCCTTGGCGCCGGCCCGTCCCCGCATCCGGGTTCCGACGGGGGCCTGGCTCGGCCTGATGGTGCTGCTCTGGGGCCTGAGCTGGCCGGCGATGAAGCTCTGCCTCGACGCCGCGCCGCCTCTCTGGCTCGCGGCCCTGCGCTTTTCCAGCGCCGGCGCGGTCCTGTTCGGGCTCCTCGGCCTCGCCGGCCGCCTGCGCTGGCCGCCCCGGGCCGACTGGCCGGTGCTCGCCAGCGTCGGGCTCCTGCAGATGATGGCCTTCACGGCCCTCGGCCTGATCGCGATGCGCCACACCGATGCGGGCCGGGCGGCGCTGCTGGCCTACACGACACCGATCTGGGTCCTGCTCGGCGCCGGCCTGGTGCTGCGCGAGCGCCCGTCGCGCCGGCAGGGCGTCGCGATCCTGCTCGGCCTCGTGGGCGTCGCCGTGGTCTGCTCGCCGATGGGCATGGATTGGACCGATCCCGACGTGCTCCTCGGCAACGGCCTGCTGCTCGTCTGCGCCCTCTGCTGGGCCGGGGTCATCCTGCATGTCCGCCGCCACCGCTGGCGCGCGCATCCCCTCGACCTCGCGCCCTGGCAGATGCTGCTGGCGGCGGTCCCGCTCGCCGTCGCCGCCTTCGCGGTGGAGGGGCCGCTCGCCGTCGCGTGGTCGCCACGCCTCGTCGGGCTCCTGGTCTTCATCGGGCCTGTGGCGACGTCGCTCTGCTTCGTGATCTTCGCGACGATCGGCCGGCGCATCGACAGCTTCACCATGGCGAACGCCACCCTCGGGGTTCCGGCGGTGGGCCTCCTGTCCTCCGCCCTGCTGCTGGGCGAGCGCCTCGGCCCTGCCCTGCTCGTCGGCCTCGGCTGTCTCGCCGCCGCCCTGGTCACAGCGGCGCAGGATGCGCGCCGCGCCTGACCCGGATCGGTCGAGTCCATCCCGGACCCTCGCCCGCGCGGCCCCTCGGCCGGAGGCAGGGGGCCGGATCTGGTCCCACTCGTGCTTCCGGAGCCGCGACGGGCACGGGATGGATCGACGCGACATGCAGGACGACGAGACGCGGGTGGAGAGCCGGGACCGGGTGGGCTCGATCTGCCGCTCCCTGCGCCGGGCGATCGTCGAGCGGGCGATCATGCCCGGCGACCGCCTGCCTGAAGATGCGCTGGGCGAGCGCTTCGGCGTCAGCCGTACCATCGCCCGCCAGGCCCTCGGGCAACTGGCGGGGGAGGGGCTGGTGGAACTGCGGCGCAACCGCATCGCCGTGGTGGCGACTCCGAGCTGGGCGGAGGCGCGCGACACCTTCGACGTGCGCATCAGCCTGGAGCGCCTCGTGGTCGCGCGCCTCGCCGGGCAGCTGACGCCCGCGCAGCAGGCGGCGCTCCACGCGCACATCGCCCGGGAGGAGGCGGCGCAGGGCGGGGCCGACGGCGCCTCGATCCGCCTGGCCACCGAGTTCCACCTGCTGCTCGCCCAGATGACCGGCAGCCCGGTGCTGGAGCGCTACGTGGCCGAGCTCGGCTACCGCTGCGCCCTGGTGCTCTCGCTCTACAGCCGGCCGCATTCCGCCGAATGCGGGGTCGCTGAGCACCGCGCCCTCGCCGCCGCCCTGATCGGGGGCGACCCCGCGCGGGCCGTGGCGCTGATGGACCACCACCTCGACGCGGTGGCCGAGCGGGCGCGCATCGTCGCCGCCCCGCCGCGCGAGCGCGACCTCGGCCGCCTGCTCGCGCCCTACATCGAGCCCGTGGGCGGATGAGGGTCCCGCGGACCCAATCCGTCTGATCCCTTCGGGATGGCGGATACGGGCTTCGCGCACGCGCCGCGCCGGCTTGCCGATCCGGGCACCGCTTCGATCATGCGGAGCCCGGATCAGGTGTTCAGGTCGTGCCGGCTGAGGAGGCGCTCGGCGCTGTCGTTCCAGACCTCCATGGTCACGATCAGGCCGTCCCGCACCGTGAAGCGGTCGACGTAGCGGTTGCCCTCGAACGGCGTCCCGTCCGGCCATGCGCCGTAGAGGGTCCCGAGGCTGTAGACCGTGGTGACGCCGTCCCCCGGCACCACATCGAGGCGCTCCATCCGCTTCTTCACCCAGGCGTAACGCCCGGCATTGAAGGCCGTGACCTCGCGGGGATGCCCGAAGGTGCGCCCGCCCGTGAACACGATGGTGATGCCCGGCGCCATGTAGGTCGCCGCCCGCTCGGGGTCGGGCACCATCGAGGCTTCGAGATAGGCGGTGACGTTGGCCGCGTCGCGGGCGGTGGTGTCGGTCATGGTCGGGCCTCCGGTGACACGCCCCTCCCTGCCGCAAACGCCGCCAAAGTGCATGCAACAAGTGTATGCACTTTGGCGCATCCGCAGGCACTGAGCGGGGTCTGGCGAGAATCCCCGTGCAAATTCAAGGCCGAAGCGGCTGGCATGGGGGTTGCGGGGTGGGGCAAGACGCAGCCGCCGGAGAGACCCCATGCCCCGCCGACCCCTGTCCAGCCGACCCCTGTCCGGCCGATCGACGCCCCTGACCCGCCGCCTCGCCCTGGGGGCCTGCGGCGCTCTGGGCGCCTGCCTCGTCCTGGGGCTCTCCGGCGCGGCCCGGGCCGCGGAGCCGATCCGGATCGGCCTCGTCACGGCGCTGAGCGGGCAGTCGGCGAAATCCGGCGAGGCGATCTCCCGCGGCATCGGGCTCGCCATCGACGAGGTCAACGCCCGCGGCGGCGTGCTCGGGCGGCCTCTGGAGCTGGTGGCGCGGGACGACGAGGCCAACCCGTCGAAGGGCGTGCTCGCCGCCCGCGAGCTGATCCAGCGGGTCGGCGTGGTGGCGCTGGTCGGCGGCCTCGACACGCCGGTCTCGATGGCGCTGGTGCCCATCGCCAACCAGATGAAGGTGCCCTTCCTCGGGCCCTGGGCCGCCGGCACCGGGATCACCCGCAACGGGGCGGCCGACAACTACGCCTTCCGGGTCTCGGCCGTGGACGCCCTGGTGGACGAGGCCCTGGTCGCCTACGCGGTGAAGACCCATCGCGCGAAGAAGCCCGGAATGATCCTGGTCAACAACGCCTGGGGCGAGTCGAACCAGCAGGGCCTGACCGCGGCGCTGAAGGCCGCCGACCTGCCGGCCGCCGGCATCGAGAAATACGAGGCCGCCGACCTCGACATGGTGCCCCAGCTCACCCGCCTGCGGGAGGCCGGCGCCGACACCCTGTTCCTCGTCGGCAATGTCGGGCCCTCGGCCCAGGTGGTGAAGTCCCTCGACCGGATGGGCTGGAGCGTGCCGGTGGTCTCGCACTGGGGCCCGGCCGGCGGGCGTTTCGACGAGCTCGCCGGGCCGAGCGCGGCAAGAGTCCACTTCATCCAGACCTTCACCTTCGCGGGCAACACCAGCCCGAAGGCCCTCGCGGTCCTCGACGCCCTCAAGGCGAAGTATCCGGCGATCAAGTCGATGGCCGACGTCACCCCGGCGGTGGGCATCGCCAACGCCTACGACGCCACCCACCTGCTCGCCCTGGCGATCCAGGCCGCCGGCTCGACCAAGGGACCGGAGGTGCGGGACGGCTTCTACAATGTCGCGACCTATCCGGGCCTGATCAAGACCTACGACAAGCCCTTCGCGCCGGGCCAGCACGACGCCCTTGGGCCGCAGGACTACGTCTTCACCCGCTTCCAGAACGGCGAGATCGTCGCCGTTACCAATTGAAGGGACGGGGCCGATGCTCACGGGAACGCTCATCACCGGCCTCGGCCTCGGCAGCATGTACGGGCTCGTGGCGCTCGGCTTCCACGTCACCTACGCGGTCTCGGGCACGGTGAACTTCGCGCAGGGCAGCGCCGTCACCCTCGGGGCGGTGCTGGGCTACACCTTGGCGGTGACGCTGGGCTGGCCGATGCCGGCGGCGATCCTCGGGGCGCTCCTGGGCTGCGCGCTCCTCGGGGTCACGGTGGAGCGGCTGCTGGTGCGGCCCTTCGTCGAGAAGGGCTCGGACGCCTGGCTCCTCGCCACGGTCGCGGGCGGCATCGTCCTCGACAACGCGATGCTGTTCACCTTCGGCAAGGAGCCGCGCAGCCTGCCCTCGTCCCTGGCGGTGACGCCGGTGGAGATCCTCGGCACCGGCCTCTATCCGCTCCAGCTCCTCATCCCGGTGGTCGGCCTCTCGGTGGCGGTGGCGATCCGGACCCTGTTCCGGCGCACCGACCTCGGCCGGGTGCTCCTGGCGGTGGCGCAGAACGCCGACGCGGCGCGGCTGATGGGCATCGACGTCCGGCGCACGGTGGCCTGCGCCTTCGCGCTCTCGGCGCTGCTGGCCGGGGCCGCCGGCCTCCTCATCGCGCCGCTGTTCTCGGTCTCGGCCGAGATGGGGGCGCTGTTCGGGATCAAGGCCTTCGCGGTGGCGATCCTGGGCGGCATCGGCTCGGCCACGGGCGTGGTGCTGGCGGGCCTGCTCTACGGCCTCGTCGAGGCCGGCGTCACCGCGACCCTCGGCTCCACCTACACCCAGCTCGTGGTCTTCTCGGTGATCATCCTGGCCCTGGCGCTGCGCCCCGACGGGCTCCTCGGCCGCGCCGCCATCAACAAGGTCTGAGCCGATGCACCGCCTGCGCGCCCCCGCCGCGATGCCCCTCACGATCCTGGCCCTGACCCTGGCGGGGCTGGCCCTGGTGGGGCTGACCGGCGGCTACAGCCACTTCGTCATCGCCCTGGTGGCCCTGACCACGGTCGCCGGAACGGGGCTCAACGTCCTCCTCGGGCTGACCGGGCTGATCTCCTTCGGCCATGCCGGCTTCTACGCCATCGGCGCCTATGCCAGCGCGATCCTCACCGGGGCCGGGCTGAGCTTCTGGCTCGCGCTGCCGGCGGCCGGCCTGCTCTCGGGCCTGGTCGGAGCGGGGCTCGCGGTGCCGGCCATGCGGGTGAAGGGCCCCTACCTCGCCATGGTCACCATCGCGTTCGGCTTCATCATCGAGCACGCCCTGATCGAGGGCGGGGCGCTCACCGGCGGCCAGAACGGCCTCGTGGTCACCGCCGGGCCGAGCCTGTTCGGCACCCCCTTCGCCGAGCGCGAGCTGGCTTTCCTCGCCGTGCTGGGCGCGGGCCTCGCCCTCTACGGCTTCCATCGCCTCGCCCGCAGCCGCCTCGGCCGGGCGATGCGGGCGGTGCGAGACGCCGACGTGGCGGCCGCCTCCCTGGGCTTCGACCCGGTGCGGGTGAAGACGCTCGCCTTCGCGATCTCGGCGGCGCTGACGGGCCTCGCCGGGGCGGTGCTGCCGCCCCTGATGCTGTTCATCGCCCCGAGCTCGTTCCCGTTCTCGCAGTCGATCCTGTTCGTGCTCTCCGTGGTGGTCGGCGGGGCCGGCACCGTGCTCGGGCCGCTCTTCGGCGCCCTCGTCACCGTGCTCCTGCCCGAGACCCTGGCGGGGCTCGCCGAGTACCGGCTGCTGTTCTTCGGCCTCGCCACCCTGGTGGTGCTCTGGCTGGTGCCCGCGGGGATCGTCGGCAGCGCGGCCCGGCTGCTGCCGCGGCCCCGCACCGGCGCCCGGCCGCCGGCGCTGGATTTCGCCCGGCTCATCGGGCAGCGCGGGGGCGAGCCTCTGGTGGTCGAGGGCATCGGCATCCGCTTCGGCGGGATCCGCGCGGCCGAGGGCGTCTCGGTCCGGGCCGAGGCCGGGGCGGTGACGAGCCTGATCGGCCCCAACGGCGCCGGCAAGACCACCGTGCTCAACATGATCTCGGGTTTCTACCGGCCGCAGGCCGGGGCGATCCGCTTAGGAGACCGGGACCTCGCCGGGGCCCCGGCCCACGCCATCGCCCGGGCCGGCATCGCCCGCACCTACCAGACCACGCGCCTGTTCGGCTCGCTCGGCGTCCTCGACAACGTCGCCCTGGCCTTCGAGCCGGGCCGCCTCTGGCGCCCCTCCGGCAAGGGCGACCGCGCCGCCGCCGCGTCCCTGCTGGACTTCGTGGGCTACGCGGGCGACCTCGACCGGCCCGCCGGGGAGCTGCCCCATGTGGACCGCCGCCTGGTGGAGATCGCCCGGGCGCTCGCTGGCCGGCCGCGCATCCTCCTCCTCGACGAGCCCGCCGCCGGCCTGACCCGGGCCGACACCGACGCCCTGGGCGGTCTCCTGCGCCGGATCGCCGGGCAGGGCATCGCCGTGGTGCTGGTCGAGCACGACATGCCCCTGGTGATGGGCGTCTCCGACGCGATCCTGGTCATGGATGCCGGGCGTCCGATCGCCCACGGGACGCCGGCCGCGATCCGGCACGACCCGGCGGTGATCCGCGCCTATCTGGGCGGGGCCGACACGCCGGCCCGGCCCCGCGCCGTCGCCTGGAAGCCGCCGGCCGACGCGGTACTCTCCACCCAGGGCCTCACCGCCGGCTACGGCGCCGCCCCGGTCCTCGACCGCGTCGCCCTCGAGGTCCGCCCCGGCGAGACCGTGGCGCTGCTCGGCGCCAACGGCGCCGGCAAGTCGACGACCCTGCGGGCCCTCGCCGGCCTGCTCCGGCCGGTCTCCGGCGGGATCGTGCTGGAGGACCGGGCCATCGCGCAGCTGCCCGCCCACACCATCGCCCGCCTCGGCCTCGCCCTGGTGCCGGAGGGCCGGCAGGTGTTTCCCGAATTGACCGTGATCGAGAACATCCGCCTCGGAGCCCATGGGCGCAAGGCGCCCATCGACCTGGCCGAGATCGAGGCGCTGCTCACCCGCTTCCCTCGCCTGCGCGACCGGGCGACGAGCCGGGCGGGCCTGCTCTCGGGGGGCGAGCAGCAGATGCTGGCGATCGCCCGCGGGATGATGGCGCAGCCGCGCATCCTGCTCCTCGACGAGCCCTCCCTCGGCCTGGCCCCGGCGATGATCAACGCCCTCTACGCCGTGGTGGCGGACCTGCGCGACCAGGGCGTCACCATCCTGATCGTCGACCAGATGGCGGCCCTGGCCCTGACGGTGGCCGATCGCGGCTACGTGCTGGAGCAGGGCCGCGTCGTCACCGCCGGCACCGCCGCCGAACTCAGCGCCGATGCCGGCCTGGAGGCCGCCTATCTCGGCGCCGCCTGACAGGGCGGCCGGTCCGACCGGTGGCCGCGGCCAGCGCCCCTTCTAGCGCTTGCGTGCTTTCAGAGGCTCGGGTTTCTGACCGTCCGGCAGGATCATGTCGAGGTGGTCGTGGACGATCTGAGCGCTGAAGGGCTTGCCCAGGAAGACAGCCCCCTCGGGAAGATCCCCCACCCCCGGTTTGACGCCGCCGGATGCAACGACGATCGAGATGTCGGGCCAGCGCCTCGCGGTCGTTCGTGCCAACTCGAAGCCATCGGGGCCGCCCGGCATCTCCACATCGGTGAACAGCAGCACGATCAGGTCTGCGTGGTCCTCAAGCAGCTTGATCGCTTCAACGCCATTTGCTGCCGACAGGGCGTGGAAGCCGGCATCCTCCAAGATCGTTTCCGCATCCATCCGAACGAGGAAATCGTCGTCCACGACGAGGGCATACGGCGCGTTCGGGGGGTGAGGCATGTCCATCAAGCCGAGGGGACGGACAAAAGTTCAGATTGGCGGGAGCATGGGTCTGGATCGCCACGGCTGGCGCGCCTGATGGATCGGGGTTCGGAGGGGGAGCCAAGAGGGTCGAAGCGTCCGCAAGCCACCTGACGCGGACGTTCGCCAGCTCGTCGCGCGTGATACGATCCGGCATGGATGCTTTCTCAGATCCGCAGGCCGTTGCCCGCTACGCCGAAAACCCGCCGCGCATGGTGCCCGGCTATGCCGACATGCAACGTATGGCGAGGCTTCTCCTCGCGGAACGCGCCCCGGACAAGGCACAGGTGCTCGTTCTCGGCGCGGGCGGCGGCCTCGAACTCAAGGTGTTCGCCGAGGGGCAGCCCGGGTGGACGTTCGTCGGCGTCGATCCGTCTGCCGCAATGCTTGACCTTGCCCGGAAAACCCTGGGCCACCTCTCCGACCGTGCGCATCTTCATGAGGGGCTGATCGATGGCGCGCCGGAGGGGCCGTTCGACGCTGCCGCCTGCATCCTGACCCTGCACTTCATCGAGCGTCAGGAGCGGTCACGCACCCTCCGGGAAATTCGGCGTCGTCTAAAGCCCGGTGCACCCTTCGTCGCGGCGCACTTCAGCATTCCGCAGGATGAACGCGACCTCTGGCTTTCACGGTATGCCGCTTTCGCGACGGCCTCCGGCATCGAAGGCTCATACGCCGAGCGTGCAAAGACCGGGATCGTAGAACGCTTGCCGATCCTTTCGCCCGAGGAGGACGAGACGCTGTTGCGCGAGGCTGGGTTTAGCGGGGTCCGCCTCTTCTACGCCGGGTTTGCCTTCCGGGGCTGGGTCGCCTGGGCCTGACGCCAAAGAGCCGCAAACCACCCCCGGTGGTCGTTCACACGGTCGAACGGATCGGCGCCCGATCCTCCGGATCAGGGGCTCGGCGCCGACCGGTTACGGTCGGGAAACGCCGCCCCGAAGCGGCCCGTTTCGCCCTCGGCCTCCGCGATCACCAGCCAGACCGAGCGGATCCAAGGCCTGCGGCCCGAGGGTGTCCCCAGGGGACCGACGCAGGTCAGCATGTCAGCTCCGTATTCGGAGGGCTGGCGGGCGACGAGGGCAGCGCCCTGGGCTTCGGCAAAGAGGGCGTCCGCGAACGCCAAGGACTCGGTCGGCGCGAAGCCGAACCCGCGGAAGAAGCGTGCTTTCGGCCCGCCATGCGGGTGGGTCACGTCCAGCAGATCATTGCAGATCTTGCGGGTATCGATGCCGAGCCGGTGCGGGACGACCGCGTTCCCGCTCACCGCTCCGCTGGGACGGCGAGCGTCGGGAGCGCGGCCGGGACCGCCGCAAGGGCCTCGGCGGGCTCGGCGAACGCGACCGGATAGCCGCGGCCTCCCGGCTGGACCGCGACGATCGTCCCCTCGGTCCCTGCTTCGATCCGCGCGCCCGACTCGGCGTTCACCGCACCGATCAGCACGACGCGGTCCAGGTCTCACAGGCCTGGCTGGTCGTTCCTCAGCAGGAACTGCGTTTCGATCGACAGGCAGGAGAGGATACGCTGCCCGCCGAATGGCACACCTGGCACCGATCCGCGACGGCCGCGGGCGGGTGACGAAACCTCGCCGGCCTCACCGGACGCAGGGTTCGGGCGCTGGGCAAAGGCTCGCCCCATCTCCACCCGAGACCGCTCACTCCACCCCGCCTCCGCCCTCCTCGCGGAGCAGCGCCGCGGCGCGGCTTCGGGCGCGGGCCCAGCGCCGGCACTCGCGCCGGGCATCCGACAGGGCGCGATGCTCCGCCGCCGGATCGTCGCGTGCCTCCAGGCGCAGGGTCGCCAGGAGCTTGCCCGCCAGGGCGTCGCGCGCGGTCGGCGCCACGCCGCCCGCCGCGAGCACGTCCAGGACGGCGCGGCGCTGCGCCTCCGCCGTGGCCTTCAGCCGGAGGGCGTGGCGCGGCAGGCCGGCGGCGCGCAGGAGCCGGCTCAGCCAGTGCCCGTCCCAGGAGGGCGCCGAGGCGTAGAGCGCCACGTCGCGCAGGGCCGTGAGCATGTGCAGCGCCACCCAGTCGTGGGCGACGCCCTCCCGCACCAGGCGTTCCCGGGCGAGCCCGTGCACCGCCTCGGCCTCGGGCGCCCAGTCGGTCCAGCCCGGGGCCGGGCGGATGAGGAAGCTCTCCGACTTACCGTCGGGAAACACCCACGCGACCTCGATCGGGTAGCTGGTCTTCGCGAGGGAGGACGCCTCGAAATCCAGGAAGGCGATGCGGCTCAACGGGGGACCATCGGGGGGACCATCGGGGTTGGGAACCGGAACGGGATGGGGAAAAGGAACGCCGCCGGGCAACAAACCGGCGCAAAGCCGAGTTCCGGCTGCGACGAACTACGAAGGATGCCGGGTGAGCGACGCAACTCCGATTTCGATGCCCGCGCGCGGGACGCGCCGCGGACTCGCCGAGGCCGCCTCCCTCGCAAGATCCCCCCTTTCAGGATCCCCCCTTTCAGGATCCGCCCTCGCCAAACCCATCGCCCGCATCGGCCGGGTCTCGGCCGCCCTGGCCGCGCCGCATCCGGCGCTCTGGGGGCTCGCCCTGGCGGTCGCCCTCCTCGATGCGGTGTGGCTGCGCCGGACCGGGATCGCCTTGGCGCCGTTCGGCTTCGGCGTGGCGGCGGGCCTCGTCGCGGCGCTCCTCGCCCTCGCGGTCCTGTTCGGCCCGATCCTGTCCGAGCCCAAGCTGCGGGCGATGGCCCTGGCGAGCGCCGGCCTCATCGCCGTGACCGTGCCGATCGCGGTGCTGCACTACCTCACCGCCACCTGGGCCCTGCCGCTGGCCGATGCGCGGCTGGCCCGGGCGGAGGCGGCGCTCGGCCTTGACTGGCCCGCCTACTACGCTGCCCTGCAGGCGCAGCCGCGCCTCGCCTGGTGGCTGGCGCTCGCCTACCACACCAGCGGGCCGCAGGTCGGGCTCACGGTGATCGCGCTCAGCGCCACCCTCCGGGTCGGCCGGCTCTGGGCCTATGTGCGGATGTTCGCCGTGCTGCTCCTCACGGTCGTGCTCATCGCCGCCCTGGTGCCGGCGGCCGGCCCCTTCGTGCAGTACGGTCTCGCCACCGTGCCGGACGGCTCCATCGAGACCCTGGGCGCCCTCTGGCACCTCGACGCCCTGGAGCACCTGCGCGCCGGGACCCTGCGCACCCTGGCCCTGGAGGACATCCGCGGCCTCGTGACCTTTCCCTCCTTCCACGTCTGCCTTGCGGTGCTGACCGCCTGGGCGCTGGCGCCGATCCCGGTCCTCGGCCCCCTGGCGATCGCCCTCAACGCCGTCATCGTGGTGGCGACCCTCGGGGCCGGTGGGCACTACCTGCCCGACCTGCTGGCCGGCTTCGTGCTCTCGGTCACGGTCATCGGCGGACGTGCGATCCTGCGCGGACGCCGCACCCGCGCGCCGGGCCTCCTGACCGAACCCGCCCCGCACGGGTCGCGTTGTCCGGGGTGAACGCGCGCGGCCGGCCCCCTCGGGGCCCCCGCGCCGTGCGCCATCACCCGAGCCGGGGCCGATACGCCCATCGCCGGGGCCGTCGCCTCCGGACAGGACGGCCCCGCGCGCGACGTTCGGGATCGCCATGATGTGCCTTGGCCTTTGCCTGGGGATTTGCCTTGGCGCATGCGGCGCCCCACCTCGTGGGCAGCACCGCCCGCCGCGCCGCACACGGGACCCATGCCCTCGATGACAGCCGCCATTCCCTTCGCCAACACCTATGCCCGCCTGCCGGAGCACTTCTTCGCTGCGGTGAACCCCACCCCCGTGGCGGCGCCCCGCCTGATCCGGGTCAACCGAGAACTCGCCGCGGACCTCGGGATCGAGGCCGCCTGGCTCGAGAGCCCGGAGGGCGTCGCGGTGCTGGCCGGCAACCGGGTGCCGGAGGGCGCCGAGCCCCTGGCCATGGCCTATGCCGGCCACCAGTTCGGCAACCGCGTGCCCCAGCTCGGGGACGGCCGGGCGATCCTGCTCGGCGAGGTCGTCGGGCGCGACGGGGTCCGGCGCGACATTCAGCTCAAGGGCTCGGGCCCGACGCCGTTCTCCCGGCGGGGCGACGGCCGCGCCGCCCTCGGGCCGGTGCTGCGCGAGTACGTGGTCAGCGAGGCCATGACGGCGCTGGGCATCCCCAGCACCCGCGCCCTGGCGGCGGTGCTCACGGGCGATTCCGTGAGGCGCGAGACGGTCCTGCCCGGCGGCGTCCTGACCCGGGTCGCCACCAGCCACATCCGCGTCGGCACCTTCCAGTACTTCGCCATGCGGGGCGACGTCGACGGCGTGCGGGCGCTGGCCGACCACGTCATCGGCCGGCACTATCCGGAGCTGGCGGAAGACGCCAACCCCTACGGCGCCCTGCTGACCCGGGTGGTGGAGCGCCAGGCCGACCTCGTCGCGCGCTGGCTCCTCGTCGGCTTCATCCACGGGGTGATGAACACCGACAACTGCGCCGTCTCCGGCGAGACCATCGATTTCGGACCCTGTGCCTTCCTCGACGCCTACGACCCCTCCGCCGTGTTCAGCGCCATCGACGAGAATGGCCGCTACGCCTACGGCAACCAGCCGGGCATCCTGCACTGGAACCTGACCCGGTTCGCCGAGGCGCTGCTGCCCCTGCTGGCGCCCGAGACCGAGGACGGCATCGCCGTGGCGCAGGACCGCCTCGCCGCCTTCGGCCCCCGGTTCGAGGCGGCCTATTACGGCGGCCTGCGGGCCAAGCTCGGCCTCACCACGGACCGGGACGAGGACCGCGAGCTCGGCCGCACCCTGCTGGAGGCGATGCAGGCCGGGCGCGCCGACTTCACCCTGACCTTCCGGCGCCTCGGCGTGGCGGCCCTCGGCCCCGAGGGCGACGGTCCGGTGCGCGACCTCTTCGACGACCCCACCGTATACGAGCCCTGGGCGACCCGCTGGCGCGCGCGTCTCGCCGCCGAGCCGGGGAGCCCGGCCGCGCGCCGGGCGGCGATGGACCGGGTCAACCCCGCCTTCATCCCGCGCAACCATCGGGTCGAGGCGGTGATCGAGGCGGCGGTCGCGCGCGACGACTTCGCGCCGTTCCACGAACTCGTGGCGGTGCTGGCCCGCCCCTACGACGACCAGCCCGCCTTCGCGGCCTATGCCGCGCCGCCGCAGCCGCACGAGCGCGTGCTCCAGACCTTCTGCGGCACCTGAACCGAACCGGATCCGCGCGGGCGGTGTTCTCCGACGGAACGAACCCCGCCCACGACGGAGACGCGCCGGATGCCGAAAGACCCCTTCGCCGAAGCCGGCACCGATCCGTCGGGCGGTCTTGCCACCGGCCCGCGGGACACCGTCACCGGGCAGGTCAAGGACGCGCCCGGAGACCCTCTGGATCGGCCCGGCACCGAGGCCGCGGAGGCGGGCGCCCGCGACACCCCGCCCCTGACTCCGCAGGGATGGACCGGCGACGCCGCGCGGAAAGAGCACGCCACCGCCCCACGCGCGGTGTGAAGACCGGCGGGGCGGACAAGGCCGAGGGCTGAGCGGGCTCGGGCGACGCACCGGATCTTCCCCGGTTCGGAGGGATCACGGATAGCCTTGCGCTAATTCTGGTATATTGTATTTCGTAATCGCTCGTCAGCGCATGCCAGGAGTGTTCCGATGACCCAGACAGTGAAGCCGGACCGTCCGATCTGGCCCTCCGTCCCGGACGACCGTCCGCCGCCCCGGACCACCCGACCGGAGACCCCAGCCCCCGAGATCGATCCGGCTCTCCTCGAGCGGCTCAAGGCCGACGAGGCGGCCCGCCAGCGTGTCGGGTTCGAGGGGTTCGGCTCGTTCTCGGGCTGACCGTCTTGGCTCACGCGACGGAGGCGAACGGATGCTCCGGCGCCGCGGCATCCGCCGCGGTGTCCTCGGCCCAGCCCACCGCGAACAGCAGCATGTCGCGGGTGTCTCGGCACTCCGACGGGGGCATGCCGGAGAGCCGGAGCGATGTCCGGGTAGCCGGCCCAAGGAGGCGGATCACCTCGTCCGAGGCCGCCAGGGTCAGGTCGGCGGTCTTGGCCCGGGCCTCGATCCTGGCGAGTCGGTTCATCGCCGTGCCCAGCACCGTGAACTCGGCCCGGTGCCCGTCGTCGAAGACCCCCACCAGCACCTCGCCGGCATGCAGCGCCATGGTGATGCGCAGCTCCGGGCGCTCTTCCCGGCGGCGATCCTCGTTCAGCGCGGCGAGACGCGCGACGATGGTCCGAGCGCATGCCAGCACGGCCTCGGCCTGGGCCTGCGGACGCCCGACGATGAACTGCGCCAGGACGCCGTCGCCGACATATTTATCGACGATGCCGCCGTGCTCGCTCACCGCCACGTGGGTCAGGGCGCGGACGTCGAGCAGGGCGCGCACCACCTCCTCCTGGGTCTGGTCGCGCGAGAAGGCCGAGAAGCCGCGCAGGTCGAGGCCGAACAGGCAGGCGTGGCGGGACTGCACCGCACCGACGCCGCCGCCGCTCTGGGCAAGCTCTCCCGCCACCCGGCGCGGCACGAAGCGCGCGAGACTCGTCCGCTCCTGCTCCATCCGCAAAGCCGTCGTCACTGCCATCTGCAGGCGGCGCACCCCATCGATCACCACGAGGCTCGCGGCGAGGAAGGTGAGCAGGCCGGGCACCTCCTCTTCCAGGGTTACGTGCGGACCGAGAAGGGCGCTCTCGGGCGCGAGATAGGCGAGGAGGATGGTGCCGCCCCAGGCGAGACTCACCAGACCCGAGAATACGACGGTGTGCCAGACCCGCATGCTGAGTCCGGTTTGGAGCAGGAGCAGGAAGGCCGGCAGGCGGCTCACCGCGGTGGCCGTCTCCTCTGTTTCCACCGCACCGAGCAGGATGTGCTCGACGATGAGGAACAGGGCCACGCCGGCGTTCAGCAGGGTCGCTGTCCAGGCCAGCCACTCCATGCCGGGCTCCGCTCCGCCGTCCCGCTGCGAGGCGCGCCAATCGGCGATCCCGAGGCCGAGGGAGAAGATCGCGTAGACCCCGAGGCCGATCCAGTGATGGGTGGAATGGGCCGAGCCATCGTAGCCCTGGGCGGTGGCCACGAGCACCAGGACGATGACGAGGTAGAGCAGCAGGGACCGACGGCCCGAGGCGGCCTGGAGCCGTCGCAGGATGGCGGGATCGCCGTCGTGTGGACGGCGACGGGAGGGCAGGCGCATGCAGTTGGCAATCGATGAGTGGCGCGTGGTTCCTTACCACGCCGGGCCGCCCGTGCATCGGCGGCGATTCGCCGTGCCTCAGAGGGCGCCTTCGCGGATGGCGCCGGGATCGGCCAGAGCGTGCAGCAGGCGCGCGGCGCTATGGGCGAAGCGCAGGGTCACGGCCTTGCGCCGGGGACCGCTGAGGGAATGGTCCGCCGGGTCGCGCAGGATCGCGGCGCCGAAGGCATCGGCGACGATGAGGCCGGCGTCCTCCGGGGTCAGGGTGGTGGAGAGCGTCTCGGGGATCGCGAAATAGAAGCGGTCGCAGTAGTCCCGATAATCCGGCCATTTCCGGTCGGCCCGGAAGTCGGCGACGCTGGACTTGATCTCCACGATCGTCAGGCGCCCGGCCGGGCAGAGGGCGATGACGTCGGCGCGGCGGCCGTTCGCCAGGGAGAATTCCGGAATGGTGACGTGACCGAGCTCGGCGAACAGACGCCGGACGCCGCGCTGGACCTGGAGCGCGGTGGCCGACTGACGCCGGTCGGGCGGAAGGATCACGGACGCGAGGGCTGCTGACATACGGCTCTGATGCTTCGGAACGACGTCCCGAATCGGGACTGGTCCCAGGAAATCAGCCGCCGCGTGGCTTGTCACCTGCGACCCCGTTGCGCCGGTCGGGCTGGAGCACGGGCCCGGACCATGGCACCCCTCGCGGTGGATCGGGTGCGGAGGAGGCAGGTCTGCCGAAGAACGAAGACCGGGACGCCGAGACGGCGCGGGTGGCGCGCGAACTCGATCGCCTCGAGGCGCTGGCCGCCCGGCGACGCCTGCGGGTGGGCTTGCTGAGAGCGGCGCGCGGTGCCCTGGGCGCCGGCGCGACCCTGGCGACGCTCATCAAGCTGAAGCTGGCGGGCTCCCTGGCGCTCAAGCTCGGCATCGCCGTGCTGGTCGGGCTGGGGCTGGCCTGGCCCGTCGTCGTCCTGGCGGTGGTGGTGCTGATCGGCTTCGTGCTCGCCCTGGTGAGCCTGTTCGACGGAGGGGCCGCCGATTGTCCCGACACCGCCTGCGGCGATGGCTGCGAGCGCCGGGAGAAGCGGGCGGCCCGCCTGCGCCACCTCATCGCCCGGCGCCAAGCCTGGCTCGCAGCCCCGTCGGGACCGGCTCCCAGCGCGCGCCGGCGCGAGGCCGATCCGCTGTCGGCCGCGTGAAACCGCTCAGCCTACGTCCCGGAGGGCGGCGCGGATCGCGTCGAAACCGTCCGTGAGGGCGGCAGGGCCCGGCTGGAGGATCAGCGGCGACTTGATCTCGTGGATGCGCCCGGCGGCCACCGCCGGAATCGCGTCCCATCCCGGGCGGGCGCGGATGTGCGCGCGGTTCACACGCTTGCCGCACCATGAGGCGAGGATCACGTCGGGCCGGGCTGCGATCACCGCCTCCGGGCTCACGATCCGGTCCCGGGCCGCCGCCTGCCGGCTGAGTTCGGGGAAGACGTCGTCGCCGCCCGCCGCCGCGATGAGGTCCGAGACCCATCCGATGCCGGAGATCATCGGGGCATCCCATTCTTCGAAGTAGACGCGTGGACGCGGCCGGCCGACGCTTTCCGCGGCGGCGGCCGCGATGCGGTCTGCCAACCGCGCCGCCAGGGTCTCGGCCTCGGCCGACACGCCGGTCAGGGCGCCCACGGTGCGGATCATCGCCAGGCAGCCGGCTAGGTCGCGCTGGTTGAAGAGGTGCACGGCGATGCCGGCCCGGGCAAGGTCGGCGACGATCTCGGCCTGCAGATCGGAGAAGGCCAGGACGAGATCGGGAGCGAGGGCCAGGATCTTGGGCAGGTCGGCGCTGGTGAAGGCCGAGACCCGAGGCTTCTCCCGCCGGACCCGGGCCGGGCGGACCGCGTAGCCCGAGACCCCGACGATGCGGTCTTCCTGGCCGAGGAGGTAGAGCGTCTCGACGGTCTCCTCCGTCAGACAGACGATGCGCTCGGGCGGGAACAGGCGCACGGCGCCTTAGCCCTTCAGGTAGCCGAGGAGGCCGGCCCCCGGCGCCAGCATGAGGAAGGCCCAGGCCAGGGCCGAGGTGACATTGGCGATCTGGAACGGCAGGCGCTTCACACCGAATACCCCTGCGACCAGGGGCACCACGGCCCGCGCCGGCCCGATGAACCGCCCGATCAGGATGCCGCCGGCTCCCCATTTGCGGCAGAACTCCTCGGCGCGGGCGACGATGGCGGGATAGCGCCGCATCGGCCACATCTGCTTGGCGCCGTCCTTGTAATAGTGCCCGAACTCGTAGGAGACCCAGTCGCCGAGAGCGGCCCCGAGCGCACCGGCGAGCATCACCGGCAAGAACGGGATACCGACCGAGCCCATCAGCGCTCCGATGCCGAGGAGCAGGAAGGTGGCGGGCACCAGCAGCGAGAGAAAGGCCAGGGACTCGCAGAACGCGAGCACGCCGACGATCAGCGGCGTCCAGCCCTGGTTCGCCTCCACGAAGGCGAGGGTGCTGGTGCGGATTGAATCGAAGTCCATGGGGCTCGCTTGAGGTTCGGCGCCTTCCTGTGACCGAGGGCGCGGATCGGGGCAAGCGCAGGGGGCGCCGGCAGGGGTGCGTTGGGAAGGAAAACCGGGTTAAGGGCTGGCGCCACAACTCCTCGGCCGCGGGATTTCGGGAGATTCCGGCATGAACATCCTCTCGATCCAGTCCCACGTTGCCTTCGGACACGTGGGCAACGCCTCGGCGGTGTTTCCGATGCAACGCCTCGGCGTCGAGGTTTGGCCGATCCATACGGTGCAGTTCTCCAACCACACCGGCTACGGCGCCTGGCGCGGCCGGGTGTTCGATGGCCCGGCGATCGAGGACCTCGTCGCCGGCATTGCCGAGCGGGGTGTGCTCGGAACCTGCGACGGAGTCCTCTCAGGCTACATGGGTTCGGCCGATATCGGGACCGCCATCGTGCGGGCCGTGGCCTCGGTGCGGGCGCTGAACCCACAGGCCCTCTACGCCTGCGACCCCGTGATGGGCGACACCGACCGCGGCATCTACGTACGGCCCGGCATCCCCGAATTCATGCGCGAGCAGGCGGTGCCCGCGGCCGACATCGTCACCCCGAACCAGTTCGAGCTGAACCACCTCTCGGGCCTGCCGACCGGCACCCTCGCGGAGGCCAAGCGCGCGGTGGCCTCGGTTCACTCGCTGGGACCCCGCGTTGTCCTCGTCACCTCGCTGGTCACCGACGATACGCCGGACGACGCCATCGACCTTCTGGCGGGGGAGGGCGGCCATTTCTGGCGCCTGCGCACGCCGCGCCTTCACCTCGACGTGAATGGCGCGGGCGACGCCATCGCGGCTCTGTTCCTGGTGCACTACGCCCGGACGTGCTCGGCCGCGCTGGCCCTGGGTATGGCCGGCGCCTCGGTCTACGGTCTCCTGCGCCGCACGGCCGAGGCGGGCTCACGCGAGATCCTCACGGTGGCGGCGCAGGACGAGTTCGTCACGCCGAGCGAGACGTTTCCGGTGCACACCGTCTAAGGTTGATTCTCAGAGAGCCTGGAGACCCCGCCATGCCCCGCCGCTTCGTGACCCTCGACGTGTTCACCGACACGGCGCTGACCGGCAATCCCCTGGCCGTCGTGCTCGATGCCGAGGACCTCGACACCGCCGCGATGCAGGCCCTGGCCGCCGAGTTCAATCTGTCCGAGACGGTGTTCGTTCTCCCGCCCGAGACACCCCGGCACCGCGCCCGGATGCGCATCTTCACGCCCACGTCGGAACTGCCCTTCGCCGGGCACCCCACCCTCGGCACCGCCATCCTCCTTGCCCTGCGCGACCAGCGGGCGGGGCTCACCGACGCGATGGCCTTCGGGCTCGAGGCCCCCCTCGGAACCCTGGCCTGCGTGGTCGAGCCCGGGGAGGGGCGCGGTACCGGGCGCTTCAAGATGCCGGGGCTCCCGGAATATCTGGGGGAGGGACCCGAGACGAACCTGGTCGCGGCCGCCCTGGGCCTGGAGCCGGGTGAGATCGGCTTCGCCCGCCACGTCCCGAGCCGGCACCGGACCGGCCCTTCCTTCCTGTTCGTGCCCCTCGCCAGCCGAGCGGCCCTCGACCGGGCTCGCGTCGTGCCGGCAGCCCTCGATGATCTCGGCACTCCGGCCGCGCTCTACTGCTACACCCTCAACCCCGAAGAGGTCGGCCACCGCTATCAGGCCCGGATGTTCGCGCCCCATCTCGGCGTGCCGGAAGACCCGGCCACCGGCTCGGCCGCAGCGGCCTTCGCCGGAGTGATGATGCAGTTCGAGCCCCTGGGCGACGGGGAGCACGACATCGTCCTACGCCAAGGCGTCGCCATGGGCCGACCGAGTACGATCGGGGTCCAGCTCGTCATCGAGGCCGGTGCCCTGCGCTCCGTGGAGATCAGCGGGGCGGCGGTGCTGGTGAGTGAGGGCACCCTGCTTGTCTGACGGTTTCACGCTGACGCCGCTCCGGCACATCGAGGCCCGGCTGGTCCCCTCCGACTGGTCCTGGGCCCGCGACCATGCCGGGGCGATCGCCGAGACCTGGGCGCGGCGACGCACCGAGCGGCCGGACCTGTTCGACGGACGGGTGCTCCTTGCCCGCGACTGCCGCATCGATGGATCGACCTGCGTGATCGACCTGTTCGAGGTCGCGTATTCTCAGTTCCTCGCCTTCCGCCTGGCCGGCTCCCCGGATCCGGCGGTGACCAACGCCTTCGCGGCGGTGGTGCCGTGGAGCGCCGACGGCGCGGCCCTCTTGGGCATCATGGGCGGACACACAGCCAATGCCGGGCAGATCTACTTCGCCTGCGGAACCCCGGATCGAACCGACACCCGCGAGGGCGGTCGCGTCGATCTCGCCGGCAGCGCCGGGCGGGAGTTCCTGGAGGAAACGGGTCTTGCCCTTCCGGCCGATGCGCCGGAGGCGTGGGTTTTAGTCTCGGGCCAGAGCCAGCACGCCTTCCTGCTCCCGGTCCGCTTTGCGGAAACGGCCGAGGTGCTGCATGGCCGGATGGAGGCAAACCGCCAAAGCGAGGCCGCGCCAGAACTCGCCGGCTTCGCCATCGCGCGCGGGTTGGACGACCTCGACGCCGCTCGGATGCCCGGCTTCGTGCGCGCCTATCTCACCGACGCCTTCGCGGGCGCTCAGCGGTAGCCGTAGCGTGCCTTGGCGGCGCCGAGCAGACTGAGGGCTTCACGCTCGCGGCCGCCCGCGCAGGCATCGGCGGCGTGGCGCAGGTCGGCCCCGAAGCGCTCGCCGACGGGCGGGTTGAGGTTGCCGGTAGCGACATCGCTCTCGACCACCGCTTGGGTGCGGGCGATGGACGGGCCGCAGCCGGTGCCCTGTGGCAGGGGCGCGGCGACCACGGGGGCTGCGGCGACGGCGACCGCGGGGGGCGCCGAGGCGGTCGGTTTGCAGGCGCCGAGCAGGGCGGCGGAGAGAAGGACGGCGACGGCGAGGCTGACCCGGGACACGGCGGCTCCTGACGGTACCCGTGCCGGGACACGGCACAGCTTGATCCGGGCCGGTTTTGCGCCGAGTGCTCTGGCTGGTCAATCGGGCGCGGGTCCGAATGAACCTGCAGGCGAGGGCGGCCCCGGGTGAGCCGCCCTCGGTCTTGGTCCGCTTACTTCGATCCGCTTACTTGGACTTGTCGGCGATAGCCTTCAGGCCGGAATCGTAGATGCCGGAGATCGCATCGATTGCCACCGCATCCGGCGCGCCCTTCGCCTTGAAGCTGCCGGTCCAGTTCACGGTCGAGCCCGAGCCCTTGGGCATCACCGAGAGGGTCGAGGAATAGTCGCTCACCGGCAACGGACCGGAAACGATGGCATAGGTGTAGCTCATGGCCTTGTCGTCGCGCTTGGTCTGCGACTCGACGATGGTGCCGCCACCCTTCAGGCTCAGGGTTCGCAAAGCCTTGCCGCCGTCCTGCGACAGCACGCATTTCTCGATGGCCGGATGCCACTGACCGATGCCGCAGAAATCGCCGATCGTCGCCCAGACCTTGGCGGGAGGGGCGGCGACATCGATGGTCTTGGCAGCATCCAGCGCCAGCGCCGGCGCCGCTCCGGCGATCAGGGCGAGGGCAGGCAGGGCCAGGGTGCGCGACAGCATCCGCGACATAATGGGGATTCCTTCCAGATTTTTTCTTGCGTGGACGGACTGATTTCGCCGCCGAATCGTATTCGATCCACCAGCGAAGCTAGGCGGAGCAGACCGCACGGCAATGCATCCGGCCGAAACGATTGCGAATTCCATCGAGACCTTGTGGGGAACTGGGCTCTGAGACCGAATCCCTTCCTGTCCGGCGGTCGCGCGCATTGCTGGCGGGCGCGGCGCTGAAACTTGTCAAGCGGGCCCTCAGCGGCTAGGTAAACCGCCTTCGCAAGCGTTCGCGCACCGCCGCGGTGCGCCCTTGCCTCTCGGGAGAGACGAGCCTTGGCCAGCGCCGGCTCCACGCGCAGCACGACCGACGCCGCCTTCGCGGCCGTCCGGTCGCGCGCGTCTCTCGCCGCCCTGCTCCTCCTTATCCGCCCCTGAGGGCCGTCCGGGCGCGTGCGCCTGGGCTCTCAGGGGAGTGCAGTTTTCTAAGGTCGGCGCCCGTCCACCGGCGCTTGCCCGGACCCCTCGATTTCCCGATGCCGCGTCCCCGGTTCTGGACCGCGTTCCGACAGGATACCCAGCATGACGACCTCCCCGACTCCGGCGCCCGAAGCCCGCGCGAAGGACCGCGTTCTCATCTTCGACACCACCCTGCGCGACGGCGAGCAGTGCCCCGGTGCCACCATGACCCTCGACGAGAAGCTCGCGGTCGCCGAACTCCTCGATACCATGGGCGTCGACATCATCGAGGCGGGTTTCCCCATTGCGTCGAACGGCGATTTCGCGGCGGTCTCCGAGATCGCCCGGCGCGTCAAGCGCGCCACCGTCGCGGGTCTCGCCCGCGCGATTCCCGCCGACATCGCCCGGGCCGGCGAGGCGGTGCGCCAGGCCAGGCGCGGCCGTATCCACACCTTCGTGTCGACCTCGCCGATCCACCTCGCGCACCAGATGCGCAAGTCCGAGGATGAGGTGGTGGAGATCATCCTGAAGACGGTGTCCCAGGCCCGCGACCTCGTCGAGGACGTGGAATGGTCGGCCATGGACGCCACCCGCACGCCGATCGACTATCTCTGCCGCTGCGTCGAGGCGGCGATCCGTTCGGGCGCCACCACCATCAACCTGCCCGACACCGTGGGCTACGCCACACCGGACGAGTACCGCCGGATGTTCCAGGACGTCCGGAACCGGGTGCCGAACGCCGACAAAGCGATCTTCTCGGTGCATTGCCACGACGATCTGGGTCTCGCCATCGCCAATTCCCTGGCCGGCATTGAGGGCGGAGCGCGGCAGGTGGAGTGCACCATCAACGGCATCGGCGAGCGGGCCGGCAACGCTGCTTTGGAGGAGATCGTCATGGCGATCCGTACCCGCGGCGACGTCATGCCCTTTGAGACCGGCATCGAGACCACGATGCTCACCCGCGCCTCGAAGCTCGTCAGCCATGCGACGAACTTTCCCGTGCAGTACAACAAGGCGATTGTCGGTCGGAACGCCTTCGCGCACGAGAGTGGCATCCACCAGGACGGCATGCTCAAGCACACGGAGACCTACGAGATCATGACTCCGGCCTCGGTCGGCGTTGCCAAGACCTCGCTCGTCATGGGCAAGCATTCGGGCCGGGCCGCCTTCCGCGCGAAGCTGGACGAACTCGGCCTCGTGCTGAGCGATAACCAGATGCAGGACGTATTCGAGCGCTTCAAGGCGTTGGCCGACCGCAAGAAGCACGTCTACGACGAGGACATCGAGGCCCTGGTCGACGAGAACCTCGCCACGGCGCATGACCGGATCCGCCTCGTCTCCCTGTCGGTGATCGCGGGCACCCGCGGCCCGCAGCGGGCGACCCTGAAGCTCGATATCGCAGGCCGGATGGTCACCGAGGAGGCCGTCGGAAACGGCCCGGTCGACGCCGTGTTCAACGCGATTCAGGCTCTCGTGCCGCATCAGGCCGACCTCGAACTTTATCAGGTCCACGCGGTCACCGAGGGCACGGATGCTCAGGCCGAGGTCTCGGTGCGCCTCAAGAGCGGCGAGCGCAGTGTGACCGCCCGCGGCGCCGACCCCGACACCCTGGTCGCTTCGGCCCGTGCCTACCTCTCGGCCCTCAACAAGCTCGAAGCCTGGGCGGAGCGCCTGCATGCCCAGAGCCCAGCCGCGGTTTAGCCGAGAAAATAACGCCCCGGGGGTGGACACCCCCCGGGGCGTTTGCTATCAGCCCCCTCGTCGCGGCGGACTTGGTGGGCCGCAGCGATCGCCGCAAGGCGTTGGGTGCATAGCTCAGTTGGTAGAGCAGCTGACTCTTAATCAGCGGGTCCAAGGTTCGAACCCTTGTGCACCCACCAAACATATTAATCACTTAGGTGATTTAGCAGCCCAGCAGTTTGAGGCGTGGGTTGCAGTTGAGCTGCAGTTCCCTTTTCTGATTATACCTGACGGGCTGAAGAGCCGTCTTCTTCATGTGCTGTCGCTAAAGCTACGTGGAAATCGCGGGCGCGAGCTTCCATCATGACCAACCGGTGTGTTGCTGCATCGTTGAAGCGGTCCACTGGAACATCGAACAACTGATAGACAGCCTCCGTCAATCGGCGCCGATGTCCATATGGGGGCTCGCTGAGGCCCGGTGCTTCACGGTCGATCCCGTCCATGCTGACGGCCCTGTCTATGTCGCCTTCCAAGCCCCACCGCGCGGCGGTCGTACAGTAGGGTGATAATGTATTGCAGTGGAGGTCGCTTGCCGCGCTGCCCTGATTCCGGCGAGCGGGGTCGGACAGAAGCGCCACCACAAAGTCCATAACACCCAAGGGTGTTCGTGGCGTCCCTACCAGTCTCTCAAGAGGGAAGCTGACTGCGCCTACCGAGATAAGAACAGGTCTATCCGGCATGTCTATGCCTCGCCTTGCACTGCGAGGGCATAAGCCTGTCACGATCGTGCTGCGCTGTCTCGCCCGTATTGCAGGACCGCGGTCACTACCCGCTTGTGGCGCGTAATGCCACCGAAGGCCGAGCGGTCTACCCCGCAAGCATCGCAGACATCGGACAAAAGCGATCCGCTTTCCAGGTCTCCGATGACGCGCTCCAGGGCACCCTCCAGCGACCAAGCCACCGCCTTAACGCTGACGGCGGAGACGGGCCGGCCGGCGGCATCCTTGGCGATGCCCTTGGCCTGCCTNTAGGAGATCGCGGCGCGGACGGTGTCGGTGCCCTGGTTGGTGTACTCGATGACGGTGTCGCCGGTGCTGTCCACCACGAAGGTGTCGTTGCCGAGCCCGCCGTACATCCGGTCGGCGCCCAAACCGCCGTTCAGCGTGTCGTTGCCCGAACCACCGGCCAGCACATTGTCAACAGTATTTCCGACAATCGTATCGTTGCCCGATCCGCCGATGGCGTTCTCGATGATCGACACGATATTGTCTTCATAAAGGAGAGCATTGGCGATATTGCCAGCCGCCCGACGACCTTCTCCGAGCAGGGCCAGCTGACCAAGGGAGGTCACCGTCCATTCTCCGGGAGACAGATCGATACTGAGATCCGTCCCATAGTTCGAGAAATCATATGTATCAATTCCTCCACCATCCCAGATCGTCATGAACAGGCGATTTTCCGATGGAATGGAGCATCCATTTCCATCGATTGAGATCTGACCAGTCTCGGGGTTCCACTGGTATCGATTATCACCTGAGTTGATGTTATAATTTGCTCCGTACATGTATTGCAGTGCTGCGATATCATACATCATCAGCGATTGAGGGAAGCCATTCGCCTCGTTATAGGCATACATTCCATTTGAGCCTACATAGGAACTGTAGGTCATCAGAGAAAATTCGCTTGAATTATGTTCGTAGGTCATGGCACCGAAGACATCGGTCTCATGACCGTGCTTTAAGCCAAGTGCATGCCCAATTTCATGGAAGATCGAATAAAGAGCATAATTGCCGACGACCGGATCATCGTACCACCCATTCGTATTTCCATACCAACTGTCACCGGCTTTGGGGGTATTACCCGGATAGTAAGCCCACGCGGTTGGGGGCATATCCGACATGGCAAAGCGCAAATCGCCGGCCCCTCCATCCACCTCGGTGAAAAAGACATTTGCGATTGACGCGATCGAGCTCAAAATGCTTCGGACAGCCTCCTGCTGCCGTACGCTGAATGAGTCGAAGGTATTGTTCTTCTCACCGCTGTATTCGTACTGAGCCGGAACTGTCGGAAAACTGAACGTGATCCGGGCGTTCGCCCAGCGCAAGCCTGAAAGCAATCCATCAACATCTTGACTGCCGCTCGCGGAGACAGACGCGGAAGTATTAGTCAATTTCCCCTCCAACCCAAACCGGCTTTAGATGTTCAAAGTGTTTTTATGGCTGCTCAATTTCGATCGGAATCATAAAATTTAAATCGAAAATGCGCTCAAGTCCTTTGGCTCGCTAAGCAAGTTTGCACCGGATCGTATCCACGGAAACTATGCTAAAGTATTTATTCCAAAGGGTGTGGCAGCCTTGCTTCACCCAATCGGGGGTGCAGGCTTGGCCCGGGGTCTGGCTTGGCGGCACCGCAGCATAGAGCAGCCTTTGATGCCCCTGTATCGGGAGCCCGAATGCGGGCAGCGAGCGGTGCTCTATTATCGCTTTCTCAAAAGGGTTGAGGGATCCTTTCTATCTACGACCTTTCCTTCTCGATTGTCCTCCTCCCGAAGCCAGAGTTCGTCGACCGGGGGGGATGATGAAGACGTGTCGGCTCAATCATGGCCCCGCGCCACAGGTCGGTCTTGGTTCGGCTCAGATGTCGATCGATACGGCAGCGGTGTAGGATTTCTCGATTTGCTCCGCGTTGTCGTCTCACTGCTGATCATACTGTTCTGTGGCGCGCCTCCAAATGCGGCGGCTCGGCCATCGATTCGTCGTGTCTATCTGCCGCTCCAGAGCGCTACGGGGATCCCGGGCGATACCGATCCTGCCAGGATCGGAGGCCATCTCGAGGAGGCGCATGCGAAATCCGTGGCGGCGATGGATGCGTTCGATCGAAGGATCGCGATGCGTGCACGCCGCGCCATGTCTTCGGTCTGCAATGGCTGCGCGCCGCCCCGGAGGGGCATCGAGCCGCGCCTCGAACGCTTCGAAGCGAGTGCCCTGACTGACGGCGAGATCGTCGGCGACCCGGCCCAAGCACCGCTCGACTAGCTGTATGATCACGGGATTGAGGTGGCCCGGATCGATCGTGACGCGATCCGGCCGTTCGGTTCGGGCGTTACGGTGACGAGGATTGCCCTTCGTTGGCGGACACGGAGACCGGCCTCACACCGGGCTTTTGTCCACGACCCAAGTCCCGTTCCGCAGTCCCACCCTAATTCCGTCGGCAGATCAACGAACGGGTCCGAGTTGGCCGCCGTCGGGCCGGACCCGGCTGCTTCTGCTGGGCTATTGTCACGGACAACCGATTGTCACCTTTCGTGCGGGGCACAGCCGTCCCGCTTCGGACGTGTGAGCGTCGCCCTCCACGCGCTGCCGCCCTTCACGTGGCCGAAACGCTTTCACGAACCCGTTGCGCGGCGCCCTCGCATGGGCTACCACAGCGGCACGGTCAGCACCCGTAGCTCAGCTGGATAGAGCGTTGCCCTCCGAAGGCTGAAGTCAAGGGTGCGGACGTAGAAGTGCAGGTCGAAAAATACAGATTGTACTACAGATTGTACAAGTGCTTACAAGAAGGCGGATCGGGACTTCCCAGGCCAAGAAATTTCGCGTAAGCACTGCGTAAGCAATATGCACCCATAGCTCAGCTGGATAGAGCGTCGCCCTCCGAAGGCGAAGGCCTCAGGTTCGAATCCTGATGGGTGCGCCATTTCGGTACAGAACTGCGGACACCAAGACCCGCCGATCTACTGCTCGTAGCGGCGACGGAGGTTTGCAGCAGTACGGACTTCGATTCCATGATGCGGGCTCCGTCGGCAGCGGCCTCGATACGCTGCGCTCAGGTGTTCCTGCCGAAGCCGCCCCTCCCGGCCGTGCGCGGCCGTCGAGAGTGCGTCGATCATGGCCGGGGTGATCTCCCGACGGCCGGCGCTACCGAGGGTCGCCTGGACGCGTTCCGCATCAGCCGCAGCCTGGTCTCTCATCGCCTTCAACGTCGCGATCCTTTCCTTTAACTCGCATCGTCCAGAGCGGCGATCCCTCATTTGATCGCATCGTAAGGCCGATTGAGACGCTGATCGGCCTCCGCCTCCGTGATCCGCCGGTGCAGGTCTGCCAAGTGGCCCGCCC
>NZ_LMML01000008.1:0-382 GCF_001422215.1 Methylobacterium sp. Leaf89 | reverse complement strand
CCTGAAAAGTGGTCCTCCCTGAGGTATGGCTTCGAGCCATGTGGAGGATGTTGTCATGGGACGGAAGAAGCACACGGCTGAAGAGATTGTCGCCAAGCTGCGCCAAGTTGATGTTCTGGTCTCGCAAGGTCGCAAGGTCGCCGAAGCAATCCGCTTCATTGAGGTGACTGAGGTCACGTATTACCGCTGGCGCTCCAAATATGGCGGCCTGAAGGGTGACCAGGTCAAGCGGCTGAAGTCCCTGGAGACAGAAAACCAGCGCCTTCGTCGGGCGATCTCCGACCTGACTTTGGAGAAGCTCATCTTGAAGGAGGCAGCTTCGGGAAACTTCTTCTCTATTCGGGGTTCATCGGTCAACTCCCTTTCGTGCGCATCCTGGTTC
>NZ_LMML01000007.1:29896-68803 GCF_001422215.1 Methylobacterium sp. Leaf89 | reverse complement strand
CCCCGCAACCAAACTCAACAAAAAGCCCGCCCCGGTGAAATCCAGGGCGGGCTTTCGACGTTCCGAAGCCGGCCGCGCCCTTTCCGCATCGGTGCGGCAGGACGACGCCCAAGACTGATCTCCCGAACCGTTGCGGCGGCGGCGAGGCTCAGGATCCGCCCGATCAAGGGCGCGGAGACGCCCCGTACGGCGTCGTAGCCGTCACAGAGCGGGGTGGGCCGATCGGCCAGCGTGCTGCCTCGCCCCTCTCCCGCCTCGATCAGGCCAGGCGCAGGTCGCGGCCGTTCAGACCCTGGGACGCCAAGGGGCTGGAATGGGAGGCCGCCTCCCCGCCTCCGCCGCACAATTTCGCCGGGGTTCCGCCGGTGCCGAAGGTCCCGTAGGACTGCCCGATCCAGGCCCCCGAGACCGGGAGCCACCACACGTGAGCGCGAACCCCGCCGCCGAACCCGTCGGCGTGACGCGCGCCGAGCCCTTCGCCACCTTTGGTCAGCAGCGCTGCGCCGCGACGCTGGGCATGGGGGCCTGGCTGCTCACGGAACGGCTGCTCTTCGCCGGGCTGTTCCGCACGGCGCTGATCCTGCGCCTGCTCCATCCGGAGGCGGTGCAGGCGGCGGCCGGGCATCTCAGGTTCTGGATCGTCGCCTTCGCGGCCCTCCACCGGGTCAACCGGTAGGAGGCGGCGCTGCGCAAGCCCTTCCGGACCCTCGGCCCGTCCTCCTCCGGCACAGCCTGCTCACGTCGGTGCGCACCTTCCTGGCGCTGCTTGCCGTGAACGTTGCGCTCGGGGCGACGCGCCCCTTCGAACAGGTCTGGCTCGTCGAGCTCGGGGTGGTCGGCGCATGGCGGCGATCATCATCCGGGTGTCGATGGCGGTCCGCCACGAGCCGCCCCTGGTGCGCCTGTTCGCCGGGGTCGGGTTCTTCTGGGTCGCGATCCTGTTCGGGATGACACTGACCGATTCCCTCGGGCGCTGACCCCCCCGACGCACGAAAACGGCGGGGCTCGCGCCCCGCCGTCATCGGCTCGGGTGGTTCTCGGCCTCGGACCGGCGCGCCGTCCCTCGGGCGTGGCCTCAGTAGGCCGGGCCGCCCGAGGTGGTGCCGTAATTGGCCGTCGGCTTGTTGTTCTGCTCGGCATTGCCGGCCTTGGCCGAGTCGTCGGCGCGGCGGCGGAGCGAGCCGGTGGTCACGTCATCGAAGGCGCCGACGACGCGGCTGCCGGGCGCGGCGGCGGCGGGGATACCGGCCGGGGCGTTGTAGCTCTGCGCGAGGGCGGAGGTGACGGGGGCGCCGAGGGTCAGGACCAGGGCGACGGCGGCGGAAGCAAGACGGGTGTTCATAGTCGTCGTATCCAGCAGTACAGGTCCGGTCTCCGTCAAACATGCGAGGATCATGTCCAAGATGTCCGGGGGCCGTTCTTGTTGGTATGAGCGTGATATAGGACCCGCCCCTCTGGAACGGCGTGCGCTGCAACACCCAGTGCATGCGTTTGGCGCATTTCTCTTGAATAATATGGTCTCGCCTATGTGTGTGTTGCATCACACGTCGGAGTGGGCGTCGATGTAATGACGTAAGGCGCTGGCCGCATTGAGCATGTGGGCGCGCATCCGCCGGGCGGCCGCCTCGCCGTCGCCCTCGGCGATCGCCGCCAGGATGGCCCCGTGCTCCGCGCGGGAGCCCTGGATGCGGTCCCCGTAGCGCAGCTGCGTCCGGCGGAAGCCCGAGAGGCGGGTGCGCAGGGCCAGCGCCTGCTCCTTGAGGAAGCCGTTATGCGTGGCGCCGTAGAGGGCCTCGTGGAAGCTGCGGTTCAAGCCATCGTAGGCGTCGACGTCGCCGGCCGCGACCATGTCGCCGGAGCGCGCATGCAGGTCCATCAGGTGGGACCGCTCTAGGGGCGTCATCCGGTAGGTGGCGAGCCGCACGCACATCGCCTCGAACTCGGCGGTGGTCTCGAACATGTCCATGATCCGCTCGGGCGTCATGCGCGTGACCACGACCCCCCGGCGCGGGCGCAGCTCCACCAGCCCGTTGAAGGCGAGTTGGCGGAGCGCCTCGCGGACGGGCGTACGCGAGGCGCCGAAGCGGTCGGCGAGATCCTGCTCGTCGAGGGCGGTGCCGGCGGCGAGGTGCCCGGCCGCGATCTCGTCGGTGAGCGCGTTGCGGATCTGGTCCGACAGGAGTCCGCGCTCCGCTACCGGCTCGTCCATCGTGCCCGCGTCCATCATCCGCTCTCCCCCGGTTCGCTCCCTGCCCGGGACGCGCGAGACCCCATCCGTCATCCCACGATGGCCCGAACCGTGAGGTAGAACAGCAACGGACCGACGAGGCAGCCGATTCCGGTGTGGAAGGTCGCCGTCAGCGCGCCGTAGGGCACGCGCTTCGGGTCGGTGGCGGCCAAGCCCCCGGCGACGCCGCTCACCGTGCCCATCAGGCCGCCGAAGGCCATGGCCGAGCGCGGATTGTCGAGACCGATGAGCTGGGCGACGGGGGGGCGACCATGACCATCACGGCCTTGGTGACGCCGGTGGCGATGGAGAGCGCCATCACGGCCGAGTCCGCGCCGAGCGCCGCCCCCGTCACCGGCCCGACGATGTGGGGCACGGCCCCCGCGCCGATCGTCGTGATGCCGACGGCGTCGGTGTAGCCGAAGGCCACCGCCGTCAGGGCGCCGAGGATGAAGGGGATCACGGGGCCGAGGCCTAAGGCCAGGACGCCGAGGAGCCCGGCGCGGCGGGCCTCCGGCACGTCGACCTCGAAGGCGGTGGCCACGATGGCGAAGTCGCGCAGCATCGCCCCGCCTATCAGGCCGATGCCGTCGAAGGCCGGCCGGTCGGCGACGCCCTTCCTGCCACCGGTATAGAGGCCCGCACATAGGCGAGCACCAGCCCGAGGACGATGGCGATGGCCGAGCCGTGGACCCGGCCGGCGGTGAGCCAACGGCTGGCGAGGTTCGAGGCCGGCATCAGGGCGCCGACCGTCGCGAAGGCGGCCACCAGGCCCTGCTCGACGAAGACGTGCTCGATCATGGCCAGCATGGGGTCATGGGACCGTGGCGGCGATGAGCACGATGGGCCCCGCCGCGCACGGCCGCCATCGCGTTCTGCTGCGCGGCCATCGCCACCACGATCGGGATGTACAGGGTCGACCAGAACTCGACCCCCAAGCGTGATGCCGCCGCCGAGCTTGCCCCGGGCGAGGAGCCAGGACCGGGCGGCGATGAGCAGAATCATGGCGAGGCCGACCCCGCCGACATTGGCCTTGACCCCAAGGGCGATGCCCAGCCGGTCGCCGAGGAACACGCCGATCGGGGTGCAGAGCGCCAGGAGCGCGACGCCGAGGATGGTCATCGGGCGTGGCTCCGCGTCGTCGTGACGGGGGACGGCGATCGGAATGCACGGGGCATGGAGCGTTCCTCCTGCGTATTCGGCGATTCGTTTTTAATTGCTCTCAGTATACCGTTGATTGACAGTTTCGCAATTTGGAATACTGATCGAGGGAATGAATCGGGTTCGGCATGTCGTAGGGTGTCGATCGCGGAATGCCGTATACGCAGGCTGGGACGAGGGGGCGGACAGGATGACGGATTGGCGTCAGGAACGCACCGCCCGCGAGGCGCGTCTCGAAAGGGCGCGGCCGCATGCGGACGGCAAGGTCGTGCCGGCGGCCCGGGTCGTCGACCTCCTCGAGGCGATCCTCCGGCCGGGCGACCGGGTCTGCCTGGAGGGCGACAACCAGAAGCAGGCCGATTGCCTCGCCCGCGGCCTGTCCGCCTGCGATCCGGCCCGGGTCCACGACCTGCACATGGTGCAGTCGGGCATCGTCCTGCCCGAGCATCTCGACATCTTCGAGCAGGGCATCGCCAAGCGGCTCGATTATTCCTATTCCGGTCCCCAGGGCGCCCGCATCGCCAAGATGCTGTATGGCGGCCAGATCGAGCTCGGGGCGGTGCACACCTACCTCGAACTCTTCGCGCGCTACTTCATCGACCTGACACCGAACGTGGCCCTGATCGCGGGCGTCTCGGCCGACCGGGACGGCAACCTCTATACGGGCCCCAACACCGAGGACACGCCCACCGTGGTGGAGGCGACCGCCTTCAAGAACGGCGTGGTGGTGGCCCAGGTGAACGCGATCGTCGACCGGGTGCCCCGCGTCGACATCCCCGGCGACCGGGTGGACTTCGTGGTGGAGGCCGACAGGCCGTTCTACGTCGAGCCGCTCTTCACCCGCGACCCCGGCGCCGTGACCGAGACGCAGATCCTGATGGCCATGATGGCGATCAAGGGGATCTACGCCGAATACGGCATCCGCCGCCTCAACCACGGCATCGGCTTCGGCACCGCGGCGATCGAGCTGCTGCTGCCCACCTATGCCGAGCGCCTCGGCCTGAAGGGCCGGATCGCCACCCACTGGGCGCTCAACCCGCATCCGAGCCTGATCCCGGCCATTGAATCCGGCTGGGTCAGCCAAATCCACTGCTTCGGCTCCGAAGTGGGCATGGACAAGTACATCCGCGCCCGGCCGGACGTGTTCTTCACCGGCTCCGACGGCTCACTCCGGTCCAATCGCGCCTTCTGCCAGACGGCCGGCCTCTATGCCTGCGACCTCTTCATCGGCTCGACCCTGCAGATCGACTTGGCCGGCCATTCCTCCACCGTGACCACCAACCGGGTGGCGGGCTTCGGCGGCGCCCCGAACATGGGCTCGGATCCGCACGGCCGGCGCCACCCCTCCGACACCTGGATGAAGGCGGGCCGCGAGGCCGGCGGCACGGGCGACCCGGCGCTCCGGCGCGGGCGCAAGCTCGTGGTGCAGCTCGTCGAGACCTTCGGCGACAAGCTGGTCCCGGCCTTCGTGGAGCGGCTCGACGCCCTGGAACTCGCGCGCAAGCTCAAGCTCGAGCTCGCCCCCGTGATGGTCTACGCCGACGACGTCACCCACATCGTCACCGAGGAGGGCATTGCCAACCTGCTGCTGTGCCGGACCCCGGACGAGCGGGAGCAGGCGATCCGCGGGGTGGCCGGCTACACCGAGGTGGGCCGGGGCCGCGACCACGCGGAGGTGGAGCGCCTGCGCGCCAGGGGGATCATCCGGCGCCCCGAGGATCTCGGCATCGAGCCCCTGGACGCCGACCGCTCGCTGCTCGCCGCGCGCTCGATCAAGGACCTCGTGCACTGGTCGGGCGGCCTCTACGAGCCGCCGGCCAAGTTCCGGAACTGGTGAGGATTTTCGCGTCATGGAGAAGCTGAGCTTCCGCCACGCCACCCGGACGGCGCTCCCCGGCACGCGGGCCAGCGCGATCACCGGGGTCGTCGCCTCCGGCAACCTCGAGGTGCTGCTGGAGCGCAACCTCGCCCCCGACGCGTGCCACGTCGAGATCGATACCGCCATCGCCGGGTACGGGGAGGTCTGGGCCGCCGTGGTCGCGGATTTCGTGGCCCGCCGGCAGCCCGGCGGGCTCACCATCACCATCAACGACGGGGGCGCCCGCCCCGACACCGTGTCCCTGCGCCTCGCCCAGGGCGCCCGCCTGATGGAGATGCCGTGATGGACTGGAAGCCCGTCTCCCTCTCTTCCTCGCCCCTCGACCAGAGCTGGTACGAGGCCAGCGCCCGCGCCCGCCTCGCCGGCCTCCTCGACACGGACACGTTCCAGGAGTTCGTCGGCCCCGAGCAGCGGAGGATGAGCCCGCACCTGCCGCTGTTCGACCTGCCGCGCGCCTTCGACGACGGCATGATCGTCGGGCGCGGCCGCCTCGACGGACAGGACGTGCTGGTCGCCGCCCAGGAGGGCCGCTTCATGGGCGGCGCCTTCGGTGAGATCCACGGCGCCAAGCTCGTCGGTCTGCTGCGGGCGGCGCTGGCCGTGAAGCCTGCCGCTCTGCTGATCCTGTTCGACACCGGGGGCGTGCGCCTGCAGGAGGCCAATGCGGGCGAGACCGCCATCGCGGAGATCATGCGGGCGATCACGGTCGCGCGGGCCGCCGGCATCCCGGTCATCGGGCTGATCGGGGGGCGGGCCGGCTGCTACGGCGGCGGCGGCCTCGTCGCCGGCACCTGCGCGCGCCTGATCATTTCCGAAGGGGGACGCCTCAGCGTCTCCGGCCCCGAGGTGATCGAGACCAACAAGGGCGCGGAGGAGTTCGATTCCCGCGACAGGGCGTTGGTGTGGCGCACCATGGGCGGAAAGCACCGGCGTCTCATCGGCGCCGCCGACGCCTTCGTGGACGACACGATCGGGGCGTTTCGGCGGGCCGCCCTGGCGGCGATCCCGGCGGCCCCGGCCTTTGATCTCGCCACGCTCGAGGCCGAGCAGGCCCGGCTGGAGGCCCGCCTCGACCGCTTCGGCGACGCCCGGGACGCCACCGAGATCTGGGGGCGCCTCGGCGTCAACGACCCCGCCGCCGTGCCGGGCCTGACCACCGAGGGCTTCGACGCCCTGCTCGCCCGCCTCCCGGAGGGGCCGCACCATGCCCGATAAGATGCCCCTCGACGCCCTGCTCGCCTCGCTCTTTCCGGCGGGCCACGCCGTCACGGTGGCGGACGGCCTGATATCCGGCGATGGCCCCCTCGGTGGTGGCCGCCTCGCCGTGATCGGCATCGACGGCGAGGCGGCGCTGGGCATCGAGGGCGCCTGCTTCCTGGCGGGGCGCGTCCTCGACGTGGTGCGGGCGGGCGGCGGCACGCCCATCCTCGTCCTGATCGATTCCGACAGCCAGCGCATGAGCCGGCGCGACGAGCTTCTCGGCCTCAACGAGTACCTCGCCCATCTGGCCAAGGCGCTGCTGCTGGCCGACGCGCAGGGGCACCCGACCCTCGGCCTGCTCTACGGCCACAGCGCGGCCGGGGCCTTCATCGCCACGGCGCTCGCCACCCGCGTGCTCGCGGCCCTGCCCGGCGCCCATCCGAGCGTGATGGACCTCCCCTCCGTGGCCCGCGTCACCAAGCTGCCCCTGGAGACGCTGCAGGACATGGCCCGCTCGACCTCGGTCTTCGCGCCGGGGCTCGACAACATGGTCCAGACCGGCGCCGTGCAGGCGGTCCTCGACCCCGACAAGCCCCTCGGCCTCCAGGTCGCCGCGCTGATCGCGGACAGCCCGGCGGCCGATACCCGCGACGCGCTGGGCCGTGAACGGGGCGGGCGCCCCCTCGCCCACGACATCGCCGCTCAGGTGGTGCGCGAGGCGCAGGGCCGGGTGCTGCGCGAGGCGCCGGGTGCGTGATGCCGCGCGCCACGACCTGCTCACGGTGGCGCCCGCCGCCTGGGGCCCGCTGCTGGCGCAGCGGCCGGACCTCGACGGGATTCCCCATCTCGCCGATTGGGCCGCGCGCGGCTGGCCCGTGATCGTGCGCCGCCGCGGGCCCGGCGAGGATGGCACCCTGGTTCCGGCCGGGCTGCCGCTGCCGCCTTCCCTCGGCAAGCGCCGCATCGGCCTCACGCTTCCGCCCGCGGCTTTGCGCCCGCGCCCCGGCCTGACCCTGGCCGAGGCGCGGGCGGCCGCGCCCGCCGCCTGGCAGCCCGCCCTCGACGCACTCCTGGCGCACGGGGCCGCCCATGGTCGCGTGCCACGGGTGTTCGGTGGTCTGCTCTGGCAGGCCCTGACGGGTCTGCCCTACCTTTCCGCCACCTCCGACCTCGACCTGCTCTGGCCCGGTCCCGTCGGCCCGGCCTTCCTCGACGGCCTCGCCGATCTCGCGGCACAGGCGCCGATGCGCCTCGACGGCGAGATCGGCCTCGCCGACGGCTTCGCCGTGAACTGGCGCGAGCTGCAGGCGGCCGGCCCCGGCGACACCGTCCTGGCCAAGGGCCTGGAGCGGCTGGAGCTCCGCCCCGTTTCGGCCCTTCGCGCCGCCCTGACGCCGGCGGCCTGAGCCATGCCGATGCGTGCCCTCTCGCCGATGCCCGCGGCTCCGTCGGAGACCCGGGTCCCCGCTGCGACTGTCGGCGGCCCGGACGCAATCGCCCGCCTCGCCACGCACTGCCTGCGCCTGGAGCTCGCCACCTATCCCAAGCCCGGCCTCGTCAGCCACGTGGACAGCGGCAGCCATTCGGACATGGATGCGGGCACCTTCCGGGCGAGTGCCTCCGCCCTGGAGCCCTATTTCGCGGATCTGGCCGAGGCCGGCGCGGCCGGGGCCGGGATGGCGCATCTGCGCCGGATCGGCCTCGCGGCGGAGGCGGCGATGCGGGCGGCCACGGGGGGCGTGAACACCCACCGGGGCGCCATCTTCGGCCTGGGCCTCCTCGGCGCGGCGGCCGGCGCCCTGGGGCGGCGTCCGGCGGCCGGGAGCCTCGGCGCCCATGTCCGCGCACGCTACGCCGGTGCCATTCTGGACGGCCCCGAACTGCTGCACGCGCCGGGTGCGCGGGCGCGGCGGCGGCACGGGGTCGGGGGCGCGCCGGCCGAGGCCGCGGCCGGCTTCCCGACCCTCTACGGCACCGGCTTGCCGGCCCTGCGCCGGGCCCGTGCCCGACGTCCCGAGTCGCCCGAGGCGGCGCGGGTGGAGGCCTGCCTCGCCCTGGTCGCGGCCCTCGAGGACACCAACCTCCTGCATCGTGGCGGCCCGGAGGGGTTCGGTTTCGCCCGGGCGGAAGCCGCCCGCTTCCTCGCCGAGGGCGGCATTGCCCGGGACGACTGGGTCTCACACGCGGAAAACCTGCACCGCGCCTTCGTCGCCCGCCGCCTCAGCCCCGGCGGAGCGGCCGACCTGCTGGCCATGACGCTGTTCGTCGACGCCTGGGAGCGACCATGAGCGTCGATCGCCCATGACCCTCGCGGTCCTCCTCTCCGGCCAGGGCGGCCAGCATCCCGGGATGTTCGACCTCACGGCCGCCCTGCCCGAGGCGCAGGGCGTCTTCGCGGCCGCGGCCCCCCTGCTCGGTCAGGATCCGCGCGACTTCGTGCGCTCAGGGAAGAACCTGCACGCCAACCGGATCGGGCAGATCCTGTGCTGCGTGGCTGGCCTCGCCGCCTGGACCCTGGTGCGGAGGGCTCAGGCCGCCCGCGTCGTGGTGGTGGGCTACAGCATCGGCGATCTCGCGGCCTTCGGCTGCGCCGGCCTGTTCGCGCCCGAGACGGTGCTGCACCTCGCCGCCGCCCGCGCCGAGGCGATGGATGCGGCGGCCGGTCCCGGCTACGGCCTCGCCGGCCTGCGCGGCCTGCCTGCCGCGCGGGCCTTCGCCCTGGCCGAGGCGCAGGGGTGCCATCCGGCGATCCGCAACGCCGCCGACAGCGTGGTGGTGGGCGGCCCCGTCGCGGCGCTGGACGCCCTCTGCGCCCAGGCCCTTGCGGCGGGCGCGGCCCGGGCCGTTCGCCTGCCCGTCCACATTCCCTCGCACACGCCGCTCCTGGCCGAGGCCTCGGCGCGCTTCGCCGAGCGGCTGGCGCAGGCTCCCCTGGCGACCCCGCCGCGTCCGGCCCCGCGCCTCCTCAGCGGCCTCGACGGAGCGGCGGTGTTCCGGCCGGAGGCGGGCCTGCCCAAGCTTGCCGCGCAGGTGGCGCAGACCCTGGACTGGGCCGCCTGCCTGGAGGGCGTCGGTGAGTTCGGCGCGACCCGGGTGCTCGAACTCGGCCCCGGCCACGCCCTCGCCACCATGGCCCGCGCGGCCCTGCCCGAGGCGCGGGTTCATGCGCTGGAGGACTTTCGCCAGCCCGCCGGCGTGGTGCAATGGATACGCGACGGGGCCTGAGCGCCCCTGATGGAGTGGAATGCCACGATGCAGTACCGCAATCTCGGCCGCTCGGGCCTCAAGGTCTCGCCGCTCTGCCTCGGCACCATGATGTTCGGCGGCCCCACCGACGAGGCCACCGCCGGCCGCATCATCGACAGCGCCCGGGGCGCCGGCATCAACTTCCTCGACACCGCCGACGTCTACAACGAGGGCCGCTCCGAGGAGGTGGTGGGCCGGGCGCTTCGCCGGGACCGCGAGGCCTGGGTGCTCGCCACCAAGGTCGCCAACCCGATGGGACCGGGCCCCAACGACCGGGGCTTGTCGCGCGCCCACGTGCTGCGCGCCGCCGAGGCCAGCCTGAAGCGGCTCGGCACCGACGTGATCGACATCTACTACCTCCACAAGGAGGACCACACGACGCCGCTCTCCGAGACCATCGGCGCCATCGCGCTCCTCGTGCGCCAGGGCAAGATCCGTTACTTCGGCGTCTCCAACTACCGGGCCTGGCGGGTCGCCGAGATCTGCCGCCTGTGCGACGACCTCGGTATCGACCGGCCCGTGGTCAGCCAGCCTTACTACAACGCCCTGAACCGGATGCCCGAGACCGAGCACCTGCCGGCCTGCGCCCATTACGGCCTCGGCGTGGTGCCGTACTCGCCGCTGGCCCGCGGCGTGCTCACCGCCAAATACGATCCCGATGCCCCGCCCCCCGAGGGCACCCGCGCGGGGCGCCAGGACACCCGCATGATGCAGACGGAGTGGCGCCCGGAATCCCTGGTGATCGCCCGGATTTTTCAGGACCATGCGGCCGCGCGGGGCCTGACGGCGGGGCAGTTCGCGGTGAACTGGGTGCTGGCCAACCGCACCGTCACCTCGGTCATCGCCGGGCCGCGCACGGAGGCGCAGTGGGACGCGTATCTGGGCGCGCTGGGCTACACCTTCACGGACGAGGACGAGGCCCTCGTCGACGCCCACGTCGTCACCGGCCACTCCTCGACGCCGGGCTACAACGACCCGGCCTACCCGATCGAGGGCCGCGTGCGGGGCTGAGGGCGTTCCGCAGGGATCCCCCCGAGTCCGCTCGCGTGTCCCTCCCCCGCAAGGGATCGGGACACGCGTCGTCGCCGAAAGGGCGTCGTTCGCTTAGCCCTGCGTCTCGGCCAGATGCAGCGCCACCAGGGCATCGAAGCTGGCATCGCCCTCGAAGCCCAGGTCCAGGGCGCGGCGCGTGTCGAAGGCCTCCGGCCAGGTCTCCACGATGGCCTGGATGGCCGGATTCGGTTCGCGCCGGATCAGCGCCACCGCTCTGTCCCCGCCCACGCGGCGCAGGGCCTCGATCTCGTCGGCCACCGTCGCCGAGATTCCCGGCATGGTCAGGCTGCGGCGCAGGCCGAGGGGCGCGAGGTCGATGCGGGCGGCATGCAGGAGGTATTGCGTGGCCGAAAGCGGGCTGGCGAACCAGTGGCGCACGGTATCGGGCACCGGCAGGATCGCTTGCCTGCCGGCCAGCGGCTCGCGGATGATCCCGGAGAAGAACCCGGACGCCGCCTTGTTCGGCTTGCCCGGCCGCACGCAGATGGTGGGCAGGCGCAGGCCGATGCCGTCGAGGAAGCCGCGCCGGCTGTAGTCGGCGAGCAGCAGTTCGCCCATCGCCTTCTGGGTGCCGTAGGAGGTGGCCGGCGTCAGGATCATGTCGTCCGGGATCACGCCCGGGAGCGGCGGCCCGAACACGGCCAGCGACGAGGTGAAGACCACGCGGGGACGATAGCCCTCGGCGACATGGGCCTGCCGGATGGCCTCGAGGAGCAGCCGGGTGGCGTCGAGATTGACCCGGTAGCCCTTCTCCAGATCGGCCTCCGCCTCGCCCGAGACGATCGCCGCGAGGTGGAAGATCACGTCCGGTCGGCCCGCGATGGCGGCCTCCGCCGCGCCGGGCACGGAGAGGTCGGCGGCAGCCGTGACGACGGAGCCGGTGAAGCCCGCCGGGGCGGTCGGCTCCACCACGTCGACCAGGGTGAGGGCGCGGGCATCGCCCTGCGTGGCGAGGGCGTCGGTCAGGCGCCGGCCGATCATGCCGGCGGCGCCGAGGATCAGTGCGTGCATGGGTCGTCCTTTCAGGCTCAGCGCATCAGGTCGAGGGCGCGGGAGAAGAAGTCGCGGCCGCCGAAATTGCCGGATTTGAGGGCGAGCAGCATGGGCTCACCCTGCCCCATCGTGCGCAGCACCGGCACCCCGGCGGCGATCTCGGGCCCGAGGCGGAAGGCCTTCAGCCCGAGCCGGTCCACGACCGCCCCCGACGTCTCGCCGCCCGCCACCACGAGGCGGCGCACGCCGTGCGCCACCAGGCCTTCCGCGATGCGGGCCAGCGCGTCCTCGAGGGCGTGGCCGACCCGGTCGCCGCCGTGGCGCGCCTGGAGGGCCCGCACGGTCTCGGGCTCGGCGCTGCTGGCGATGAGGACGGGGCCGGCGCCGACGTGCTCGCCGGCCCAGGCCAGGACGGCCGCGATCTCGGTCTCGGCCTCGCCGACGAGCATCCGCTCGGGGTCGAGGCGGCGCACCGGCATCAGGGCCTCGGCCGCCGTGATCTGGCCGAGGGTCGCCTGTGAGCAACTGCCGGCGAGGCAGGCGGAGAGCCCCCCCACGGGCGCGCCGAGATCCGCCGCGCTGTCCGGCGCGGCGGCACGCCCGGTCGCGACCAGGGCCCGGGCGAGGCCGAGGCCGAGGCCCGAGGCGCCCACCGACACCCGGTGGCCGAGCGCCGCCGTGCCCAGGGTCTCGAGGTCGGCCTCCACCACCGCATCCGCGATGGCCGCGCCGATCCCCTCGGCGGCGAGCGCGTCGAGGCACGCGGCGACGGCGTCCGGCCCCTTCGCCACGGTGGCGAAATCCACCAGACCCACGGGCGACGCGCTCTGGCGGCCCAGCACCCGCACGAGGTTGGCGTCCCGCATCGGGTTGAGGGGATGGTCCTTGAGCGGGCTCTCGTTCAGCGGCACCGCGCCGACGAACAGGTTGCCCTGGTAGACGGTGCGCCCCGTTTCCGGGAAGGCGGGGGTGACGAGGGCGATGGCCTCGCCCGCCTCGCCCCGCAGGGCGTCCAGGACGGGTCCGATATTGCCCGCGTCGGTGGAATCGAAGGTCGAGCAGATCTTGAACAGGACGTGGGCGGCGCCCCGTCCGCGCAGCCAGGCCTCGGCCGCGCGGGTGCGCGCCACGGCTTCCGCGGCCGGGATGGAGCGGCTCTTCAGGGCCACCACCACGGCCTCGACACCGGACAGATCGAGGTCGTCGGCGGGGATGCCGATGGTCTGCACCGTGCGCAGGCCCCCCTTGCTGAGCGTGTTGGCGAGGTCCGAGGCGCCGGTATAGTCGTCGGCCACCGATCCGAGGGCGAGGCTCATCGGGTGCCCTCCCGGACCTGCGAGGCGCGGTAGGGCTCGAACCAGCCCAGGCCCTCCCCGGTGCCGCCGGCCGGGTTGTACTCGCAGCCGACGAAGCCCGCGTAGCCGAGGTAGTCCAGTTCGGCGAAGAGGAAGGCGTCGTTCATCTCGCCGGTGCCGGGCTCGTTCCGGGCGGGGACGCTGGCGGTCTGGACGTGCCCGACCATCGGCATCAGGTCGCGCAGGCGGGTGGTCACGTCCCCGTGCAGGATCTGGCAGTGGTAGAGGTCGAACTGCAGCTTCAGGTTCGGCAGGCCCAGGTCGCGGATGAGGTCGGCGGTTATGTCGAAGTCGTTGAGGAAGTAGCCCGGCATGTTGCGGGCGTTGATCGGCTCCAGCACGAGGTCGAGGCCTTCGCGGCCGACGCGCTCGGCGGTCCAGGCCACGGCCCGGCGATAGGCGTCCTGCGCCGCCGGATCGCGCGCATCCGCCATGCCGGCCATGAGGTGGAGCCGGGCGACGCCCGTGGCCTTGGCGTAGGTCAGGCCGGTCTCGACGCCCGCCTGCAGCTCGGCGAACCGGTCCGGCAGAGCGGCGAGGCCGCGCTCGCCCGCCGCCCAGTCGCCCGGCGGCAGGTTGAACAGGGCCTGGGTCAGCCCGAACCGCGCCAGGCGCTCGGCGATGGCCTCGGGCGGATGATCGTAGGGGAAGAGGAACTCCACGGCGGTGAAGCCCGCCTCCGCGGCGGCGGCGAAGCGGTCGAGGAACGGCCGCTCCGTGAACATCAGCGTGAGATTGGCGGCAAAACGCGGCATCGGCTCTTCTCCCTTCAGGCCTTGGGCGACGGCAGGGTGACGCCGGCCACCTGGGCGTAGAGGCGGGCCACCGAGGCGTCGTCGTCCCGGCCCATGCCGGAGCCGGACGCCATCAGGAACATCTGCAGCGCGGCGGCGGCCACCGGCACGGGGTATGTCTCCGCCCGCGCCATGTCCTGCACGATGCCCAGATCCTTGACGAAGATGTCGACCGCGCTTCTCGGGCTGTAATCGCCGTCGAGGACGTGCGGCATGCGGTTCTCGAACATCCAGGAATTGCCGGCCGACGCCGTGATAACCTCGTAGACCTTGTGGAGATCCAAGCCCTGCTTGGCGGCAAAGCTCATGGCCTCGCTGGCGGCGGCGATGTGCACGCCGGCAAGCAACTGGTTGATCATCTTGAAGGCGGCACCCTGCCCGGCCGCGTCGCCGAGCTCGTAGAGCTTGCCGGCCATGGCGTGAAGGGCTGGGCGGGCCGCGTCGAAGGCCGCCTTCGTGCCGGAGGCCAGGAAGGTGAGTTCGCCCTCGGCCGCGCGGACGGCGCCGCCGCTCATCGGCGCGTCGAGGTAGTGGCGGCCGGTCTCCTCCAGGCGGGCCGCGAGGCGCCGGGCGACGGCCGGGTCCATGGTCGCCGAGGAGACGAACACCGCGCCCGCCCGCATGGTCTCTGCAGCGCTGCCGGGCCCGAACAGCACGGCCTCGGTCTGGGCGGCGTTGACCACGACGCAGACCACGACGTCGGCGCCCTCCGCCGCCGCCGCGGGGTTCGCCGCCGCCTGCCCGCCGGTCGCGGCGAAGCGCGCGACGGCGTCCGCGTCCACGTCGCAGGCCGCGACGGCGAAGCCGGCCCGGAGGAGCGAACCGGCCATGCCGGCGCCCATGGAGCCGAGGCCGATCACGGCGGCCCGCTGGGTCTGGGTGTTGATGCTCATGGGGACCTGTTCATGGGAGGGAGGGATCGGAGCGGGCAAATCGAAACGACGGTGCTGCGACCCATCCCGTCATCCCGGGCTCGCCTGCGGCGCCCCGGGATGACGGTGCGGGCTTCGGAGCCGCCGGCCGTCGGCGCAGCCGTCTCAGCGGTTGACCACCTGCTTCGGGGTGACGAACACGCAGACCGCGCCGATCACCAGCATGCCGGCCAGCGCGTACATGCCGGCGGCGGTGCTGCCCGTGGAATCGCGCAGGGCGCCGATGACGTAGGGGCTGGCAAAGCCCGCGAGGTTGCCCACCGAGTTGATCAGCGCGATTCCGGCGGCCGCCCCCGCGCCGCTGAGGAAGGCGGTGGGCAGGGACCAGAACAGGGGTGCGCAGGTGAGCACGCCGCCGGCGGCCACGGCGAGCGCCGCGATGGCCACGACGGTGCTCCCCGTGCTGGCGGCGACCACGAAGCCCACCGCGCCGCAGAGGGCCGGGACGATGAGGTGCCAGCGGCGCTCGCGCATCCGGTCGGCGCTGCGGCCGAGCAGGATCATCACGAAGACCGCGAACAGGAACGGGATCGCGCTGACGAGGCCGATGTTCAGGTTGCCCTGGATGCCGGACGCCTTGACGATGGTGGGCATCCAGAAGGTCAGTCCGTACTGGCCGGTGACGAAGGCGAAGTAGATCAGGCTCATGAACCAGATCCGCCCGTTGCGGAACACGGTGGCGATGGAGTGGGGGCTCTGCTCCTTGCCGGCGCCGTCGGCGGCGATGTCGCGCTCGATGACCTGCTTCTCGGCGGCGGTGAGCCACTTGGCTTCGGAGGGGCGGTTGTCGAGGTAGAAGAACACCGCGAGACCCACCAGCACCGCCGGCACCGCCTCGATCAGGAACATCCACTGCCAGCCCGACAGGCCGTAGGTGCCGTTGAAGGCGTCCATGATCCAGCCGGAGAGCGGGTTGCCGAAGATGCCCGAGACGGGAATCGCCGACATGAACACGGCGATCACGCGGGCGCGGCGATGGGCCGGGAACCAGGTCGTGGTGTAGAGGATCACGCCCGGGTAGAAGCCCGCCTCGGCCAGGCCGAGCAGGAAGCGCATGATGTAGAACGAGGTGGCCGAGTTCACGAACATGAACCCGGCGGAGATGATACCCCAGGTGATCATGATGCGGGCGATCCAGACCCGGGCGCCGACCCGGTGCAGGATCACGTTCGAGGGCACCTCGAACAGGAAGTAGCCGATGAAGAACAGGCCGGCGCCGAGGCCGTAGACGGTTTCGCTGAAGCCCAGCTCCTGGGACATCTGCAGCTTGGCGAAGCCGACGTTCACGCGGTCGAGATAGGCGACCACGTAGCAGAGCATCAGGAACGGCACGAGCCGCCAGAACACTTTGCGATAGGTCTGTTCGACGAAATCCGCCGCGGGCGCATCGACGCCCCGCGCGGTTGCGGCCTGAACGCTCATGTTTCCTCCTGCCGGCGCGCGTTGCACGTCGCCGTTCTGGCGTTGCACCATCTTGTTGCGGCACTACTCGTTGTGGCAGCGCTTGCATCTTGCGTAACAGATGATGGCAGCGCTGCCAATCTCATTGTTGCGGCCAACTAAGCTTGCTATGGGCTGTGCAGCCCGGGACCGGAGATGAAGGTCGACGATGAACGTCCAGAGGTCCCTGCACGAGCCGGAGCGCCGGCTCGTGACCCTGTCCGACGTGGCCCGCGAAGCCGGAGTCGGCGAGAGCACGGTCTCGCGCGTCCTGCGCAACCAGGGCTCGTTCTCGAAGCGCACGCAGGACCGGGTCGCGGAGGCGGTGGCGCGTCTCGGCTACGTGCCGAACCGGCTGGCCGGCATGCTGGCGGGCTCCGGTTCCACGGCGGGGGCCAAGCTCGTGGGGATTGTGATCCCGTCGCTCACCAACATCGTGTTCCCGGACCTCCTGCGGGGCGCCACGGCGGTCCTCGACCGCGGCGGCTTCCAGAGCGTGATCGGGGTCTCCGACTACGACCCGGAGCGGGAGGAGGCGCTGATCGGCGCCCTCCTCTCCTGGCGTCCCGCCGGCCTCATCGTCACCGGCCTGGAACACACGCCCGGCGCGCTCGCCCGCCTGCGGGCGAGCGGCATTCGCATCGTCGAGATGATCGACACCGACGGGGCCGGCCTCGACATCGTGGTGGGATTCTCCAACCGGGCGGTGGGCTGCGACAGCGCCCGGCACCTGCTGGCACGGGGCTACCGCCGCATCGGCTTCGTCGGCCACGACATCACGCAGGATCTCCGCGCCGCCAAGCGGCTCGCGGGGTTCTGCGAAACCCTTCGGGAGGCGGGCTGCCCCCTGGCGGAGCGCGAGATCGCGTCCGGACCCTCTTCGGCCGCTGCCGGGCGGGAGGCCCTGGCGCGGCTGGTCGGCCGCCGGCCCGACCTCGATGCGGTCTACTTCTCCAACGACGACATGGCGCTGGGCGGCTACTTCCACTGTCTCGCGGACGGGATCGCGGTGCCGGGACGCCTCGCCCTGTTCGGCTTCAACGCCCTCGACATCGCCGCCGCCCTGCCGCAGCCGCTGACCACCATCCGCACGCCGCGCCTGGAGATCGGCGCCGCCGCCGCCGAGCGCCTCGCCGCCGACGGCCCGGCCGAGACCGTCGATCTCGGCTACGAACTGATCGCGGGCGCCACCGCCTGAGATCGCCCCCTCCTCCCGTGACCTGAAGGGATTTCATGAGCGAATCGAAGCTTCGCGAGCAGATCTGCCGGTTCGGCCGCTCGCTGTTCGAGCGCGGCCTGACGCCGGGCTCGTCGGGCAACATCTCCCTGCGCCTGGACGACGGCGGCTGGCTGGTGACGCCGACCAACGCGTCGCTGGGCTTCCTCGACCCAGGCACGATCTCACGCCTGGACGCGAAGGGCGCCCTGGTCTCGGGCCACGCGCCCACCAAGGAGATCCCGCTCCATGCGGCGCTCTACGACAGCCGCACGGAGGCGCGCGCCATCGTCCATCTGCACTCGACCCATGCGGTGGCGGTGTCGATGCTGCCCGAGATCGACCCCAAGGCGGTACTGCCGCCGCTGACGCCGTATTACCTGATGCGGGCCGGGGCCACGGCCCTGGTGCCGTATTACCGGCCCGGCGACCCGGCGGTGGCGGACGCGATCCGGGGGTTGGCCGGCCGCTACGCCTCGGTGCTGCTGGCTAACCACGGCCCGGTGGTGGCCGGCTCCACCCTGGAGAACGCGGTCTTCGCGACCGAGGAGCTGGAAGAGACGGCCAAGCTCTACCTGCTCCTGCGCAACCTCAACCCGCGCCACCTCTCGCCGGGGCAGGTGCAGGACCTCGTCAGCCATTTCGGCCTGACCCTGCCGGAGCCCGACGGGCACGACCACGGGCACTGAGCGGCGCGCTGAAACGCGCGCTGCGCGGCCGAGGGCCCCGTCAGGCCGCCACCTCGATCTGCGCCGTGGGCAGGGTCGCGGCGATCTCGGCGGCGATGCCGGCCGAGGCGATGTTCTTGGACTTGGCCTCGATCTCGAAATCCGCCCAGGCCATGTGGCGGGCCACCAGGGCGTTCACGGCCCGGTTCCACATCATGTCGGAATGGGCGGCCAGATCGCGCCAGTTGTGACCGGCCTCGGTCAGGGCGGCGAAGTCCGGCAGGGTGTCGGGCGTATGCCCCTCCAGCAGGGCTTCGCGCGAGACGCTGATATGGGCCACGGGGCGCACGCCCCGCCAGGACTCGCGCACCCGGGCGACGCGGGGATCGTCGGGCTCGATGTACGCACCCCGACTCTCGACCCAGTGGTGGTGCAGGTCGAGCACCACCGGCACGACGTCGGCCAGCTCCAGCACCGTGTCCAATCCGAAGAAATTCTCGTCGTTCTCGACGGTGAGGAGATCGCGCGCCGTCTGCGAGAGCTTGGGCAGGCTGGCGCGAAACCCTGCGATGCCGGGGTCGCGGGCACCGACATGGATGTTGATGTGGGCCCCGTGCGGATGCCAGCCCTGGCCGTAGCCGAGCATCGCCATGAGTTCGGCATGGTGCTCCAGCTCCTCGATGCCGTTGCGCTGGGCCGCCGGGTTCTGCGAGGCGATGACGCAGAACGGGCCGGGATGGAAGCTCAGGCGCACCGAACCGGCCCGGGCGATCGCGCCGATCCGGGCGAGGCCGTCCTGGACGAGGCGGCGCATCTCGGGCTCGGCATAGAGGTCCCGCGCCACCGCGTGGGTGTAGCCGGGCAGGACGTTGCTGGCGATCCGCAGCAGGCGCTCGATCGCGGGCCGGGCGGCGACCCAGGCCACCTGCCGCTCCAGGGCGCCGAGGTTGTGGCGCACGAGGCCTTCCAGCTTGTCCCGGCGCGCGGTGGGCGCCAGGGTCTTCAGGTGCGCCATGGTGGCGTGGGTGAGGTTCATCTGCAGGGTCGCCTCGCGGGCGGCCTTCAGGGTCTTGAAGGGCTCGGACGGTGGCTCGAGGATGAACTTGCAGCAGAAGCCGAGGCGGGGTGCGGAATCGGTCGAGGCTGGATCGGTCATGGGGCGATAACGCGGCGGAGCGGCATTGGTGCACGGCCGGAACCGGGGACCGGATGCGGTGCGTTGCCCCCGCGCCGACGGCCCCGTCGGCGCCGGAGAGTCCCATGGACGGCAAGTTTACTGAGGCCAAGCTCGCGGATCAGGTCCGGCGTGCGGCCGACCTCGCCCGTCGCCTGACCCTGGCCTATCCGCGGGGATCGCGCCGCGACGACTTCCCCTTCGCCGTGGTGGCGGCCTTCGACGCCGACATCCGGGGCCGCGTCGAGCGCGACCGCCGGATCGAGGACGAGCGCGACCGGGTGCTCATCGCCGCCGTCAACTTCGCCGAGACGCCGCCCGACGACGAGCCCGAGGCCGTGGAGCCGGCGCGAAGCGCCCTCGTGGCGGCCATCGACTATCTCGAGGAGGCGACCCTGCGCTTCGGGATCGTCAACCGCGAGGGGGCGCGGCTCGGCTACGGCGAGGCCGGCCAGCGGGTCGCGACCCTGGCCTGACGGGCGCCCCGCCGCGCTTCGCCGAATTTGTGATGCCCCGCCCTGCGACCCCGGGCCCGGCCCGCGCGTTACCCACACCCGCCGGCGCGATTCCGACGGGTCGTCCTACCAAAGTGGTCTCCTCCCGATGCGTCGCCTGTTCCCCGTCTTCATCGCCGCCGTCGCTCTCCTGGCGGGGGTGATCCTGTTCACCTTCGTCAAGCACGGCGACACCGCCCACACCCAGCCGGTGCCGGAAGCCGGCGCGAGCGCCCGCTGATGCCGCGCTGGTTGCCCCTGGCGGGCGCCGCCCTCCTCGCCATCCTGGTGGTGATCGGCCTCGGGTTCTGGAAGTATGATCGCCTGCAGGAGGCGCGCATCGAGAATGGCGGACGTCCGGCCATCCCCGCCTGCGCGCCCGACCGCATCGGCGAGACGGGACTGGCCGCCAACTGCCCCGGCACCGCCTTCCCGCCCGCCAAGGCACCCTGAGGGATCAAGGCACCCTGAGGAACCGGACGCGGCGTCCGAGACCCGGAGTGGGTAAGGGAGGCTGGACGGATGCACGCTCCCCCTGCCCGGTCCGGCCTCGGCGCCTTCCCGGCCTTCGTCTTCCTGCAGGGCAGCCTCTACGCCGCCTACGGGATGGTGTCGCCGTTCCTGCCGAGCTTCCTCGGCGACCGCGGGCTCGACGCCTCCGAGATCGGCATCGTGCTCGCAGGCGGGACGCTGATGCGCCTCGTGGCCGGACCGGTGGCGGGGCGGATCGCGGATCGCCTCGACGCCACCCGGGCTGTCCTCGCCGCCGGAGCCGCCGCCGCCGGGCTCCTGGCCTTCGCCACCCTCCTCGGGCACGGCTTCCCCGCGCTCCTCGTCCTGGGCCTTGCGCAGGCCCTCGCCCTCGCGGCCCTCGCGCCCCTGGCCGATGCCCTCACCCTCGCGGCGATGGAGCGGGAGAGGACCTTCGCGTATGGCTGGGTCCGAGGCGCCGGTTCGGCCGCCTTCATCCTGGCGACCCTGGTGTCCGGGCAGGCCGTCGCCTGGGGCGGCCTGCCCAGCATCCTGGTCTCGAGCGGGCTGCTGTTCCTGCTCACCGCCCTCGCCGTCCGCCGGGTGCCCGCGGCCCCGCGGACCGGACACCCGAGCTCCCCGGCTCCGGAAGCGCCCACCCGCACCACCCTGCGCGCCCTGCTCGCGGTGCCGCTCTTCCGGCGGGTGCTCCTGGTGGCGGCCCTCGTCATCGGCAGCCACGCCCTGCACGAGGCCTTCGCGGTGATCCGCTGGCGGGCGGCGGGCCTCGGCCCCGGCACCGTCAGCCTGCTCTGGTCCCTGGCCGTGCTCTCGGAGGTCGTGGTGTTCGTCCTGTGCGGCTCCTGGCTGCTGGAGCGCCTCGGCACCGCCGGGGCGGCGATGCTGGCGGCCGGCGCCGGGATCCTGCGCTGGGCGATCCTGGCGACCACGGTGGCGGTGCCGATGCTGGCGATCGGCCAGGCCCTGCACGGCTTCACCTTCGCGCTGCTGCACCTGGCCAACATGCGCCTCCTCGCCGACCTCGTACCCGCCCGTGGCGCCGCCACCGCCCAGGCCCTCTACGCGACCCTCGGCCTCGGGCTCGCGAACACCGTCCTGACCGGCCTGTCCGGGTGGCTCTACGGGCGGTTCGGGGCGGATGCGTTCTGGAGCATGGCGGCGCTCTGCGCGGGCGCGCTGCCCCTGGCGGCCGGCCTCCGGCGCCCCGCCCCGCAGGCCGTCTGAACCCGGGTCAGGGCCGGCACGCCCGCAGGAAGAAGTCGAGCGAGCGCTTCAGCGTCGCGCGCTTGACGTGGGTCATGCCCGGCCGCTCCAGGCCCAGCTCCGTCCGGTCGACGAAACCCCGGATGGTCAGGCCCAGGAAGGCATCGGCCGCGTGCCGGACGTCGTCCACCGCGATCGCACCGGAGCGCACGCCGTCCTCCAGGCAGCGCTCCACCAGGGGCACCACCCGCGCCAGTCCGAAATCGTGGAGGGCCCGGGCGAATTCCGGGAAGCGTCCGGCCTCGGCCACCATCACCCGCCGGAACGCGATACAGTCCGGCGTCACCACGGTCTCGAGGATCGCCAGGGCGATGCGGTGGAGGCGCTCCTCCACCGATCCGGCTTCCGCCGCCACCTTCTCGATGGAGGGCACGTTCTCCTCGATGAAGCGCACGCACACGGCCTCGAACAGATCGACCTTCGAGGCGAAGCGCGCGTAGATCGTCTTCTTCGAGAGGCCGGCCGAGCCCGCGATGGCATCGATGCTCGCCGCCTCGAAGCCCTCGGTGAGGAACACGACCCGGGCGGCGTCGAGGACGCGCAGCAGCACGTCGCCCTCGGTCCCGCGCGGCGGGCGACCGAGGCGCCGGGGTGGCGACGGCATCACGTCCCTCTGAGCCACGGCGCGGTGTCCTCCCCCCGGGAAACGATGCCAGTCCTCTCCGGGGAAGACCAGGGACGCAGCGTGATGCGGATGTGGACCCGCGGCGTCCCGACCCGCTTCGTCAGAAGAACGCCTGCAGGCCCGTCTGCGCCCGGCCGAGGATCAGCGCATGGACGTCGTGCGTGCCCTCATAGGTGTTCACCGTCTCGAGGTTCTGGGCGTGACGCATCACGTGGTACTCGCCCATGATGCCGTTGCCGCCGTGCATGTCGCGGGCGACCCGGGCGATGTCGAGCGCCTTGCCGCAGTTGTTGCGCTTGATCAGCGAGATCATCTCGGGCGCCATCCGGCCCGCGTCGAACAGGCGCCCGACGCGCAGGGCGGCCTGGAACCCGAGGGCGATCTCGGTCTGCATGTCGGCGAGCTTCTTCTGCACGAGCTGGGTCTGGGCCAGCGGTCGGCCGAACTGCTTGCGCTCCAGGGTGTAGGACCGGGCCCGGTGCCAGCAATCCTCCGCCGCCCCCATGGCGCCCCAGGCGATGCCGTAGCGGGCCCGGTTCAGGCAACCGAACGGCCCCTTCAGGCCCGAGACGTTCGGCAGGAGCGCGTCCTCGCCGACCTCGACGTCCTCCATCACGATCTCGCCCGTGGTGGAGGCGCGCAACGAGAGCTTGCCCTTCAGGGTGGGCGCGGAGAGACCCGGCATGCCCTTCTCCAGGATGAAGCCCCGGATCGCGCCCTCATGCGCCTCGGACTTGGCCCAGACCACGAAGACGTCGGCGAAGGGCGCGTTCGAGATCCACGTCTTGGCCCCCGACAGGCGGTAGCCCCCGTCGGTCTTCACGGCCTTCGTCGTCATGCCGGCCGGGTCCGAGCCGGCATCGGGCTCGGTCAGGCCGAAGCAGCCGATCCACGCCCCCGAGGCGAGCTTGGGCAGGAATTTCTGGCGCTGCGCCTCCGAGCCGTAGGCGTGGATCGGGTACATCACGAGGGAGGATTGCACGCTCATCATCGAGCGGTAGCCGGAATCCACCGCCTCGACGGCACGGGCCACGAGGCCGTAGGCGACGTAAGTCGCGCCGGCGCCGCCATAGGCCTCCGGCAGGGTGACGCCGAGGAGCCCGCGCTCGCCCATCTTCCGGAACAGCTCCGGGTTGCTGGTCTCTTGCGCGTAGGCCTCGACGATGCCGGGCAGGAGCTCCTCCTGCGCGAAGGCCCGGGCGGCCTCGTGGATGGCGCGCTCGTCGTCGCTGAGCTGGTCGTCGAGGAGGAAGGGATCGTCCCAGGCAAAGCTCGCCGAGGCGGGGGCGGTGGGCGCGGCGGAGCCGGGCGGGCGCGTCGGGGCGTTCATGGGCGGTTCCTCGGGTTTCTGTGTTTTCGCGACCCTAACAGGCTCCGTCGGAGAGGCCACCTGTCCGGCCCGGAATCGGTTCCGGGATCGGGACCGAAACCTGATAGACAGGCGCGGCTTGAAGCGGCGCTCCGGATGCCGGAACGGATGCCGCCCGCGCGAGAGGGAGAACCGACCATGGCCGAGACGACGGCGCGCGACGACGGCTCCCGCTCCCCTGCGCGGCCCCTGCCGCTCGACGGCATCCGCGTGCTCGACCTCTCGCGCGTGCTCGCCGGGCCCTGGAGCGCCATGTGCCTCGGCGACCTCGGCGCCGAGGTGATCAAGGTCGAGCACCCGGAGCGCGGCGACGACACCCGCGATTGGGGCCTGCGCACGGGGGCCACCAACACCTCGTACTTCGACGCCGCCAACCGCAACAAGCGCTCGATCACCCTCGACCTCGCCACCCCGGAGGGCCTCGCCGTGGCGCGCGACCTCGCCCGCACCTGCGACGTGGTCGTGCAGAACTTCAAGACCGGCGGCGCCGACCGCCTCGGCCTCGGCTACGCGGACCTGAGCGCCGAGAACCCGCGCCTGATCTACTGCTCGATCTCCGGCTACGCCTCGGATGGGCCTGAGGCGACGCGGCCCGGCTACGACATCGTGGTCCAGGGCGAGGCCGGCCTGATGGCGCTGAACGGCGAGGCCGACCGCCCGCCCCTGAAGTTCGGCCTCGCGGCGGTCGATCTCTTCACCGGGCAATACGCGGCCCAGGGGGTGCTCGCCGCCCTGTTCGAGCGCGAGCGCACCGGGCGCGGACGCCACATCGAACTCGCCCTGTTCGATTGCGGCCTGGCGCTCACCGCCTATTGCGGCCTGGAGGCGATGGTGCGCGGGCACGACCCCGCCCGCGCCGGCAACGCCCATCCGTCGATCGCCCCCTACGGCGTGTTCCAGGCCGGCGACGGACCCATCGTGCTGGCGGTGGGCAACAACGGGCAGTATCGCCGCCTCTGCGAGGGGGTCCTGGAGCGGCCGGACCTCGCCGCGGACCCGCGCTTCGCCACGAACCTGGAGCGCTCCCGCAACCGCGCGCAGTTCCTGCCGGCGATCGAGGCCGAGCTCGCCCGCTGGACCCGTGCCGATCTCATCGCCCGGCTGGACGCGGCCGGCATCCCCTGCGGCGAGGTGCTGGGCCTGCACGAGGCCCTGACCTCCGACAGGGCCCGGGCCGGCAACCTCGTGCTGCCCCAGGGCGGCGACGCCGATCCCACCGCCTACGTCCTCGCCCCGCCCTACCGCCTCGACGGGGAGCGCCTGCCCGTCCGCCGCATGCCGCCGGCCCTCGGAGCGTCGAGCGCCGAGATCCGGGCGGACTGCGCGGCGCGGCGCGCGGCGGAGGCCGAGCGCCCCTCGGGCGACCCGGTCAAACCGGCAGGAGGGTGAACCCGAGGCTCTGGCCGAGGAACCGAGCCGTGATCCGGCCCGGGCCGGTCAGGTCGAAGGGCACCGAGAGCGTGCCGGTGGAGACGAGGCTGCCGGCCGGGATCGTCGTGCCGCGCTCGCGCGCCACGGCCATCAGGTCCGTGAGCGCGGCCAGGGGATCGGTCTCGTCCTCCCCCGTCACGGCCCGCACCCGCTCCACGCCGTCGACCTCGACCACGAGGCCGCGCGCCACTTCGGCGAGGTCTCCCGTGGCCAGCACGGGGCCGAGCACCAGGGCCTGGAAGGCCGAATTGTCGGCCGCGAAGCTCGGCCAGCCGACGGCACGCCGATCGACGTAGCGGGACAGCACGAGCTCGAACGCCGCGCGGGTTTCGCCGACGACCTCGGCCGCCGGAACCACGGGGGCGTCGGGGGCGATGTCGCGGGCGATCCCGTAGGCGATCTCGAACTCGATCGTCACCGCCCCGGCATGGGGCATCCGGAGTTCGGCCCCGTCGCCATGGAGCCGGTCCCGCAGTACCCGCCCGGCGATGGAGCGGCCGACCCCCGAGCTGCGCTTGCCCTTGTGGCTGCCGATGGCGAGCTTCCAGCCGGCGAATTCTGCGCCGAGCGCCGCCACGAGCCGGTCCTGGACGTCGTAGCCCTCGGACATCGTGCGCGGACGGACGGCCTCGGGCAGTTCGCCGAGCTGCCGCCCCGCGCGATAGGCCGCCAGCAGCAGGTCCGCGGCGGGCTGGGGATCGTAGGCTTTCAGCACGGCTTCGGGCAGGAATTCTGACATGGCGGACCTCTTCGCGGCGTCGGGCCGGATGCCCAGGCTCTAGCGGATCTTTGCGTCGGCCGGTGGGCGATTCCGCCGGATCGGGCTGGCCCGGCTCCCCGCCTCATCCGGGGGGGCGCCGCGCCGCCGGCACCGCTCCGGTCCCGAAAACAGGATCGATCGGTGGAGACAGAACGGAGGGGCGGCTCCGCGGGGGGCCTCGACAGGCGCGTCGGCCGAGCCGCCGGTCGAACGATCTTGGCTGCGAAAGGATCTTGGCTGCGAACATAGAGCGGCACCGCCGACAGGATCTGGGGCGGTCGGCGCCGGAGTTCGGGCGATCTCACACGGGCGGGCAGAGATATGTTGGCAATTTCTATTGCCGGACGATCCATCCGGTCGGGGAACCGATCCCAGGGCACAGAATTATACTTCTCGATAACATCTCCGGAGGAACGCCACGTGAAATTCTCGACGATTGCCGGCGCCGCTGCCATTTTCGCGATCACGGCCGGGACCGCGCTCGCCGCGCCCTGCAACACCGGCTCGACGAAGGGCACCAGCCCGGGTCAGCAGACCATGAACGACAAGAGCTCGACGGCCGACCAGGGCAGCAAGAACCTCGCGGGCGGCCAGCAGCCCGCCTCCCCCGGAACGGTCGGCGCGATGAACAACGTGGGCGCCAACCAGATGGTCGGCGACAAGCCCGGTTCGGAGGGCAAGAACGACCAGGGCGGCGGTGTCGGCACGTCCAGCAAGAACCTCGCGGGTGGCCAGCAGCCGGCCTCGCCCGGGACGGTGGGCGCCATGAACAATGCCGGCGCCAACCAGGAGATCGGCAAGAAGGGCGACGATTGCTGATCGCCTGACGCCAACGGCACCATCAGGACGCCCGCCCGGTCTCGCCCGGGCGGGCGTTTTCGTGCGCTTCGCGGGCGGGACCGGACGCCGCCTCCGGGACGGGAGATCCCGTCAGGTGTCCCGCGCGCTCCCGACCAGGGCCGCCGTCCGGTCCCGCAAGGCCTGGAGGCTGCGGTAGCCGACCGAGGCGGCGACCTGGCGCGGCGCCCACCCATCGGCCGCCAGGGCCAGGGCTCGCACGACCCGGGCCCTGGCCCGCCATTGCCCGAAGGTGAGCCCCGTCTGCCGGCGGAATCCCCGCGTCAGGGTCCGGCGGCTCAGGCCCGCCCGCGCGGCCCAGGCATCGAGATCGAGCGCTCCGGCCGGATCGTCGATCACTCCGAGGCAGACTCGCCGGAGCCGGGCATCGCGCGGCAGGGGCAGGGTCAGGCGTGTCTCCGGGGCGCGTCCGATCTCGTCGAGGATGAGGGCTGCCAGGTGCCCACTCCGGCCGGCCTCGTCGTAGAGCACCGGCTCGTTCGTCAGGGCGGCCAGCGCCGCGGCGAGGAGGGCCGAGACCTCGATGACCCGGGCCCGGCTCGGAAAGCCGGCGATCGCCTCCCGCGCGAGATAGGCCGAGCACATCGCCACATCCCCGTGCATGACGACGGCGTGCGGAAGGCCTGGCGGAATCCACAGGGCATGGCCTTCCGGCACGACCCAGGTCCCGTCCTCGGCCGTCGCCATCATCAGGCCGGCGGTGGCGTAGAGAAGCTGGGCTCGCGGATGGTGGTGCCGGTCCGTGCCGCTGCCGGCCGCGAAGGTCTTGGGCATCACCGCGACCGCGCGCGGGACAGCCTTGGTAATCCTCCGCCCGGATCGAACGCATCGGCGTCTCCCTGGCCCGATCGCGTACGCCTTCGGCCCGACGTCATTCAACGGGTCAGGTAAACGGGAGGCAAGTCCCTGCGGAAGGCTGCCGGTGTCTGAGCACGAGGCGCAGCCGACGCGGATGCTTGCCGGAGGAGAGGACCGACCGATGGACGCCGAGACCCTGTCCCGCCGGACCCTGCGCTTCGTCAACGTGGCGCATGCCCTCGACCACTTCGTCCTGCTGATCTACCCCACCGCGGTGATCGCGATCGCGGCGCAGACGGGCCGGAGCTACGGCGAACTGATCCCGCTCGCCACCGGCGCCTTCGTGGCCTTCGGGCTCTGCGCCCTGCCGATGGGCTGGCTCGCCGACCGGTTCGGGCGTCGCACCCTGCTGGCGATCTTCTTCTTCGGCTACGGCCTGTCCTGCCTCGGCGTGGCGAGCGCGGGCAGTCCGACGGCGTTCCTGGTGTGGCTCTGCATGCTCGGGCTCGCCTCCGCGATCTATCACCCGGTCGGCTCCACCATGCTGGTGAGCCATGCCCGGCGCCTGGGGCGCGACCTCGGCGTGAACGGCGTCTGGGGCAATCTCGGGGCCGCCACGGCCTCGGGCGTGACGGCGCTCCTCGCCACGGCGTTCGGCTGGCAGGCGGCCTTCGTGGTGCCGGGCCTGGTCTGCCTTGCCTGCGGGACGGCGTTCCTGGCCCTCGTGCCGGGCGACGGCGCCGGATCGCAGGGCCGGGCCGGGGGCAAGCCCGTCCTCCCGGTCGCGCGCCCGATCCCGCTCCTCTGCGTGTTCGCCTTCGCGGTCGTGGCGGGCGGGATGACCTTCAACATCACCACGATCGCCCTGCCCAAGGTGGTCGACGAGCGCGTCGGCAACGGGCTGCCCCTGTTCCTGATCGGATCGGTGGCCACCCTCGTCTTCGCCTTCGGTGCCCTGACTCAACTGCTGATGGGCCGCCTCATCGACCGCTACAGCCTGCCGGTCCTCTTCCTCGGCCTGTCCATCCTGCAGCCCCTCGGCCTCGGCCTCGCGGCGGCGAGCACGGGCGTGCCGCTTCTGGCCGGCCTCGTGCTGACGATGGCGGCGCTCTACGGACAGGTCGTGATCAACGACGCGATGGTGGCCCGCTACGTGCCCCCGCTCTACCGCGCCCGGGCCTACAGCGTGCGCTACTTCCTCGGCTTCACCGTCAGCGGGTTCGTGGTGCCGTTGATCGGCCTCCTGCACGACCGGGGCGGCTTCGGCCTCGTGCTGGGAATCGCGGCGGCGTTCGGCGCCGTCATCGCCGCCGCCGCCCTCGGCTTCTTCGTCCTCACGCGGCAGCCGGCATCCCCCGCGGTCGCCCCCGCGGCCTGACGATGGTGGCCCTAGCCCTCGCCGTCCGGCGGCGGCTCGGCGCGCAGGAAATCGAAGTCGCAGCCCTCGTCCGCCTGCAGCACCGATCCGTAGAACAGGTGCGCGTAGCCGCGCCGCGCCCAGTCCGGTCGTTGCGTCGGGCCGAGGGCGGTGCGGCGGGCCTCCAGGACCGCGTCGTCCACGAGGACGTCGATGCGCCGGCCGGCGGTGTCGAGGCGGATGCGGTCGCCGGTCCGGACGAGCCCGAGGGGACCGCCGACGGCGGATTCCGGCGTGATGTGGAGCACGATGGTACCGAAGGCCGTCCCGCTCATGCGGGCGTCGGAGATGCGCACCATGTCCTTGATCCCGCGCGCCAGGATCTTCTTCGGGATCGGCAGGTAGCCCGCCTCCGGCATGCCGGGCGCGCCCTTCGGGCCGCCGTTCTGGAGCACGAGGATGTCGTCCGGCCCGACATCGAGGTCGGGGTCGTCGATCCGGGTCGTCATGTCGGCGATGGAGCCGAACACCACCGCCCGGCCGGTGTGCTGGAGCAGGGCCGGGCTCGCGGCGCTGTGCTTGATCAGGGCGCCGCGCGGGGCGAGGTTGCCGCGCAGCACCGCCATGGCGCCGACCGGCTTGATCGGATCGTCGGCGGAGCGGATCACGGTCTGGCCCGGCACCGCTTCGGCCGCCGCCGCCACGTCCCGCAGGGTGCCGCCCGCGACCGTGGCGGCGTCGAGGTCGATCAGGGCTCCGAGGTTCCGGAGCAGGGCCGGCACGCCGCCGGCATAGTGGAAATGCTCCATGTAGTGCTGGCCGGAGGGCTTCAGGTCGACGAGCACGGGCACGGCGCGCCCGAGGGCGTCGAAGGCATCGAGGTCGATCCCGTGCGGCGTCCGGTTGGCGATGGCGGTCAGGTGGATCAGGCCGTTGGTCGATCCACCGATCGCCTGCAGGACGATCTGGGCGTTGCGGAAGGCGGCCGGCGTCAGGAGTTCGCTCGGCCGCGGACCGCCCGAAACCGCCATCTCGGCGGCACGGCGACCGCTCGCCTCGGCGATGCGGATGCGCTCGGCATGAGGGGCCGGCACCGTGGCGCTCATCGGCAGCGACAGGCCGAGCGCCTCCGTCACGCAGGCCATGGTGCTGGCGGTGCCCATCACCATGCAGGTGCCCACCGAGGGGGCGAGGCGGCCGTTGACGCGCTCGATCTCGTCTTCGTCGATCTCGCCGGCGCGGTGCGCGCTCCAGAGCCGGCGGCAATCGGTGCAGGCGCCCAGGACCTCGCCCTTGTGATGGCCCACCACCATGGGACCGACGGGGATGACCACGGTGGGTAGGTCGACGCTCGCCGCCGCCATGATCTGCGCCGGCAGGGTCTTGTCGCAGCCGCCGATGACGAGGACGGCGTCCATCGGCTGGGCCCGCAGCATCTCCTCGGTGTCCATCGCCATGAGGTTGCGCAGGAACATCGAGGTCGGATGCGCGAAGCTCTCGTGGATCGAGATCGTCGGGAATACCATGGGCAGGCCGCCGGCGAGCATCACGCCGCGCTTGGCCGCCTCGATCAGGGCCGGGGCGTTGCCGTGGCACGGGTTGTAGTCGCTCGCCGTGTTGGTGATGCCGACGATCGGCCGGTCGAGGGCGTCGTCCGAGTAGCCCGCCGCCTTGATGAAGGCCTTGCGCAGGAACAGGGAGAAGCCCGCGTCGCCGTAGCTGGTGAGGCCCTTGCGCAGACCTGTGCTCATGATGCGCGTCCGGTTCCGGGTGTCAGGGGGCCACGCGGGCGCGCGGGTCGACGCGGGCGATGCGCGACAGGAGGTAGTCGACTTCCCGCCGCCCTTGCGCCGACAGGCTCGCGGCCGGCTTGCGCTGGGCGTCCGAGGCGAAGATCCCGCGCTTCTGGAAGACGTACTTGCGCACGGCCAGGCCCAGGGGACCCTGCTGCTGCTCGTATCGCAGATACGGCAGGTGCGCGTCGAAGAGGTCGTGGGCCGCGTCGCGTTCGCCGGCCCGTGACAGGCGCACGACGTCGACGAGCATCTCCGGAAAGGCGTAGCCGGTGTTGGCCCCGTCCGCGCCGCGCTCCATCTCGAAATCGAGGAACAGGCCGCCGTTGCCCGTGAGGATCGCGATGTGGCGCATCGAGCCGTCCTGCTCGAAGCCGCGCAGGGCGGTGATCTTGTCGAGGCCCGGCCAGTCCTCGTGCTTGAGCATGACGCAGGACGGGTTCTCGGTGACGATCCGGCGGATGACGGCCGGCGTCATCACCACCGAGAAGGTGAGCGGGTAGTCCTGGATCACGAAGGGCACGTCGGGGCCGATCGCCTCGGCCGCGTTGCGGTAGTACGCCACCACCTGGTCGTCGGTGCGCAGGGTGTTGGGCGGCCCGATCATGACGCCGGCGGCGCCGAGCTCCATCACCTCCCGGGCGAGCGACCGCATGGCCGCGAAGCCCGGGGCCGAGACGCCCACGAGGACCGGCACGTCCACGCGCCCGATGACCCGCCGGGTGATGGCCACCGCCTCGGAATGGTCGAGCTTGGGCGCCTCGCCGAGCTGGCCCAGGATGGTCAGGCCGTCGATGCCCGCGCCGAGGAAGAACTCGGACATCCGGTCGAGGGAGGTCTCGTCGACCCGGCCATCGGGGTGGAAGGGCGTCGGGGCGATCGGGATCACCCCCTTGATCGCGCTGGTGAGAGCCATGGTGTCTTCCTTGGGGGGCGGTGGGGGGCGAGGAACGGAAGGGTCAGCGGACCGCCGGCGCTGCCGGCACTACCGGATTGACGAGGTTGCGCGGCGGCTGGCCGCGCAGGATGCACAGCATCGCCTCGACGGCGCCGAGGCCCATCACCCGCAGGCTGTTGGCGCTGGTGCCGGCCACGTGCGGCGTCAGGAGCAGGTTCGGGCAGGCGAGGTAGGGGTGGTCCTCGGGCAACGGCTGGGTCTCGAACACGTCGAGGGCGGCGCCCGCGATGGCGCCCGCCCGCAGGGCCGCCGCCAGGGCGTCGGACCGCACGATGGCCCCCCGCGCCACGTTGATCAGCACCGCGCCCGGCCGCATCCGGCCGATCAGCGCCGCATCGACGAGCCCGCGCGTCTCCGGGGTCAGCGGGCAGGCGACGACGACGGCGTCGCTGTCCGAGAACAGCGTCTCCCGGTCCACCGGCTCGATCAGCCCGCCGGCGGTGTGCGGGCTTCGGGAATGGCCGAGCACCCGCAGGCCGAAGCCGTGGCGGGCGATGGCGGCGACCCGGCGGCCGATCTCGCCGGTGCCGAGGATGCCCAGGGTCGTCCCGCCGATCTCGCCGAGATCGCTCGCCCGGGATTTCGCCGGGAGCCAGCCGGCCTCGCGCAGGGTCCGGTCCAGGGGCCCGAGCTGGCGGCGCAGGTGGAACAGGGCCGCGAAGACGTACTCGGCCACCGCCTGGGTGTTGCTGCCGGGCAGGTTGGCCACCGGGATGCCGCGGGCGGTCGCCGCCGCCAGGGGCACGAAGTCGAGCCCGACGCCGTGGCGGACGATGCCGCGCAGGAGGGGCGCGTGGTCGAGGATGTCGTCGGGCAATTGCGCCCGCACGATCAGGCCCGCCGCCTCGGCCGCCAGGGCGCGCAGGGTCTCGGGCCGGGTGTCCGCGGCGGTGACCACCCGGGCCTCGCCCGTGAGTCGGGCGACGGCCTCCGGATGGATCGGATTGGTCAGGACCACCAGGGGGCGGAGGTCTGGCGATCGTTCGGGCCGGGATGCGCTCACGCTCTGTCTGCCTTCGGGAATGCGGGCGGGGCCGATCCGGGATCGGGCGGCGTGCGGTGGCTCAGGGGTCCTGTCCCGCCACCTCGATGCGGGCCTTGAGGATCTCGATGAGGGCACGGTCGCGGCGCTCCGCCAGGACCGCGAGCGAGCGGCCGGCGGCCTCCGCCGCGATCCCGGCCACGATCCGGTCCTTCACGTCCTCGGTGAGCTCCGGGGTCCCGAGGCTGGCCCAGCGCCGGACCTGGCTCGGCCCGAGATGGTCGAGATAGTGCCGGATGCCGCCCGCCCCGCCCCCGAGATGATAGGTCATGTGCGGCCCCATCGCGGCCCAGCGCAGGCCGGGGCCGTTGCACAAGGCGGCGTCGATGTCGGCGACGCTCGCCACCCCTTCGGCCACGAGGTTGACGGCTTCCCGGTAGAGGGCCGAGGCGAGGCGGTTGGCGATATGGCCCGGCATCTCGCGGGCGAGCACCACCGGACGGCGCCCGAGCCGGGCGTAGAAGGCGGCGGCCCGGGCCGCCGTGGCGGGGTCGCCCGCCACGATCTCCACCAGGGGCACGAGGTGGGGCGGGTGGAACGGGTGGGCCACCAGGATCCGCTCCGGCCGGGCGCAATCGGCCACGAGGGCGCTGCGCAGCATCGCCGAAGTGCTCGAGGCGACGAGGATCGAGGGGGGCAGCCGGCGATCGACCTCCATGAGCAGCGCGCGCTTCACCGCCTCGTTCTCCGGCGCGTTCTCCTGCACGAAATCCGTGTCCGCGAGCGCGTCCTCCAGACGGTCGTGGAAGCGCAGCGTGCCCTGCCCGTTCAGGCCGAGCTCGGACAGCTGCGCCCGCGCCGCCTCCACCGCCCAGAGGGCCGCCGCCGCGAAGCCGGGCGCCGGGTCGTAGGCCGCCACGTCGAGGCCGTGGGCGAGGAACAGGGCCGCCCAGCTGGCGCCCAGGGTGCCGCAGCCCAGCACGGTGACCCGTTCGATTTCATCCGCTTCGATGGCCGTCAAAACTCTCTCCCGGGCGGGTTTACTTTCGAATCCAGAATACGCTTATTCAAGCCCGTACCGACCGTTTTCGCGGCGGACGAAGCGGGCGACACGACCCGCGACCGGAGGAAGCCGATGTTCAAGCGTCATGCGACCGCGCGCGCAGCCCTGCTCGTTCTCGCGACCCTGGGGGCCCTCGGCAGCGCCCGGGCCGAGGACGTGGTGCGCCTCGGCAACCTGAAATTCGCCCATTACGGCGCCATCTCCTACATGAAGGAGATCGCGCCGAAATACGGCCTGAAGATCGACGAGAAGGTCTTCGCCAAGGGCGCCGACATCTATCCCGCCATGGCGGTGGACCAGATCGACATCTCGGCCTCGGGCGCCGACGGCGCGGTGGCCGCGCGCGGCAACGGCGTGAAGCTCTACGTGGTGGCGGGCTTCGCCAATGGCGGCGTGCGCATCCTGCGCCGGCCCGACCTCGACACCGTCAAGACCTTGAAGGACGTCAAGGGTCTCAAGGTCGCCACCGTCCGGGGCGGCACCCAGGACCTGATGCTTCTGGCCGAGCTCGACAAGCACGGGATGACCTGGTCCGAGCGCGCCGGCAAGGACGTGCAGCTGATCTACTTCAACAACTACGCCGACCTGAACCAGGCGCTGGCGCAGAAATACGTCGACGTGATCTGCCAGAGCGAGCCGCAATCGACCCAGGCCATCAGCGCCGGCTACGCCACCGAGGTGGTCAAGCCCTACGACACCCCCATCGGCGTGCCGGTGCGCCCGCTGGTGATGACCGAGAAGATGTACAACGAGCGGCCCGAGGTCGCCGCCAAGGTCCTGAAGCTGTTCGTGGCCGCCACCAAGGCCTTCATCGACGATCCGGCGCTGGCCGAGAAGTACGTCCGCGAGACCGTGTTCAAGGGCCAGCTCTCGAGCCAGGATTTTCGCGACGGCATGGCCAACGCGAAGTACACCTACGACGTCCCGGCCGGGCACATGCAGACGACGACCGACTACATGATGAAGTACGGCCTCGGTAAGATGGTGAACCCGCCGAAATCCGATGCCGAGTGGGTGAAGACCGACCTCCTCGACAAGGCCAAGGCCGAGCTCAAGACGAACTGAACCGCAGCATGAACCGGCTTCGCGGCGCCATCGTCCCCCTCGTCCTCCTCGTCCTGTGGGAGATCCTCAGCCGGGCCGGCGTGTTCTCCCCCATCGTGCTGCCGCCGCCGAGCGCGGTGGCGGTGAAATGGTATCACGGCCTCCTGCCCGGCCTGCCCTACGACCCGGCGATCGAGAGCCACTGGCGCTGGATGCTCTCCGGCGAGATGCCGCACGACGCGGTGGCGAGCCTCGGCCGCGTGATCATGGGGTTCTGCGTCGGGGCCGGGCTCGCGGTGCCGGTCGGCCTCGTCCTCGGGACCAGCGATCGGCTCTACGCGCTGTTCAACCCGCTTCTCCAGATCCTGCGGCCGATCCCGCCCATCGCCTACATTCCCCTCGCCATCGTGTGGTTCGGCCTCGGCAATCCGCCGGCCCTGTTCCTGATCGCGCTGGGCACCTTCTTCCCCGTGCTGGTCAACACCATCGCGGGGGTGCGGCAGGTGGATTCGATCTACATCCGCGCGGCCCGCAACCTCGGGGCGAAGCCCTGGACGATGTTTCGCCGGGTGATCCTGCCGGCGGCGAGCCCCTTCGTGCTCGCGGGCATGCGCATCGGAATTGGCACTGCCTTCATCGTGGTCATCGTCGCCGAGATGATCGCGGTCTCGGACGGGCTCGGCTACCGCATCCTCGAGGCGCGCGAGTACATGTGGTCGGACAAGATCATCGGCGGCATGCTCACCATCGGCATCCTCGGCCTCATCATCGACGGGGCGATGTCGCGCCTCAACGACCACCTCCTGCGCTGGCATCGCGGCCTTGAACGCTGAACCGGGACGCCTCACCATGTCGGCGCACATCGAGATCGCCCACGCCAGCAAGGTGTTCGGGGCGGGCGCCGGCGCCGTGCCGGCGCTGGACGACATCACCGCGACGGTGCCGGAGGGGCAGTTCCTCTGCCTGCTCGGGCCGTCCGGCTGCGGCAAGTCCACCCTGCTCAACGCGGTGGCGGGCTTCACGCCCCTCAGCGCCGGGCAGATCCGCATGGGCGGGCGCCCGGTGACGGAGCCGGGGCCGGACCGGGGCATGGTCTTCCAGGAATACGCTTTGTTCCCCTGGATGAACGTGGAGGACAACGTCCGCTTCGGTCTCGACATCCAGGGCGTGCCGCGGGCCGACGCCACGGTGACGGTGGACCGCATCGTGGCCACCCTCGGCCTCTCGGATTTCCGCAAGCGCTACCCGAAGGACCTGTCCGGCGGCATGCGCCAGCGCGTGGCCATCGCGCGCATCCTGGCGCTGGACCCGCCCGTGATGCTGATGGACGAGCCCTTCGGTGCGCTGGACGCCCTGACCCGCCGCACCCTGCAGGACGAGCTCCTGCGGATCTGGGCCGAGTCCCGCAAGACGGTGATCTTCGTCACCCACTCGATCGAGGAGGCGATCTACCTCGCCGACCGCATCCTGGTGATGACCTACCGGCCGGGCCGCATCAAGCGCGACATCACGGTCGAAATTCCGCGCCCGCGCGACACGGCCTCGGGCGAGTTCAACGCCCTCAAGCGCGAGCTTGCCGGGCTGGTGATGGCCGAGCAGCAGCGCTTCACCCGCGCGGAGCTGCATGGCGCGGCCGTGGATTGAGCGCAGCCCTTCGACCGGACAGAAGAAACGCCCGCAGGCCGGTGGGCCGCGGGCGCTGAAGGTTGTTGCCAATCACCCGAGGACCAGCACGGGCAGCCCGGGAATGAAAGCGGTTCGGGCGCCGGCTGGCAAGATCAAAAGCGTCCCGTGATCGGTGGCGCCTGGCCAGAGCGGTCGCTTTCTCAGAAGGGCCCTTTGCGCAGGCCCTCGGACAACTGGAGTGCCTCGAGGACGGCCTTGCCGATGCGGTCCGCCTCGTCCTCGCCGGCGGCATTGGCCAGGACGACGGCCACGGGGCGGGGCACCGACAGGGCCTGCGCCCCGACCGTGACCTGAAGCTCGTCGCCGTGGGGAGCCTCGATGCGGCGCAGGCCGACGCGCAGGCCCGCCGCTTCCCCGAAGACGCGCTCCAGGCCCGCGAGGGCCTCCCGGCTCGTGCCGAAATCGCCCGTGATGACGTCAGCCATGCGTTCTCTTCCTTCCGGTCGGTGGAGCGGATGCGCGGACCCGGTCGCCGACGGACTGAGCACAGGCAGGTCGGGCGATCAGGAGGTCGACCATTCCCGCTTGACCTCGTCGGCCGGCCGGTCGAGGCGCACGGTGTTGCCTTCGACGGACTGGACGAAGTCCACCGGAATGAAATGGTGGAGGCCCCCCGCCTCCGCGTCCGTCTTCGTCAGCTTGATCTCACCTTTATCGACGTGATCGACGGTGCCGACATGGGCGCCGTCCGAGCCGACCACGTCGGCATGTTCCTGGATCTGCGAGACATCGACCATCGGCATCACTCCCTGTTGCCACGTCAACGGGAGCGGCGAGGCGGTGTTCCGGCCCTCAGGACGGGGTGCGGGACCCGAGGCCGGCCGGGCAGGCCCGGTCGCGCCGCGCGGCGCGCGCCATATTGATGAGTTCGCGGGCGGTGAGGCCGCGTGCCGGGATCTCGGAGGCATCCGGCCGGGCGGTCGCGGGTTTCGTGGTCAGGATCGGTCGCCCGAGGGCGAGGCCGCTGGATTGCAGCGTGGTGTCGTGACTCCGCCAGAGCCGCCGGAGCCGCAGGGCCCGAGCCTTGTCGGCCCGAGTTTCCTCGGTCCGGGCGCTGCCGACCCGCGTGTCGATTTCTGCCGTCATTCGTCCCCGTCCCGTTCCTGTGGACGGGCGAATAGCAAAGCTTGCGCGGCGGCGACATTCTTGAAGTGGCGGCTCCCTGCTCTAGGGCCCGGATCATCGGACCCTCGACCTCCGCCAGGAAGGCCAGGTCCTCCACGGGCAGGCCCAGGGGCAACCGGGCGGCGCGCGTTTTCTGCGGACCGGCCGGCCATGCCCCCCAGATGGGGTGCGGCACCGAGCGACGGTCGGGCTCAGCGGCCTCTGGCGCCGCGTCACGCCGGGCCCTTCATCGATCCTTAACCATGATGCGTCAGGGTGTGCTCAAGCCGGTGGCGCCCTTGGGGCGCCAGACCGGCGACGGCCATGCCGCCGGATCGGGTGACGCCGGATGTACGCGCACCGGATCCTGGCGGGCATGCCCGTCGGAGTCGCGCGTTCGCGGAACCGCGAAACCCTCGCGCCGGATGCGGCGTTGATGCTGATCCCTCGGGCAGGGTCTCGCCTCGGGCTCCCTGCGTGCCCGGACAGCCTGCCTCAACCCGACGCATCCGGACGGTGACGCATGGCCCTCCTCTTCGCCCTCCTCCTCATCGGCATCCCCATGGCGCTGGCCGCGATGGAACTGGCCCGCATGCGCGCTTCGCGCCCGCTCTGAGGACACGCGCCGAGGCTCGAGTCGGGGGGCAGCGCCCCCGCGGGCAGCCCCGGCCGCAGATCGCGTTTCGACGGACCTCTCCCCAGGGGTGGCCCCACCCGCGGTCGATTGGGGGGAACGCGGAGCGGGGCCACACTGGCCATCGGGGGGACGCGGCCAGCCCTTCGACTATGACCGGCGCGCCGGGGGGCGGCATTCACCCACGTTACGACCCGTGCGAGAAGAATCCCGCGCCGGGCGGCGCTTCGCATGAGCGTCACGCAGGGGGACGGCCCCTCCGCTTTGCCTCAGCGCATCAGCCGCTCCTGCAGGAAGCGGTCCTTGCGGCGCTTCGAGACGTAGGACCGAGCGGCGTAGCCGAGGGCAAATCCCAGCGCGATCATGACCAGAACGGCCAGGAGCTGGAGCAGGAACGCGATCAGGACGCCGAGCGCGATGCCCAGGGCGAAGAGCGCATAGCCGGTGCCGCGGGTGCGCGGCTTGCTCATTTCCACGGCGGCGGCCAGGCGGACCCCATGGATGTTCCTCTGGATCGAACCCCGGAGGGATTCGATCCAGGCGCCGAAAGTGTTGGAACCGTGCATCGGACGTCGCTCTGCGTGAAGGCGGGTGGTGAATCGGCCACCCATCAGCCTATCGCAAGCGCATCGGCTTGGTGAAGGGCGGCCCCGGGAGGATGCTTCGGCTGTCCCGTCCCGTCCCTGCTCGTTCGGCGCAGTCGAGGCCCCGTCAGGCCACGCGCGAGGTCGGGCGTGCGGCTCTGTTCAGAAGGCGTTGGTGCGGCGGGTGATTTCGGCCAGGACGGTGCGCAGGAGGATCTGGAGGTCGAGGCGCAGGCTCTGGTGCTCGATGTACCAGAGGTCGAGGGCGGCGCGG
>NZ_LMML01000007.1:29584-29812 GCF_001422215.1 Methylobacterium sp. Leaf89 | reverse complement strand
GAGGAGCTGGGGCAGCTCGTCGATGCTGGTCCGGCGCAGCAGGGCGCCGACGCGGGTCACCCGGGCGTCGCCCCGGGTGGCCTGGTGCACGACCGCCCCGTCATCCAGCACGCGCATGGTGCGGAACTTGTAGATCTGGAACGGGTGCCCGTCCTTGCCGGTGCGGGTCTGGCGGAACAGGACCGGGCCCTTGCTGTCGAGGCGCACCAAAAGGGCGACCAGGACCAA
>NZ_LMML01000007.1:3303-29515 GCF_001422215.1 Methylobacterium sp. Leaf89 | reverse complement strand
ATCGTGGCAGTGCCCTCAGAATAAGCAGACATCGATTCCCATCAGCCCGTGGCGCTGAAGCGAAACGGGACAAATCCGTCCCATTTCGATCCGGTGCACGTCTATCTCTCCTAATGAAGCAGAAACCAAGCCAATTATTCGCGAGCCGGACAATCGACGTTTTCTCCGCGGCGACCGGCGTTGCTCACCCTTCGGCATTGCTGTTCGCGTGACAATTAACGGTTGTCTCGGGGCCATAAAGCGAAGTTGGCTAAATATAGGATCGCGGGTCAGGCTCAATACGGCTGTTGCTTCATAGAAGAAAGGAACATGCTTTCGGATCGCGGCAGGGTCCTTTTGTTGCGATGCGACATAAACCACGGGACATCGGAGCGGCAAGAGGTTTGATCCACGCCCACAATCTGTCGCCGGGACAGGTGGACGGAAATCGAACATTGATGGAGTCGCGTTTCGAGCTTGTGCGGGCGCGATGTCCTGATCCTGGCGCAGGGTCCGGGGTGATTCCTCCGGTCGTCGGGCCACGCTCCGGCTGACGCCCCCCGTTCGGCCGCCTCCGCGCCTGCCGATTCGGCAGGATGCGCACGCCCGAGGCCCCGAGCTCCCGTTGCAGGGACCTGAGCCGCAATCTTCGTGAACGGCGCGGGCCAGGCCAGGCCGATGGCGTTCGCGGCGGCAGCCCCGTCAGGTTCCGGACGGCCCGTCACGGCGCGCGCCCGCCGCGGCGCGTTCGCATGCGCGCGCGAACCGGACCCGTGTCGCCGCCTCCACTCGCGACAGACCGACCGCCTGGGCCATCAGTCGCGCGCGCTCGACCTCGGACGTGCCCGGCGCCACCGATTCGGCGAGACCGACGAGTTCCGGCATCGGCGTGTCCGCATGGCTGCGCAGGCCGGCGGGCGCCACCCGGTAGGGATGCCGCGCCCGCGGTTCGTCGTGGGGTGGCCACAGGACGGCGCGACCGTCATCGTCGCTGCGGGCCACCGAGGCGGGGACCTGTTCGAGGATCGTCTCGCGGATGAGGGGGCCCACCCGCTGCAGGCCGTGGGCGCGGGCCACGCGCCGGAGCAGCACGTCCTCGTAGATCGGCCCCTCCACGGTGAGCACGTGCGCCACCAGGGCCGCCAGGATCGGGCGGTAGGCGGCGTCATGGAAGCGCGTGGGCTCCAGGACGAGGCCGAGATCGGCCGGGTCCGCGAGACGGTACGTCGGATCGCGCGCCACCGTGGGAATCGGTGGCGGCCCAGGCGTGGGGGGAAACCCGGCGTCGAGCCGGTGGGCCGGCATCGCGTCGTCCGCCTCCGGAACGGGAGTCGGGCTCGGAGCACCCGTCGTCGCCGCAGCGGTCGTGTAATCCGCAGGGTCCGTCAGGATCGGGGCGTCGGGCACGGGTGCCGCGATCGGATCGCTCTCCGCCGTGGCTTCGACGGCATCGAGGCGGTCGGCCTCCAGGTCCTCCCGCAGGCGCCGGTCGAGCTGCGCGAGTGCGCCGGCTGCGTCGCTCCACCAGGCGGTGCTCCAGACCCGCCGGATGCGCCAGCCGAGATCGGTCAGCACATGCTCGCGCAGACGGTCGCGGTCGCGGGCCGTCGCGGACCGATGATAGGTGGCGCCGTCGCACTCGATGCCGGCGAGGTAGCGCCCCGGCGCGTCGGGGTGGACGATGCCGAGATCGATCCGGAAGCCCGAGACGCCGATCTGCGCGTGCACGGTCCAGCCCTTGGCCCGCAGCGCCGCCATGACGGCGGCCTCGAACGGCGACTCGACCTCTCCGCCGGTGGGCGCGAAGGCCTCGGCGAGCGCCCGCGACCCGCGGTCGGCGAATTCGAGGAAGTGCTTGAAGTCGCGCACCCCGCGGGTCCGGGTGCGGCCGAGGTCGATCTGCTCGGGCCGGATCGAGGCGAAGACCACGAGCTCCTGCCTGGCCCGCGTGATGGCGACGTTCAGGCGGCGATGGCCACCCTCCTTGTTGAGGGAGGACACCGTGCTCACCGTTCGGCCGCCCGGGTCGGGGCCGACCGCGACCGAGAACAGGATGACGTCGCGCTCGTCGCCCTGCACGGTCTCGAGGTTCTTCACGAAGACGGGCTCGTGCCAGCGGTCGCGATCGAAGTACGGCTCCAGCTCCGGATCGGATCGCCGTTGCGCGTCGAGCAGGTTCTCGATCAGCCGCTGCTGCTCGCCGTTGAAAGTGACGATGCCGAGGGAGCGCCGCGCCCGCGCGAAATCCGGATCGCGCAGGCGGCGCACGATGTCGGCCACGACGGCGCGGGCCTCGGGCCGGTTCACGCGGCCGGCTCCACGCTCGTAGACGCCGTCCGGCACGAAGGTCAGGCGCACCGCCCGGTCCTGGGTCACCGGCGAGGGAAACGTGACGAGGCGGCCGCCGTAGTAACGGGCGTTCGAGAAGGCGATCAGGCTCTCGTGGCGGCTGCGGTAATGCCAGTCGAGGGCCCGCCGCGGGAGGTTGGCCGCGAGGCACGCATCGAGGATCGATTCCTGGTCCGCGATGTCGCCACCGTCCTCGGTGTCGTCGCCGGCGCGGTCGCCGACGCTGGTCGGCGGAAGCTGCTCGGGATCGCCGACGACGACCACCTGCCGGCCTCGCGCCATCGCCCCGATGGCGTCCCAGGGGGCGATCTGCGAGGCCTCGTCGAAGATGACGATGTCGAACGGCGTCCCATCGGGGGGCAGGTACTGGGCGATCGACAGCGGGCTCATCATCACGCAGGGGGTGAGCCGCGCGAGGGCGTTCGGCATCGTGCCGAACAGCTTGCGCAGGGGCATCTGTGCCCGCTTCTTGGTCAGCTCGTGCGAGAGCGTGCCCCATTCGGGGTCGTTCCCGAAGGCCGTCGGACCCGGGATACCGCTCCCCAGGCGGTCGCGGACGACCTGCCGGGCGAGGTCGCCGACCCGGGCATCCGCGGCGCGGAACCGGGCGATCGCGTCCTCGTGGCGCTCCGGCAGGAAGCCCCGCAGGACCGGGTCGTCGCCGACGACGCGGTCGATCCACCAGCGGGCATAGGCGATCTCGAACGCCGCCTCGGCGGCGTCGGGGTTGATCCGGCCCGCCTCCAGGGCCTCGATCAAGGGGCCGAGGCCAAGGCCGCGCGCCGCCTCGGCCGCGCCCTGCCAGGCACACCAGCCCTGGGCGCGTCCGAGCCCGGCGGCCCAGCGCCGGGCGCGGGCGAGGCCGGCGCCGATCCAGTCCGCCTCCGCGGCCGGCGGCGTCTCGGAATCGCCCCGCCCGGCTCGGCGGGCCAACGCCGTCGTCGCGTCGAGCGTCCGGGCGTGATCGTGCGCGAAGGCGGCGTAGGCCTCCGCACGGGAGCCACCCGCCTCCCAGCCCTGGGACGGATGGGTGACAAGCCGGACGACGTGGTCGCGCAGGCGCTCGGGGCCGAGACTCGACGGCCCGAGGCGGGGCAGGAGCCGCGCCACCGTCTCGGCCCAGGCGATGGCCGGCGCGAAGTCGGCGGCGGGCCCCTCCGGGTCGCTCCAGGGCGGGCCCAGCCGGGCGAGGGCCGCCTCCTCGGGCCGGCCGGCCTGCCCGTGCCGGGCGAGTTCGATCAGGCCGGCGAGGTCCGGCCCGAGATCCTCCGGCAATGCGCCCTCCGCATAGGGCTGAACCTGCAGCAGGACCTTCCTCAGGCGCCCGCCCCGGACGAGGAAGTTCGCGCCGCGCGCCGCGACCCACTCGGCGAGGAGTCCGGGCAGGTCCTGGTCGAGGAGGCCGGGCCGGTACGCGCCGGTGAGCCGGCCGCGGAGTGCGGCCCGGGTCGCCTGGAAGCGGTCGCGCGCGGCCACCGCCCGGCGCAGGTCGCCGGCGGCATCCGCCAGGAAGGCGCCTCCGCAGGCGGCCTCGGGACGGATCAGCGCGCTGCCGAGATCCAGGAGGCCGCGGATCCCCGCCTCGGTCGCCGGCAGGCCCGGGAGCCCGATCGCCGCGGCGAAGGCCTGTCCGCTCGCGCGCAGGGCCGTCAGGGACTCGATGACGGCGGCGATCCCCGCGCCCAGGCCGTCGCGCCAGACCGGCGACCATTCGGTGGCGACGATACCTTGCAGCGGATGGTCGGCCAGGGGACCCACCGAGGCCAGGACGGGGCGCAAGTCCCGGCAGGCCGCCCGCAGGGCCGCGAGGGTGTCCGGTTCGTGGGCCCGGTGGTCGGGCCAGGCGAGGACGAGGCTCTCCGCGTCGGGGCCCGCCGCGATCACGCGTCCGAAGGCCTCGTAGGCCGTGAGCCCGTTCTCCCGCCGCCGATGCAGGGCCTGCACGAGGCCGTTCAGCTCGGCGCGCAGGCTCGCGAGGGTGCGCGTGGCGCCCGGCCATTCTGTCTGCGCAGGCGCGGCGCGCGCGTGCCACGCCCGGCGCAACTGCCCGAGCACCGCCGATTTCTGGGCCTTGGTGGCATGCACCTCCAGGCAGGAATCGCCGAGCCCGACCTCCTGCAGGCGCCGCTGCACCACCTCGAGGGCGGCCGTCTTCTGCGAGACGAACAGCACCGTGCGTCCCTGCGCCAGGCACTGGGCGATCATGTTGGCGATGGTCTGGCTCTTCCCGGTGCCGGGCGGCCCGAACAGGACGAAGTCCTTGCCGCCGGCGGCCGCCAGGACGGCGGAGAGCTGCGAGGAATCCGCCGAGAGAGGTGCGAAGACCGTCTCGGGCGGATGGTCCCGATCGAGTTGCGACGGATCGGGGAAGGGCGTCCCGTCGCCGTAGGCGTGCTTGGGCGTCTCGATGAGGTGGCGCACCACAGGGTTGCGCGTGAGGCGGTCGCCTTGGTCAACGAGATCCTTCCACATCAGATGCTTGGTGAAGGAGAAGGTCGCCAGCACCATGTCGGGCACCACCTCCCAGCCGCGCAGGTCGCGCGTGTGGCCGCGGACGCTCCGGACGACCGCGTCCACGTCGATGCCGGATGCGTCGCGGGGCAGGTCGCCCTCCAGATCCGGCATCCGCAGCCGGAAGTCCTGGCGCAGCATCTCGAGCAGGGTCGGGTTGATGCGGACCTCGTCGTCGTGCAGCGCCAGGCGGAAGCCGGCGCGGACGCTGGCACGCCGGAGGGTGACCGGGACCAGCAGCAGCGGCGCCCGGTGGGCGGCCTCGTCCGCCTTGCGGGTCCAGGACAGGAACCCGATGGCCAGGAACAGGATGTTGGCCCCGCCCTCCTCGAACCCGCTGCGGGCGAGGCGATAGAGATCGAGCAGGCGACCGTCGAGATCGGCCTCCGTCGCGGTGGTGGGGATCTCGTTCCGGGCCAGGGCGCCTTCGGACCCGGCCGGCCCGTCGGAGACCGGCGTCAGCCGGAACGCGTGCCCGGCCGCCAGGCCGTCTTCCAGGGCGCCGGGATCGATGCCCGCGAGGGCGATGGCGCCCTTGCCGGGCTTGAAGTTCAGGAGCTTGTTGCGCAGCGACAGGTCAAGGAGCTTCCGTTTCCAGCGCTCCAGGCGACCGACCGGCGTCTCGGGCGCCGCGTCGAGGCGCGGGCGCTCCGCCTCGTCGAAGGCGGGGGCTTCCGAGAGGGGCTGGTCCAGCGGTTCGACCGGACCGGGGGCCGCCTCCCTGCCCCGGCCGCCGAGATCCATGGGGCGGATGCCGCGCCGGCGGCAGCCGCGGATGTCGATGGCGATGTCGAGGGCCGCCGGAGCGCCGTCCTCCACCAGCCCAGCGCCGTGATCGACCGCGGCCCGGAAGGTCGTCGGTGGATCCTGCGTCAGCAGCGTCGTGTCGACGAGGATCAGGTCCTGCAGATCGCGCCGCTTGCGCAGGTGCTGCCGGTCGTCGATCGTCGCGCTCGCGAAGCCCTCGTCCTGGAGCCACACGCCGACGAAGGCGTGGCCGACGGTCAGTACCAGTACCGGGTTCAGGCCGGCCTGCTCCAGGCAGGCGGCGTAGAGCAGGGAGAGGTCGAGGCAGGTCCCGACCCGGTCCTCGATCACCTCGCCCGGACCGCGCACCGTCTGTCCGGCCTGCTCGAAGCGCGCCGGGGGGAGGACGGAGGCGAGGCGATGGTCGGCCAGGGCGGCCCAGATCGCCCCGGCGAGGTCCCAGGCCCGGACCTTGCCGCCGCGCCCGTAGCCATCCAGCGTGGTCGCGCGGCCGGCCGCGCCGAGCTTCCTGGCGGCCGTGCGCAGGACGGCGTCGACGGCCGGATCGTCGGGTCGGACGAAGGCGGCGAGGAGGTGGGGCGCGCTCGGGGCGCCACCCCAGTGCGCCGGCGGCAGCAGGCGCATCTCGGCGACCGTCCGCCCCCGCTCGCCCTCCGCATCCTCCAGGATCACCGTCAGGGCGAGGCGGCCGACCTCGGTGCAGGCGGCGAGGAGGCCGGCATCGAGGGGCAGGGACGGGGTCTCGACCCGATAATTCGAACCCGCGGCCACGCGGTCGATGCGCAGCGTCAGTGGGCCCGCCACCGGTGGCCGGCTCTCGATGCGCAGCCGGAGGTCGACGAGATCGGCCTCCGTGGCGTTGGCGATCGCGATCTCCCGGATGACCGGAATCGCGCTCGCCGAATAGGCGAGGCTGACGTGGTCCGTGGCGGTGCAGGCGAGGCGAAGACCGGATGCGGGGCGAAGACCGGACGGCACCGCTGCCTCGGCGCCGGGCGCATCCGCCGCGCGGCTCATGCGGCGATCCCGCGGCCGGCAGGCCCACGGTTCGAGGCGGGACCCACCGGGCCCGAAGGAATACCGCACGCGTCGACCCGGGCCATATCCGTAACCCACCACCCCTGCTGACCGCTTCTTCGCGCGCCGGGCATGGGTATTCAAGGTTGCGGGTGCGCAGGATCGGGAAAATCACAGATCGCATGGGCCGTCGCCGCCGGGCGGGACCCGACGGAGGGGGGAATCGCACAGGCTCGGGCGCGGCTCCCCTCCCCGGCGGACGCTCCGACGCTCCCGTGTAGCCCGGGTAGAAATCGCGGCGGTGGGCCGATCCGGTATCCGCCTCAGGGCGGCGGCCGAAGGGCCCGTGCCGGGAGTTCGCGGGCCATGAGATCCTCGACCTCGGCCCGGTTCGGCGCCGGTCTGGGGACCGTGATCGCGGGGGCGCCCTCCGCCGGCGCGGCGTCCGTGATGTAGCGCGGGGCCTGACCTTCGCCCGGGGGGACCGGAACCGGCACCGCGGGCGCCGCCGCACCGGGCCCCGGCACGAGGTAGCGCTGCGTCTCGCCGGACTGCTCGGAGGCCATGCGGCGCGTCGAGGCCTCCGGGCGCTTCTCCGAGCCGGGCCGTTCCATCGGGCCGGGCGGACGGAGCGCGGTCGCCGATCCCGGCGCGGTCTCGCGGGGCGTCCCCGTCGGCCGGGTGACCGCCTCGCGCCGGCGCGCCGACGCAGGCCGGCGGGCGAGCGTCTCCGGCTGAAGGCGGGGCGCATCGGCGGGATTCGCCGAGAGCCGCATCGATTCCACCGCGCGGGTCAGGTCGGCGAGGGTCGCCGTCGCCGTACGGCAGAGCTTGATCCGCACCGAGGCGGCCGGCGCGCCGGGATCGCTGCCGAACAGGGAGGACGGCCGCCTCCGCGCCGCATCGCCGCCGAGGTCGATCCATTGCCAGGCGTAGAGGCAGTCGATGCCCAGGGCGAGGCCGACCGGTCCGTGGGCGTTGCGGTGCGCCTGGGTCACCACCCGCATGGTCTCGCCGGGAAAGCGCGCCCGCAACTCGGCCGCGATCCCCGTCCGGCTCGGTTTGGCCATGGCGAGGGCGGGACCGGAGCCCCCTTCCCCGCTGCGCACGCTCACCTCGGCGACGCCGCGCGGATCGTCCCGGAAGGTGATCCGCTGGGAAAAGCCGTCGCGGAACGAATTCTGCGCCACGTCCGACACGGGGCCGGCGCCCGGCAGCTCGAGGGCCGCGCGGCCGGGCCGGGCGGCGGCGGGGGGCGAGGGCAGGACCACCAGCGCCGCCAGCGCCGCCGCGGTTGCGGAATGCCGTATCCGACTCATGGCTGCTGTCCGGCGGTGGGGCCGGCCCCGATGAAGGTGGCGCGTTGCGATCCCGGGATGCCGAAGCGGTCGGATTCTCGGCTCGAGCGGGTCTGGCCGTTGGCGCCGGCGGCCTGCTGGTCCTGCCACTGGGTGCCGGCGGGCGGATCGGTCAGGGTGGAGGCCTGGGTCATGCCGTTGTAGCCCGGCAGCAGGGCGAAGCCGTAGCGCTCGTAGGGCATCGTCCCGGCGCCCGGCACCCGGCGGGCGACCAGGGGTGGCGCACCCGTCGCGGGTTCGGCCAGGACGCCGCCGGCACTCCGCTCGGGCACCTGCCGGGCCAGGGCGGCCGGCAGGTAGCGGAACGGGTTCTCGGCGGCGACGGACAGCGGGAATTCGCTGCGCAGGACCGGCAGGGGACGCACCGCGCCGTTGGCCGAGATGTCGGGCTTCGGCACGCGGCCGTAGGCTGCGGGGGCGCGGGCGGTGTTCGCGAGCACGGCCGTCGCGGCGGGCGCCGCGGGCTGGCGTGCGCCGGCCGGGGGCGCCGCCGCGACGCTGCAGGCCAGCGGCGGACCCTCCGGCCCCTCGCGGAACAGCAGGTCCACCACCTTCGGGAACAGCCCGTCGTAGCGGTTGACGATCTCGAGGTACTCGCGCGTGCGCCTCAGGCGCTGCAGCGCCAGGGCGTAGCCGAGCACCGTCGACTCGCTCGGCAGCCAGGCGATGCCGTGCTGGAACCACTCCAGGGCGGCGTCGAACTGGCAGGAATTGTAGGCGTACCAGCCCAGCGCCTGCGCGCCTTCCCCGGAGCTCGAGGCCAGGGTCACCTTTGCGTAGCGGTTGATCCGGTCCAGGTCGATGAAGACGGGATTGGCCTGGGTGAGCTTCCGCTCCAGGAGCTCGATGAAGAGGATGCTGTTGCCGACGTACTTGTCGCGCCAGGCATAGGCCACCTCCTCGGCCTCGCGCGTCATGCCGACCGCGCGCAGCGAATGGGCGAGCCCGTGGGCGATCATCGCGTCGCCGCCGCGGCTGATCGCGAGCTTGAACCAGTCCAGCGCCTCGCGGAACTGCTGGCGCTTGTAGGCGTACCAGCCGAGGAGACCGGTCTCCCGCGGGTCGCCGGTCTTGCGGGCCTGGGCCTGGAACACGGCGATATCCGTGGTGGTGGGCTCGTGCGCGGCCTCGTCGTGCAGGAAGGCGACGATCCGCGCGCGCGTGATGTCGATGGCGATGCGCCGGAACTCGGAATTGCCGTCGGAATCCGTCCGGCCGAGGGCGATGAGCTGCTCGGCCGCGGCCATCGGCAGGTTCGACATCGCCTTCTGGATGGTGGCCAGGCGGGCGCCCGTGTCGTTGCTGGTATCCAAGACGGACTTGTAGAGGTTGTAGGCCTGTGCCGTGGCCTCCTCGGCCGCCAGCGCGTCGGCGACGATCCAGAGGCTCTCGACGTCGCTGGGGTCGAGGGCGCTGGGATCGGCGCGGTAGAGGGCGACGACGTCGAGGTTGCGCCTGGCGCTGGCGAGCCCCTTGAGGCGGCTGCGGAACCCGGCGCGGCGCAGCTTGCGCGCCAGCTCGTCCGAGGGCTGCCAGGTCCCGTCCAGCGTGCGCCGCGCCGCGATGGCCGCGTAGAGGTCGTCGAAGCGGCCCGCGGTGAAGAGATCCCAGAGGGGGGCCTCTTCGGGGGGGCTCGGCTGCAGGGTGTCGAGGTCGGTGGGCTCGGTCCAGCCCGGGTAGAGCTGCTTCAGCCGCGCGGCCTCCGCCTTCATCCGGGCGGTCTGCTTCTGCGCCGCGTAGTAGCGCAGGGCGCTCTCGTCGACCATGCCGTTGGCCGCCGATCCCGTCGGGTCGACGACGATGGCGGGCGCGCGGCTGGCATCCTCGCCGCCGGGGCCCTGGGCCAGGGTCGGGAGGGTGAGCGCCGGGAGGGTGAGCGCCGCGAGGGCGAGGCCCATCGGGAGGCCGAGGGGCGCGGGGCCACGGCGCCGCCGGCGCGCTAACGCTTTAAGCATGAGGGTCCCCTCATCTGCGCGGCCACCATGGCCAGGAGATGCAGCGTGGTCGGATAGTAGTTCTCGGTGCCTTGCACCTGGCCGAAGCCCTCGGGGAGCGGCGTTCCCTTCACGGTACAGAGCAGCAGGCTGGCGAGGGCCGCGTAGCCGCTCTCGCCGAGCCACTCGACCGTGCGCCCGTCGCTGGTGTCCACGATGGGCAGGCGCTCGCGGTCCGGCCCGGACCAGAGGGCGACGAAGGGGGCGTAATCCTCCTGCCGTCCCACGTCGGCCCAGGCCATGTAGAGGGGAATCCGGATCGCGTTGTAGGAGAAGAGCGGCGGGAAGCCGTCCGCGGGACGGGGCTGGTCCCCCTTCAGGGAGATCCATTCGGTGGGCAGGTTGGCGCTGCCGAAGCGGGCGCGGCGCAGGAGCCGCAAGCCGCTGCGGGTCAGGGCGTCCCAGTCGTATTCCGGAGCCACCAGGGGCAGGCGCGCGAAGGCCGGGAAGACCCAGTAGGACAGGTTGATCAGGGGACCGTCGGCGCGTTCCCCCGCCGAGAAGCCCGTGACCGCCGGCAGCAGCAGCGCCCCGTTCCGGTCCTTGAACAGGATGGTCCGGCGGCCGACCTCGACGGCGATCCGCCGGGCCGCCACGCGGTAGCCGGCATCGTCCCAGGCCTCGGCGGCCTCCGTCAGCGCCCAGGCGACCAGGATGTCGCCGTCGGTGGCGTCGTTCATGTCCGCCACCGCCGGGCGCTTGGCCGGCTCCCAGCGCCAGGCCAGGAGGGAATCCGGACGCACCATCAGGTTGGCGCGGGTCCAGCCCCAGAGCCGCTCGAAGGTGGGCCTGTCGTTGGCCGCCACGGCGAGCAGCATGCCGTAGCCCTGCCCCTCGCTGTGGCTGATCCCGCCATTGGCGGTGTCGACCACCCGCCCGGCCTCGGTGACGAAGCGGGACCGGTAGAGGCGCCAGCCGTCCTGGTCCTTCAGGCTCCCGACGAGGGGCTGGGCCGCACGGGCGGACTCGTCCTTGACCTGCGGCGCGGCCGGCAGGGCGATGGCGGGGGGAACGGAGCGCGGCTGGTCCGGCATGGCGGGATCACGGGGCTGGGGATCGCGGAGCGAGCCGGCGGGCATCAGCGCGGGTCGGCCATCGACCCGGGCCTCCGGCCCGCCCTGGGCCCGGGCCTCCGGCCCGGCGGCGAAGCCGGTCGCGAGGCCCGTGGTCAGGGCGGCCGCGAGGGCCGCGCCGCGGACGGTCCGGAGCGGGCGTCTCATGCATTCCTCCGGCCGACGTTGCGGACCATGAGCGCGGTGGTCAGCCCGAGGCAGAGCGCCAGGGCCAGGGCCAGCGTCGCGTAGACGGCGGGATTCATCGAGAGCCAGCCCGCCAGCACGAGCCGGAGATTCCAGAGCGAGGGGGCCCGGGTCTCCACGATGCGGACGGTGTCGGGCTCGACCGTGTCCAGGCGGCCGTCGGCGGCGTCCAGGAAGGCGAAGCGCCCGCCGATCCGCGACCAGACCCCGGGATCGATGAGGCAGGCCACGGAGGCCTTGAGCAGGAGCGGGTTCGGCGCCGTGATCAGGGTGGTGGTGTCGTCGACGCCGATCCCGCCGCTGGACAGGGCCTGGGCCAGGATCAGCGAGGCGCGGGGCGGCACGGCGGAGGCCCGCTCCGAGGCCTCCGCATCGATCCAGGTCCGCGTCTCGCCGAGCAGGCCCCGCACGGTGGTCGAGGCCCTCGTGACGAGGCCGTCGGCGGCCTCGATCAGGGGATGGCGGGCGCGCAGGGTCTCGTCCCACTTCGTCACGAGGTCGCCGTCGCTGGCGGGGACCCGGCCCGCACGGTCTCCGGCGGCGGCGTCCGGTCCGGCGCCGCGGGGCGTCGCCGGGCCGGCGACGCGGAAGCTGAGATCCGGCAGGCTGCAGCGTGCCGGCACGTTGCGGCGCAGGCGATCGAGGGTCGGGGCCGGCACCGAGCCGGACTGGCCCGCCGGACGGGCCGTCTCGGCGCGGGCTTCCCAGATCCGCCGGATCTGCTCCGGATCGAGGCCGAGCCCGGTCAGGGTCGCGGGCGCCACGGCGCGGACGGGCGCGACCATCAGGGTCGGTCCCGTCCCGCTCTGCGCCTCGGTGGCCAGCTCGAAATCGATCACCCGCCCGGCCGCACTCGCCAGCCGCGCGGCGATCATGGCGCCCGCCGCCACCGTGTCGCGATCGAGAACGGGCAGCACGAGGCGCGGCCGCTTGCCATCCTCCAGGAAGGGGGCGCCGCCGCTGGTGGTGGCGGCGAGATCCGGGATCCGGGCGGCACGGGCCAGGTTCGGAACGCTGACGGTGGTCCGGTCGAGGAACAGGAAACGCTCGCGCTTCGCGTCCGCCGTGCTCGCCGCGCAGGTGGCATCGCCGGGCGTCGGCACCTGCGCGGAGATCTCGACCCGGTTCAGGCCCGGCCGCCACAGGCCCAGGGGCAGCGGGATGGTGTTGTTCTCGAAGACCTCGCCCCGCGTCTGCGGCAGGGGCACGCTGGCGGCGTTGCGGCCATTGAGGTCGACGAGGATCCGCGCCTCGGAGGAGAGGCCGGACGCGTAGGCCCCCGAGAGGTTCAGGAGCATCTTGCCGTAATCGGCGGGCAGGAAGTCGGGCGGCAGCTGGACGTCGAAGCGGGTGGTCAGGAGGCGTCCGGAGAATTCCCGGGTCGCCACGCCGAGGGCTTGCAGCGCGATCCGGTCGCCGCTCTCCAGGGGGGCACCCCGCAGCAGAGCCGCGGCCTTCAGGCCGCGGGGCGTGCCGTAGGGCTCGGTGCCGCGGGCCAGGGTCGCGATCGCCGCCTCGATCTCGTCGTAGCTGGTGCCGCTGACGACGAGGGCGGGGGCCCGATCCTCCCGCGGCGGCAGCATCGCGAGCTTCGGTCCGGTGATCGGGCCGACGGCCTCGAGGTCCGGCGTGCCGCGCAGTTCCGCCGCGGTGCCGACGATGAGGTTGATCCCGGCCCGGCCGGTCATCACCGAGCCGAACTCCACCACCGGGCGGGCGATGCGCCCGACGAGGCCGATCGCCTCGATGGCGTGGAACATCCGCTCCAGGCGGGGCAGGCTCGGCTTGTCGTTGATCACGACGCGGACCGGCAGGGCACCGCCGTCGTCGGGTTCCAGCGCGGCGAGATCCTTCAGCTCGATCCCGGCGGCCGCCACGGGGGCCACCACGAGGCCGGAGCGCGAGGGATCGATCTGCGTCCAGAGTTCGTAGGTCGCGTTGAGGGAGCAATCGACCCGGTGGCGCTGGCTCGCCGAGAGATCGATGGCGTTGTAGCCGAGCTTCAGGCTGCCCTCGGGCAGCTCGAACTCCACCACCTTGACGGCGCCGGGCGCCTGGATGCGGGTTCGGCCGACCACGACGCCGTTGACGCTGGCGACGAGCTCCGACGTCTCGGGCGCCACCGAGATGGCGGAGAGGTAGGACACCCGCAGGCGGGGACGCCCGCGGCTCTGCGCTTCCGTGACGTAGACGGGGAAGCGCAGGACGTCCTCCTCGCCCTCCAGGCGGAACCCGCCGGTGGTGGCCGGCAGGCGCCGGGCGGGCCCGATGGTCGCCAGGGTGCCCTCCCGGACCGCCGGAGCCGGCGCCGGGGCGACGGCGGCCGCCGGGCCGCGCCCGGGCTCGCCCGCGCGGCGCAGGGCGTCGCCCGCGGGGGGGACCGAGAAGCGCTCGGCGGGGCCCGCGCCGATGAAGCTCTGGGGCCGGGCCTCCGTGGCCCCGCCCACCAGGGCCAGCGCGAGAAGCCCGCGGGTGATCGTCGTGACACGCATGCGAGCCTCCCTCACGACCGGGCGTGCAGGTCGGCGCCGCGTCCGCCGCCCGCCGCCCCGCCGAGCAGGCGATCGTTCTCGAATTCCAGCATCAGGCGGACCCAGTCGGTGCCCGGCTCGCCGTCGTTGCTGCGTGCGAAGCTCGGCCGGGCCGGCAGGGGATTCTCGGCCGGGCGCGGCCGGGCGGCCTCCGCCCCGCCGGGGCTTCCGCCGGGCAGGAGCGGCGCCCGCTGCGGGGTGCGCGGAAGGGCCGTGTCGGTGGTGGGGGCGGGCGCCGCCTGCGGGCGCGGCTTGAACAGGTAGCTGAAGGCGCGGAACGGCTCGACCAGGCCCCACCAGATCAGCTGGAGGGTGCCCGAGACGATGTTCTTGTGCCGGCGCCGGCTCTGCTGGAAGCGCAGCAGCGCGCCCGCATCGCCGTACATCAGGCTCGCGAGGCCGGCATAGCCCTGCGCGTCGAGGGGCTGGAAGCGCAGGGTCACCACCACGTCGTCGCCCGCATGGGCGATCGTCCCGACCTCGAACGGCAGCACGCCGCCGGCGGGGGCGCCGTCGAGGGGCTGCACCGAGAGCTGGCCGGTGCGGTAGGTGCTGCCGGTGCCGAACGGCAGGACGTCGGCCCCGAACCGGACGGTGCAGCCGACGGCCGAGGCGCGGTCCACCGCGACGTCGAGGGCGCGGCCGGCCAGCATCATCCGGCCCTGCCGGTTGATCGCCAGGGACGGGCTCGCCTCCGTGACCCGGCGCTCGGCCACGACGCCGAGGGCGGCGCCGGCCATGAGCAGGTTGAAGAAGTTCCACAGGCCGACCACGAGCATCAGGTTGGTGACGCCGGGCTCGAACAGGTAGCGGTAGAGGGCCGTGGCGCAGCCGAGCAGCAGCAGGCCGTAGACGGCGAAGAACGGCCAGGCCAGGGCGGAGAGGTGGTCCTGCTCCAGGGTCGTGCCCTTGGCGGTGACGTTGAAGGTCGGGCGCCGGGGCGAGACGATGACCGAGGCGATGGCGCGGAACAGGAACAGGCCCTGGACGTACTCGTACAGCTCGGAGACGAAGGGCCAGCGGAACTTCCCGTAGACGTAGTTCTGCATCATCAGGTTGATGACGACGTAGGTCGCCGTATAGGCGATGGATTCATCCACGCTGGCGACGAAGATCTTCAGGTCGAAGAAGATGTGCAGCAGCGGCGAGAACATGAAGATCAGCCGCGGCACGGGGAAGAACCAGAACGTCATGCTCGACAGGTAGGCGACCTTCTGGATCCCGTGCAGACCGCGCTTGAAGAGCGGGTTCTTCAGCAGAAGGATCTGGAACATGCCCTGGCACCAGCGCGAGCGCTGGCCGATGAAGGCCTCCAGGGTCTCCGGCTGCAGGCCGGCGATCAGGGGCTTGTCGACGTAGATGCTGTTCCAGCCGCGGGCATGCAGCTCGAAGGCGGTCTCGCAATCCTCCGTGATGGTGACGCCCGAGAAGCCGCCCGCCTCGTCGAGGGCGCGCCGGCGCAGGAGCGCGGCCGAGCCGCAGAAGAACGAGCCGTTCCACTTGTCGAGACCGCGCTGCGTCACCGCGTAGAACATCTCGTTCTCGGAGGGCATGCGTTCGAAGGTGCGCAGGTTGCGCTCGATCGGGTCGGGATTCAGGAAGGCGTGCGGCGTCTGCACCAGGAACAGGCGCGGGTCCTGGGCGAAGTACCCGATCGTGTCGCGCAGGAAGGAGCGGAACGGGACGTGGTCGGCGTCGAGCACCACGATGATCTCGCCCTGCGAGTGCTTGAGCCCGTTGTTGAGGTTGCCCGCCTTGGCGTGCTGGTTGCGGGCGCGGGTGCGGTACTCGACGCCGAGGGAGGCGGCCAGGGCCTGGAGCTCCATGCGCCGCCGCATCGCGGCCTGCGCCTTCGCCGGATCGGGATCGGCGCATTTCTGGTCGGTGCCGCCATCGTCGAGCAGCCAGACCGTCAGCTTGTGGGCGGGATAGTCGATGAGGCGGGCCGCCGCGAGGGTGACCGAGAGGATGCCTGCATCCTCGTTGTAGCTCGGCACGAAGATGTCGACGGTGGGCAGCGCGTCGAGGGCCTCCGGATCATCGGCGGCGGCCATCGGCGGGGGCGCGCGCCGGAGCGGGTCGGCGTTGATGGTCAGGCTGACGAACAGGATGAAGACGCAGTAGAGCTCGCCCAGGAGGAGCAGGAGTCCGAACCCGAAGCTGACCGGGTCGCCGACGGAGGGCAGCGTGTTCGTCACGCGCCAGAACATGTAGCGCAGCACGACGAGGCTTCCCAGGGCGAGGAAGACGAAGCGCGCCGGCTGGTTGTCGAAGAACACCCACAGCACCACCATCGCCGCCATGGCGCAGAGGCTCATGATCAGCTGGTCCTGCGTGCTGACGGGCTGGCTCAGCAGGACGAGGACGGCAGCGGCCGACGCGATCCAGGCCATCCAACGTAATGCACTTGCCACGAGCCTGCCCTTCCGCAATCCGCCTCGCCCGCGTTCCTCCGGGGCCGACCTGGGCCCAGCGGGCCTTCAGGGTCGCAACCTGTGCGGGAACGGGACGGCGCAATACCTGTGAAACACCTGAGCGATTTGCCTGCCAACAGAATTCCGGCCACACGTCGCAGGACTTGTGCATGTCCGGGATTGAACGCGCTCAACTGTTGTAAGATGGAACATATGAAAAAACGTGACTGGCGGTCACGCGCACGCAATCGAACCTAACAAAGCCTGAACAGGCGGCTAAAAAGCAGTTCGCGCTTCGACGGTCGAGTAGTATCCGCTGCCCTGGATGCGGTCTTTCACGTAGCCGACTCCGACGGCCATCTTGATCGGGCCGAAGGAAAATCCCGTCAGGTGTCCGCCGATGCGGTACTGATTGAAGAAGTTGTCGCCGAGGAACATGGCTTCGGGGCCGATATAGACCCCGTCGGCGACCATGTACCCGACGCGGAAGCGCGAGTAGTAGGCGTTGAACTGGGTCGAGTACGAGCCGTAGGCCGAGACCATCGTGTTCTCGGTCGGCCGCGCATAGAAGTTGGCCGCGAACTTGGCGCCCACGCCGGTTCCGACCACGGGGTTGCCCGGATCGAGGATCGACAGCTGGTTGCTGCGGACGTTGAAGCCGACGAAGCCGGCCAGGGCCGCATCGCGCCAGATCCACTCGTAGCCGCCCGACAGGGCCCCCTCCTGCTGGTAGCCCGTCACCCGCTGGCCCACCTTCTGCCCGGGATAGCTGTAGGTGCCGGCGACGCCCTCGACGCGCAGGCGGGGGCCGCTCTCGAGGAGCGTGCCCTCCGTGGCGATCGTGCCCGTCGCCGAGCCGAAGGCGGAACTGTTGGAGGTGACAGCGACCGAGGCGTCGACGGCCACCGTCCAGTTCTCGTCCAGGATCACCGGCTCCGCACCGGTGTACCAGTCCGCGGCGACGGCGGCGTGCGAGGGGCCCAGGACCAGGGGCAAGGCGAGGAAGGCGAGGCGCGACATCGAGGCGGATGATCCGTTCCGTTGAGGCATTCGCGCGCGATGGATGGAGATCGACGGCGTCCGCTCGCGGTAATTCATCGACCTTCGGGGTTAATTGAATCTTAACGCGACCGCGAAAGCTGGATCTCGCAAGTCACCAATGCCGAGGATGTGCTTTCGGGCAACATATGTTGTTCTTGGCGACGATGTATTGTTGAAGAATTTCTGATCACAATGGTCATGTAATGAGCAGGCGCACAAAGAAGCGTCGGGTGATCTCCGTCGGTTTGAGGCTGTTCCAACAACATTCGGGCAAGTCGAGGCTGCGAATTTTTCAAGATTATGCAACCGATGCGCGTGGTCGGGCGGGTCCGTCGCGGGTTTCCGTCTCCGGAGCGCCGCCGAGACGGAGTTGCCGATCCTTGGAACGGCGGTCTCGTGCGCTGCGAGGGCTGCCGATGCGGGCCCGAATTTTTCTGAGGATGGCCCTGTGGATTGTCCCCTCGCGGCCGCCCTCGGCGCCGCCATCGCGTCGGGAGCCGCTGCGCGCGGCCCGAGGAGCCTGTGGGACCGAGGGGCTTCGGTTCGCAGGGCGAGCGCGGCGACGTCCGGGTCCCCCCCGGCGTCGCGCCCCCTGCCCCCTGGGGCGGGGAGCGGGCCGGCCACGGGGGGGCATTCCGTGCGGGCGGTCCCGGGGTCGGCCGACGACGGGGGTGGCGGCCTTCAGGCTGCCTTCAGGCTGCCTTGGCGGCCGGGTCGCGGGCCGCCCGGCGCATCACGGCGGCGAGATCGCCGTAGCGGAACGGCTTCTCGATCTGCAGGAAGGCCCGGGCGCTTTCCGGCAGGTGGCCCTGGGGGCCGGCGAGGACGATGCGGATCCCGGGATGGTGCTGGACCACCGTGGCGGCGAGCTGCAGGCCGCTCATCACCGGCATGCGCTGGTCGGCGATCATGACGTCGAAGCCCTCCGGCGCATCGAGGAGCGTCAGCGCATGTTCGGCGGAGCCGGCCTGGGTGACGCGGTGACCGAGATCGGTGAGCGCCTCGGCGAAGCTCTCGCGGACCAGGGTGTCGCTGTCGACGAGGAGGACGCGCAGGCGCGACTGGACCGTGGCCGTCTCCTCATGGCCGGCCTCGGCCGGGGCCTCGCTGGCGGGGATCCAGATCTCGGCCAGGAAGGCGGAGTCGCCGCGTCCGTCGGCCACGAGGCGGAAGCCGCCGCCGATGCCGCTGAGCAGGCTCGCCACGGCGGCCGTGGAGCGCTCTTCTCCGGCCGGCTTCGCCGGGGCGGGGAGCCGCGCCGGCGTTCCGCTGGCCAGGACCAGGCGCACGTAGCGACCCGGGCGCAGGGCGATCCCATCCTCCTCGGACAGCACCCGCTCGTCGGCGCCGATCGCGAAGCCCTCGGAGCCGAGATCGCGCACGTGGAAGGCGAGGTTCAGCAGCACGGCCTCCAGCACGGCCTCGCTGCACTGGGCGCGCGCGAGCCCGGAGCGGACCCGGAGCTTGATCGGAGCCTGGTTCAGGACGTTGGCGCTGAGGAACGGCACGAAGGCCGTCAGGGCGGTCCCGATCTCCGTCTCCTGGAGGGTGGCGTCGTCGCGGCGCACGAACCGGACCAGGCGGCGGGTCAGGCTGGAGCCGCGCTGCGCGCCCGCGAGGGCCGCCTCGACCAGCCGCACCTGATCCGGGTTGAGGCCATACCGGCGCTTGAGCGTGCCGAGATTGCCGCTGATCACGGTGAGCAGGTTGTTGAAGTCGTCGACCACGCCGTCGATGACCTGGCGCAGCATGCCCTCGCCGCGCCGTTCGGTGGCCTGTGCCCTGCCGTCGGAGGGGGCCGTGCCGTCCTGCGCGCCCGTCTCCCCGCCGGCCAGGCCGGCGGGAATCTCGCGGCTCAGGGCGTGAAGGCGGGCCGCGCCGGGGGCGGAGACCTCTGCGCTGCCGCGGATGAAGCGGACGAGGAGGCGACGCGTCTCCTGGCTGTCCGTCGTGTCGGCGCGGCGCAGAACCACGTCGTGCGGGCCCTCCCCGTCCAGGGCGGCCTGCATGGTGAACCGCATCAGGTCGCGATCCTGCGGCTTGATGCCGTCCGTCAGGTCGGTCAGCGCGACGGCCCGGTCGGTGGTGGCCGCGACGCCCGGGGTGGTGGAATCCACCCAGGTGACGTTGCCGGCGTCGGTGTCGATCTCCCAGTAGGTCCAGCCCGACATCGCCTCGAAGGTGCGCAGGCGCTCGCGCACCCGCGCCAGGGCGGTGCGGGCCTCCTGGAGGGCGCGGGCACGGCTGCGCTCGCGGGCCGTCAGGTGCTCGGCGCTCGCCCGGAACTCGGCGATCCGCGATGGCACGATCGCCTCGCCGTCCGCCTCCGTGATCCGGGCCAGGCGCCGCGTCAGGCGCCCGGTGAGGGCGTAGGCCAGGCCCGCCGCGAGCAGGGCGGCGGCGAGCCAGAGCGCACAGAGGCGCGGATCCGGCAGGCCGAGACCGGCGCCGCGGGATTCCGTCGTGCGGGCGACCGCGAGCCAGCCCGAGGGGCCGAGGTCGCCGTAGCCGGCGCTCGGGGTGGCGTGCTCGACGGTGCGGGCGCCCCCGTCGGCGCTCGGCCGCGCGGCGCCGCTCACGAGCGCCCGGCCGTCGGGAGCCAGGACCGTGAGGGCGAGGGGGGAATCCGGGGCGGGCTGCGCGCGAAGGATTCCGCTGCGGAGATCGGCGAGCCAGGTGTCGGCGAGGCGGGCGACGAGGTACTCGGCGTTGCGGGCGCCCGATCCGGCGACCGGGATCGCGACCTCGAAGGGGACGGGATCCCGGGGCGTCGCGGAGGCCGTGACGAGGGCCGTGGAGGCATTCCGTGCCCCGGCGAACCAGGGCTGTCCCGAGACGTCGCGGCCGATCATCTCCTCGTGGCCGGCGGCCCGGACGCGTCCGTTGGCACTGACCAGGAGGATGTCGGCATAGGCCGGGCGCAGGTCGGCCCAGGCACGCAGCACGGCCTGAGGATCGGCATCCATCAGGCCGGTGCCGGTCTGGCGAAGGGCCACGGCCGCGGTGCGCAGGTCCTGCGACACCTCGAAGAGGCTGCGGTCGAGGGCGCCGGCGAACGCCTCGGAGGTGCGACGGACCTGAGCGGCATCCGGCCCGGCGCCGCGCGGCGGGCTGGTCAGCGCGAGGCTGCTCCAGACCATGACGGCGCTGAGCACCACGACCGTGCCGGCCTGGAAGGCGGCCACGGACTTGAGAGAAACGCGATCCAATCCCAACATGCCGCTGATCGCTCCGCTGCCTTCACTTCCCGATACGCGACACCAGACGGACGGGCCCCACAACCTGTGGGGATAGGATGGTTAATTTTCCCTTAAATTCAGTTGGCGCCCCGCGCTGATCAAATGTTCGGCCGGCGATACTTGTCGGGCCAATCGGCCGGCGGCCGGACCGATCAGGGCTCCGGCTGCAGGAAGCCGTGAACCGCCTGCACGACCACCGAGCCTTCGCCCACCCCGGAGGCCACCCGCTTGACCGAGCCCGCGCGCACGTCCCCGACGGCGTAGAGGCCCGGCACGGTGGTGGCGTAGGGCGACGCGGCGGGCATCCCGTCGGGTCGCAACCCCGTCGGCACGAAGCCCTTCGGGTCGAGGGTGAGGCAGTCGGCGAGCCATCCGGTGTTCGGCACGGCCCCGATCATCAGGAAGACGTTCCCGACGGCCCGGGTCACGCTCAAATCGCGCGACCGGTCGGTCCAGGTCACCGCCGTCAGCGTGTCGTCGCCGTGGAACGCGCTGATCTCGGTCCGCGTGTGCAGCGTGATCCGCGCGGACGCGGCGATCCGGCGGACGAGGTAGTCGGACATGGTCGCGGCGAGTCCCTCGGCCCGCACCAGGAGATGGACACGGGCCACGGTGCGGGACAGGAACATCGCCGCCTGCCCGGCCGAATTCCCGCCGCCGACCACGATCACCTCCGCGCCGGTGCAGAGCTGCGCCTCCATGGCGGTGGCCGCGTAGTGGATGCCCTGCCCCTCGAAATGCGCGTAGCGCGGCAGGTCGAGCCGCCGGTAGCGGGCGCCGGTGGCGGCGATGACCGCGCGGGCGGGAATGGCCGTGCCATCCTCCAGGAGCACCCGGAAGGCCGGCCCGTGGCAGTCGAGACCGGCCGCCATGCGGGAGATCGCGAGCCGCGCCCCGAACTTCTGGGCCTGGACCTGTGCCCGGCCGGCCAGGGCCTGACCCGAGATGCCGGTCGGAAAGCCCAGATAGTTCTCGATCTTCGAGGACGTGCCCGCCTGACCGCCCGGCGCCAAGCCCTCGACCACGATGGTGTCGAGCCCTTCGGAGGCGGCATAGACCGCTGCGGCGAGGCCCGCCGGCCCGGCGCCGATCACCGCGACGTCGTAGACGCGGTCCGGATCGATCGTCTCCGTCAGCCCGAGGATATCGGCCAGCACGGCGTTGCTCGGGTTGCGCAGGACCGCCGTGCCCGGCGCGAGGACCACCGGCAGGTCGGCCTCCGTCAGGCCGAAGCCGTCGAGCGCTTCGCGCGCCGCCCCGTCGAGGGCGACGTCGAGGATGCGGTGCGGATAGGCGTTGCGAACGAGGAATCGCTCCAGGCGCAGGGTCTCGCGCTGGTGGCCGAGGCCGATCAGGACGACGCCGCCGCGCCCGTGTCGGATCAGCCCGACCCGGCGCAGGATGAAGGCCCGCATGATGATCTCGCCGATATCGGGCTCCGCGGTGACCATCCGGCGGAAGGCCGCGCGGTCGATCCGCACCACCCGCGCGTCGCTCACCGTGCGGCCCGAGACGAGGATCTCGCGATCGTTGAAGAGGTCGAGCTCGCCCGTGAACTGGCCCTCGGTATGCACGGTGAACACGGTCGTCTGGCCGGCGTGGTCGGTCTCGAACATCTCGATCCGTCCGGACCGGACGAGGAAGAAATCCACCCGCCGCTGACCGCGCGCGAAGATCACCGTGCCCGCCGGCAGGGTTTCCTCTCGTCCGTAACCGGCGACGCGCTGCGCCATCTCGTCGTCGAGGCGCGGGAAGGTCTGTGCGGCGCGCTCGTCGCCGTCGATCCCCGTCGTCAGGGCCGTGTCGCTCATGTCGGAGCACTCCATCACGCCGTACGGGCCGACACGGCCGAAGCGGCAGGGGGCAATCCGCCCCGAAGGCATCGGATCGGGCGCTGGGCGCTGTCTTGGACGAACCCTCTGGGCGCCTGTGCCTCGAGCCGGGACTGATGCACGACGATGCTGGTCGCGTGAAGCGAAGGGGTCCCGCGGCGCGCCCCGAAGACCGCCGCCCCGAAGACCGCCGCCCCGAAGACCGCCGAACCACGGGCCGCGCCCCGGCGGGACGGAGGCGGGCGGGCGGGCGTCCCGGGGCAGCCTCCGATCCCGGTGGGGGGAACCGCTTCCGCCCCGCCCTCCCCCGCCGTGGCGCGGTCGTGGACCGCGTGGCGCACAGGGCGGCGGCTCTCGGAGAGGACGTTCGGGGGTCAGCCCTTCACGAATGCGAGGAGGTCGGCGTTCAGGACCTCCGCATGCACCGTGAGCATGCCGTGCGCGTAGCCCGGATAGGTCTTGATCGTCCCGTTCCGGAGGAGCTTGATCGACTTCAGCGCCGCGTCGGCGATCGGCACGATCTGGTCGTCCTCGCCGTGCAGCACCAATGTGGGGACGCCGATGGCCTTGAGATCCTCGGTCTGATCGGTCTCCGAGAAGGCCTTGATCCCGTCGTAATGGGCCTTCGCGCTGCCCATCATGCCCTGTCGCCACCAGTTCCGAACCACCCCGGGAAGCACCGTCGCGCCGTCGCGGTTGAAGCCGTAGAAGGGACCGCCCGCGACATCGAGGAAGAACTGCGCCCGGTTCCCGGCGGTCGCGGCCCGGAAGCCGTCGAAGACGTCGCGCGGCAGGCCCTCGGGGTTGGCGTCGGTCCTCAGCATCAGGGGCGGCACCGCCGAGACCAGCACCGCCTTGGCGACGCGCCCGGCCGGTTCGCCGTGCCGCGCGACGTAGCGGGCGACCTCGCCGCCCCCGGTGGAATGGCCGATATGGACGGCGTTGCGCAGGTCGAGCGCCTCGACCACCGCAAAGGCGTCGGCGGCGTAGTGATCCATGTCGTGGCCGCCGTCGACCTGCGCCGAGCGGCCGTGGCCGCGCCGGTCGTGAGCCACGACCCGGTAACCCTGATGCAGGAAGTACAGCATCTGGGCGTCCCAGTCGTCGGACGAGAGGGGCCAGCCGTGATGGAACATGATCGGCTGGGCGTCCTTGGGACCCCAATCCTTGAAGAAGATTTCGACGCCGTCCTGGGTGGTGACGTAGGTCATGGCGATGGCCCCGGTCTTAGAGAGAAAGATCGTCGCGGTGAATGGCGGTCTGGCTCCACGCGCGTCGGGAATCCTGTCGCGTGGTCGCGGGCCGGCCGCCTCAGCGGCTTCCCGAAGGGGTGAGCATCAGCCGCGTGTCCATGAGACCGGGACCGTCGGCGCGGCCGGCCTCGCAACGACGGCCGGGGGCTGCGCGGGTCGACAGCGTGGAGACGCCGATCCGGCGCCCGGTGGAGTCGGCCGCCGGGCCGGTGCCGGGCAGAGGCGTTGCGGGTAGCAGCATCGGTCGCGGCTCTCGATCATCGTGACCCGAGGGCGCGCCGAAGGACCAGCGACCGCGTCGGGGATGCCATGAGCTATGGCGCCCGGTGGTCGACCGGGCTTGACGATTTGCGGCGCGATTTGGACGAATGCGTCATGGCGCTGGGACCCGGACGGCGCGCCGTACCGGCGGACCGCGTGCGGCTCCGCTCCGGCTCGTTCGATCGGTGGCTCCGGTCTTGGGCAGGACGTCTTGGGCAGGAGGATCGTCCACGCGGCGATGGCGCGAACCGGGGACCGGAACGCGCCATCGGGAAACGCTTGAACGGGGAGACACCGGTGCGGGCACCGGGTCTCGTTCGGTTCCGACCCTCAGCGACCCTGCTGCGGCATCAGCGCCCGAGCCTGCTGGACCGCGTCGCGGCAGGAGGTATCGCCCTTGGCATTGAGATCGGTCGCGCGCTGCAACGCGGTCTTGGCCTGCGAAACCTTGTCCTCGGATGAGAGGCTGGCGGAGGCAGACGCCTCGCCGCCCTTCGATGCCTCGGCCGCGGCGGTCGGCTTGTTCTCGGATTGCGCGCGGACATCGGCCGGCGACGTGGCGATCTGGCCGTTCGCCACCGAATTCGCCGGACCCTTCCCGGCCGCCGCGGCGACCGGTCCGGCGACACCCCCTACCGTGCCCGGGGAGCCGCCGCTCTCGCGGGAGGCGCCGCCCTGCTGCGCCCGATCCGTCTCCGCGGTTCCAGGCTTGGCGGTGCTTCCCGTGGTGCCGGCGGTCTGATCGGCCGACGCGGCGCTGGGGCCCTTCTGCTGTCCGGTGTCCGGCTGGGACACGGGGGCGCCCATGCCCACCTGAGTGCCGAGTTCACGCTTGAGCTTGGCGATGTCGTCGCTGCAGGGACCTCCCTCCTGGGCAAAGGCCGCCGTGCTGACGAAGCCGAGGAGGGAGAATGCGGCGGCACCGCCGATCATCTTGAAACGTTGCATGGGATTCCTCAATGAAATGCTCCCACCAACGTCAATATAATGTACAAGTTCAGTAAAAAACGTATTTACCCGTCAATATTCGCTTCAAGGCAAAACAAAGAACGTTTTGTACAACATTGCAGCTTCTAAGAACGCGAATTCCGATGCGCCCGGAGACAAATCCGGACGCATCGATCTGTCAGTCTGTTATCTCACCGGCGAACGTCCGGCGCGACCAATTCGGATCAGTAGCCGTAGCCATAGGCCGGGTAGCCGTAGCCACCACCGTAGCCGTAGGCGGGTGCGTAGCCGTAACCGCCGCCGTAGTAACCGACCGGACGGCCATAGCCGTAACCGTAGCCGCCGTAGCTGTTCGCCACGATGGCGCCGGCCGCGAGGCCCGCGATGCCGAGGCCGATGGCTGCGCCGGGGCCGATGCCGCGACGGTAGCCGTAGCCGCGACCGTAGCCGCCGCCGTAGCCCCGGTACCCGCCGTAGCCGCCCCGGAAGCCGACGCCGCGATAGCCGTAGCCCCCGTGGCCGTAACCGTAGCCGCCGTGGCCGTAGCCGCCACCGTAGCCCCAGCCGCGGGCCTCGGCAGGGGCCGATGCCAGGAGGCCGAGTCCGAGCAGGGCCGTCGATGCCAGTGCGAGCTTGCGCATGCGATCTCTCCTATCGTGTGGAATGTAGGCTCATAACAGCCCCGAGCTTGGCGCGTTCCAATGCCGACCATGGTTCAACACGTCACAGGGGCAGTAGCCGTTCCCACCCAGATAGGTATCGTAGCCTATAGCGGGTCCAAAGCCGTGGGAAACCGCGGAAGGACCGCCCCGGGTCTAGCTCTGGCCGACCACATAAAGCGTACCTATGTTCTGCACTGGCCGAACAAGGCTGTGCGGGGATCGCGATCCTTTGATCGGCGCAGCCTGAAGTCTGAGATTCGTCCTGAGAAGCGAAGCAGCACATGCCAAGATGCGCATGAGAGTTCCGGGTTCCGACTTGGAAGCCGAGACCCGGATCAGGACAGGACCGTTCCTTCACCCGCGCGTCAGGCGGCACGCCATGGTGCGAATGCCCTGGCGTGATCTGCGATGATCGGGCGAGGTCCGGCGCGCCGTCCGACCGGGAACGCCTCACGGATCCGACGCTTGCGCCGGTCCGGACCGAGGGGCTCTCGGGTCTCTCGGAACGCTGTCCCCACAGAGCGAGGAACAGGTCTCAGGAGCCCGCCAGCATGCTCGTGGATTGGAATACGACGAAGATCAGCGTGACCAGGGCTGCGGCCGCGGCGAGATAAGTCACCGCCTTCATGAACTTGGACATGGTTTCGAAGGCTCCATCTGAAAACGCGTTCGGGCGTGCGGGGCATGCCGCGCGCCGTCACCCAAAGGTCGAGGGGCGTGGGCCCGTCGCCCGTGGCCGGGGCTCGGAAGGACCGGCCGCGTGCAACGGGATCTCGAGCCGGGTCAGGCCGGGCGA
>NZ_LMML01000007.1:0-3226 GCF_001422215.1 Methylobacterium sp. Leaf89 | reverse complement strand
TGTGTTCGGGATCGGTGGGACGGTGCGTTGGGGTGCGGTGGGCTCGTGGCCCTTCAGCAGCTCGGCGAGCTTGTCGCGGTTCTGGTAGCCGGCCACGGCCAGAAGGCCCAGCAGCGCGGTCATCGAGGGGTAGCCCTTGCTCATCGGAGGTCTCCGTATGTGGGGGTGAACAGGTCTTGGGGGGTGAACAGGTCTTGGGGGGTGAACAGGTCTCGGGGAGTGAACAGGTTTGGGGGGGCGAGAAGGGCCGGACCGGCAACGATCCAGGCTCGCGTCGTCAGCCCGCCGCGGCGGCCTCCGTCGATGTCGTGCGCCCGGCCAGATCGCTCGGCTCGGCGGCATACTGGCTGGCGGCGATGGTGCGCTTGACCGTGGAGCGGGCCGCATCGATGGCGATGGCGGCCGCCGACAGGGTGCGGGCCTCGGTCGGGCGTTCGAGGGCGTGCTTGGCGATGTCGCCGGCCAGATCGTCGATCTCGCGGGCGAGCTGTTCCAGGCGCGGCGCGTCGGCGCTGTCCTGGGCCTCCTGCCGGATCTCCAGCAGACGATCGGTGGCCTCCTCGATGCGCTCGCGGCGCAGGCGCGACAGGCGCTGCCCGACCCAGGCGAGCGCCGAGCCGATGCCGCCGCCGAGGAAGGCGACGAGGTAGATCCAGGTCTCGTAACGCTCGACGAAGCCCTGCTGCTCGCGCTCGAAGAAGTCGACGGCGCCGGGATGGATCGGCAGCCGCGCGCTCGTCGCGCCCGCCGTGCTGTCGTAGTTCGGCGCCTGCACGTAGTCGGCCGCCGGCGTCACGTTGGCCATGCCGCTGCGCATCTCGAACAGGTGCTGGGTGACGTCGGCCGCGACCGGTCGGGAGAGGGTGGTGCGGGCCATCAGGCGGTAGGAGGCCCCCACGGTATGGACATCCTCGGCCGGCACCTTCGGACTGCCGCCGAAGGTCTCGGCCGGCATCGTCACGGCCTGGAGGCGCGGCAGGCGCGCGATGATGGCGTCGGCGTTCTCCACGTCGACGAAGGCGACCTTCCCGCTCCGGCTCACCCCCTGCACGATGCCGACGATGCGCTGGGCGGTGGGCGAGGTCGGGGCGATCACCGAGACCACCGCGTCGATCCGCTTGCGGGTGAAGGCGCCCGCGAGCTCCGCCTCCGTCATCTCCACCAGCGCCACGTGGCGCGGCGGCACCGGGCCGTCGGGCTCCTTGTCGAGAAGAGTCAGGCCGTAATGCTCGACCATGGCCTTGATGAGCGCCTGGTCGGCGTCGCGATGGGCCAGGATGGCGAGGCGCTTGCGCTCGAGCTGCGGGAACCGGGTCAGGCCGGAGCCTTCCGGTGAGGCGATGATCATCGCTTGGTCCCGCAGGATCGCCAGGGTCAGGCCGTTGTCGGGCAGGTCGACGTCGGGACGCACGACAGCGAGGTCGGCCCGTCCCTCCTGGAGGGCGGCGGCGCTGTCGCGCACGTCGTCGAGGGCCAGGACCTTGAGGCGGATCTCCTTGTGGCGCTTGGCGAGGGCGTCGGCATAGGCCTGGATCAGGGCCGGCTCGGTTCCGTCCCGGGGCGCCACCGCCACCGTCAGAACCGTGGCGCGGGAGACCCAGTAGGCCACCCCCGCCGCGAGACCGAGGAAGACGGTGAGCAGCAGGAACACGAGCTCCGGGCGCAGAAGGACCTTGGCGAACTTCATCGAGGGTCGTTCGCTCCCGCCCGCCCGGGGCTCCGTCCCCCCGTCGCGTCCTTCGGACCGGCCATCGTCGAGCCCTACGGGCAGGAATGCCGTTCGCCGTCGTTGCCGAGATAGGTTCCGCTGGCCGCATCGTAGGAACGGAAACGGCGGGCACAGGCGGCCACGGCCTCGGCCGGCACCCCGCGCGGAGCGGCCTGGGCCTGCGAAGTCGCGATCGCCCCACCGATGATCGCGCCCGCGGCGAGGCCGGCCACGCCGGCGCCGACCGCCGCGCCCACGCCGGGTCCCCGGCGATAGCCGTAGCCGCGCCGGTAGCCGTAGCCCCGACCGTAGCCGCGCCCACCGCGCCAGCCGTGACGGTGACCGTACCGGCGAAACTGCATGTACGCGGTCGGTACATCCGCGTGCGCCAGGGCCTCGACGGCTGGGCCGCCCGTCGTCGGGGCTGCCTGGGCCGGGAGCCCGACCAGGGCAGCGGCGACGGTGGCGGCAAGGGCGAGGGTCAGCTTCATCGTGAGGTGTCTCCTGACGGATGGTGGAGGTGCGCTGGGGATGGGCTCAGTAGCCGCGCCGGTTCGGCGGGACGGCGGAACGCCCGCCGAAGCGGCGGCTGACATAGGCGATGACCTTCGGAAGCAGGAAGGCGGTGAGGAGCTTGCGGATCATGGGATGGTCTCCGGGACTGCGGGATCAACGATTGCGACGGGACAGCCAGCCCACCGCGAAGGCGACGGCGGCGAGGCCGAGGAGCGCGGAGGCGCGGTTGTCGTCGGCGTAGCGCGCGGCCTGTCGGCCGTAGGTCGATCCGCGCTTGGCCGCGTGATGGGCGAAGGCGCGACCGTCATCGATGAGGTTTCCCGCCCGGTCGCGCGTCTCGTCGACGAGGTGACGCCCGTCCTCGATCAGGTTCCCGGCGCGGTCGCGCACCTCGTGGGCGATGTCGCGCCCGTCGTCGATGAGATCCTCGGCCCGGTCGCGGGCGCGACCGTAGGCGTACTGGGCGCCGCCGGCCACCTGGTTCACGGCGCCGCGCACTTGGCGCGCCGGATCACCGGTGATGCCGCCGACCGCGGTCTGCGCGCGGCCCTTGAGGTGGCGCGAGGCGCCGCGGAACTGGTCTCCGTTCATGGGGAAACTCCTGGGTTCGAGGGGGGATAAGGGGCGGCGGGACCTTGGTCGGGGCTTCGGCCGCCGTCCGGAATCAGTGCTTGCCGGTGACCTTATCGACGGCCGAGGCGATGCCGTCCTTGGCTTCGCCGACGGTGCGCTGGGCCTCGCCCTTGAGCTCCTGGGCCTTGCCTTCGACCACGAGCTTGTCGTTGCCCGTGACCTTGCCGGCGGCCTGCTTGACGTTGCCGGCCGCCTCGTTGGCGAGACCCTTCAGCTTGTCGGTGGTGCTGCTCATGGGATGTCTCCTTGTGTTCGGATGACTGGGATGGGTTGGCCGGCCGGTCGCGGGGACCGGCCGGGATGGGCTCAGACGCGGCGGGCGTCGACGCTGTCGGCGAGGGTGAGGCGCTTGGGGGCGCCGAGGCGTCC
>NZ_LMML01000006.1:308-14977 GCF_001422215.1 Methylobacterium sp. Leaf89 | reverse complement strand
GCTTCATGGGCGTCCTCTGTCTTGCCGCGGCCCTCGATTGGCTCAAGCGATGACAGACCCTAGCCTCGCCGCATCCGGCGGTCCCACCCGCGACATCCCCGGCTCGCCATTTCAGCGGAACTGGGGATAGCCGTCAGACCGGTTCCGTTTGGCGGTCTGCGGACGCTGCGGTCGCAACCAGTCCGAAACTTCCGCGACGGCATGCTGATACCGGCAAGATCGATCCCGGGTGAGCGATCCGTGTGCGAGGGACATGGCACAAACGTTCAGACGCCGCCTGTTCCTCGAACGGGTTTCCTGCCGGACATCTGCACAACCTCTCGCGCTTGAGGCCGAATTCACGCGGGACAACGTGGATATCGCCTGTCAGGCTCTGTCCTTGAAGCTCGTCTCGCTCGTGGAAGTGGATGATGAGAGCAACTACGCATTTCGGATCACGCGCCCCGGGCTTCTCCTGCTTGCCGGGCAGATCGAGGACGCGGCGGCGCTGATCGATCGGGGGCTAGGCATCAGGCGGCTTCCGATCCCAGCGCCTTGGGGCTTGATCGGCAACAAGCTCCGCCCCGGCGGCCCGGGAATGTCCCTGAAAGGAAGTGGACCTCGTGCCTACGCGACGCAGCTGATCCTGGCGGTCGCCTCCGGCCATGCGATCGTTCAGGGGGATGTCGTTCGCGGCAACGCGAATGCTCCACGTCCTGGCGCGTTCACCGAAGCGCCGCGCCAATCGGAGCGACTCGGAACGTCGTTGCCTTTTAGAGACTGGGGCCGAACCAAGGATCGGGATCACCCAGTGTGATCCGGGCTTGGCCGCTGCTGCCGCACGCGGTGTTCGCGCACCGGATAGGTGCCGGCCGGCGCCTCGACACTCCGTCTTGATCACCCAAGCGTCATCGAAAGGCTTGCCTGGATGTGCAAGCGGCATGTCCGATGTACGTTCAGGCCGATCAGGATTCCGCGTTAAGGAACTGCGTATTACGAATTTTCATATTGCGCTGGTCTGGAGCTCTGCCTGATTATCACCGCACTGCCGTGACCAACCCCAGCGCATGGAGGGCGCATTTCGGGGGTGAAGGATCGAGGTCACGCCACGTAGGAGATGCGAGCGCAGAATCCGCAGCGCCGCGGAAAGTCGGCGAACGCCGAGCCATCTCGGGGGCGTCGGATCGTCGGAAAGGCTCAGCGTAGGCCGCGCGCCGCCATTTCCTCGGGAGCCTGCAGCGCCGCGTCCAGACGCGCGATGAGCGTTGTCAGGTCGACTGGGCGGTAATCGCAGGCATCAGCGCCGACATCACAGGAACGGGTCGTATCCGGCAGGCAGGCATGCGTATGTCCATACAGGTGCCGGGTCTCCCGCCAGAAGCCCGGCCAGGACCGGTGCGGGTAATGCGAGAGAAAGAGCCGCAAAGCGAAGCCTTTGGAATTCTCTACGGTGATACGGGCGCTTTCCACCGGTGGCTCGCTCCAGGGCAGTTCGAGCACCCGGTTCGTATCATGATTGCCTCGCACCAAGCGCTTGATGCCATTCAGGCGAGCAAAGACAGCGGCACAATGCGCGCGGCTGGCATCAGCGGCGAAGTCACCGAGGTGCCAGACCTCGTCGGCCACTCCGACGACCGTATTCCAGCGGGCGATCAGGGCCTCGTCGTGGGCCTCCACGGACCCGAAAATCTGACGTCGACGCTGAACGAGAGATGCGTCACCAAAATGCGTGTCGGCCGTGAAGTATGTCGCCATGCATCCCGAGGAATAGTTGCGCTTCAGAGAGGAATGGAAGAGCCGGCGCGCTGCCACGCAACGAAATTGTGCGACCTCTGTGGCGTTCAAGCTGGCGAAATGTCGCTTGTATCGAGACGACAATCTTCACGGGGTCGGCCTTTCAGCGCGCTGCCACGCGCAGGAACTCTGGCTCATTGGCATCTATTCCCCCGACGCAACCCCAATCAGAGAGGCTCTGAGGCGGACGCGCGCCCCGTCTCCGCCGGGTTCAAGGGACTTGGCCGGGCCGGGCCGGACCGGACCGGACCGCTGGAACGAATGTGGGTTGTTTCCCATGTCCAGCTCACGCACGGCTTCGTGAAGCCGTGCGTGAGCTGGACATGGTCTACAGACAGCGCCTGTTGCCTCCCTGATGGCCCAGTCGTCCTCAGGATCACCGGGTCCTCGGACGGAGGCGGCCAGCACCGTACGGGCAATTCCATGGTTGATACCGGCTACGACCCCGCCCTTGTGGCGCTCTCGATCGCCATCGCGGTCTTCGCTTCTTACACCGCGCTTGACCTCGCCGCGCGGATCCGCGGCGCGACGGCCGGCCTGCGCTGGGTCTGGGTCGGCGCCGCCTCCCTCGCGATGGGGGGCGGGATCTGGGCGATGCACTTCGTCGGCATGCTCGCCTTCGAGATGGGCGCTCCCGCCACCTATGATCTAAGCATCACGGCCCTGTCGCTGCTCGTTGCCGTGACCGCCACGGCGGCGGCCTTCGGCTGGGTCGCGATCCGAGGAACTTCGCTCCAGTCGCTCCTCGTCGCTGGGCCTCTGATGGGCCTCGGCGTTGCCGCCATGCACTATGCCGGCATGTCAGCGATGCGGGTCCCGGGCAACACGGTCTACGATCCGGCCATGGTCGCCGCCTCGGTCGCCATCGCGGTCTCGGCGGCGACCGCCGCTCTATGGCTCGCCTTCCGCCGCAACCGTCTCTGGCAGAAGCTGATCGCCGCCTGCATCATGGGGCTCGCCGTGGCCGGCATGCACTACACCGGCATGGCAGCGGCCAGTTTCACCCTCACGGCGGGCGGCGCCCCCGCGGCGCAGCGGGCGATGCCGGCGGCCGGCCCGCAGAACCTCGCCCTGGCCGTAGCGGGCGTGACTTTCGTTATCCTGTTTCTCGCAATGATGGCGGGCTCCCTCGAACAGGGACGGGTTCAACGACGCCTGCACGTCAGTGAGGCGCGGTTCCGCTCCGCCGTCAGGGCGGTCCACGGCGTCATGTGGAATACCAACGCGGCGGGCGAATTCGTGGAGGAGCAGCCCGGCTGGGAGCAGATCACCGGGCAACCCTTCGTGGAATATCGTGGCGGCGGGTGGACGCACGTCTTGCACCCCGACGACGCGGAGAATGCCCGCCTCGTCTGGGAATTGGCGGTCCGAACAGGCACGCCCTACGTCGTCGATCAGCGCGTGCGTCACCCGGACGGCGGCTGGCGCCATTATGCGGTGCGCGCCGTGCCGGTACACGACCTCGACGGTGCGATCCGGGAATGGGTTGGCGTCCATGTGGACATCACCGAGCGGCATGCCTACGAAGCGGCGCTGCGGGAGGCGCGCGACGCCGCTGAGGAAGCGAGCCGGGCGAAGAGCCGCTTCCTCGCCAACATGAGTCACGAACTGCGAACCCCGCTCTCCGCAGTCATCGGCTATGCCGAGATGCTCGAGGAGGAGGCGGAAGACCTCAGGCAAGACAGCTTTCTTGCCGATCTCGGCAAGATCCGCACGAATGCTCAACACCTGCTCGGTCTGATCAACGACGTGCTCGACCTATCGAAGGTCGAGGCCGAAAAGATGGACGTGTATGCCGAGGACATCATCGTTGAGGCGTTCGCGCGTGACGCCGCCGCGACCGTCGAGGCACTGGTGGCCAAGAAGGGCAACCGCCTCGTTGTCGACCTCGCATCGGACCTTGGCGATGCGCGCACCGACGCGGTGAAGCTGCGCCAGTGCTTGTTCAATCTGATCGGCAACGCCGGCAAGTTCACCGAGGAGGGGACCGTCACCCTCCGAGTCCGGCGCCACACAACGGCGACGGAAGATTGGCTGAGCTTTGCCGTCGCCGATACCGGCATTGGCATGTCGCCCGAGCAGGTGGCGGGGCTGTTCCAGCGCTTCGCCCAGGCGGACGAGACGACAACGCGCAAGTACGGTGGAACCGGCCTTGGCTTGGCCTTGACCAAGGCGTTCGCCGGCCTGATGGGCGGGGATGTCGTGTTGGAGAGTGCCGAGGGGCGAGGGACGACTTTCACCCTGACCGTGCCGGCCGTTCTCCCCGCCGTCGCGGTTTCTGACATTTCTGAGCCCGATGAGCGGTCCGAGCACGGGGCCGGGGGCAACCGGGGCCTCGTGCTCGTCGTCGACGATGAGGCGAGCCAGCGGGACCTCATGGCGCGCTTCCTGGTCCGGCAGGGGTTCTCGGTGCGAACGGCCGGCGACGGCCGGGCCGGCCTCGACTTGGCGCGCACCCTGTCGCCCCGGGTCATCCTGCTCGACGTGATGATGCCGGAGGTCGACGGCTGGACCGTCCTGGCAACCCTGAAGGCCGATGCGGCGACCCGCGACATACCGGTGGTGATGGTCAGCTTCGTGTCCGATGCGGCGCTTAGCGAGTCGCTGGGAGCAGCCGATGCGCTGCCCAAACCGGTCGATTGGGGACGTCTGAAAGCGGTACTCAGCCGGCTCGGCCCTGTGGGCGGCGGGGTGCTGGTGGTGGACGACGATGCGGGAATGCGCGAGCGCCTGCGCCATGTGCTGGAGCGCGACGGCTGGTCGGTGCGTGAAGCCGGCGACGGGGTCGAGGCCCTGGCGCGGGTTCACGAGACGCGCCCCGCCGTGATCCTACTCGACCTCACCATGCCGGTCATGGACGGCTTCTCGTTCCTCCTACGGCTGCGTGCTCTCACCGACTGCAGCGACATCCCGGTGGTGGTGCTCAGCGCCCGGGATATCTCTCCGGCCGAGCGTAACGAACTCACCGGCGTCGATCGCGTCGTACGGAAGGGGGATGCCAGCCTGCAGGAGTTGGCCGCCGAAATCGCACGGCTCGGACAGCCTGCGGAGATGTCGCCCGTCGAAACCTTGGGAGGGAGCCGGCAGAGCGGTTGACCAGCAAGAAGGCAGCGTCCACCCGGTCAACTGCGCGCGCTGGCGCGGGACGAGGTCCGGCTTCACCAGAACTTCGGGCGGACCGCCATCCTCCGCCTCGACCTGCGCGAAGGCCTGGGCACGACACGCTCGAGGCCCACGTCGACCGTGGTCAGGCGATAGGGAGGCCGGGCTGACCCCGCGATGTGGTCGTAACCGGCGCCCAGCACGCCCTCTGGACAGCGTAGACAGAATTTCGACCCTCAATGCGTCGATGGCGCTCATCGCCGCCAGATCGTTCTGGCAGCACAGGCCATCCGGCCCGATACCGAAGGCATAGAGTGCCCTCACCGCCGCGGACCCGCCGCCGTGGTGGTGGTCTCCCTGCGCCCGGGCGCAGTCCGTGATGCCGAGTTCAGCGAGGCCTTGTCGGAAGGCGGCCTCACGGCGCTCCTGGGCAAGCGTTCCCAGCCAGCCCGCGATGTAGCCGAAGCGACAGGCGCCCTGCTCGTACAGATGCTGCGCGATCGTGTCGCTGGCCCCATGGTCGTTCGGCCACCACCGTTTGGACCCAGCGATTGGCGACCGAGGCGTTCATCGATCACGATTGGGAACGCCGAAGCGCGTCACGGCTTCGGGGGTATTCACCGAGAGCGCACCGAGCATGGCGTCAACCTGATTGTCCGACAGCAGGTCCACTGCCGAGGCGAGCACCCCCTCCATCCTCGACCAAGACGAGCATGACCCACTGTCCCTCCGTTTGCGGACGCGTCCTGAGCATCTGTCGAACGCCCCTAACGGCACCTGCGCGGAGCGCAAGGCATCCCTGCGCGTCTGGCTGCATCGCTATGCAACATCCGCTGCAGCGCACAGTTGACGGGACACGCCTTTCGAAACCGCGGCGAGGCCCCCGGCCATGATCGCGACTCCTGACATGCTTCCCCCTTCGCACCCGGAGATTCGCATGAGCCTCGCATCTGCTCTCGGCCTCACCTCGGTTCGAAAGGTTCGCTACGCTTTCGTCGCCCTCGGCGACATCACCCAGGAGGCGATGCTGCCGGGTGTGGCACACACCGGAGACTCCGAAGTGGTGGCTTTCGTCACCGGGGATCCGGAAAAGGCGCGGGGTGTCGGCAAGCAGTACGGCGTCACAAATTCCTATGGCTACGAGCAATTCGGCGAACTCGTCGACTCGGGCAAGATCGACGCGCCCTATATCGCCACCCCGAACTGGCGCCACGCGGAGTTCGCGATCCCCGCCCTGAAAGCCGGCATCCATGTCTTGGTGGAAAAGCCCCTAGAGATTTCGACGGCGAAGTGCCGCGAGATCCTCGACGTCGGGAAGGGCTCGCCGGCGAAGCTGATGGTGGCCTACCGGCTGCATTTCGAGCCCGCAACCCTCGCGACCATCGACCTGATCCGCTCTGGTAAGCTCGGCGACCTGCTGACCTTCGCCTCGACCTTCACCCAAATGGTCTCGCCTGAGAACCACCGGGCTCGCAGTGGCATTGAGGCCGGACCCATCTTCGACATGGGTCCTTACCCAGTGAACGCCGCCCGCTACGTTTTCGGGTCGGAGCCGACCGAAGTGGTCTCCGCCGTCGGCGTACGTCACCCTGAGGCAGGTCTCGGCGATTTCGACGACACGGTCGCCGTGACCTTACGCTTCCCGGGCAACCGCTTGGCGCAGTTCGTCCTATCCTATGTGGGCAATACGCTCGACACCTACACGGTGGTGGGTACGAAGGGCAGCGTCGAGGTAAACCCCGGCTACATGTGCGGCAAGTCTCTCGAACGCACCGTTACCATCGGTGGAAGTAAGACCCACGAGAGCTTTAAGAACACAGACCATTTCGGTGGTGAACTGCGCTACTTCTCCGACTGCATCCTGAACGACCGCCACCCCGAATGCGACGGCGAGGAGGGGTATGCCGACGTGCGGGTCCTGGAAGGCATCGCTAAGGCGCTGAGGACCGGCGAATCCGTCCACCTCGATCCGTTCGACCGGAGCAGGCGGATCGACACCGACGCCCAGCGCCAGACGCTCCGCGCCAAGGCATCGCCCGAACTCGTCAACACGTCGAACCCTGGCAAAGGGAAGGAGAAGGTGCCCAAGAACTGATCGCGGCTCGTTCTCGCCCCCCCGTACCGGACCCTAGAACCATGATCGCATCTACGAGGCCCGAGTGGGCCTTGATTCAAGGCCGGACCGGCACGCCCGGCCTCGACGCGGCGCTGACCGGCGGAAGCCAGCGATGAGCGTCGTCGATCTCCGACAGACAACTCCCCTGGAAGCCGCGGCCGCGGCGGATCGCATGCCCGGCCTGCCGGCGCCTGCGTCGCATCCGAACCTTATTCTCGTCGCGCTGGCGACCGGGGGCTTCGCGATCGGCACCACCGAATTCGCCGCCATGAGCCTACTGCCCGCCTTCGCCCCCGATCTTGGGATCGATGCCGCCACGGCGGGCCATGTCATCAGCGCCTACGCCCTTGGCGTCGTGGTGGGCGCTCCCATCATCGCCGTGCTGGCGGCTCGCGTCGCACGGCGGACCCTCCTAGTCACCTTGATGGTTCTGTTCGCTCTCGGTAACGGATTGTCGGCGGTGGCTCCGAGCTACTCTTGGATGCTGGCCTTCCGTTTCCTCGCCGGACTGCCGCACGGCGCCTATTTCGGGGTGGCAGCCCTGGTCGCCGCCTCGCTTGTCCCGCGCGAGCGGCGCTCGCAGGCGGTTTCGCGGGTCATCGCGGGCCTGACCATCGCGACGGTGGTTGGGGTGCCGCTGGCCAACGGCATCGGCCAACTCGTCGGCTGGCGCTGGAGCTTCGGTCTGGTGACCCTTCTCGCCACGGTGACCGCGATCCTGGTTCGGATTCACGCCCCTCTCGGCGCACCGGCCCGGGGGGCCAGCGCCCTGCAGGAGCTTGGGGCTCTGCGGCGCGGTCAGGTCTGGCTGACCCTCGCCACCGGTGCCATCGGCTTCGGCGGGCTGTTCTCCGTCTACACCTATCTGGCTTCGACGATGCTGGAGGTCACCCACGCATCGCCGAGCGCCATCCCGCCGGTGCTTGCCCTGTTCGGCCTGGGCCTCACCCTCGGGAATCTCGTCTGTGCCTGGGCGGCCGATCGAGCGCTGATGCTCTCGGCCGGCGCGACCCTGGTCTGGAGCGCCTGCGCACTCGCTCTCTATCCCTACGCTACCGGGAGCCTCTGGACTCTCGGGCCGGTCGTCTTTCTCATCGGCTGCGGTGGCGGACTCGCCACGATCCTGCAGACCCGCCTGATGGATGTCGCCGAGGATGCACAGACGCTTGCGGCCGCTCTGAACCACTCCGCCTTCAACGTCGCCAACGCTCTCGGACCCTGGCTTGCAGGGTTCGCGCTCACGGCGGGGTTCGGCCTCCCCTCCACCGGCTGGGTTGGCGTCGCCCTGGCCTTGGGCGGTCTGGCGATCTGGGCGGCGTCGTTCCTCATGGAGCAACGCGTCGAACACCGGCTTGCCATCGACAGGCCGTGAAAGCAGCGAAGCCTGCGTTCCTTGCGGGATCGCGACGTCGCGGCGGTCGGCCCCGTGTGCGAGCCCGTATTACGCTGGTTCTCCACGGGTTCGGGGCGACGGCGAGCGACGGGACATGATAGCAGACGCTGCCTTTCGACATGCAGTATGAGGGACCGGACGATGGTGGGAGGCGAGGACGATCTGCTGAGATTTCTCGATCGCGACGCGGCGGATGCAGTCTTCCGCGAGCATGTTGCCAGAGCGACGGAGGCAGCACCGTTGGCCGATGAAAAGGTTTCCACGGCGTCACCTGCGGTTTCCTTGATGATCACCAATCGTCAGAGAGCCGAGCTCCGGGCCCTTGGGTTTTCGGAGGATACCATTCGGTGCATGACGCCGGCCGAAGCGCATGAGCACCTTGGGCTCGACAAGCCCGGAGGCTAGCGGACCGAATCCACGGCATACCGATGCTCGACGGCGGGACGACCCTGCGCCGCAGCACTGGCAGTCTTCTGGGGATACTGAGCCGACACGGACTACCAGACCGCGCCGATCGGCGCATAAGCTCCGCCCCGGATCGCCCCGGTACGAGTTCGCGCGATCGGAGACCTGCTGGACCTGGACAACGTGGCACCGACGCACGCCCTCGACGTGATCGCAGACGCCCTTGAGACGACGGGCGCGTACCGCGTCCTCCGGCAGCTCAGGCCCTTCGCGGATGCCGACGAGCGGCCGACTGAACCGACCTTCGTCGGCCTGATCGTCGACACGGAAACCACCGGGATTGATCACACCCACGACACGGTGATCGAACTCGGCATGATCAAGTTCGAGTACGGCGCGAGCGGGCGGGTCTATCGCGTACTCGACACGCTCAATCAACTCCACGACCCCGGTCGGCCCATCCCGCCCGAGATCACCCGCCTGACCGGAATCGGTGACGCCGATGTGGCTGGGCAGTGCATCGACGACGAGGCTGTGAAGGCGATGGCGGCCGACGCTGCCGTGGTGATCGCCCACAACGCCAGCTTCGACCGCCAGATGTGCGAGACCCGCTGGCCAGTCTTCGCCGAGAAGAACTGGGCCTGCTCCTGCCATCAGGTACCCTGGCGCGCGGAGGGCCACGAGGGGCTGAAGCTCGGCTACCTGCTCATCGATCACGGGTACTTCCACAAGGGCCACCGCGCCATCGACGATTGTCACGCGCTGCTGGCACTCCTCGCGGCGCCTCTGAAGGCCTCTGGGCGTTTGGCTCTCGCCTGCCTGCTCGAGACCGCGCGCAAGCCGACGGTGCGCGTCTGGGCCACGGGCTCTCCCATCGCCACGAAAGACGTCCTGAAGGGACGAAGCTACCGCTGGAGCGGGCGGCGACGCTGCTGGTACATCGACATTGAGGAGGAGCGTCTCGACCTCGAGCGCGCCTTTCTCTGCCAAGAGATCTTCCAGCGCGAGGTCCACGACTTCGTGGCGGACCGGATCACCGCCCGGGATCGATTCTCCGTCCGAACCAATCCGGAAATCTGAGTCAGTCTGAGGTCGGCCGCCTCACAACGGACGCTTGGCACGCCGCCCGAGAACCAGGGCTGTCACCGTCGCGAGACCGGCGGCGATCGACAGGGTGGTCAGTGGATGGAGTGTGGCGCGCGTGTAGGCGCTGGTGCGCATCACGTAAATCGGCGGGTCGCCACGCTCTGCGCCGGCCTGAACCGGGGCGTGCAGGGCACCGGTCGGGTTCCGGGGCGTCTCGGAACGCTTCTGCAGGGCAATGATGGCGGGCGCGAGTTCGTCGTAGGCGCCGGGCACGAACTCCTTGCCCATGACGAACATCTTGCCGGCCCCGCCCACGAAGATGTCCCGCTGCGGATGTACGGCCGCGTGGAGGATGGCGTTGGCGACCTCGGACGGCGGATAGATTGGCGGGGGCAGCGTCGGCTCCCGGTCCATGTAATTGCGCGCCCGGTTCGGCAAGGGCGTGTCGATGGAGGTAGGCTTGACCAGGATGACCGAGACTGGCGCGCCCTCGGCGATCAACTCCATGCGTAGAGTGTCGGTGAATCCCTTCACGGCATGCTTGGAGGTTGCGTAGAGGCCCTGGAACGGGAAGGCGAGGTCAGAGGCGACGCTTCCGACATTGATCAGGGCTCCGCCGTGCCGGCGCAGGTGCTCGACCGCGACGAGGGAGCCGTTCACCGTACCCCAGAGATTGGTTTGGATCAGGCGCTCATGATCGGCGTAGTCGATCGCGCTCAATGGGCCGTAAACGGTCAGCCCGGCAACGTTGACCCAGGTGTCGAAACCACCAAAGCTCGCCCGCGCCTCGTCGGCGATCGCCTGCACGTCGTCGCGCCGACCGACATCCGCCGTCACGGCGACGGCGTGACCGCCCTCGGCCTCGATCTCGCTGACCACGCGCGCGAGGACATCGGTGCTGCGGGCCGCCAACACGACTCGGGCGCCCCGCTGGGCGGCCATTCGCGCGGTCGTCAATCCGATGCCGCTAGAGGCCCCGGTGATGACAATAACCTGATCCCGCAGGGCCTTGTGTCTCATGCACCCGCCTCCTCATCAAACCCAGCGATCCGCCGGCTGAGGAACATACGCACGAAGCAGCCGGCTGTTGCGCGAAGGAGGCCAGCTTGCGTGCATTTCGCGCAGGCCAGCGTAGCCTGCGCTGGGCTCGTCCTAGAACTTGCGCAGGATGGGACGTGATCCCTCCGGCAGGTCCTTGTCTTGGTAAATCGGCACCGTGGCGCGCAGCCACCCACGGGTCTCGAGGCCTGCATAGTTGCGCTGAACGATGTCGCGCGTGACGTAGGCCTGAAGGTTCACGGGGCCGAAATTGTAGCCGACGAGCGCGCCCACCGCGACTTGGCCCTGACGTGCGTAGCTCGGATCGTGCGTCGGGAGATCGGTCGATCCGAAAGCGACCGGCCCGACCTCCCACCGGTCGAAATGTTTCGTGGCCGTGAGGTCGAGATTGAGGAAGTCCGGGTAAAAGGTCCCGCTGGACGAGCGCGTGTCGAAGAAGGTGCCATAGAGGAAGTTACCCGTCAGATTCCAGCCGTCGCCGTTGTAGGTGATGGCGAAGCGCTGATGCAGGACCGGGTTCTGGATGACGATCTCCGTGTCGCTCGGGAGATAAGCGCCGAGGAGGTAGCTGAAGTTCACGTCGTGCCCGAGCTTCCAGGCCACCTGCGCGGCCAGCAGCGTCTGGCCGAACCCGCTCTGGTAGGCAGCCCCCCGGGTGCTCGACGCCACGATCGGTTGCAGGACGACGAATTGCAGTCGTCCTCCGACGACCTCCGCCGGGGTCGCCCAGATGAACGACGGCAGGTTGATGTTCGAGTCGGTGGAGCGTGGAGCGAGATCGCGCGAGCCAAAACTCGACGTGTTGATGAAATAGAGGCCCACCGGCAACGGCGCACCCGGCGGTTGCCCCACCGTCTGCCCCGGCTGTGCCGCCGAACCGGCCCTCGCGGAAGGGCTGCCCAACGCGAGGGCCAGGAGGACGGCAATCGGCGCGCCCTGCATTGTCCGGCGAAACCCAGCTGTCTTCATGTCCATGGTCCAAACCAGCCTGTTATCGGCTGGGGTTCATGACATGCCGATCGCGAGGATGGTGTCCTCCTATACGCGCGGCGCACAGTTGCAGTGGTGCCGTCGCCGTCGCGCAACACCCGCCGCCGTCGCCCGACAGCGACCATCGCCGCGGCGTCCATGGCTCACCTCATCGGGGCCGAAATTGCGCCGCGCTCACGGTGGATGGAACCCGATCCTCGGCGGTCTCTTCCCCGTATGAAGCACGAACCTGAGAGGGAAGCATGACTTCGGACAAGGCAGAAACGGATACCCGCGCCATCCCGCCTAGGGCCAAGTCGCTCGTCGAACCGCGGACCAGCAACGATGCCGCCGAGGCCGGCCCGACCTCACCCGGCAGTGTCGAGCCGTCCCGTAATCGGGGGCCGGAGACGGGCGGTTACGACGACCACTCGCCCAGCCGGCACCCGACGAATAAGGAAGGCGGGTATGGCGCCGGCTGAAGGCGGTCAACGGGGCATCGTACATCGGCAGGATGCCCCGTGCAGCCTCATCGCATCCGGTCCAACGACCCGCCCCAAGCAGAGGCGGCGGGCCGTTGTGTGTGACGGTCAGTCGTTAACAGCGGGAATGGCGAGGGGCGGCGTCTGCTGGTGTTGGACGACCTGCCAGACTTCATGTGAGATCCGGCGATAGGTCGACGTACAATTGGCTTCGTACGACTCGTCGTCGCGCGATGCCTTGGCATGATAGGCGATGATGATGAGACCCTCCTGGGGACGCGAGATCTGGCCTTTCGTGATCTTAATGCCCGACCAGCGTGGGGTCGCGGCAACCGCCTCGATCGCTTGTGCGCCGCTGAGCACGAAGGGCGGCGTCGGCAAGACCATGAGACACTCGTCGTCGACCAGTTCGCGGTAATGGTTTGCGTCGCCAGTCCATAAGCTCTTCTCGAACGACCAAACGCGATCATCGTCCATGGCAGTCTCCTCCAACTTCAACAGAGTCGAAGGATGACGCCCCTTGTGCGCGGTTCGTTCCCTCCTCCGACGCGGCGGAACCCGCGTCGGAGGAGCCACGGGCCGGGTCGAAAGCACAGGGAGCCAAGATGGCGGCGCATTGTGACCGACGGTCAGTCCGAGGCGAGGCAGTCTCTATACGGCTCGCGCAGCAGACTCGACCGGCCTGACAGAGCCACTCAGACCCCGCCATCCACCGCAGTGCGATGGTTGATACCGAAAGACGGAACGTCCGTTAGAACTCGGGAATCAATGGTGCCCAGGGACGGAATCGAACCGCCGACACTGCGATTTTCAGTCGCATGCTCTACCAACTGAGCTACCTGGGCCTCAGCCGGTTCGCGTAAGCGGCACCGGCTGGAGCGGGGGTATAGGGGGTGGATTGCAGCCTGTCCAGCCTCGATTGGAAGAGATTTTGACGGGCGCTTTTCGCGCCGGAGCGACGATCTTCAGGCGGTCTGGTCCGGGCGTGGCTCGACGCCATCGGCGTCCTCGTCCTCATCCTCTGCGGTGGGGATGGCGTAGCGGTCAGTAAGCCAACGGCCGAGGTCGATATCGGCGCAGCGGGCGGAGCAGAACGGAACGTAGGCAGGCTCGGACGCCTTCTTGCAAATCGGACACAGGTCGAGCTGCATGGGGCCAGAGCGTCTGCGGCCAGGGTTCGGATCGCTCATGCGGGACCTCCCCAGGCACTGCGGACTGGAAAGCCCTCCCCATCCAGGAGACTGACTGTTTCGTAGAGCGGCAACCCGACCACCGCGCTGTACGATCCCACGAGCTTGACCACGAAGGCCCCGGCCAGACCCTGAATAGCGTAGCCTCCGGCCTTGCCGCGCCACTCGTTGGAAGCGAGGTAAGCCTCGATGTCGCGGGAGGACAGGCGCTTGAAGCGCACCCGGGTCTCCACCACCCGCTCACGCCGGACATCTTGGGGCGTGAGGAGGCAGACGGCCGTGTAGACCCGGTGCTGGCGCCCGGAGAGCAGCCGCAGGCAATCGGCCGCCTCACCCGGCAGCTCGGCCTTGGGGAGCACCCGACGCCCCACTGCCACGACCGTATCCGCCGCGACGAGGAAGGCCTCGCGCATGTCATCCCGCCGCCGCGCTGCAGCCCCGGCGGCCGCGAGTTTTTCGCGCGCAAGGCGTCGGGCGAGTTCGCGCGGCGTCTCCGATTTCCGTGGCGTCTCATCGATATCAGATGCCAGTAGGGCATCGGGGTCGATGCCGACCTGCTGCAGGAGTGCGAGGCGCCGGGGTGAGGCCGACGCTAGAATAAGTCGGGCGTTCCGGCTCGGGCCTGGAGTTTCGTCGATCGTCGTCACGTGCTGGCCGTCATGCGCAGGGTTGGCATCCTGTATGGGGGACGTATGGAGAACGTTCGGCCGATGCTACGCCGCGACGGGCGCGCGGGCGGCCAAGCCGGGAAGGTAGTCGGAACCTAGCGGAAACCCCTAGCCTTGTGAACGTACGCCTGGGTGTCCCTGGCGCCGCCGACCCGTGGACAACGGATGTAGGTCTGATATGGTCCCGCTCGTGGCCCTGGCGGCTACCGTCGCGGCCTCCCCTCCGCGTCGTGCGGGCGTAGTTCAGTGGTAGAACGTCAGCTTCCCAAGCTGAATGTCGTCGGTTCGATCCCGATCGCCCGCTCCAACTAACTCGTTGAAGCATCAGCAGTTCTAACCCTCTACCGCTGATCTCGCGTTCCCTACGTTCCTGGCCTGCCCCCATTCGGTGGCCCAGGTTCGAAGTTAGTGCATCGTCGGTCGCGT
>NZ_LMML01000006.1:0-251 GCF_001422215.1 Methylobacterium sp. Leaf89 | reverse complement strand
TGTCGTGCCGCCGCCATTGCTCGATCACGACGCTGGCTTCCTTCAGGGTGTAGAACACCTCGCAGTCGAGGAGTTCATCGCGCAGCTTCGCGTTGAAGCTCTCGCAATACCCGTTCTCCCACGGACTGCCCGGTTCGATGTAGGCGGTCGTCGATCCCACCGCCGCGATCCAGTCCTGTACGGCCTTGGCGATGAACTCCGGCCCGTTGTCCGAGCGGATATGACCGGGCACGCCGCGCAAACTGAACAGA
>NZ_LMML01000005.1:307-12710 GCF_001422215.1 Methylobacterium sp. Leaf89 | reverse complement strand
CGATCATCTGGCCGCTTTCGTCGTCACGCGCCTCGAGGAGAGATCCTCGGGGCGCTTTCGTTTCTCCGCGTCCTGAGACTCGGCGACGTGGACTGCGAGCCGCGTCGAGCCCGTTATACCAAGCCTGTTTGAGCAGGACTCACGCTGAGTCGGACTTGTTGAGCAGTTCGCGCGCGGTCGACGCGACAACGGGGTGGACGCCGGCGTCCCCCAGATGCGCGGTCGTCATCATCGCCTTCAGCGTCGACTCGATCGGCTGCTTGGGGTTCGACAGGAAGGCGGCGACGCCGGCCAGCGTCTTGTCGGCCTCGGCGTAGAGGACATGCAGGATCGCTCCGACGAGCAGCGAATGGCTGGTCTTCTCCCAGTGGTTCCGCTTGTCGAGCGAGCCTTCCGGGTCGACCAGCACGTCGGCGACGTTCTGTACGTCGCGAACCTCCCATTCACCGCGCCGGACTTCCAACAGCGGGTTGTAGGCGGCTGACTTCACGTTGGTCGGATCGAACAATAGCACGCGACCGTGCAGCGCGCGGAAACCGGCGGTGATCTGCCAGTTCTCCCCCTTGATGTCGTGGACGATCGCGGACCCGGGCCAGGTCAGCAGCGTCGGTACGACGAGGCCGACGCCCTTGCCCGAGCGGGTCGGCGCAAAGCACAGCACATGCTCCGGGCCGTCATGGCGCAGATAGGCGCGATCGAGTTTGCCGAGCACGACACCGTCCGGGTCGAGGAGCCCGGCCGCCTTCACCTCCGCAGGGTCGGCCCAGCGCGCCGAGCCGTAGGTCTCGACCTTCTTCGCTTCGCGGGCACGCCAGACCGACATGCCGATCGCTACCGCGATCGAGAAGAACCCGCCGGACGCCGCGATGTACGCGCCCTCCACGAAGATCGACGGCGCATAGGCGTCGTACGAGTACCACCACCAGAAGAAGGACGGCGGCAGATAGAAGGGAAAGCCGAGGAGCCAGAACCAGGGCGGTCCGAGTTCGAGCTGGAAGGCCAACCGCCACGCCACCCATTCGGTCGCGCCCCAGGTGGTGGCGAGCACGATCAAGAAGACGGTTAGGATCTGGCCCCAGAGGATCTTCGTCGCGGACATGCCTTTCTCCTTTGCGGAGCAAGGTCAGTGACGGAGAAGGACGCTTTCAAGGGTAGTAGCGGAACATCGTAGAGCGGCGTGCAATTATCGAGAAGCAAAACTCTATGCAGCTCGTCGCTACCGATGCCGGTACGTGGAAAGTTGCTTGGGCTGTGAATGACGGCAGCGAGATAGAGCCCTTCGACCGAAAGACACGTCGTTGACCGATGACGACTAGATTGCATCGTTAGCCAGCCAGGCTCTGAATGGCAGCTTCTGCCAGCACCCACCATTCGCTCAGCGCGAACTGGTCTGGCATCAGCCAAACGACCCGCCCACCGTAGCGTTGCAGGCGGTCCGGAGCTTCAAGGTCACGGACTGAGCGTGCGAAAAAACTCTTCGAGCTGAGCGTCGATCACCTCGAACGGCTCTTCGCCGCTCTCGCGGATCTCTAGCATGCCTATAAGATCGGACGCGCTCAGGAAAACGATCATCTTCTGGTGCTCGAGCCAAGCCCGGCGCCGTTGGATAATCGCCTGCGGCGCCGGAAGTTCGTGCGAGACCAGCAGGCCAAATTGCCGCTTCGCCGGGATCCAGAGATACTGTTGAATGGACTCGACTTGTTTGGGGCCGATCGGACCGGCGTAATTCTTGTATTCAGCCACCGCAAACCGGGTTCCATACTCAGCACGGACCAGCGCCAAGGGTGGACTTCCAGCGCGTATGGGAAAAATTGCGTCCATGATGTCCAGGCCATCGTCGGTTCTCGTCTGTTGATCAGGCGGTCCAAGGTCGGGCTTGAATATCTCGGTCAGGATCTCGGTGCCCCAATCCTCAAACTTGCTCCAATCGTCTTTGCCGGCCTTTATGGCATCGAGTCGTTCTCCGAACTGCGCTGAAAGCGAGCGCGGCGGCGTTGGCGTCGCAGCCGCGGTCGTCATCATCTGGAGCAACTGCGATGCCGCCGCGCTGTTCGCTGCAGCGTTTGCAACATTGGGAAAGCGCTGCAACAGCCGACGAAGGTCGTCTCCCGTCCACACGTCTAGGCCACCCTCGTCTACGATGGCCTGTCGCGCCGCTGAGGACAGGTCACCGGACACGACCAGCAAGCCCTTGGTGTTGGGCACCTGGAGCCGGGCGCGGGCAATGTCGCCGGAAAATTGGCGCACGATCGCGCTTGGGATCAGCCGGCGATAGTGTTTCACTTCGACGATCATGCGTTCGCCGGTCGGTGACACTGCTTCGAAATCGGGGGCGTTTTGGCCCGGTCGTGACTGCGCGATTACAGGTGACCCGGCTTGAGAGAGCAAGGCGCGAACGAGGAGTTCGAAATCACGAGGGCTAAGCTTTTTGAAGTCGAACAGCTCGTCGTTCGATGATGTGTCTGACAATCGCATCACTCCGTTCTCAACGTCACACTGAGCTAAGCGGCGGGGCTACCACCTGGTCACTTCTCTGATTAATTAGAAACGCTCTGGCGGTTTGAAGATCGCCTGGGGATCCTAGTGAACAGGGATGCGCGAGGCATCTGCCGACCAGAGCCGATCGTTCAGGTCACCCACGGCGAAGGTCTGCATTTGATAGAAGCCGCCGACCGTACGCCGCGAAGCGGGCCGTCAGCAAGAGCACTCAAAGACCGGACATTTGATGCCGGATGCTAAGCACCCGGAAGCCGCTGTTCGTTCAGGCCTCTTGGTGGATAAAGAGACCCTCCTCCTTGCCACGAGTCGCTGAATCTATTGTGGAATAGATGGGTAAGTCGATCTTTCTGCAGTCTCGCGGCGCTAAAACGGTAGATTGTCGAAATCGCCCAAATCGTCGTCGTCCACCGCGCTTATGGCAACGGTCGACGCACCGAGCGATCCAAATAGACTCGCCAGTGCGGCATCGTCGAATTTGTCACCCGGCAGATCCGCAGCACCCGTGAAACTCGCCTCAGTGTCCTTAGCCTCAGTCTCGCGCAATTGCGTAGTTCGCTGCTTGAGGGCGGCATGGGCGCGCTCGAAGACGCGCGGATCGCCATGGAATCGGGCGGCGAGCTTTTCGATCGTCTTGCCCCAGTCCTCCAGCGTGGATTCTGAATCCATATGGCCGAGATTATCCGGCAGTTCCTCTATCATTCGCTGCGTGGCGCCTTCGATCTCGGCGAAAAGCTCGGGCGGCAGACTACCTTCATGGTTGTCGGCAGCCGCAAGAATGCGGGTGATGTCGTCCGGATCAAGATCGGTCGCGAGCAGACCAGAAACCCCGGCTTGGACAGCGTCGATCAGTTCGGGCGGTGTCGGTTCGCCTAGAGCTTGAGCTGCACGCAATCCCGCTAGAATCTCTGGCAGCTTCCTCCCGTCTTCCCACGCGGAAAGGGCGGCACAACCCTTGTCGGCGATCGTCTGCGCCGCCGCGATGAAAGGCTCGCCGCGCACGACGATGAAGCGCTGCGTCTCCGCCGCCTCGTCGAGCGCCGCGACCGCCATCAGCCGTGGCAGCGTCACGCCCGCGACGCTCGTCCCGATCGGCGCGAGGGTGTTATGCGCGAGTTCGGCGAGCCGCGCGCGTGCCGGGCCATAATCGCGTTCACCGGCGAGCTTGAAATCGGCCTCGGCGAGATTGGCCTTGAGCGCGGCAGCGTCGATTTCGCCACCCCGCGTGCCTGTCTGGATCGAGATATCGACCAACCGGCTCCACAGCGCCTCGGCGCGTGCGACTTGCTCGTCGGCCAGCGCCATCCGCGCAAGCGCCAGACCATAGGTCCGCGCGATCGGCGCACTTGCCTCGAAATCGAATTCGAGGATCAGCATCCGGCGGAGCAGCCGCCAGATCGCCTCATCCTCATCAGCGACACCGCCCGCGACCAGATGCGCGCGCGTCGTCGCGACGAACGCCCGCATGTCGTCGTTCGCCACGCCCTTGGCGCCCAGCCGAGTGAAGAACTCGTACGCTGTTTCTGCGCTGCGCGCCCAGCCCAGCACATCCTGATAGGCGCCCGAAATCTTGCGGCTGGTACGCTGCGTGGCGATCCCGAACAGATGGCGCTCCGCCGGCACGTCGTCGATCGTGCTGCTGGCGATCTGATGGGCGACGTCCTTGTAGACCGCGTCTTTTGGCGAAAACTGGATGTCGCGCTTCGATTGGATTTCGAGCAGCGCATCCCCTCTGGCGCCGACGCCCTTGATGATGAGGTCGTCGAGCTTGAAACCTTGCTCGACGCCCTGGAAGCGCACGCTGGTGACGCGCGCATCGGGCAGCCCCGGCGCCCTATTGCCGGTCAGAAGCGCCAGCAGATAGAGCGCGCCGAGCTCGCCTTCGATATAGGCGCCGGCCGCACCGCGCGATGCCGGGCTCGATCCATGCTCGGTGTCGATACTGGACCCCTCTTCTGCCATACCCCAGATGTGCGAACGATCGCTCGCGCGTTCAAGCGAAACGCGCAATAGCGAGGATCGCGATTGCAACGACGCGGTCCGATCATGTTTCAGCGGCGGTCACCGTTCGCAAACGATGGCTCGCAGAAAACACACTGGACTAAGCTGTGCGCCGATGTGAGAAAGTTAGCCTCAACAGGTGGGCAATGTGGTGGATTTTTTAGACAAGCAAATCGGACCACCGCGCAACTGGGAGACGTTCGAAGAACTCTGCCGCGCCTTATTTGCAGCTGTCTTCAAAAACCCCCTCGCTTCGAAAAACGGTCGCCGGGGACAGCCCCAGCATGGTGTTGACGTCTTTGTCGAGCTCTTGGATCAGCCCGGTAGCTGGGTTGGCGTTCAGTGCAAGGGCAAGGATCTCGGATACGAATCCAAAGCCACCAAGGCCGAGTTTGATGCGGAGCTTGTTAAAGCTAATAATTTTCAGCCGAACTTGTCCCGTTGGATTTTTGTCACCACCGCGCCTGACGACGCCAAACTTCAGGAACATGCGCGAATGACAAGCACGGCGCGGGTTGCTGTTGGACAGTTCCCGGTGGAAGTCCTGGGATGGGGTTCGCTGCTGGCGCTTATCGCGCAGCACCACCCTGTCATCCGGCAATTCTACCCTGAGCAGGCCCCGGCGGCACAGGATGACCTCGCGCGGGTTGCGACGGCCGGGGACGCCGCGCTAGCCAGCATCGACGACACGCTCCGGCTTGGCTCAACCGAGATTACCATAGAACGGCCCGAGACCTGGAGACGCGCGAGTGAGGCCTTTGCAGAGGAACGCGTTGTCCGGCTGACGGGCGACGGCGGCACGGGCAAGTCCGCGATCCTGAAGCGTCTCGCGCAGACCTTCGATCGGCCGCGTATCGTGCTCAAGGATAATCGCGTGTCCGCGACCAGCCTCGTCCAGCATTGCTCGCAACTCGGCGTCGATAGCGACCCAGCGGAATTGATCGATCTGGCCAGTAGCGATGGCGAGGCATTGTGCGTGATCGACGGCGCCGATCGCTTGCTGATGTCGGCCGGACGCGGGGTCGTCCTCGATCTCTTGCGCGCAATTGCAGCCTCTCAAAACCGCGACCGCTGGCGGATCGTTACCAGCGCCCGCTCTTACCAGGATCGGGACTTGGTCGCGGACGCGCTCGTCGAAGCCGGGATCACCAAAACGGGAACCGCAGTCGCCGTCGAAGGCATCACCGATACTGATACCAAACTGCTGGCCCAAGCGTTTCCAAGCTTTGCACCGCTATTGGCGCGTCGCGACCTAGGCCGCCAGAACCGTTCGCTGTTCCTCATCCGGGAACTGCTCAAGCGGGGGACACCGCCGGCTGAGACTTGGACCGAGCTCGACATCGCCGACGCCTGGGCGTCTGGGGAAGCGCGGCGAAGCAGGGCGCTGGCCGAAATCGGAGCGGCGCTCGTGTCGGTGCCAGTCCGGCTCCCCGGCCGATCCGAGATAAATCCGGACGGGCTGCAGGTGCTGATCGACGAAGGTACCGTCCTTCAGCTCCCGAACCGCGATGCGTTTCGCCTGGTCTATGACGTGCACGAGGACTGGCTGCTCGCCCGGCATCTCAATGCCCGGCGCAGCGAACTCCCGGCAATCCTTGCCGCCGCCGATCAACCGCTCTGGTGGCTCCGGGCCGTCAGGTTGAGCGCCCAGCTGCTCCTGGAGACGGGTGACGTCGCAGGATGGCGGGAAATGCTCGCCAACCTAGACGCCGCAGAAGGGCTGGACCCGGCCTGGGCTCGCGCGGTGCTCGCGGCACCACTCTATTCGGAACGCTCGGACGAGATATTGGCGCGCCTGTCCGAGAACCTCCTCTCCGACAAGGCCAGCCTGTTGTTGCGCGTGCTCGACACGCTGATCGTCTTCGAAACGCGCCTCGACGAACGGATGTTTGCTCTGCTCGCGGACCGGGATGAAGAGACCCGCTACACCATGGCGGCCTATTGGCGGCAGCCCCACTACCCGAGCTGGGTTCCGTTCCTGAGGTGGTCGCTACCGCATTGGCGGGAATGGCCAGGAAAGCTTGTGCCGCGGCTCTCGGAGGTCGCAGCGATATTCGCGCGGGCCACGGCGAATATTCCCAATGGCTTCTCCGAAAGCCTCGCCAAGATCGTGCACGAATGGCTGATCGAGATCGAGGACGCCTGCTACGTCGAGACGTTTGACGATCGCCGAGAGCCGTTCGGGGTAAAGCTTGACCACTATCGTGGCTGGGAGAAGGTCGAAGACCGTCTCCGCGAGGTGCTCGTCGCATGCGTGGAGTCCTCGCCCACGACGGTCAATGCCTATCTGCGACGCCTCACGACCGGAAAGAGTCTCGGACGCCCGCGAACGGATATCATCGAGTCGCATGGCAGAGTTCCGGCAAAGCTCCCGCAGGCATGGACCGACCTTTGCCTGCGCCAGTTCCTCCCCCGCCGGCGGCGCGCGCGCCGCGATGGCCCGTTCGGCAGGGAGCTGTTCCAATGGCATGATTATGAGCGCGCTGGTCTCGGCAGCGACCAGGGCATGTCGCCCTCCTCAGCCTTGCGGGCCGGCCTCGATCAATTGTTCGAGGCGGATTCGGCACAGGCGCTTCGCCTGTTCCATGCGCTCGAGCGGCGTGCGAGCGTGCATTGGCGGTGGCGTTCCAAATGTTACGATAGGAGGCGACCCCGGCCCCTTGTCATCGACCTGGGCCACCGCAAGGTCACGCTGTGGGGCGACGATCCGGTCTATCGATGGTCGCGCGGCATTCTCGGATCGAACGTTCTGGGATCGGTCTATCTCGCGCTCGACGACTGGCTTGGCCGTCAGGCCGAAGTCGGCCGCCCCGTTGCCGAGCTGATCGATCTAGTGCTCCAGGACCAGGGTCTTGTCGCCACCGCAGCGCCCCTGATCGCGATCGTGACCGAGCAAGTGAACACGGCGGGCGCCATCGACTCCGCAGGCGCCTTCCTCGCACTGCCCCGCCTTTGGGAATATGACATCCACCGGCACATCGACGATCAAGGGGGAGCGCATCGGATCGGTGTCTTCTCGGCCGAGAATATCCATTTTCAGGCGAACGAGCGCAATCATCAGCGCCACATGAAGCGCAGTCCGCTCCACCATGCTCTGCTTCTGCCGTTCCGGCTGATGGCCGGCGGCGAGGTGCGCCAGCGCTTCGATGCCGCGCGGCTCGCCTGGACCGCAGATGATCTCGCCAGCTTCGAGGACGAGTTGGATAACCAGGCGCTCGTGTCGGAGCGGACCGCGCAAATCGAACGATACCGGTCGGATGGCGATCCCAGGCAACTCGTCTTCGAAGAAGCCGAGCAAGGTGTGAAGGTCAGCATCTCCCCACCCGAGGAAGCGCTGCCCGAGATGGAAGCGATGGGCACGGCCAACCGCTTGCTCGGCGAGGCCACCGCGCTTGCGAACTGGATCCGCGCCACCCGCGAACAGCGAAGCCTCTCGCAGGCCATACCCATTGCCGACGCGATCGAGCGCGCAACCCGACTCGCCGCCGCGCTCGAGGATGCCGATAATGCTCATCTGGATCTTGCGCGCAGGTTCGGCGGCGCCGCCATCGTCGGCACGGCAGCAGTTGCTGCAAGGCATTTGAGCGAAGCGGAACTGGCCACCCGTCGCGCCTGGATCGAACACTGGCTTTTGCTCGGAGCATCGGGGGGCGAGCGTGAGGATGTCGACGACTATGCGATATTGTTCGACGACTTTCAGGTCCTGGCCGCATGGGGCTTGGCAAGCCTGGCGAGCCGAGGGCCTGCGAACGCGACCATCGACGTCCAAGTCACTTTCCTTGCACTGCACCGCGTGCACGCGATCTCCCGAGGGACTCTTGAAGGACTGCAATGGTCGCTGCGCCCAGATTTCGTGCGGGCGCTGCACATCGCCGCGCTCGACACCTGCGTCGTCAATATAGGCTGGTGGTGGCGCGGCGACCGGCAGCGCGAAGAGGCGAAGCGCCAAAATGCCCGGGAGCGCAGGCGAGCGATGCGCTGGGCGCTCGGTTCTCACGGAGTTCGCGCCCCACTGCTGCCTCCCGCCCCCGATAGCTGGAAATGGGTCTGGACCGGCAAATGGCCGCGCCCGCTGCAACGGCTCTATATGCCGGCTAAACGCGTCCTCAGTTGGGGCCGGGCGCTGGCGCTGACCAAGGGTCTCGACTGGGCCCGCCTCACCGATGGCGGCAAGCACTACGCGCTATTTTCGACCTATCTGACCAAGCTTGTCGAATGGACACGCGCCTATTCGGAGGACACCGATCGGCACGATCGGCAGTTTCCCTATGAATGGGGTTACGGGCTCGCCAAGGAACTGGGCCGGTTCACGGTCGCCCATGGCGGAGGGGATGAATGGAGGGCGTTGATCGCATTTTCCCGTCACGACCGGCCCGAAGATCTGGTCGGCGAGTATCTCGAAGGTGCGATGGCATCCCTCGTGGAAAGCGGCGAACGGCCTGATCCCGGCTTCTGGTCGAGCTGGCAGCCTGCCGCGGACTGGATGCTAGAGCACGCGATTCCAGAGCGTCGCGGTCGGCACGATCACCTGTCGCATGGCGCCGGGGCGGCGGGTTTCGTTGGGCCTTATTACACACCATTGCCCCCGGACTGGCCCCATCTGGAGGATGTGCTCGGTGCGGTCGATCGCTGGGTGCGCGCGACCGCGCATCTGCCGGCGGGCGCCTATTCGGTGATCCAGATCGTCGAACGCATGAGCCCCGACCAGCGGGTGCGCTGGTTCCTGCCATGGCTGGCGCATTGGACCCAGCTCCACGGCCCCGATGAAAGCTTTTGGTCCTATAACGGGTTGGCGAACAAAGCGGCCGTCTTGCTCAAGCCTCTTTCCGACTCGAGTAATGATGTACGCACCAGTGGGCGCGCGGTCCTGGCCATTCTAGCGGACTCCGGATCGACCGCAGCCAGAGAAGTGGTAGCGGCGTTTGCTACACGGCGAGATTAGACCCATCTCAGACCACTCCGGCGGCAGCTCTTGGGATCAAGATCAGCTCATTGAACGGCAACTCTTGGGGCGCGTTGCTACCGAGCGACTTCGCTCTGAATGAATGGCTGGTTCTAGTGGAAGCTGCCGTTCGAGGCCCCATCCGCGAACGACGCTTTCTGGTCGAAAACGGTAACTTCGCCTTGTCGCAGGCGACCGCGTTCAGTTCGTTGATGCGATAGACGGTGGTTTCGATGATCTCAGGCATGATCGATCTCCCCGGCATCGAGGCGCTCGCTCAACCAGCGGACGGCATCGACCGAGGCGAGGATACGCCCGGTGCCGAGATTGAGGAGATGCGCGCCGCCGCCGATCGCATCCGGTTCGCAGCGATCGGGGATACGCGCGTAAGCGAAGCCCCAGAGGCCGCCGAGGCCGAAGAGCCGGGCGCAATGGAGGGCGAAGCGGATGACGCCGTCCGGATCGCCGCCGTCCTCGTCGCGGATCCATAGCGTCGACGGCCCGTGGTCCGGCTCGATCGAAAGGCGGAAGGCCCGTGAAAGCGGCACGGGGCGGGTGTCGTCTTCGGATAGGGCGACATATGGGTCGAGCGCGCGGGCGGCGTTGGCGGGACACCGTGACGATGATGACGCTGCTGTCGCCGAAATCCCCCTCATGCAGCGTGAAGGACGGCGGTGAGACGTAGGTCGGGCGCTCCCGCGCGGGCTGCTTGCGCGTGAGACGGCCGATGCCGTTGCGCTGGCGCCAGGCGGCGAGCTTCTTCGTGAAGCGGGCGGGTGGCCGGGGCGTGCCGTCGGAGTAGCGCACGAGTGCGCCGAGCGGCGCGGCGTCGAAGATAAGATGGGCGGACATGGATGGGCTCCTTGGGAAACAGGAAGCGCCCGGCGATCCGTGGGGAGGCCGGGCGCGGATCGAGGTGAAGGATGGAGGAAACCGGGACGCGGACACGCCCCGGTCGCCGTGGCCTATGCCGACGACAGTCCGCGTCCGCGCCGGATGCGCGAGCCGGATGCGCTGCCTTTCGTGCCGGGCATGGCCGGCGTTGTGATGGACCCGTCGCGCATCTTCCAGCCTGGCGCCTTCACGTCGGGCGGCGCGGGAATGGTCGGCACGGCGGGGGATGTGATTGCTCTTCTCGAAGCGGTGACCGGAGGCAGCGTCCCGCTCCTGTCACCGGAATCTGTTGCCGAGATGGGCCGCGACCAGATCGAGGGCATCGCCATCGAGGGCTCGCCCGGCTGGGGATACGGCCTCGGCTTCTCCGTCCTGCGAGACCCGGCGGCAGCCGGCGTCGCCGACGCGCCCGGAGCTTGGCGCTGGGGCGGCGCCTACGGCCATAGCTGGCTGTTTGACAGAGAGAGAGGCGTGACCCTCGTCGCCCTCACCAACACCGCTTTCGAAGGCATGTGGAGCGGCGGCCGCTTCCCCGCCGATCTCGGTCGTGCGCTTTCGGCTGCTGTGAGTGGCTAGTCCACGACGCTTTACTTACCTAAGCTGCGGTGCGCGATATGCCTTGGCGATAGCTGATGCCGTATGACCGATCCCCGTCAGTTACTTGAGCCGGCGCTGTTCACGGAAGTAGTCATCGATGACATCGTGTTCGGTGCCCTAGATTTGCTGCCTTTAAGGTAGGAGGCGGCATGTCGATCTTCTACCGTCCAGCGGTCTCACGCGAGAGAGCGGGGCGCGCATCCATAGGATCGAAGGCACTGACAAGGCCATTGTTTGAAAGATCGTGGTAGGATATATATCCAGCCATATTATAGGAGCCTGGCGATGAGCAATGCCGCACAGAAGCGGGCGATCCGCAACTATCGGTCGCGTCAGGCCCAGCGCGGGATCGCGCGCTTCGAGGTTCAGGCGCTCGACGCAGACCGCGAACTGATCCGCGCCCTCGCTCGTCGGCTTGCCGATGACGGACCCGAGGCGACGCAGGCGCGCACGATGGTTCAGCAGATCGTGTCCGGCGAGCCGCCGCATCAGGGCGGCATCCTCCAGGCGCTGCGCCGCTCGCCGCTCGTTGGCGCCGATCTCGACCTCAGTCGCGCCCACGAGGAAGGGCGTAGGGTCGATCTGTGACGCAATACCTGCTCGACACCAACATCATCAGCAACGTCGTCAAGCCGACGCCTTCCGCCTCTCTGCTCGACTGGATGGCGGAGAAGCGCGACAATGCGCTGTTCATCGCGTCATTGACGGTCGCTGAAATCCGCCGAGGCGTTTTGGAGAAGCCGGCAGGAAGGAAGCGCGAGGCGCTGGAAGCATGGTTTGCCGGTCCCGAAGGGCCGCAGGCCTTGTTCGCGGGGCGCATCCTGCCGTTCGATGACCGGGCAGGGCTGATCTGGGCGCGGCTGATGGCCGACGGGAAGATTGCCGGCCAGCCGCGCAGCGGCCTCGACATGATCGTAGCGGCGGTCGCCGATGCCAACAATTGCATCGTCGTCACCGACAATGAGAAAGACTTCGCCGGGCTTCGATTCGTCAATCCGCTACGTGGAGCGGCCTGATGTCGATCACCGTCTGGCATCGCTCGGGAGGGCGGCATGGCTGAAACCCAGATCGAGTGGACCGACTCCACCTGGAATCCCGTCGCGGGGTGTTCGATCGTCACCGCCGGCTGCACGCATTGCTATGCGATGGAGATGGCGAAGCGTCTCGAAGCGATGGGCGTCGACAAATATGCCGGGCTGACCCGAAAAACCGGCAAGCGGACCGTCTGGAACGGCGTGGTGCGCGAAGATCGCGAGGCGCTGTCGATCCCACATCGCTGGCGCAAGCCGCGCAAGATCTTCGTCAACTCGATGAGCGATCTGTTCCATGAACGGGTGAGCGACGCCTTCATCCTCGACGTCTGGCAGGTGATGCGCGACACGCCGCGGCACAATTATCAGATCCTCACGAAGCGTCCCTGGCCTGCCCCTATCCGGTGGCCCAGGTTCGAAGTTAGTGCATCGTCGGTCGCGC
>NZ_LMML01000005.1:0-251 GCF_001422215.1 Methylobacterium sp. Leaf89 | reverse complement strand
TGTCGTGCCGCCGCCATTGCTCGATCACGACGCTGGCTTCCTTCAGGGTGTAGAACACCTCGCCGTCGAGGAGTTCATCGCGCAGCTTCGCGTTGAAGCTCTCGCAATACCCGTTCTCCCACGGACTGCCTAATTCGATGTAGGCGGTCGTCGATCCCACCGCCGCGATCCAGTCCTGTACGACCTTAGCGATGAACTCCGGCCCGTTGTCCGAGCGGATATGACCGGGCACGCCGCGCAAACTGAACAGA